>CAYQPO010000001.1:0-158808 GCA_964420015.1 uncultured Candidatus Saccharibacteria bacterium
CGCAGCAACAAGACCTACCATGCCGCAAAGTTTGAAGGCGCCGAGCATTTGAGTCGTGCCATACTTATCGACCAGTCGCCGATTGGTCGCACCCCTCGCAGCAACCCGGCTACCTATACCGGCGCCTTTACCTTTGTTCGTGATCTCTTTGCACAGACTGCTGAGGCGCGTGCTCGTGGGTGGAAAGCCTCGCGCTTCTCGTTTAACGTGCCCCAAGCGCGCGGCGGCGGGCGCTGCGAGGCGTGCGAGGGTAATGGCCTCATCGCGGTAGAGATGCACTTTTTGCCGACGGTCTACGTAACCTGCGATGTGTGCAACGGCAAACGGTTTATGAAAGAAACTCTCGAGGTCCGCTACAACAAGAAAAGCATCTACGACGTGCTCAAGATGACTATTGAAGAGGCCTTGGAATTTTTTAAAGATATTCCGGCGATCTACGACCGGCTCAAAACACTCGACGAAGTGGGCCTGGGCTACCTTGAGTTGGGGCAGAGCGCCACGACGCTCTCGGGCGGCGAGGCGCAGCGGGTCAAAATTTCGGCAGAACTCTACCGTCCGCACTTGCAAAAAACTATCTACCTGCTCGACGAGCCGACGGTAGGTCTGCACTATGAAGATGTGCGCAAGCTTATCGAGATTCTTAACCGCCTGGTGGCCGCGGGCAACTCGGTGGTTTTGATTGAGCACAACATGGATGTAATTAAATGCTCCGATTATGTACTCGACTTTGGCCCCGAGGGGGGAGTAGGCGGGGGACAGTTGGTAGCCAAGGGCGCGCCTGAAGAGGTCGCAAACAACAAAAAGTCGCACACAGGCAAATATCTCAAAAAAGTTCTATAGTGTGTGCGCATGACCCGCGAACAGTTCGACAAAAAAGCAAAAAAGATGCCGGACACGCCGGGGGTGTACTTCTTTTTGGGTAAAAATAAAAAAGTACTCTACATTGGCAAGGCCACCAGCTTGCGCGACCGGGTGCGCAGCTACTTCTCGAGCGACTTGCCAAGCATGCGCAGTCCTTTGATAGTCGACATGGTGCATAAGGCGCAGTCGATCGATTGGAGAGCAACTGATTCGGTTTTAGAGGCGCTCTTGCTTGAAGCAGCACTAATTAAATCGCACAAACCGCCTGCCAACACTGATGCAAAGGACGACAAGAGCTACAACTATGTGGTAATTACTCAAGAAGATTTTCCCCAAATTTTGCTTGTGCGGGGGAAGAATTTGGCTGACGCGCCTAAAGCTAAGAAAGTTTTTGGGCCGTTTCCGCACGGGTTGCAGCTGCGCGAGGCGCTTAAGCTCATCCGCAGGATATTCCCATACAGAGACGATAAGTGCAGGCCAAGCCAAGCCTCGCCCGTAGGTCGGAGAGGACCGAGGGGGCGACCGTGTTTTAACCACCAACTAGGCCTTTGTCCGGGCGTATGCACGGGCGAAGTTACTAAGCAAGAGTATGCGGGCACGATCCGCCACATCGTGCTTTTGTTCGAGGGGAAAAAGGGCAAGTTGATTACTGACCTCAACAAAGAGATGCGCGCCGCTGCCAAAGAAGAAGAGTTTGAGTTGGCCAAGGAGCTCCAGCGCCAGCTCTACGCGCTGCAACACATCCAAGACGTCTCGCTTATTAAAGACGAGTACCGTTCGACTTCACTCACGGCAGGCCGCTCACGAATTGAAGCGTACGATGTTGCCCACTTGCGCGGCGCGGCGGCGGTGGGGGTTATGACGGTGGTAGAAGACGGCGCGAGCAACAAAAATGAATATCGCAAGTTTCGGATCCGCGCGGCCAAAGGCGGCGATGACGCGGGCGCGCTTAAAGAGATCTTGAGCCGCCGTTTAGGGCACGACGAGTGGCCACTGCCGCGCCTCATTGCGGTCGATGGCGCTGTGGCGCAACTCAACGTCGCGCGCTCGGTGTTGGCCCACTATGGTATGAGCATCCCGGTCGTCGGTGTGGTTAAAGACGAAAAACATCGCCCGCGTCGTATCGATGGCGACCGCGAGCTTGTTGCAAAACACGGCCGCGATATTTTGCTCGCCAACGCCGAAGCGCATCGCTTTGCTGTTCGGTATCATCGCAAGAGGTCGCGCAAAGATCTGACTATATAATGGGCGTATGCGCACAGTTGTTGCGGTGCTGCGAGGGGGAAGTAATTTTGAGTATGACCACTCACTCAAGAGTGGGGCCGAAGTTTTGGCTGCACTCAACAGCGAAAAGTATGAGCCGCGCGATGTGTTCATCTCGCGCAAGGGGGAGTGGCACTTGCACGGCGTGCCGGTTGCGCCCGAGCGCGCGTTGTTTGGAGCTGATGTGGTGTTTAATGCGCTGCACGGCCATTTTGGCGAAGATGGTCAGGCTCAAGCGCTCCTAAAACAACTCGGCGTGCCCTATACGGGTTCAGACGCACTTGCCTCGGCTGTAGCAATAGATAAACAACGCACGCGCGAGATGGCTGGAGATCTTGGATTTAGAGTCGCACACGGCCGTGTGGTCGAAGAGGCCGCAAATATTGAGACACTTGCGCGCGAGCTTTTTAGGAGCATGCCGCAGCCGAGCTTTATTAAGCCGCTCTATGGCGGCAGTGGTATAGGCAGCTTGGTTGCACAAGACTTTAGCGAGCTGCAGCGTTCGCTTGAGCACGCCTTTGCCCACGCGAACCGCGTACTTGTTGAGGAGTACATCCCTGGCCGCGCGGTGAGTGTCGGTGTCATCGACCATTTTAGAAACGAGCCCACCTACGCGCTCTTGCCAGTGCCGAGCGACTTTGGAGATGCGCAAAAAAATCAACTGACTACGGCGGCCAAGCAGATGCACCAAGCGCTCGGCTTGCGCCACTACTCGAGCAGCGACTTTGTGGTGGGCAAACGCGGCATTTATTTTTTGGAGAGCGACTCGTTGCCCACGCTGCATAGAGAGTCGGCATTGCGCCGCGGGCTAGACGCGGTCGGGGCAAAACTGTCCGACTTCATCGAGCATGTGCTACAGTTAGCACGCCTGCCTGCGCAGGCAGGCAAATAGTATGGCTTCTGAATTGGCTCGAAAACGTTGCATCCCCTGCGAAGGGGGAGTAGACCCACTGACCGAAAGTGAGGCGCACAAACTCCTGCCGCAGCTCGAGGCAGGCTGGATGCTCATCGACGGTGGTCGGATGTTGGCCAAAAGCTTTACGTTTGAAAACTTTGTGCAGACAATGGAGTTTGTAAACAAGATTGTCAAAGTTGCCGAAGAGGAGCAGCACCACCCCGACTTCTCTATTTCTTATAACAATCTCTCCGTTGAGCTTATGACGCACGCAATCGACGGCCTTTCCGAAAACGATTTTATCTTGGCCGCGAAGATAGACGAGTTGGATCAATAATTGTATAGTATGTGAGCTACGGGCCCGTAGCTTAGTTGGTAGAGCGCCTCATTTGCAATGAGGAGGTCAGCGGTTCGAATCCGCTCGGGTCCACAAAGGGGCTATACTTTAATATATGGGATTGTTCTTTGCGGGGCTGGCGATCATCGGCTGGGGCTTTGGTGACTTTTTGATCCAGCGCAGCGTGCGTACCATTGGCGACTGGGAGGCGCTCTTTTTTATTACGCTCGTTGCTACGGTGGCGTTGTTGCCTTTTGTGGTGCACGAGATTTCTATCCTCTCGAGTTTTGACATTCTTGTCTTGGTGGGTACGAGCCTAGTGATCTTGGTTGCAGCACTCTTCGACTTTGCTGCGCTGCGCGTGGGTAAGATGTCGATCATCGAGCCGGTCTACGCGATGGAGGTGCCCATTACGATTGCGTTTACCACCCTCATTATTGGTGAGCTGCTTTCACCCAAACAAATTGTGCTCGTGCTGGCGCTGTTGGCTGGGGTATTTTTGGTCTCGAACAAACATTTGAGCAGAATCCACATGCGCACGCTCGAGCGCGGCGTGCTCGCAGCGGCCTTGGCGACGATGGGTATGGGGTTGGCAAACTTTTTATTTGGGTTCGCCTCACGTGCAACCGGCCCGCTCATGATCAACTGGTTTACGAGCGCATTTATGATGGTGGCAACATTGGCCTACCTGCTTTGGGTGGGCGAGGGGCACAAAATTTGGGACAGCTGGCGCAAGCACAAGGGATTGCTGCTCGGCGTCGGCTTTTTTGACAATATGGCGTGGGTGGCGTTCTCCTCGGCGTCGCTCTATTTGCCGATAGGTTTGGTGACTGGGCTTACCGAAAGTTACATTGCGCTCGCAACAGCGCTCGGAATTTTTTACAACAAAGAGCGTCTCAATCTGCACCAAAAGCTCGGCATGGTGCTCGCGATCTGCGCCGCAGTGGTGCTGGCGTTTACAATAACGAGCTAGGTCAGAAAATTTGTCGGGGTGCCGAGAATCGAACTCGGATCTCACGCACCCGAAGCGTGTATACTGCCACTGTACTACACCCCGACGAAGCTTCCGACCGCCTCGTGTGTGCACCCTGAGAGATTCGAACTCCCGACCTCACCCGTGTGAAGGGTGCGCTCTAACCAGCTGAGCTAAGGGTGCAAAAAACCTTACTATCATAGCCAATTTTGTCAAAAAAAGCTAAGATATGAGCCATCGGGCCCGTAGTTAAGTGGTAAAACGCTGCATTCGCATTGCAGAGGCGCGAGTTCGATTCTCGCCGGGTCCACAGCAAATATATGAATTTATTTATTTTCAGTTTGGTCTGGAGCGCTGTGTGGTGGTTTTTGTCGTGGACACACGCGGGGCTGCTGGGGGAGTATTCGTTTTTCCCTTTGTGGCTAGGCTATATTGCTGTCGTAAATGCAGCGAGCGACTTTTGGTTTAAAGACTCTCTCCTCCGCCGCATGCAATGGAGTTTTTTGTGGCTCTTTGTTATTTCGGTTCCCTTGTGGTGGAGTTTTGAATTTTTAAACAGTATCGTCCATAACTGGCACTACGTACTGCCCTATGCATATTCGGCACTCCACTTTGATATTCAGGCTTCAGTAGATTTCTCTACAGTCGTGCCCGCCGTGCTCTCTGCGGCCTTTCTTTTTGTCAGACTTTTTCCAAGTGACACTTTCCGCACCAAAACGCTGCCCATCAACCACATCTGGCTTGTGGCATCGGTTGTGCTCGGTATACTTTGCCTCGGTGTCGTCCCGCTCCACCCTAACGAAACTTTTCCGCTCATTTGGATAGCGCCGCTGCTCATTATCGACCCGTTGGCCTATTGGCTCGGCCTGCCGTCGGTGTGGCGATATATGCAAGAAGGCGAGTGGCGTGTGCCGGTAGCAACCGCATGCGCAACCCTCTTCACCGGCTTTTGGTGGGAGCTGTGGAATTTTTTCTCCTTGCCTAAATGGGTCTACACGATACCCTACGTGGGCTTTTGGAAGATCTTTGAGATGCCGCTCTTGGGCTATGGCGGCTACCTACTCTTTGGCCTCATTATTTTTAGTTACACACTCCTCGCTTTTTGGTGTATCGGCAAGCGACAGTGGGCCAAGCTGCTGAACTAAGTGATGAAAGAAATTCATTGCATCATTTCTGGACGCGTACAGATGGTGATGTTTCGCGATTTTGCGTGCCGTAAGGCCCGCCGCATGGGCCTGGAAGGCTATGTAAAAAACCTAGCCGATGGTTCGGTCGAGGTGGTTGCTCAAGGGGGCGAAGGGCATTTGCGCAAATATATAGACTTATTACAAAAAGGCTCGCTTCTCTCGCGTGTCGACAATGTTGAGGTACAATGGCGTGAACCGTCAATGAACTTCGGTAACTTTCCCATTCGTTTTTAGTGTTATAGACCACAATGCAACCTAATCCGCAGTGCATAGGGATCATTTTGGACGGTAACCGCCGTTGGGCTACCGAGCGCGGCCTGCCCAAACTCGAGGGCCATCGTCGTGGGCTCGACACGCTGGTCGAATGCACGAAATGGGTACGCGACCTAGGCATCCCACACCTGGCGGTGTTTACTTTTTCGACCGAAAACTGGCAACGTGAAGCGGGGGAGGTCTCTTACCTGATGGACCTTTTTCGCGACTTGGCACAAAAGCGTCTTGAAGAACTAAAAAAAGAAAATGTCCGCGTGCGCTTTGCCGGGCAGATCGAGCGCTTTAGCGCCGACCTACAAGAGTCGATGCGCACACTCGAGCGTGAGACTGCGAGCAACACAGGAGTGACTCTCTGGCCGTGCATGTCCTACGGCGGTCGGGCCGAGATCGTCGCGGCCGCAAAAGCTGTATGCCAAGCAGGCGAGGAAATCACCGAAGAGAGTTTGAACAAGCATATGTGGACCGCCGAAATGCCCGACCCGGACATTATTATCCGCACTAGCGGCGAACAACGGCTCTCGGGGTTCCTCACCTGGCGCGGGGTCTACAGCGAGCTCTTTTTTATTGACACTAAGTGGCCCGACTTTACTAAAGAAAAACTCGACCAAATTTTGGCCGAGTATTCCTCTCGTCAAAGACGAATGGGCAAATAATTAGATCCCAATTTGCGTCCCAGTCTCGCTGTCTACTTTGATGCCGCCAGTGCCGCTTTGCACGCTCGTGCCGGTTTGCACCTGCACGCCGTCTTCCATACCCTCGTCGTTGTTGCCTGAGTTGCTCGATGAGGCTTCGCCGTTTAGTGAGTGGTCGATCGCGCCGCCCGCATGTACGTCGGCGTGCGCCTGCGCCTCAGCCGAGGCGTGCGCCGAGAGGCCGCTGGCAGTCTTGAGCGCTGCTTGCACCTCTTGCAAGATACCACCGATGGTTACGTGAGCGCTGCCGGTGCTTTTGGCATTAAGCTCGGCGAGCGCCGAAGCTTCGGCAGCTATTGCGGCTTGAAATTGTGTTGCGACGGTTGCGGCGTCGGTGTAGCTGCCGTTTGTTTGGAGTTTGGCAATGCGGTCGGCGATGTCGCGCGCGTGCGCGTCGAAATTGTTGCTGAGCTGTGTCTGTGTGCTTGTATCAAGTTTGCCTTGCGCGTGGAGTTTTTGGGCGTCCTCAAGGCGCGCTTTGATAAGTGCGATCTCAATTTCGGCTTTGGCCTTGTCACCCTGAGCAAACGTCTCTTGGAAGCGTTCATTTACTTCTGTTTTAAAGCCCCACAAAGCGTCGCCGGGGAGCGCGTTTTGGGCTGCTACGGCGGTGCCGCCGCCGAGCGCTGCAGCTACTACGAGTGCTAATGCGATAAATGGCATAATTGCTTTATAAAACTTTAGTGTTAATCGTCCTCCATCTTATTGACGAACTCAACCAGGAGACTCTTACACGTCTTTTAGTATACCTGAACTTAAGCGCGCAGGGCGCCACCGTGATTTTGTAGGTATTTTGTGATAAATTGTTGATCTACTAGGGCCGTTAGCTCACTTGGTAGAGCGCTTCCATGGCATGGAAGAGGTAGCGGGTTCGATTCCCGCACGGTCCACCAACGTTTTTTGTTTTCTAAACTCATCCGTTTTCTTTCACCCCATTTTTAGTGGGGCTGTGCCATAACCTATGCATGACCTACGCTACTAAAACTAAGGTAGTAGGGGGCGCGTTGATTGGGCTTGTCATGCTTGAGCTCACTTTTTTGGCAGCTCACTCAGCACACGCCGCAGTGAGTGACTGGCAAAAGGGCGCTACCATGCTGCCACGGTGGAATACCGATTTCGGGTCCGATTCGTTTAAACAATCGCTTACTAACTTGCATAGCGCGGGCGCCAACGCAGTGGCGCTCGTGGTCCCGTTTTATCAAAGCAACACTGGCTCAACCGACATCGCTCCGGGATGGAACACGCCCACCGACGCGAGCCTCGCTGCAGGCATAGACCAAGCCCATGCATTGGGGATGTCGGTCGATCTTAAGATGTTGGTCGACAGTTATGATGGCTCGTGGCGCGCCAACATTAACCCAGGCGACCGAGACACGTGGTTTACAAAATATAACCAAGACTTGGTGCACTTAGCACAGATTGCTGCGGTGCATCATGTAGAGCTCATCACGATCGGCACCGAGATGGTTGATATGGCTACTTTTGCCCAAAACAGCGACAACACGCGCCGCTGGCAGGCGCTAATTGCCAACGTCCGAGCTGCATATACAGGCAAGCTTACCTATGGTGCCAACAGCAACGACAACTCCAACAATCCATTTGTTGATGAAAAGAAATTTATTGGCTTTTGGCCGCAGCTCGACTATGTGGGCCTCTCGGCCTATTACTCGCTAAACTCTGACGACTCGGTTGCGAGTCTTAAAGGTCAATGGGACTACTGGAACAACAACGATCTCAAAGCGTTTGCACAATCGACTGGTAAGCCGCTCCTATTTGCCGAGGTTGGTTATCGTAGTGTTGGTGGCGCACACTATAACCCCTGGGATTGGGCTGCGGGCGGGGGAGCAGATCAGCAAGAGCAAGCTAACGACTACGAGGCGCTCATGAGCTACTGGAACGACTACCCGTATATTGCGGGGATTTATTGGTGGAATTGGTCGACCGACCCGAACGCGGGCGGCTCGGGTAATACCGACTACACACCGCAAGGCAAAATTGCTCAGACGACTCTTAGCAAATGGTTTGTCAGTCCGCCTGCTCCAGGCACGCCGACACAAACTGCGAGCTTCAGTTCAACTGGTTTAGCCAACCCACAAGGTGCTGTTGTCGGGAGTGGCGTGACCTTGACCGCAACGGTAACGGCGACTGCGGCGGTGCAGAGCTCGATCATTGATGTTGAGGTGTACAACTCAAGTGACGTCAAAGTCTTTCAACAATACTTTGACAACCAGCAGTTTACCCAAGGACAAACGCGCAGCTTCTCTACAACATGGAACCCAAGCAGCGCAGGACAATATCGTATGACGATCGGTGTCTTTGCGCCTGGTTGGGTACAAACCTACAACTGGAACAATAACGCCACCACGATTACCGTCACTTCGGGCACCACCAACACGGGCGGCGGCTCGACGGGGGGTACGGGTACGACAACACCACCCACAGGTGGTACCGGCAGCACAAGCACAACCACACCACCCACAACCTCAACTGGCTCGATTGATAATCCGCAGCGCACAATCAAGGCGGGGCAGAGTACCGACTTTGTGGGCCACAATTTTGGCCATGAAGAGACGGTCACTATTACGCTCGGCGGCTCGCTCATACGCACTGCGCACGCCGACGGTGGAGGCAATTTCTCTACCGGTTCTATTTCGGTGTCGACAACATCGGGGACCTACACCTATGTATTTAAAGGTCAAACAAGCGGCATCAGTGCTACCGCAACAGTAACCGTTGTCCAATAAATATAGGATAAAATAAGGGCATGCTCGGCGAGCTGCTCTTTTTTTGCATCTATGTGCTCCAACAGCTCGGCATTATGCTCGGCGTGGGGGCACAAACACTTTTACTTTGTACACACTTGGTGGCACTGCATCGGCACGAGGCTGCAGGAGAACAAGCGAGCTTCAACCGTGCGGCGCGTATGGCCTTAGGAAGTGGGTTGGTGCTCATCGTCGTTTCAGGCTTAGGGGCAGTCGCGGTACATACTACGGGAGGACAAAGTGATATTTTATTTGCACCTGCTTTTTTGTTTAAATGGGTGCTTATTGTATTTGTGCTCGCGGTATATCTGGGCCACAAGCGGCTTGCTCCATGGAATAATCTCGTAGCGTGGTTTGGTGGAGGGAGTTGGTACGCACTTTTTTTGGTGCACACTCTTGCGCCGGTTACCAGTTGGTTTAACCTCCTAGGGCTCTATGCCGCATGGATGATATTTTTTGCCGCGGTGTGGGCTGGCTTTGTGCTGCTTATGCATGGCTCAAAGATGCCGTCGGTGCACCTAGCCCTCCCCAAACTCCCCAAGGCCCCAACACTGCCCACTATCAAACTGCCTAAAATTCAACTCCCTAAACCAGCGTTGGCTACACCAATGCCCGCACCAAAACCAAAAGTTGTAGCGCCACTCCCACCGCCTAAACCTCAACCCGCACCGCTCCCGGTGATTGCGGTTAAACCACCACCCTTGCCCTCCGTACTTTTAATGAAAGAGGGGCCTCTAATCCCTAAACCAGCACCGGCACCCACACCGCAGAAGCCTACAGAAATAGAGTCCATGTTGCCAGCGATGCGCATCATGCCTAAGCGCGTCGAGGATCTTAAGCTCGGGCGACATTAAGTATGGGATTTTTTAACGACCACGCGCCCAAAAAAATAGTGTTGTTGCTCGGCCACCCCGACCAGGCGCCAACACTGTCCTCGGAGATTGCGCTCATTTACGAAGCGGCTGCAAAAAAAGCGGGGCATGAGGTGCGACGTTTCAATTTAGCCGAGATGCGCTTCGACCCCGTATTACATAAGGGTTACAAAGCGATCCAAGAGCTCGAGCCCGATATTAAAAGTCTGCAGACCGCGATTCTTTGGGCCGACCACTTCGTGATCATTTATCCCAACTGGTGGCAGACGATGCCAGCCCTTCTTAAAGGTTTGTTTGACCGCGTGTGGCTGCCGGGCTTTGCGTTCAACATGCGCAAAAATAAATTGGGTAAGCAGACGATAGGGTGGAAAAAGCGTTTAAAACACAAGACTGCGCGCGTGATTGTGCTCTCGGGCTCACACCCCTGGCTCATCTGGCTCTTTTTTGGAGACTACACGAATGAAATTAAGATGGGAATTTTGTGGTTTGCCGGATTTAAGGTAAAAGTCTCACACTTTGGCCCCACCGACCAAGCTACTGAATGGAAGAAAAACGAATGGCGCCGTCAGGCTGCGTGGCTGGGAAGGCTAGGAGAATAGTGCTATATTCGATCTCTGTATGGCACTCAGTATTGGCATTGTTGGCTTACCCAACGTGGGCAAGTCGACCCTTTTTAATGCACTCACCAAAAAAAGTGTCTTAGTAGCCAACTACCCATTCGCCACCATCGACCCCTCAGTTGGAGTAGTGGCAGTGCCTGACGAGCGGCGCGAAAAACTCGCGACGCTTTCGCAATCGCAAAAAGACATCCCCGCAGCAGTTGAATTTGTCGACATCGCCGGGCTCGTTAAAGGCGCCTCGCAAGGCGAGGGGCTGGGCAACCAGTTTCTCTCGCACATCCGCGCTGTGGATGCGATTGCGCATGTGGTGCGGATTTTTGAGAACCCCAATATCTCCAACACCCAACAGCAGATCGACCCGCTGAGCGACATCGAGCTTATCAACACCGAACTCCAATTGAGCGACATAGAAATAAAAGACCTGCCTGCGCAGGCAGGCAAGAGCAAGCAACTCGCGCAGAAGCCGGTGCTCTATGTGCTCAACAAAGAGGCGGGTGGGCACAATCTCGACGAGAATCCAAACGACCCGCGCTGGTTGCGCTTGATGGAGTTTTTTGAAAAGCAAAATGCCAAGTGGATTGTGGTAGACGCCAATGTCGAAAGTGAGCTGCGCGAGCTGCACAAAAACGACAAACAGCAGTTTCGCCAAGAGTACGGCGTGTTCGACGACGGGATAGACGCGCTTATTCGTGCCGGCTACGACTTGCTCGGGCTCATTTCTTTTTTTACTACTGGCAAAGACGAGACCCGCGCCTGGACTATTAAAAGAGATTCTACGGCTCCCAAAGCAGGTGCGGCGATCCATAGTGACTTTGAGACCAAGTTCATTCGGGCCGAAGTGGTCAATTGGGCAAAACTCCTTGAGGCAGGCTCGTGGAGCGCCGCGCGCGAGCGGGGCTGGATCCGCACCGAGGGCAAAGAGTACATTGTCCAAGATGGTGACGTTATAGAGTTTTTGCACGGATAAAAACGAAAACCGGTAGCGGCTTATTTGGCCGCTACCGGTTGTGCGAGTTCTAGGATGTGTTGAACATCCGGATCCACGACGACTTGCCGCGGCGAGGGGTCGGGCAGACCATGAGGTACTTCCGCGTTCGCGAGCGGATGAGGCCTCAAGATTAGCCGCCCCTTGCGATAGTACGCTTGCGAGGGAATGGCATAACGACAGTCGCGCAGAAATGGACACACATAGCACGTCTGAGAGAGCTGCCGCGTCTTCCGAGCCATTACCTACTCGCTGTGGTCCCACTCTACTTGTACCGCAGAGAGTAGATCCTGCTTTTCTTCTTTTTTGTTTGGCTTTTCTTCACTCCGCATGCCCTTTGTTACTGTGGCAGGCGAGTTGCCGCACATGACAAGCGAAAAGAGCCAGATCGCATCCGCTATTTCAAGCGGATCGGCTTGGCGATCGAGCAGATACGCCATAACCGTTTTTCGCCATGGTGCGGATATGCGCTCACTCGTTCGGATCAACTGCCCACCGTACACTTCTTCCCAGATATCGTCGGCAGGATTTCGTTCAACCGTCATGGCGATCGTTGCGAGCGCAAGACGGAAGTTGTGAAAGTCTGCTGGGGAAGGGTAATAGAAGCGAGGCTTCAGCCAACGCTGGTTACGACCTCGCAGGGACTGTCCTTCCCAGTCGTAGAAGTACAGGAGCATCGAAACCATTTTCGGTTGAAAGCCCCTGAACCCTGCCCCATCGACCCCCGCTTCGCGCAGGTCGCGCTGGGTCATTTTGTTGCGCATGCGCCGCAGTGCTTCATCGTAGTCGCGAAGCCCTTTGGTGAGGTTGAGTGGATCACCCTTCCAATCTTGCATCAATCGGCGAGAGTTGTAGACCCAATTGATGCTGGCTGCCTTGGAGTCCCAACCGATAAACTTTTTCAGTACCGGCTGAATGTCCTCAGGTCGCATCAGGGCCGCATGTCCCGGATCGAAGAAGTGAGGAGATTGGCGCCACATGCGGATAAGTGCATTAAACGCCTGCAAGCTCTCAATACCACCACGCATGTAGATGCACACGTAGAAGTACCAACACGCAAGCGTGTATTGATCTTTCACAAGATCTGTTGGCAGGATCGTCTGCGGTATTACCGCGTCCGGCCGGTTATAGGGATAACGTTTTTCTTTCCATCGCCCGACGAGCACGTCGAGCATGGCGAAGACCTTTTGTTGGTCCACGGTCACCTGCATGGCGTGCTCCTGGTTGTGGTTAATACGAAGTCCGCTCATGTTTATACCTTTTGGGGACTCATTTGCGCAAACGAAAACACCGTGGCCTCCTTCTTGTTAGTAGGGAAGCGCACGGTGTTCAAAAGGTTGCACCAATGTCGTCGACAACAACGCCGGTCGGCAGGGGAATGAAGTGCTCTACAATCCTGACTCTGTATTCGGGCTTCACCGGAGGGAAGATGGGGAAGTTGACCGACTTTGGATTGTGTGCCCAAGCAGAGCGTTTGTGCGTCCGCTTAAGGTAGTTCCGGTACCACGCTGCAGCGGGCTCGGCGGTCTTCCACTTGCGCGACCGGATGGTCACCACCTTCTTGCGGCTCAGTCGCATGCAGACTTTGCCGTTGTAGCGGTAGTTTCCGGGCTTGCCAGTACGTTCGACTCCGGGCGGGAGACCGAACTGACTGGAACGTGCAGTGTTGCTGATGTTGGGTCCGTGCTTGACTGCATCGAGGTTAACCCTTGTGCGAGGAAGAGACCGGTTATCCAGGCCCCATCCATTCATGTGGTCACCTTCAAGTGACGGCTGATCAAGAATCCGCAACAGCTCTCGGTGGGCGAGGATAGAAGTGGCCTCACCACGCAACTTGTGCCCCCTTCGAACAGCATAGACGCCTGTGATCTCACCATCGCGATTGGGGCATCGCACATGGGCACACCAGGTTTTGGTTGCCCCGTCAGGAAAGTTGGTCATCTCTTCATACCGAGAGGGAGAGACCATCATAAAGTAGCCTTGGGTGAGCTTGATTGGCAGGTACGCGAACTTGCCTCGGTTCAGTTTTTTGAACTCGGGGTCCTCCCAATCGTAAAGATGATACTGGAATTTCAGCCACCATTCATCACGCTTGAGAACAACTGCTTCTCTAACCGGCTCCAAAGAGAGCGGGTCGTCACTGAACTCGGCCAAGGGGTCGGCCGAGTAGCGGAGGGGTTTAAGCTCCATGGCCAATCTCCTTGGCTTGGGTTAAAAGAAACTAGGCGAACTCTGGAATTTAATTATGACGCTGATTTTTGGTGAGGAAGAAAGTTGTGTATGTGGATAAGTGGATAAATGCTATACTTCAGCCATTAGCCAATAGTTTTTCTTTTATGGATAGACCAAGAGCAACTCCAAAAGACTTCTTTTTGTGGGCGGGGGCTATGGTTGCGTTATACGTAGGCACCTTCTCGTTTATTGCCTTGCTATTCGACTACATCAACTACGCCCTCCCCGACACCGCGCTGCAACACTACTCGTTTGATCCCTACCAGGGCTCGGTGAGCTACGAGATGGCGAGCCTCATTGTACTTGCACCCGTGCTTTTGGTGCTCATGCGTATTATCCGCCGCAGTATGCAGGCAGACCCAACTCGGCGTGAAATCTGGGTGCGTCGCTGGGCACTTTTTCTTACCCTTTTTGTTGCGGGGGCAACCATCGTCGTTGACTTGATTGTGCTCATCAACACTTTTTTGCAAGGCGAGGAGCTCTCGGCCCGCTTTTTGCTCAAAGTGTTGGTGGTGCTCTTGGTGATGGGGGCGGGCTTCCTCCATTTTATCTCCGACCTTTGGGGCTATTGGGAGCGAAAGCCACACTACGCTCGCTATGTTTCGTGGGCAGTAGGGCTTTTGGTGGTGCTCACCATTGCCGCAGGGTTTGTGATTATCGGCTCGCCACAGCAAGCGCGGATGGCACGCATAGACCAACAGCGCATCAACGATCTGCAAAGTATCCAGTCACAAATAACCTATTACTATCAGCAAAAACAAAAACTACCCGCCACACTCGATGAATTGAATAGCCCGCTGCAAGGTTTTGTAGTACCAACCGATCCAGAAACCCATGCAGCCTATGGGTATGAGCTATACCCTGGTCAGGCGCCCGCATTTGGCCTTTGTGCCGACTTCAAGACTCAAAATCTAAGTTCGCAGTCGCTGTATGGCGGGCCTAGCTCGAGCCAAAATGATATCTGGCCGCACAACGCCACTCGCACTTGTTTTGACCGGACCATAGACCCTGATTTCTATCCGCCGACAGTCGCCCCCAAGCCGGTCCGGTAACATATGGCAAAGGGCTACGACCACAAGGCGATCGAAGCCAAATGGCAGCGTGTTTGGGAGGAGCAGAGTGCGTTTAAGGCTCCTGAAAACCCAGGCAAAGAAAAACTCTACGTGCTTGATATGTTCCCATACCCCTCTGGCGATGGGCTCCACGTGGGTCATGTCGAGAGCTACACCGCAACGGATGTCTACAGCCGCTACCAGCGTATGCGAGGCCGCGAGGTGCTGCACCCTATGGGTTGGGATGCTTTTGGCCTACCGGCCGAGAACTACGCGATTAAAACAGGAGTGCATCCACAAAAGACTACCGACCAGGCGGTCGACAACTTTCGTCGGCAAATTAAAAGTCTGGGCCTCTCCTACGACTGGAGTAGGGAGGTGGGCACACACACGCCCGAATACTACAAATGGACGCAATGGTTCTTCCTTTTTTTGTATAAAAATGGCTTGGCCGAAAAGCGCTTGGCCAAGGTCAATTGGTGTCCCAAAGACCAAACAGTACTGGCTAATGAGCAGACTGTTTCTGAAAGTGGAGAGAAGGGGGTCTGCGTGCGTTGTGGCACCAAGGTAATCCAAAAAGACCTCGAGCAGTGGTTTTTTAAAATCACCGACTTTGCCGACGCGCTGGTCGACGATCTCGACCAAATCGATTGGCCCGAGTCGACCAAAATTAACCAGCGCAACTGGATTGGTCGGAGTGAGGGAGCACTTATAAGATTCGAAATCCGAAATCCGAAATCCGAAATAGAAGTCTTTACCACGCGCCCTGACACGCTTTTTGGCGCAACCTACCTCGTGCTTGCGCCCGAGCATGCATTGGTCAAACCATTGCTCGAGCGCTGCCGCAACCAAGATGAAATTTTGGCTTACCTAGGTGCGGCTGCCAACAAAACCGAGCTCGAGCGCACCATGGACGAAAAAGAGAAGACGGGGGTTGAGCTCAAGGGAGTAAAGGCGATTAATCCGGCCAACAACGCAGAAATCCCGATCTTTATTGCCGACTACGTGCTTGGTGGCTACGGCACCGGAGCGATCATGGCCGTGCCCGCGCATGATGAGCGCGATTATGCATTTGCAGTCAAATTTGATATTCCTATTGTTCAAGTTGTTGAGCCGGTCACCATGCAAACCGAAGGCTCTTCTTTGCAACAAGGCGTCTACACCGGCCCCGGCATACTCATCAACTCGGGTGAATTTACTGGCTCGCAGAGCGAGGATGCCAGGCGCCGCATTACCGAAAGCGTAGGTGGTAGGATGGTCAAGCAATTTCGTTTGCGCGACTGGCTTATTTCGCGCCAGCGCTACTGGGGCGCGCCTATCCCGATCGTCTACGACCCACAGGGCCGCGCACATCCGGTGCCGGAGGAGCATTTGCCCTGGGTTTTGACCACCGACGTGGAGTTTAAGCCGACCGGTACCTCGCCCTTGGGGCAGAGCAAAGAACTTTTAGAGCGCACTGAGCGGATTTTTGGCAAAGGGTGGCGACCGGAGGTCGACACCATGGACACGTTTGTATGCTCGTCGTGGTACTTCTTTAGATTTACCGATCCTCACAACGACATCGAGTTTGCAAGCAAAGAAGCTATCCAAAAATGGCTCCCTGTTGACCTATACATGGGTGGGGCAGAGCATACCGTGCTGCATCTTTTGTACGCGCGCTTTTTTACCAAGGCCCTGCAGAGATTTGGGTATATAGGTTTTGCCGAGCCATTTTTGAAGCTCCGCCACCAAGGTGTCGTGCTTGCTGAGGATGGCAGCAAAATGAGCAAATCCAAAGGCAATGTAATCAACCCCGACGACTACGTCGAACAGTACGGGGCAGACGCACTGCGCATGTACGAAATGTTTATGGGCCCACTCGAGGCGATGAAGCCGTGGAGCACCAAAAATATCGCTGGTGTCTCGCGCTTTTTGGAGCGCGTATGGAAGCTGGCTCAAAAACCGCTTACCGAAGAGCCTGCGAGCACTGAACTTGAAAGTATGCTCCATAAAACGGCCAAAAAAGTAGGCGAGGACATCGAGGCTTTAAAGTTTAATACCGCAATCAGTCAGCTAATGATATGTCTCAACACAATGGAAGAAGCTCCCGCGCTGCGCGTAGGACAATGGAAAGCGTTTGTGCGCCTGCTTGCCCCGTTTGCTCCGCACTTGGCCGAAGAGCTCTGGCAACAGTTCGGGCAAGAGGGGCTGATTTCGCTTGCGGAGTGGCCACAGTACGACGAAAGTAAGATTGTGGCAGCGACTGTAGTGGTTGCAGTGCAGGTCAATGGCAAGACACGCGCCTCAGTTGTACTGAGCCCTTCGGCGACAGAAGACGAAGCACTCGCCGCTGCTCGAGAAGCTGCTCAAAAGTGGCTCACCGGGCCAGAAAAGAAGGCCATTTATATCCCTGGTAGGATCGTGAGTTTTCAGGTATAGCGCAGGAGTTTGACACTAAAAATTGGGCGTGATATACAATACCACATCATATGGCTACCCCTGCGGCCGATAAGACCGGTTTTAAGCCTAAGGCGATCGTAAAACGCCTCCTTTTGAGCCTCCCCGAGCGCTCGCGCGTGGTCCTTGAGAGCCGTTTTGGTCTTGGCACCTCGACCGAGCGTGTCACGCTCGAGGCAATCGGCAAGCGCTACGGGATCACGCGCGAGCGTGTGCGCCAAATCGAGAATCACGCGCTGGCCGCACTCAAAAAGTCACCGGCGTTTGGTCAGGCCGAAGGTGCTTTCGAGGAGCTCGAGCGTATCATCGACAGTTTGGGCGGGGTAGTCTGCGAAGACGACTTGCTCAACTTTATGACCAAAGACAAGTCGATGCAGAATCATATCTACTTCCTTTTGGTGCTCGGCGATCCGTTTAAATATCGCAAAGAAGACGACGAGACCAACCGCTGCTGGTATGTCGACCAGGAACTGGCCCAAAAAGTTGAAAACGCGCTCAAGAATTTGTATGCAGGGCTAAGCGACGAAGACCTCATCCCCGAAGGCGAGATGATTGACCGCTTTCTTAAAGAGCTCCAAAACATCAACGACAAGCATCGCAACCAAGAGGTACTCAAGCGCTGGCTCGCTATTTCTAAAACAATAGGCAAAAATCCGCTCGGCGAGTGGGGCCAGGCACACTCACAAAATGTCAAAACCAAGGGTGTACGTGACTTTGCCTACTTGGTGGTTAAAAAGCATGGGAGCCCGCTGCACTTTCGCGAAGTAGCGACCATGATTGAAAAGATGTTTGACCGCAAAGCGCACGTAGCCACCACCCACAATGAGCTTATTAAAGACCCGCGCTTTGTCTTGGTAGGCCGCGGTATGTATGCGCTGCGCGAATGGGGCTACACCGAGGGTGTGGTGCGCGACGTGGTGCGCGAGGTGCTGCGCAAAAATGGCCCGATGAGCAAGAGCGAGATTATCGACAAAGTGCTTAAAGAGCGCCATGTAAAGCCGGGCACGATCGTGGTCAACCTCCAAAATCAAAAATATTTCAAACGCGCCAAAGACGGCAAGTTCTCGCTCGTTAAATAATCTAGTGTCCTTTGTTGAGGACTGCTTCGCGCAGCGTCCGCCAGCCCCAGAGCATAAGCCCCACCACTATAAAACCGACTACAAGGGTTAAGAAGGCATTGAGCGGGACGATGCCAGCGCCAAGCCAATTTGCCACAAGGCGGAGTGTCTCCCACAAGAGTAAAAGCCCAAAAAGCCCAGTAACTCCACGCACTGCGTGGTACTTGTGACGAGTCTGATGCCCCTCGTGAGAGGAAAGCGTAAAAAGACCGGGCATGCCGGATAGAAATCCGCGCAAAAAAGTAAGGAAGGCGATCGCTGCTGCAAACGCTACGACGCACCCGACGTAGTACAACGGGTCTGCAAAAAAACTATTCCACAGCAGGTCCATACTCGCGCTATACTATACCACATGGCAGCAGAGGGCGGCGACAAAAAATTTAAAGATAAGCCCTTTTGGCAGCGATGGCTCCTCTTTTGGACTGCCGATGGCGCCAAAGCATTACAAAAGTGGCTCGATGATTGGGAGGTAGACCCGATTGTATTTTCTGTGCCTGTCTTTTTGCTCGAACTCTGGTGGGTGCTTGCTTTTGACCCCGACGCTGGAGCGGGGGCACTTGCCGTTGTAATCGCTATCTCACCCATTTGGTTGCCGATATACCTTTTTAACTTCTTTTGGACTAGTTGGATACACTACATCCGCTTTCTTTTTTGGTTCCAACAAAAACATATTCTGCTGCGCATCGAGCTCCCGCCCGAGGTTACCAAGTCGCCCTTGGCGATGGAGGTGTTCCTCTCGGCGCTGTATCAAACTGGTGGCGAGAGCGACTTTGTCTCTCGTATTTGGGCGGGCAAGTTTCGAACCCATTGGTCGCTCGAGTTGGTGAGCAACGAGGGCCGTATCGACTTCTACCTTTATATGCGTGCCGCGTGGCGCACTATTGTCGAGGCTAAGCTCTACGGCCAATTCCCCGAGGCGAAGGTAACCGAGGTTGAAGACTATGTAAACCAAATACCATTTAACACTACAGACTATGGGTTGTGGGGCTGCGAGTTTAAAAAGAGCGACGTCGCGTTGCCCATAAAGACCTATGTCGATTATCAGCTCGACAAAAACCCGGACGAGCCAGAGACCCAAGTCGATCCAATCAGTAATGTACTCGAACATTTAGGAACAATGGGACCAGGCGAGTATTTGTGGTTGCAGTTTGTTATCCAAGCACACAGAAGAGACGAATGGCATGGTTTCCCCTTGGCTAAAGACTCGTTTGACGTAGGGGTTAAGGAAAAAGTTGAAAAAATTCTCAAAGAGGCAGCTGAACGTGCCAAAGACAAAACGATTGACGACAAAAAAGAAACAAAGCTTTCTCCCATGAATCTTACACCCGGAGAGCGGTCACAGATCGAGGCCATCGAACGAGCTAAGAGTAAAAGTACCTTCGATGTGGGCGTCCGCGGTCTCTACATCGCCAAAGGAAGCTTTAATGGGATCAACATTGCCAACTTGGTTACCATTTTTAATCCGTTCCGCTACCCGGGCTACTCTAATATGGCACCGACGCGTGGTCTGACTATTTTTACCTATCCGTGGCAGAAAGAATGGCTGGGGTGGCTGGGCAAGGAACGAGAAAATAAAATCAAACGCAATCTTTTCTTCCACTATAAACACCGCGCGATGTTTAATGTACCCTACGACCAGGTTCCGAGCTACATGAGTACCGAAGAGCTCGCCACCTTGTGGCACTTCCCGAGCTCCGCGGTCAAGACTCCGGCGCTCGCGCGCGTGCCTACCCGTCGTGCCGAAGCGCCGCCCGATCTTCCTACTGGTAATTTTGTACTCCCACGCTAATGCATTGGCACTACCGTCACTTCCCGACGATTGGCTTTTGGTTGCGCAAGATCGCGTATTTTTACCGTGAGCGCGACGTGTTCGAAAAAATAGGTATCAATATCATCGCCTGGGGCGGGTTAGCCTACATTATATTTTTGGTCACCTTTTCAGCACCAATCAACTTTCCTTCTGGCGCATATATAAAAATAGACAGTGGCGATTCGCTCCAAACAATCGCCGAAGATTTTGCAGAGCATGGGGTCGTGGGCTCGCCGCGCCTCTTTAGCTTGTTGGTGCGCATATTGGGCGACGATAGGCATATCCCCGCAGGGACCTATTTCTTTGCTGGGCCGCAGAACATGATCTGGGTGGCCGAGCGTTTGGTCGCAGGCGATTTTGAGACGACCCCAGTGCGTATCACGGTGGTCGAAGGCTCAACTAATCAGGATATTGCTAAATTGTTGCTTCAAAAGTTGCCCGAGTTTAGTGCTCATGAATTTTTGCAAGGCGCGCGCGAAGGGTATATGTTCCCCGATACCTACTTCTTTAGGCCGGGCGATGACACTCCCGCTCTTTTGAGCGTTTTTGCAAACAATTTTCAAGTACAAACCCGCACCATCCAAAAGCAAATGGACTCCTCAGGCCACTCGCCCGACGACTTGGTTACCATGGCCTCCCTGCTTGAAAAAGAGGCGAACAAAACGCAAGATCGCCGCATGATTGCAGGGATCCTTTGGCACCGCATCGCCATAGGTATGCCGCTACAAGTCGATGCAGTATTCCCATACTTTTTAGGTAAAAACTCTTTCGAGCTCACCAAGGCAGACCTCAAGATCGAGTCGCCATACAATACCTACCTTAACAAAGGTCTGCCGGTGGGCCCAATCGACAACCCGAGCCTCGACTCGATCCTTGCTGCCGCGACACCCATCAAGAGCAACTACTTGTACTACCTGTCTGACAAAGACGGCAATTTCCACTATGCTGTCACCTATGCGCAGCATATGGCCAACCGCGCCAAATACATCGGCGATTAAGATATTTGTCGGCCTAAGCGGAGGGGTAGACTCTGCGGTTTCGGCTGCGCTTCTACAAAAAGCAGGCTATGACGTGACGGGGGTGTTTATTCGCATCGCAGTTGACGGCTATCCGTGCACTGCGGGGGAGGACAAGTTGAGCGCACAGCGTGTGGCCGCGCATCTTAAAATCCCCTTTATTGAAGTTGATCTTTCTAAAGAGTACAAGCAAAAAGTATTCGATGAGTCTATTAAAGAGTTTGGGCAAGGCAAGACTCCTAACCCCGACGCGCTGTGTAACCGCGAGATTAAATTCGGTCTCTTTTTTGACTGGTGCATACAAAAGGGTGCCGACCGCGTGGCTACAGGACACTATGCTCAGGTCAAATCTGAGCAAGGTTCGACCTTGCTCATGAGGAGTGTCGATCCTGAGAAAGATCAATCTTATTTCCTTTGGGCGGTGCCGAGTAAGAAACTGGGAAAAACACTCTTTCCAATTGGCCACTTGTATAAGGCGCAAGTGCGCACGCTCGCCAAAAAATTTGGCCTGCCTAACGCCGAGCGCAAAGACAGCCAAGGCCTTTGTTTTTTGGGGCCGGTCTCGATTGACGAAATGTTGCATCGCGAGATTAAACTCACTCCAGGCAAAGTACTCGACGCGCGGGGCAAGGTGGTCGGCTCGCACGAGGGTGCCCAAGCCTACACTCTGGGGCAGCGACACGGTTTTGTGCTTGCAGCACACACTCCCGACACACGCCCGCATTATGTGGTAGCAAAAAATATTGCAACAAACATCATCGCCGTCTCGCCCGATAAATTTCCTCAAACCGCTAAAGAAACGCTGGTGGCGCTGGAAGAGAGCAATTGGGTGGGCGCTGTGCCAGACGGTGTATACCAAGCGCGCTACCGCTATCGCCAAACGCTTATCGTCGCAACCAAAAAGGGTGAGCGCGTGCTTTTGCATGAGCCGCACTACATTCCCGAGGGCCAGTCACTGGTGCTCTACAGCGGCGAGCGCTGTATGGGCGGGGGAGTAGTGGGTAACGCGCACGTAGGCTAAATTTATTCGCTACAATAAAGGCAATGGCGACGCTCATTGCCAAAGCCGATGGCACCCAAGAGCCGTACAACCCCGAAAAATTGGTGGCGAGCTTGGTGCGCGCCGGAGCCGAGCACGGCGTGGCAACTGCTATAGCGAGGGAAATCGAGAGCAATCTCTACTCAGGGATCACCACGCACGAAATTTATCGCCATGCATTTGCCAAACTGCGCGAGGTGCGCCGCGGTGCGGCTGCGCGCTACTCGCTCAAGCGTGCACTGTTGGAGTTTGGGCCGTCAGGCTTCCCCTTTGAGGCCTACATCGCCAAACTCTTGCAGGCCGAAGGGTGGTCGACCAAAATTGATCAGATTGTTAGAGGTGCCTGCGTCGAGCACGAGGTCGACGTTGTTGCCACCAACAAAAAGAAGCAGATTCTATATGTTGAAGCTAAATTTCATAATGCTCCCGGGTTTAAGACCGATCTCAAGACAGTACTCTATGTCAAAGCACGTCTTGATGACCTAGCCGCTGAACGAAAAAATAAAGGTACCGAGGGCTTAATGCGCGGCCTAGTCGTAACCAATACCAAACTGACCGAAATTGCCGTGCAGTATGCAAATTGCGCCGGCGTCGAGGTCCTTAGTTGGGAGCAACCTTCCTCCTCAACACTCCAAGACCGGATCCAAAAAGCGGGACTCTACCCAGTGACTGCACTCACTACCCTCAACCGGCGCGAAAAACTGGCTCTGCTGGGGCAAAAAGTTGTGCTTTGTACCACATTGGCCGAAGACACTCGGGCGCTTTCGAGCGTTGGAGTCCAAGGCCCTCGTGCGGGGCACGTGCTCGAAGAAGTAGGTTCCTTGTGCGTGCCGCAAGGTGGGCTACAATAAAGATGCCCGCTTTTATACATTTTTATTAGGTAGCATATGCAACCCCACCAGAATGGCCAGAATCAGAGCGACAAAAAGCAACTCCCCGCAGCGCCAACCAGCTCGTTTAGTGCGCCCAAACAACCGCCACTTTCCATGAGCACGGCACAAAAATCTCCCGTTGCACGCTATGCCGGGTTTATTGCCGGAGGGATTGTGCTGGGAGTGATTATCGCTTGGGGTGCTGGTGCATGGCGCAGCAGCCCAGAAGTCAGCAGTACCTCGACCGTAGATGGAGTCAATACCACTGCCGATGCAAATAATGTCGCGACCACTACCGTGGGGTCTGGTGCCTCTTTTTCAATCGTCTCGCCGCAGCCAGCCGGCACCGAGATCGCTGTTGCCAAAGCGGTCGTCTCTGAACCCACCTGGGTAGTGATCTACGAGGACAATGCGGGCAAACCAGGCAATGCGCTCGGCGCAGCACTTTTCTTCCCTGATCATCCGCAAGGCCAAGTTGAGCTTTTGCGTGCGACTGCTGCAGGTCGCAGTTATTTGGCAGTCGAGCAGACAGACAATGGCGACCGCAAGTTCTCGCTTAAAGACGATCACTATGTAAGTGAGGATGGGCAGGTCACGTGGCTTACCTTCAGCGTTAATTAACGTAACTATGGTGGAATCAGTACTCATTATTCGTCTGGTTGTTGCGGCGCTGCTCGGTGTGCTCTTGGGGCTCGAGCGTTCGCTCGCAGGTAAACATGCGGGCATGCGTACCTACGCACTCGTCTCCTTAGGTTCTGCGCTTTTTGTAGTCGTGGGAATCATGAGCTCGTATGAGTTTTCGCTCTTTGTAGGGATCAACCCCATGGCGATTGCAAGCTCGGTAGTGGTGGGGATCGGTTTTATCGGCGCAGGGCTCGCTGCTCTGCGCGGCGAGCATCCCGAGCTTACTACCGCCTCAGGTCTGTGGCTTTCGGCGGGTATCGGCATGGCAGCTGGCTTTGGGCTCTACGAGATAGCCGTTGCCGGAGCTGCGCTTGGCTTCGTTGTCTTTTGGTTGTTTGCAAAAATTGAGCGCAAACTCAACATGCGCTATGGCATCGGTCACGAAAATTAGGCCAAGCGCAGTCCGTGGAGTAAAATGGGCGGGTGTCCAACTTCTACAAACCCAACCGCAAACCCGATTACAACTACGGCGGCTCCAAATGGACACTCTCGCGATCAAAAATCGACCTCTTTTTGGAGTGCCCGCGCTGCTTTTATATCGACAACAAGTTGGGTGTGGCGCGGCCGCCAGGCTTCCCCTTTAATCTCAACTCTGCGGTCGACGCGCTTTTAAAGAAAGAGCTCGACGCTCACCGGGCGCAGGGTTCTCAGCACCCGCTTGCTAAAGCGTACGGGCTTGATGCGATACCCCTTGTCCACCCCAAGATGGATGAGTGGCGCAACGCCTTGAGCCAAGGGGTGATGTATTTTCACGAACCAACACAGATGATGGTCCGCGGTGGCGTCGACGACATTTGGGTCAACCAAGACGGCGAGTTGATCGTGATCGACTACAAAGCAACCAGCAAAGATGCCAAGATCGAGTCGCTCGATGAGGAGTGGCACCGCGGCTACAAGCGCCAGCTTGAGGTCTACCAGTGGCTCTTACGCAAAAATGGCTTCAAAGTTTCAGATACAGGCTATTGGTTTTATGCCAACGCTTCAAAAGATCGGGAGGCCTTTGATGCGCGTCTGGACTTCGAATTGACGCTGGTCCCCTATAAAGGCAACACCGATTGGATCGAAGGAGCCTTGAGGGATCTTAAAAAATGTCTTGAAAGTGACCAAGTCCCGTCCGCAGGAGCCGATTGCGACTATTGCCGCTACCGCGAAGCGACTGGTAGGGCACTCATGGCACTCTCGCCAAAGAAAGTTGAAGCAAAAAAGAAGGGGGGTAAACTAGTAGCAAAGCATGAAGAAGCAACGCCTCACCTTTTCTAAAAAGCAGCAAAAGCAGGCTTCTGCTTTTGCGATCAAGGTCTGGGCGGTGGTTGCCAAGATCCCGCGCGGCAAGACGATGACCTATAAACAGGTTGCAGCTAAGGCTGGTAACCCTGGTGCAGCTCGAGCGGTCGGCACCTTGATGGCCAAAAACTATAACCCAAAAATACCCTGCCACCGCGTGGTGCGCTCCGACGGCAAAGTGGGCGACTACAACCGCGGCGGCCCGAGCCGCAAGATTGAACTTTTGCTCGAAGAGGCGTACCGAGGCTGATGGAGGTCAAGATTGAGCCGAGTTGGAAGCAGGCTCTCGAAGCTGAGTTTGGTAAGCCCTATTTTGCCGAATTGGCTTCGTTTGTAAAAGAAGAATACAAAACCAAAAAAATCTTCCCGCCACCAAAAGAAATTTTTAGAGCATTTGACCTAACGCCCTTCGAAAAAGTTAAGGTGGTCATCCTTGGACAAGATCCCTACCATGGGGCGGGGCAGGCCAACGGTTTAGCTTTTGCTGTCTCGCAAGGGGAGCGACAGCCGCCATCGCTGCAAAACATTGCTAAAGAATTAGCTAGCGACCTCGGCTCTACAGAGCAAGGTTCGACCTTGCTCAAAAAGAGTGGTTTGGAACATTGGGCCAAACACGGGGTGCTCCTCCTAAACGCAACGCTCACGGTGCGTGCCGCTGCGGCTGGCTCGCATCAGGGTAGGGGGTGGGAGCTTTTTACCGATGCGGCGATTAGAGCGCTTTCAGAGCGGCGCGAGCACGTGGTGTTTATCCTTTGGGGCAACTACGCACGCCAAAAAGGCGCGCACATCGACCGCTCTAAACACTGTGTTATAGAGTCGCCGCACCCGTCTCCTTTTTCGGCCAGCAACGGATTCTTTGGCTCCAAACCTTTTAGCAAGGCCAACGCATATCTTACATCACATGGAATTACGCCTATAGATTGGCGGTAAAAAATTTGGTAGGGTAGACCTCATGCAACTTAAAACGACATGGGAGCTCCAGAGACTTTTCTACAAATCGCTCAAAGATCCGCGCATCCAAAAAGATATTAAGAAAGGCGACCAAGCTATTGACACTTTTGTTAAGAAATACGCCAAAAATAAAAAACACCTAAGCAACGCAGCAGCACTCAACAAGGCGCTCGCCGACTATGAGGCGCTCGACTTGCTTTGCAGTCCCGCGCCGCTCTACTATGCCAACTATCGCAAAGAGCTCAACGCCAAGGACAAAGAAGCCGAGGCGTTTCTCAACAAAATGGACGAGCATTACACCAAGCGCGGCAACAAACTACTCTTTTTTGCCCTCGAGCTTGGCAAGATCCCGCCAGCAACCCAAAAGAAAATGCTTGCCGCAAAAGAGTTGAATGAATGGCGCTACTGGCTCAGCAAACTATTTGAAAACGCCAAGCACGACCTAAGCGAGCCTGAGGAGAAAATCCTTTCGCTCTTGGGTGATGTATCGTTTGGGCGCTGGCTCCAAGCGGTCGACAACATTCTCAACACCAAAGAGGTCGATTGGCAGGGTAAAAAGATGCCGATCAACGAAGCGATGGTCAAAATCTCGACGCTCCCGACCAAAGAGCGCCATGAGCTGCACAAGCTCGTAATGCAAGGGTTTAAAGACACGTCGCAAATGGCTGAGAGCGAAATGAACGCCATTATTATGCGCAAGAAAATAACCGACGAGCTGCGCGGGTTTACAGAGCCGTACGACGCAACTATTTTGGGGTACGAAAATGACAAAAAAAGTGTACTCGCGCTTGTTGATGCGGTAACCAAACACTTTAAAATCGCACAACGCTTTTATGTAGCCAAGGCCAAAATGATGAAGCTGCCTGAGCTCACCTACGCTGACCGCGCAGCTCCGGTGGGGAAGGTAGAAAAAAAGATCCCGTTTGCTGAGGCGGCCAAGATTGTGCGCGACACGTTCTATAACCTTCACCCGCGTTATGCGGAGATTTTTGAGCGGCTCTTAAAAAATGGACAGGTCGACGTGTATCCCAAGCCGGGTAAAACTAGTGGCGCGTACTGTTCCTCAAGCACCGATATGCCAACCATGCTCCTGCTCAACCATATTGAGAACGCGCACTCGCTGCTTACGCTCGCGCATGAGATGGGGCATGCGATACACAGCGAGCGCAGCAAGATACAGCGCGTTGGCTATCAGGGTTATACGACTTCGGTGGCTGAAGTGGCGAGCACTTTTTTTGAGGCAGCTGCGTTTGATGCGCTTACTAAAACTTTGAATAAAAAGGAACAGGTAATTGCGCTCCACGACAAGTTGCAAGACGACGTGGCAACCATCTTTCGCCAAACTGCGTTCTTTAACTTTGAACTTGAACTGCACAAAGCAGTTCGGACAAAAGGCTTAGTGAGCAAAGAGGAAATTGCTGCGCTTTTAAATAAACACACCGCCTCCTACATGGGCAAGGCAGTAAAACTGAGCGATGATGACGGCTACTTTTTTGTGACGGTAGGGCACTTCCGCCGCTTTTTCTACGTCTACTCCTACGCCTTTGGACAATTGGTGTCGCGCGCGCTCTTTGAGCGGGTTAAAAAAGATAAAAAGTTTATCAACAAAGTGGATCTCTTTTTGACTGCCGGGGGCTCGATGTCTCCCGAAGATATTTTTGCCCAATGTGACCTCGATTTGCGCAAACCAACCACCTTCCTCGAAGGCCTCAAAGCACTCGAAAAAGAGGTCGCGGAGCTCGAAAAAGCGATTGCAAAATAAGCGTAAAAGGCGTACGCTCTTAAGCAATGACCCCGAATGAGGTGCGGGAGAAATACCTGCAGTTTTTTAAATCGAGAGGGCATACGGTTATACCTTCGGCCCCACTGGTGCCCGAAAACGATCCAACGACGCTTTTTACTGGCTCGGGGATGCAGCCCCTGGTGCCCTATTTGCTTGGTAAAAATCACCCCGAAGGCTCGCGCCTGAGCAACTCGCAAAAGTGCTTTCGTGCGATGGATATCGAGGAGGTGGGGGATAACCGTCACACCACTTTTTTCGAAATGTTGGGCAACTGGTCGCTCGGCGATTATTTTAAGAAAGAGCAGTTGCCGTGGTTTTTTGAATTTCTTACCGACGAAGTAGGTATCGACCCAAACAAGCTCTACGTAACTTGCTACAGCGGCGATCCTGAGCTGGGGATCCCGAAAGACACCGAAGCTGCTGAGATTTGGAAAAGTTTGTTTGCTCAAAAAGGCATCGACGCCAAAGACGCCGAGATGCGCAGCGAAAAAGAGGCGTACTCAATCGGGATAAAACCGGGTGAGCGTATCTTTTACTACCGCGACAAAAATTGGTGGTCGCGCGCAGGCGAACCCCAAAAGATGCCTGCAGGCGAGCCGGGCGGGCCCGACTCGGAGGTTTTTTATGATTTTGGCACAGCACACGACACCAAATTTGGTGAGCATTGCCATCCCAACTGCGACTGCGGACGTTTTTTGGAGATCGGCAACTCGGTGTTTATGGAATACATGAGGAACCCCTCGACAAGCTCGGGGCGAGACAGTTTTAGCAAACTGCCCCGGCAAAACGTCGACTTTGGTGGGGGATTAGAGCGCATTGCGATGGCCGCACAGGGTGTGCAGGATATTTTTGTCGCCAATCATGCATCCATCATTCACTTCTTGGCTGGAGCGACACACAAACGCTATGGTGAGAATGTGTATGAGGTCAAAGCATTCCGCATTATTGCCGACCACATGAAAGCGGCCGTATTTTTGATCGCCGACGGCGTGCGCCCGGGCCCAAGCGAACAAGGCTACTTTGTGCGCCGACTTATTCGCCGCTCGGTGCGCTATGCAGATAATCTCGGCTTGCACGAGGGCGGTCTTGCTCAGTTGGTAAAGATTGTTGCCGACAGCTACACCAATACTTATCCAGAAATTACGGCACAACTTGAGACTATCGAGCACACTATTGCTGATGAAGAAAGCCGTTTTCGCAAAACGCTCCAACGCGGGATCAAAGAGCTCGAGCGTTTTGCAGGCGATGGGGCAATCACTGGGCAAGAGGCGTTTCAGCTCTTTACCACATATGGCTTTCCCCTCGAACTCATCATCGAAGAAGCGGGAACTCGTGGCGTCAAACAAGTAGACATCGAGGGGTTTAAAGAATTGCTCAAAAAACACCAAGAACTTTCCCGCGCTGGCTCGGAACAAAAGTTTAAAGGTGGCTTAGCCGACACGAGCGAAAAGACTACTCGTCTCCATACCGCGCATCATCTGCTCCTCAAAGCACTCCAGCAAGTGCTGGGGCCGCACGTGCACCAGCGCGGGAGTAACATCACCCAAGAACGTTTGCGGATCGACTTTAGCCACCCCGAAAAAGTTACTAAAGAGCAATTGGCCGAGGTAGAGAAAATCGTTAACGAAAAAATTAAAGAAGACTTGCCTGTTATTCGCACCGAGATGAGTAAAGAAGAGGCCGAAAAGCTCGGTGCTGAGCACGAGTTTGGGGCAAAGTACCCCGACCGCGTTTCGGTCTATTCTGTGGGCCCGCTCGAGCATGCGTTCTCGATCGAATTTTGCGGTGGTCCACATGTGATTTCGACCGGTGAGTTGGCTAAAAGCGACAGCCCCTCGACTCCGCTCGGGGCAAAATTTAAAATTTTGAAGGAAGAAGCCGTCGCCCAAGGCATCCGCCGCATTAAAGCTGTTCTCGAATAGGCTTTATACTGTTGGCATGGGATTGTTTGGGCCAAAAAAGCCCATGGGGCATACCGTGCTCGTACTCGACGTTGAGTCGGGCTCCGTTGCTGCCGCTTTAGTGCATGTACAAAAAGAGGAGCGCCCAAAACTTTTTGGAGAAATTCGCAAATATTTACCCGCGCCTCACCGTGTGCGCGGAGACGACTTAGCTAAAGAGGTCGAAGGCGCACTGCACTTTGTCGTGCAGCACATAAGCGAGGTTGCAGCACGCGTGCGTGCCCACGATGCGTCGCACGACTTTGGCACTGTTGAGCGCGCAGTGGTCTTTTTTGCACCGCCATGGGGCAAGCCCGACTTGCAGCTAGGGAGGCCGGAGTTTATGGAGCATATGTCTGCAGTGGTGCGCACCACTACCGAGGCGCGTTGGGGGCGCGCACCTTTGGCGTTTTATACTTCTGCTGGTTTGGCCGTGTTTGGTAACAGCATCCTTTTTGAGCCCGAGCCGGTACTGCTCTTTGTGGTGGGCGGCGAGGTGAGCGAACTGTTGTACCACGACGGCCATGGTGTGCGTACTCATGCGACATTTCCAGTTGGTACACATGCACTTTTACGTACCCTGCGTACCCACGGTGCCTTAAGCGAGCTCGAGGCCCGCTCGGCGGCACTACTGCCGTTTGAGACGCCACATCTACGCGAGCCGTTTGATGCTGCTGCTGCACACATAGGCGAGCATGTTGCTTCAGCTGCTCAAGATGTCCTCAACCCTAGCAGCGTGCACAAGGTGCGGGTGATGGGGGAGGACGCGGCGGCCCATTGGTTTGCCCGCGCGCTCTCAACCCATGAGCCCCTCGGCGAACTTTTTCCCCAAGGAGGCGAGGTGCGAGCACTCCGGGCCGCGCATCTCACCCCGCACATTGCCGCCCACCAAGAGTTGCCCGATGCACGGCTAATGCTTGGGGCCCTTTTTGTTGATAGTCGACTGCGTTAATACTTGTGTATAATCATCTTTGTATATGAGAGACATCCGCCCCTCTGTCGACGAAACCCCTGAACGCTCTATCCGCAACATCCATCTCGCACATCGTCGCTCCCACCGCACCCCGGAAGAAGCAACCGAGCCACAAATTCCGCACCGTAAGCGCCACTCTCACGGCCGTTTGTGGCTATGGGGTGCCGTTGTGCTTCTGGCGTGCGTGGCGGGTGGCGTGCTTATCTCAACCGTGTTTGCAGGGGCGAGTATTACGGTTTATCCGCGAGTCGAAACGGTTAGTCTGCCCGCGACACTCCAAGCTCAGCTCAACGCGCCAGTCGGGGTATTGGCTTATCAAAATCTCACGATTACTAAAAGCGCCACGCAAAGCGCCCCCGCAACCGGCACGAGCCATGTGGAGCGTCCGGCAAGCGGCATCGTTACGATCACCAACAGTTACTCGAGCGCCTCGCAGCGTCTCATTGCCAACACGCGTTTTGCTGCTCCCGACGGCAAAATCTATCGCATACACGACTCGGTGATTGTACCGGGGATGACTGGCACTACCCCGGGGAATGTGAGTGCTACTTTGTACGCCGACAGCCCTGGCCCCGACTACAACAAAACAGGGCCCGTTACCTTTACCATCCCTGGGTTTAAGAGCGACCCGCGCTACACTAAATTTAGTGCCGTATCCAAAGGGGACATTTCTGGCGGATTTATTGGGGACGAGCCCTCAGTGGCGCCAGCCGATCTTGCCGCCGCAAAATCGGCGCTCCAAAAACAACTCGACACCGACGTGCGCGCCGCCGCGGGCACACAGATCCCTGATGGGTTTGTAGCGATCCCCGGCACACTCGTTGTTACCTTTGGCGACATAACGCAAACACCTGGGTCTAACAACACTGCAGCACTGACGCAGAGCGCTACGGCCATGGGTGCGATCATCCGCCAGAGCGACTTTGCTGCTGCGATCGCACGCAAGAGCATTTCAGGCTACCAGGGCGAAGCAGTACTCTTTGGCGACACGAGCCACATGAACGCCTCGGTCGCAAGCTCCAGCAACACCCAAAACGGGGTGATCACCATCAACCTTGCGGGGACCACGCAGCTCATTTGGCAATTTGACCCCAACGCGGTAAAACAAGCGCTCGTGGGCAAAGACAAATCAGCCTTTGAAACAACGATTAAATCCTTCGAACCTGCGGTAGCCAAGGCAACTGCGAGTATCCGCCCGTTCTGGGAGGGGAAGTTCCCCGCGGACCCCGACAAAATATCCATAGACGTTTCGCTCAATTAACCCTTATTTCTAGCCACACTGTAGTTTGACACTCTGAAAGCTTTACGATAAGATGATTTTTGTCGCTTCGAATGGAGAGTAAAGAGGCCGAAGTGCAGGGCATCGTAGAAGAGGCCTTGCCTAATACTTTGTTCAAAGTGTCTCTCGGCGAGGGTGAGCCTGTTTTGGCTTATCTTGCTGGAAAGATGCGGCTACACAGGATCAAGGTCCTGGTTGGCGACAAGGTGCTTCTTAAACTCGACCCATACGGCGGCAAGGCGCGTATCACACGGCGCTTGTAGTGTCTATGAAGATCAAAGCTTCCATAAAGCCGCGTTGCGCGACTTGTAAACTTGTCCGCCGCAAAGGGCGGATCTACGTTACGTGTGTCAACCCGCGCCATAAGGCTCGCCAAGGATAGTCCACCTAAACAAGTCATGCGTATTTCAGGCATTACCCTTCCTAATAAACGTGCAGTCTATGCGCTCACCGCGCTCTATGGTATTGGCCCTTCGCGTGCGGCAATGATCCTGCAAGCAGCAAAAGTTGACCTCATGAAGCGCGCCGACGACTTTACCGCAGACGAAGAGAACGCGATCCGCAAGCAGCTCGAAGGCCTCAAGCTTGAGGGTGATCTTAAACGCGAGGTAGCAGGTAACATCAAGCGTCTTAAAGACATTGGCGCCTACCGCGGTACTCGACACGCTAAAAGGCTCCCCACGCGCGGCCAGCGCACCAAGACCAACTCGCGTACCGTCCGTGGCAATGTCCGCAAGACCATGGCCAGCGGCCGCCGTAAGGAGAGCAAGACTTAATTTCTAAATACTGTATGGGAAAAGTACGCGTAATTAAAAAATCAGGTGGAGAAGGGAGCGCGCCAAGCGCGACCCGCTCAAGTAAACGCAAGCTCGACACGGGCACGCTGTATGTGGATGCCACCTACAACAACACCAAGGTTTCTTTGGCCGACAACTCGGGCAACATTGTTGCCTGGTCGACCTCGGGTGCACTTGGCTTTTCTGGCGCCAAAAAAGGCACGCCCTTTGCGGCTGCAAAAGTCGGCGAGCTTTTGGGCGATCGCGCTGCAGCCATGGGCGTTAAAGACGTCGCCGTGGTGATCAAGGGAGTAGGGGCAGGTAGGGAGTCGAGTGTGCGTGGTTTTGCAAGCAAGGGGATAGAGTTGCGCTCTATTAAAGACGTCACCCCGGTGCCCCATGGCGGAGTACGGGCGCCCAAGCCTCGTCGCGTCTAGTCTCACTCGTATATTCGTATCCATCGTATATGAAACTCGGACCAAAATATAAAATTTGCAAACGTCTTGGTGCTTCGGTTTTTGAAAAGTGCCAGACGCAAAAATTTCAACTCGCCGAGGCGCGCGCTCCGCGTAAAACCAGAGGCCGCCGCGGCGGATCAGACTTCGGGACCCAACTTTTAGAAAAGCAAAAGGCGCGTTTTACCTATGGCCTTAGCGAAGGGCAGTTTAGCCGCTACGTACACGAAGCAATGGAAGGTCGCCAAAACAGTGCGCAGGCTCTGCTCGGGCGCCTCGAGTCACGTCTCGACAATGTGGTCTACCGCGCAGGGTTGGTAAAGACCCGCCGCGCCGCGCGCCAGATGGTTGGCCACGGCCACATCACTATCAACGGCCGTCGCATGAATATCCCGAGTTACATGGTTAAGAAGGACGACGTGGTTGCAGTGCGCCCGGAGAGTCGTCAGAGTGCTTTGTTTGCAAATCGCATAGAGACGATGGCCGAGACAAAGGCGCCCGCGTGGGCAAAATTTGACGATCAGGGTTATCAGGTAATCATTACCGAAAACCCGTCGGTGGGTGAGGGCGAGGCACCGTTTAGTGCTCCAGTCATCATCCAGTTCTACAGTCGTTAATTACTAGGTGCAAATAAAGAATATAGATTGAGTTATGATGGAATATTCTATAACACTGCCTTCGAAGCCCCGCGTGGTTTCTGAGGCTGAGTTTGAGGGCTCTTACGAGATAGACGGTCTTTATCCCGGCTATGGCCACACGCTCGGCAACTCGTTGCGCCGCATTATCCTTTCATCCTTGCCGGGCGCGGCTATCACGGGCGTAAAGATCGACGGCGTTGAGCATGAGTTCTCCACTATTTCTGGTATCCGCGAGGATGTGGTTACGATCCTGCTCAATCTCAAGAAGTTGCGCTTTGAGGTGCTTACCCAGGAGGCTCAGACGGTCTCTTTAAAGATCAAAGGCCCGGCTAAAATTTCGGGTGCAGACCTCCAGCTCCCTGGCCAGGTTCGGCTCCTCAACCCCAACTCTTATATCTGCGAAATTACCGACAAAACCGAACTCAATGCAGAGTTTCGCGTTGAGCGCGGCTTAGGGTATGTGCCGCGCGAAGCACTCAAGAAAGACCGCGTCGAGATCGGAGAAATTTCGGTTGATGCGATCTTTAGTCCTATTCGCCGCGTAAACTACGAAGTAGAAAATATGCGCGTCGGTGACCGCACCGACTTTAACCGCCTGCGCATCGCTATCGAGACCGATGGGACTATTACGCCGCGCAAAGCACTTGAGTCGGCAATCGAGATTATGATCACACAACTCAAGGCGGTGGTCGGCTTTCGCGAAGAGGAGCTCCCGTCTGATACCGCTGAGAGTATCTCGAGCGCCGCGATGTCTGCAGAGTCTCAAGCCGAGGCAATGAAGACGCGCATCGAGGATGTTGAACTTTCGAGTCGGACCATCTCTGCCCTAGAGAAAGCTAACATTCGCACCATCGGTGGCCTTGCGCGCAAAAAAGAGCAAGACCTTATGGAGATCGAAGGCCTTGGCCCTAAGTCGATCCAGGAGATCAAGCGCGCCTTGGCAAATTTCGGGATTGTGCTTAAATAGCAAAGCTTTGTAAGCGAACCAAGTAACAGTAACCCCTATGCGTCACGGTAATGTAAATCGCAAATTCGGTCGGGAGCGCGGACAGCGCGTGGCCCTGATGCGCTCTTTGGTACGCAGCCTTATTCTGCGCGGCCGGATGCAAACCACGCTTGCAAAGGCAAAAGAGGTTCGTCCCATGGTTGAGAAGATGCTTACGCGCGGTAAAGAAGCCACCTTGGCGAACCGCCGCCACCTCATTTCGCAACTCGGTGGAGACGAAAAAATAGCCGCTAAACTCATCAAAACGGCCGAGGGGTACAAAGACCGTGCTGGCGGCTACACCCGTATCACCAAACTAGGGAGTCGAAAAGGCGACGCAGCCCAGATGGCTCTGATCGAATTTGTCTAGTCCTCACTCGTAAACTCGTATCCACTTCTATGATCACTATTGACGCACAAGACAAAACGCTCGGCCGGGTAGCCTCGATGGCCGCGCACGCGCTTATCGGCAAGCATAAGACTACCTTTGTTAAAAATGCTGTCGTGGGCGAGGAGGTAACCATCAAGAACGCGAGTAAAATCAAGCTTTCGGGCAACAAAGTTGAGTCCAAGGAATATGTCCGCTACTCCGGCTACCCCGGGGGGCAGAAAATTGAGACCTATGCGCAGAAGCGCGAGCGCCTGGGCTCCAACAAAGAGGCGATCCGCTCGGCAATCTTGCGCATGCTCCCCAAAAACAAACTTCAAATCAAGCGCATCAAACTGCTCACGATCGAGCAATAAAAAAATATGGCTACTGCAACTAAAGACAAAGCAGAAAAGTTTATCGAGACCATCGGCCGTCGCAAGACCTCTGTGGCACGCGTGCGCATCACGCCCGCCAACCGTACACAAGTTATGGTCAACCACAAAGACCTCAACACCTACTTTCCGACGCAGGCGCTGCAAGCTACCGCACTGGAGCCATTTTTGAAGGTTGGTCTCCCAACACAGTTTGCAGTCTCGGTCCGTGTGACCGGTGGCGGCATCGCTGGTCAGGCAGTAGCGGTCCGTCACGGCATTAGCCGCGCCCTTACTGAGTACGATGCGACACTGCGCGCAGCACTCAAAAAAGAAGGCTTCCTCAAGCGCGACCCACGCGCTAAAGAGCGTCGCAAGCCAGGGTTGGTCAAAGCCCGCAAGCGCAAGCAGTGGTCTAAGCGTTAGTCTCGTGCTAGTGTGTACGGTGCTTGCTGCGCTTTCAGGGTTCAGCACGCAGAACGGCCCTTGTGGCTGGGGCGCCGGCTCATCACCGGCGCTTTTTCTTAACCCGAGGCTTTTTCTTAAATTACTTTAAATAGTTACTTTAAGTTACCTGAAGAGCCAAGTGGATTGATATATCAATCCACTTTGGACATGACTCTCATTCGGTTCTATAGATTTTGTACTCAATTACGTACTTCTTAGACTTAGGTACACTACTTTTTGGCCAAGGAAATAAGAGGAAATGTGCTGGATATTTCTTTTTTAGTCTAAACATAGTGCTCTCCGCATAGTTACGCCGAAGTTCACGATTTTCTAGTTCTTTCTCAAGCTCTGCAATGGCATGCTCAAATCCGGGCAACTGATCCTCTAGCCATCGCTGGACACGCCCAACAGTATCGCGACCGACTTTGAGTTGTTGTTCTATGTCTCTTGTGCTTTCTCCAGCAATAATTAGTCGAGCAATAATAATGCGCCGGCCAAGCATGATACGCTCGCTCTCAGTAAGTAGGTCACGGAGGAAGAGTTTCATTGCTGCACGTCCTCGCACCGCTCCCGCCGCAGTATAGAGCGTATCGAGCACATCAATGCGATGTTTATCAGTAAGATTTTTTGCTCGAATTTTCATATCTATGTATGATACCTAAAGTGGATTGATATATCAATCCATGCATTGTTGACAGAAACAATAACTTAACTACAATAATAGAACCATGAACGGTGCAGAGGATGAATTTGTGCCGGAGGAGGAGGCAGAGGCCGGCCCAGAGGCACTCAAAAGTCTGAGAGAAAAGCTTAAGAAGGCAATCGCCGAAAAGCAGGAGTACCTTGAGGGTTGGCAGCGCTCCCGAGCCGACTTTGCTAACTACAAACGCGAAGAGGCAGCAGCACACGAAGAGAAGCGGGAGCGCTTGGTTGGAGAAATTATAGAAGAAATGCTCCCGGCGCTTGACGCACTCGAATTAGCGGCAAAACACAACGACCAAACCGCCAAGATGCTCGAGGGCCAGTTTATACAGGCGCTAAAAAAGTTAGGGGTAGAGCGTTTTGGGGCAGCGGGCGAGGAGTTCGACCCACACCGCCACGAAGCGCTTGTAAAACGCAACGATGACCACGTGATTCAAACCGTAGAGCGCTCAGGATATTCAGTAGGAAGCAAAATTATTAGACCCGCACAAGTTACCATCTAACATTACAAAAACTATGGCAAAAATTTTAGGAATAGACTTGGGTACCACCAACTCGGCTTTTGCCGTGGTGCAAGGCGGCGAGCCGCGCGTGCTCGAGAACGCCGAGGGTGCGCGCACGACCCCTTCAGTCGTAGCGCTCTCTAAAACGAACGAGCGCCTCGTGGGGCTTATCGCAAGGCGCCAGGCGGTGACTAATCCTAAAAACACGATCTATCAAATTAAGCGCTTTATTGGACACAATTTCGACGAGCCGAATGTGCAAAAAGATGTGCAGTCTGTGCCGTTTGAGGCGCGCAAATCGCAGAACGGCGGTATCGAGGTAAAGATGGGGCAAGACGAAAAGACAGCGTGGATGCGGCCTGAAGAGGTCTCGGCGATGATCTTGGGGAAACTCAAAGCTGATGCCGAGAAACGTCTCGGTGAACCTATTAAAGAAGCAGTCATCACTGTGCCGGCTTACTTTAACGACGCACAGCGCGCTGCAACGCGCGATGCGGGCAAGATCGCTGGCCTCGAAGTTAAGCGCATTATCAACGAGCCGACGGCAGCGGCTTTGGCTTACGGCTTTGACAAGAAAAAGGATGAAAAGGTTGTAGTGTTCGACTTTGGCGGCGGGACCTTCGATGTCTCGGTGCTCGAGGTGGGGGCTGACGTGATCGAGGTTAAGTCGACCGACGGCGACGCACACTTAGGCGGCAAAGACATCGATCAAAAAATCATCGACTGGCTCGCGACGGAATTTCAAAAAGAGTCGGGGATCGATGTCCGGCTTGACCCACTCGCGCGCCAGCGCCTCGACGAGGCTGCAGAGAAGGCCAAAATCGAGCTCTCAACTGCGGCTGAGACCGAGGTCAACATTCCTTTTATCACCTCCGACGCCTCAGGCCCACGCCATCTGCTCATTAAGATGACGCGTGCCAAGCTCGAGGAGCTTACCGCAGAGTTCATCGACCGCGCGATGGCTATCACCAAGCGCGCGATGGAGGCCTCGCCGTTTAAACTCGCCGATATCAACGAAGTAATCTTGGTCGGCGGCCAAACCCGTATGCCAGCCATCCAGCAAGCGGTTGAGAAGTACTTTGGCAAAAAGGCAAACATGAGCGTGAACCCCGACGAGGTGGTGGCAATTGGTGCCGCTATCCAAGGGGGCATCTTGGGTGGCGAAGTGCGCGACGTGCTCTTGCTCGACGTGATCCCGCTCTCTTTGGGAATAGAGACCATGGGTGGCGTTGCAACCAAACTCATCGAGCGCAACACCACGATCCCTACCAGCCGCTCACAAACGTTTAGTACCGCGGCAGACAACCAAACTAGTGTCGAGATCCACATAACCCAAGGCGAGCGCGCTATGGCAGGCGACAACAAGTCGCTCGGCCGGTTTGTGCTCGACGGGATCCCTCCTGCGCCGCGCGGCATGCCACAGGTTGAGGTAACCTTCGATGTTGATGCAAACGGGATCTTGACCGTAAAGGCCAAAGACAAAGCAACCAACAAAGAGCAGTCGATCCGGATTGAGGGCTCTTCGGGCCTAAGCGAAGCTGACATCGAGCGCATGCGCAAAGACGCCGACACCAACGCGGCGGATGACAAGAAGAAGGTGGAGCTCGCCGAGGCACGCAACATGGCCGAGCAGAGTGTCTACGCAGCCAAAAAGGCGCTCACCGACAACAAAGACAAGATCCCGATGGAGCTCGCCACGGTGATCAACGAAAAAGTTTCTGCAGTAGAAAATAAGAAGGGGAGCGATGATGCTGCTGCAATTAAAGCTGCGACCGAAGAACTCTCTAAAGAGCTCTCTAAGGTCTACGAAGCGGTGCAAAAAGCTTCAGGCCAAGGTCCGCAGACGCCACCTCCGAATCAAGGCGACCAGCCAGGGCAACAGTAGACGCCAAACAATTAAACTAAAAACACTGATCAAAAAGCCAGTGATTTTTTGTTTTGTCAATATGTGCTAAAATCAAATTTCTATGCCCAAAAAGAAGCGTGAAATAAAGGCAAAAGCGGTCATGAGGATCTTTTGGAACCACACTCGGCAACATCCGTGGCTTTTTGGATTGTCTCTGCTTGGTATTACGCTCAACCAACTCTCGAACATCCTCGGCCCGGTGTACTTACGCGATCTTTTTAACCTCCTAGCAACGCTCGACCGGTCGTCGACGACCATACATGCACTGGTCACCATACTTATCATCTATACGATCATAAGTCTTATTGGTTGGTGGGGTGGGCGCATGGAGATGTGGCTTGGGTATACCCTCATTTCAAAAGTAACTGCAAAGCTCACTAAAGAAGCGTTTGGCAACTTGATGCATCATTCGTATCAGTTTTTTGCCAATAATTTTTCAGGTGCCCTCACGCGTCGCGTCGGGCGCTTCGCTGGAGCCTACGAAAATTTGTATTACTCTGGCGTCACGACCATACTCGAGGGAGTTTTGTATTTGGTGGGCGCTGGCGTAGTGCTTGCGCTACATAACTGGATTTTGGGTGTGTTGGTGGTGGGATGGGTTGTGATTTTTGTTGCCTTGCAGTGGTTCCTTACAAAAGTTCAGCATCCATACCGCATCGCGCGTGCAAGCGCCGACACCGATGTGACCGCCTCGCTCGCTGACGCAGTCACCAATCAAAACACGGTGGCGCTCTTTTCAGCAAATAAACACGAGGAAAAGTTGGTTGCCGACGCTGCCGACAACTATCAGCGTGCGCAACTGAAATCATGGAATCTCAACTCAATTATCTATGGTTTTCAAGGCTTGCTTACTAACGCCCTTAACATCGGCATGCTTGCGGTGGGCGTATGGCTTTGGGTTAAGGGCACCATCACACTCGGCGATGTCGTACTAATTCAAGCATACGTGTTCGGCATCTTTGGCACTGTATGGAGCTTTGGGCGACAGTTCAATACCATCTACAACTCCCTGGCTGACGCCAGCGAGATGGTCGAGACCATGGAGACTCCATACGAAGTCGCGGACAAAAAAGGAGCACAGGGGCTCAAGGTCTCGGCAGGAGAGATCTGGTTTGATGATGTCTCTTTCTACTTTAACGAAAAGAAAGACGTGCTGAAAAATTATAATCTCAAGATCGCGGGCGGGGAGAAGGTGGCTTTGGTCGGGCCTTCGGGCGCGGGCAAGACGACTGTGACCAAACTCCTTCTGCGCCTCTACGATGTAAAGAAAGGAAACATTCAGATTGATGGGCAAAAGACAGATGCGGTTACGCAAGACAGCTTGCGCGACGCTATAGGCTTTGTGCCTCAAGAGCCGATCCTCTTTCATCGCACACTAATGGAGAACATCAGATATGGGAGACGAGACGCTACTGATACCGAAGTGATCGAGGCTGCCAAAAAGGCACACTGCCACGAGTTTATTTCGGCCTTCCCCGACCAGTACAACACGTTTGTTGGAGAGCGGGGCGTCAAGTTGAGCGGGGGAGAGCGGCAGCGAGTGGCTATTGCCCGCGCGATCCTCAAAAACGCGCCCATACTGGTGCTCGACGAAGCAACCTCTAGCCTCGATAGCGAGAGCGAGGCGCTTATTCAAGACGCGCTTTCAACCTTGATGCAGGGCAAAACAGTCGTGGTTATTGCACACCGCCTGAGTACGATTATGAAAATGGACCGGATTGTCGTGATGGAGGAGGGCGCTATCGTGGCCACCGGTAGCCACCTCGAGCTGGTCAATCAGCCAGGGTTGTATCAAAAACTCTGGAGCATCCAAGCGGGGGGATTTTTGGGCGATGGAGATCAGGACGACACTGGAAGCTCGATGAACGAAGAAAAAATAGACGAGCTTGCAGCTGCTGAAGATAAGGAGTAGAGTTTAGGTAATGGCTAAACGCGACTACTACGAGGTGCTGGGGGTGGGGAAGAGCGCCAGCAAAGACGAGATCAAAAAAGCGTTCCACAAGCTCGCACACAAATTTCACCCCGACAAAAAAGAGGGCGACGCCGACAAATTTAAAGAAGTCTCTGAGGCCTACTCAATTTTGGGCGACGAAAAGAAACGCGCCGAGTACGACAGCTACGGCCGCGTGTTCGGCGGCGGCGCATCGGGCGCGAGCGGATTTGGCGGTTTTAATGGCACCGGATTCGACTTTTCTCAATTTCAAGACGCGTTCTCTCAAGGATTCGCAGGCGGCGAATGGGGGGACATCTTCTCTGACTTTTTTGCAGGTCAAGCAGGGACCACACGCACTCGCCGCGGCCGCGACATTTCGATCGATCTTGAAATATCCTTCCGGGACTCCGTCTTTGGCGTAAAGCGTACCGTACTGTTGGCCAAGACGAGCGTGTGCGACGCCTGTCAAGGCTCTGGTGGCGAAATGGGCACCGAGATGCTCACCTGCCCTACCTGCAATGGAGCAGGCAAGGTACACGAGACGACCAACTCTTTTTTTGGCACGGTGACCATGGTGCAGCCATGCCGCACGTGCAAGGGATCAGGCAAAGTGCCTAAAGAAAAGTGTCACGTCTGTCGTGGCGAGGGCGTCTACAAAAAACAAGACGAAGTTGAGATCGCGGTCCCCGCAGGAATCGATGGTGGCGAGATGATTCGTCTGCAAGGCATGGGCGAGGCTATCGCCGGCGGCACCCCGGGGGACCTCTATGTCAAAGTCCATGTGGCGCCCGATGCGCGCTTTAAAAAAGACGGCCCAAACTTGGTGACGGAGCTTTCGATCAAGCTCACTGACGCGCTTTTGGGAGCCGAATACAAAATCGACACGCTCGAGGGTAGCGAAACGGTCTCCATCCCGCAGGGCGTGCGTCATGGCGAGCTGCTCAAAGTAGCGGGCAAGGGTGTGCCGGTTGGCCCACGCAAGCGCGGTGACCTCTACGTCAAAGTCACTATCACCTTGCCCAACAAACTCTCTCGCTCGGCACGCGCTGTGATAGAAAAGCTCAAAGAAGAAGGAATCTAAAAATCATGCTGGAATTTATCAAAAAACTTATTGATGTATTGCGCGGAGAGCCCGAGCTCGTGCTCGAGCCAGTTGGCATAGACGATTAATCCAAAACGAACGCCGCCCGTTGGGGCGGCGCTTTTGCCTGCATCAAAAAACTGATGGACTAGCGGCTATAGCCGCCCCAGCCGCTGAGACTGTAGATCGGCGGCCGTCGATCAGCATCTTGAGCCGGCGTCACCCCTGCGGCGATGGTCGGCTGCGTCCGCTGGTAACGCAGCTCGATAGCCTTAAAGGTGATCAGCAACCCCCCGGCCATCAGGGCTGCAAAAAAAATTGCCTGCCGCGCAACCTGCGGCATAGACAGCCAAGCTGATTTCAACATTGAGCATTCTCCCTCAGGAACGTTTTATCGACTGCATTATGCCTGAGCTAAGCTCATCTGTCAACCCGCGCTGTGCACAATACAAAACGCCCCCAACCGTTGTGGCCGGGGGCGTTTCGAACATGAACGGCGCTGCTAGTCGGGCTCTTTGAATAAACTCCCGACGTTGCTGCAGCGGGCAACGTCCTCGCGCGGGCGCAGGTCAGGGTAGATGGTCGTCTGCACGAAGATCACCCGATCCTCGGTCGGCACGCGGTCGCAAATTTGGACGACGGCCACCTGGTCCTGTTTGTGCTCGTCCTCAAAGACGACCCGCCGGGGTTGACCCTGCACATGCGGGAGCACAAACTTGATGCGGTAGTAGCCGTAGCTCTTTTGGGGCTCCAGGGGCTTGATTTCGACCAAGGGCGGAGCCCTTTGGTCGAGCGCAGCAAGGCTGCTTGTGCCAGCCGTCCCAGCACCCAACACGCACGCAACACTCAAGATCAAACAGACCCGCCGCATGAGTCTCTCCTTATGAAATGCGGGCCTCGGGGATACGCTTGCGAATACGCTAGCTAAACCATGGCCATTATGCCAATAAAAATAAGGTTGTCAAGAGCCTCACTTAGACCGAAAATTCTTTGCTATGATTGAGCGCATGGCAGATAAACGCTTAGTGAGTGGAGTCAAACCCACTGGCAGACCTCATATTGGTAACTATTTCGGCGCAATGAAGCAATTTGTTGACCTTCTTAACACAGGGGAGTACGAGTGCTTTGTATTTGTCGCCGACTATCACGGTCTCAACTTTATCCAAAACGCAGAGGAAATGCGTAGCAATATTGTTGATTTAGTAAAAGACTATATTGCTATCGGCCTAGATCCAAGAAAAGTCACTCTCTACAAACAATCAGACATACCCGAGCACGCAGAGCTTTGTTGGATATTCGACACCATAACCACGATGCCATATTTGATGCGTGCGCACGCATTTAAAGATGCGGAGGCGAAGAACAAAGAAATTTCTGTAGGAACTTTCAATTACCCAATGTTAATGGCTGCCGATATTTTGCTCTACGACGCAGAAGTAGTGCCCGTCGGCCAGGATCAAAAACAACATGTTGAATATACCCGTGATACCGCCGAAAAATTCAATAGAGTCTTTGGCGAGGCTTTTAAGCTGCCAGTTGAGATCATCAAACAAGAGGTCGCCATCGTACCCGGTATCGACGGTCGTAAAATGAGTAAAAGCTACAAAAACGACATAGGACTCTTTGCAACATACGAGGAAATAACTAAAGCCGTGATGAGCATCGTAACAGATTCAAGCGGCGAGCGCCCTGAGAATGTCTACGCCATCCACAAGCTATTTAAGAGCGAATATGAGCTCGCGTCGCTATATGAAACAAACAAAGGAAAATATAGAGTTTTGAAGGAAACTTTGATCAAAGACATCGACTCTCATATAGCCCACATGCGCGCGCGTCGCGCTGCCATAACCGAAGATGAAGTAAAGAAAGTATTGAAAGAGGGCGCCGAAAAAGCCCGTGCGCTCGCGTCAGCAAAGATGGCCGATGTCCGCCGCAAAGTCGGCGTGAGTTTGTAAAAGGAAAAGCCCCGGATCACTCCGGGGCTTTTTAGTTCGTTAGGTGCCAAGCCTATTGCTTGCAAAGTGCGGCGAGTCTGGTGCTGAAGTAGGCCCCAACACACAGGCACAACCCCGCCACAGCCCGAGCCACGCTCACGGCTGTGTCGATGTCGCCATGCATGGCGACGAAGTATGCCGGCGGGAAAGCTGCGTAGTAGAGGTAGACGCCGACGAAGACGAGACAGACAAGCGCGCCCCAAAAGTATCCTCGGGCCTTCTCGTTGAGTGCGGCCCAAGCGAGGCCCCGCTCGACGCCCCGTTCGGCAAAAGAGATTTTAGTCATGTGCAACTCCCTAAAATGGGTGACTTTGACGCAACAATATAATATTAAAAAATAAAAATCAACCATAAAGCATGACAGGGCTTTTTTGGGTATACTGAGCAATACATGCAACGGACGCTCATTGCTGATTTGCCCAAACACAAAGGGGAGGTGGTTAACATCCGCGGCTGGGTGAGTGTGCGGCGCGATCAGGGTAAGATGGTCTTTTTCGATATCCGCGACCGCTCGGGTTTTGTGCAGTGCGTCGCTCTCCCAAATTCAGCCCTAATAGAAATTGCCAAAGAAACGCGCAACGAGTATGTCGTGTCGATCGAGGGCAAGGTGGGTGGGCGCCCGGCCAAAAATATTAATGCCAAGGTCCCCAATGGCGATATCGAGCTCGAGATCACCAGCATGAGTATTCTTGCTGCGGCAGAGTCGTTGCCGTTTGATATGTCTGAAAGTGGCTACAACCTCGACCTAACCACGGAGCTCGACCACCGCGCACTTACACTGCGCCACCCGCGTAATCAGGCGATATTTAAAGTCCAGGCCACGATCATCGACAGTTTTAGAGAGTTTATGAAGTCACAGGACTTTTTTGAGTTCCAAGCGCCCTCCATTGTACCTGCGACCGCCGAGGGGGGTGCAGAGGTGTTTAAGGTCGACTACTTTGGCAAGGATGCCTATCTCACCCAGTCGCCGCAGCTCTACAAACAAATTGTGATGACGGCGTTTGAGCGCGTGTTTAGTGTCAACAAAGTTTTTCGTGCCGAGCCGAGCCAGACCACTCGCCATCTGACCGAAATTGTCTCGCTCGACGCCGAGATGGCGTTTATCGACTCTTGGCGCGACGTGCGCGATATGGCGCAGGCCTGTGTGCGCTACGTTTTAAACGAAGTAGCTCACAAGTGTGACCGAGAGCTCGAGTTGCTCGGGGCGACGCTGCCGGCGATGCTCAAGGATACGCCGACGCTCTCCTTGCGCGAGGCGCTTATAAAAGTTGGCGCCGACCAGAGCGAAAAAGACCTCAACCCCGAGCAGGAGCGCAAACTCTGTGAGCTTATAAAGAGCGAGACCGGCTCGGACTTTGTGTTTGTCTACGGCTACCCAACGCGCCAAAAGCCGTTTTATGTTTACCCCAACCCTGAGGAGCCCCAGTACAACGAAGGGATGGACTTATTGTGTCGTGGGGTGGAGTGGCTCTCGGGCGGGCGACGTATCAACGACTATCAACAGCTTTTACAACACGTAGAAAAGTGGGGGATGGATCCTAAAAAAGTAGAAATGTTCCTCGAAGCCTTTCGCTATGGCGCCCCGCCCGAAGGGGGCTTTGCCTTGGGTGCTGAGCGGATGACGATGCAGATTTTGGGTCTCAAAAACATCCGCGAGGCAACCATGTTCCCCCGCGACATGGGCCGGATCGATCAGAGCTTGAGCGAAGAATAGCAAACCCCCGGCTCGCGCCGGGGGTTTTTCGTTTTTAAGGTAGCCGTTCAATAGGGCAGTGGCGGCCAACCAAACTCTATCTCAAGCCACTCGGGGCGCTCGACCACTCGGCCATCGGAATCAACAAGGTTGAGCGCCGCCGTAGTCTCGAGCTCTGACTCCTTGTAGCCGAGCTTCTCCTTTGCAATAACGCACAACAGGCGCTTAGTCCCGCCGGGGAGCATCCCGATGTACTCGACGGTTTTTTGCAGCTCCTTAAGCGCTTCCGATCGACCTTCAACCGCTGAAAGATCAATGGGTAGGGAGCGATAGTTGTTATTATGGTCACGATAATCAACCTGCCCTTGATACCTAAGCAGCATCGGTTTCTCCTGTACTTGTTTACAGAAAATAATAAAGTAAACGTATAACTCTGTCAATATACCCAAAATTCTTTGATACACTTAGCTCAAATGCCGATTACGGTCAAAACGCCTGTATTTGAGGGTCCTTTGGATATCCTTTTGGAGCTGATAGAAAAGCGTAAGTTGCTCATCAACGATATTTCGCTCGCCTCGGTGGCCGACGAGTATATGCAGCGCATCCAGGCTATTGGCACGTTCCCGGTGGGGGAGGCTGCTGAGTTTATTGCTCTTGCGGCAACGCTGCTTTTGATTAAATCACGCTCGCTTTTGCCCAACCTACTATTGAGCGACGATGAGTCGCACGATATCAAAGAGCTCGAGTACCGTTTAGCGGTCTATCAAATTATTAAAGAAGCGGGCAAGGGGCTTGAGCGGCTCGACCTGCCGCCCCTGCACGAGGGCAAACCGGTCGAACTTCCTCCGCTGTATATAAAAGATGCTTCGGTAACCGCTGCAAGCCTGCTCGAAGCGGCCCAGGCACTCATCGCAGGATTCCCACAAAACCTGACGCTCCCCAAAGTGGCGGTCAAAAAAATTATTTCGATCGAAGAGATGATCGAGCGCATGGCGGGGCGTGTGCAGCAAGCGGTGCGCATGAGCTTTAGAGAGTTTGCGGGCAAACGCGAGCGCACCGAGGTGATCGTGGGTTTTTTGGCGCTCCTCGAGCTGGTCAAGCAGGGTATACTAAAGGCTGAACAGCAAGAGGAACACGGGGATATTACCCTGGAGTCGGATTCTGTGGGAACCCCGCGATACGGGAGTACCGATTCAAACCAAGATGGAGGAGAAAATTGAAGCATTACTATTTGCCTTGGGCCGACCACTTTCGCGCGCCGAACTCCAAAAGATGCTCGGTGCAAACGCCACAGAGGTTAGCGCCGCAATAGACACACTTGTCGCAAGGCGAAGCGGGATTGTAATTGTCGACGACGGCAAAGAAATTGAGCTGCGCACCTCAAGCGAAGCTGCGGGGGTTGTAGAGCGCGTGCGCAAAGAGGAGTACTCGCGCGAGATAGGCCGCGCGGGCCTAGAGGTGCTCTCAGCGGTTATCTATCGCGGGCCACTTTCTCGAAGCGAAATCGACTTTATTCGTGGGGTCAACTCATCGCAGACCCTTCGCACACTCATGCTGCGCGGGTTGCTTCGCCGCATACCCAACCCCAAAGATGAGCGCTCATTTTTGTACGAGCCGACCAACGAGCTCTTGGCCGAGCTCGGGGTGCAGCGCGTGCAAGACCTGCCCGACTTTACCGAGGTGCGACAAAAACTGCACCAACTCGAGGAGACATATAAACAAAAGCAAGCCGAACAACTACAATGAATAACTCCGTAAAGCAATTTGTATATTTTTGTGTCGCTTCGGTGCTTGCGGTGTTGGTGGTGGCGGGTGCGTTTGGTGGAGGAGTCTACGCCACTGTGCGTATCAACAGTGCCAACGAGCCCGCCGCGGTTGTGGTTGCCCCCGCGTTTAATTTGGATGCATCTTTGCTCACGGCCAAGTCGGCGTTGCTTTTAGATCTTAAAAGTGGTCAAGTACTCTATCAGAAAAACGCTTACGATGTGCGCCCACTCGCTTCGCTTACTAAACTGATGAGCTGCGAGGTGGTGCTCTCTCAAAAGTCGCTTGATACGCCGGTTGAGATTACTTCTGAAGACCTCAAGCCCGAGGGCGACTGGGGCTTAAGAGTGGGCCAAACACTCTCGCTCGAAAACCTAATCGATATGGCCCTCATCGCTTCGAGCAACGACGCGATGCAGGCTGCTGCTTCGACCTTGGGCCCTGACCCAGCGGAGGCGATGAACGACACTGCAACCAAGCTTGGGCTCTCGGACATGCGCTTTCTTAACGCCACAGGGCTCGACTCGAGCCAGGAGACGGCAGGCGCTTACGGCTCGGCCTACGATGTGGCGCGCCTGGCGACCGCGTTCTTTAAAGAGCACTCAGACCTGTTTGAGCTCACCACCAAGCCCGGCATCTCGATCGAGGTTAATGGCCGCACGCTCACTGCCGAGGCGACTGCGCTACCGCTCGACTCTATCCCGGGTTTTGTGGCAGCCAAAACCGGCTATACTGATCTCGCCGGGGGCAACCTAGTAGCGATATTTGATCTTGAACCAGGCAAAACGGTTGTGGCAGCAATCTTAGGCTCGACGCGCGATGGCCGCTTTAGTGATGTAAAAACTCTTATCGATGCCGCACGAGCGGCACTTGGCAACTATTATGGTAGACCTTAGTACCGGAGAAGTGATGCGTATTTTGATCCCTGCAGCATTGAGCTTTTTGATCGGGATCGGGATCACGCCGTTTGTGACACACTTCCTCTACAAATATAAAATGTGGAAGCGCAAAGGCGGCAAAGTTGCGCTCGACGGCACAACGGCGGTCGAGTTTAACCGTCTACACGAGCAAAAAGAGGTGGGTACGCCGCGCTTTGGTGGGATTATTGTGTGGGGCAGCGTGATGCTCTGTGCCGACCTGCTCAGCCTGCTTGCGCGCGTCTACCCAGCCGCGTTTGTCAGCCTCACCTTTATCAGCCGCGCACAAACCTGGGTACCTTTAGCCGCGTTTGCGGTGGGCGCCTTATTTGGTTTTATCGATGACCTGTTTGAGGTAGTGATGCAGCAGGGTCTGCGTCTGCGCGTACGTTTATTGATCGTCGGCGCCACGCTCCTCTTGGTTGGTTCTTGGTTTTATGACAAGCTTGATGTGCACACCATAAGCGTGCCGTTTGGGACTGGCGTGGCCGATTTGGGTTACCTCTTTATCCCGTTCTTTATTCTCGTGGGCCTCTTTATATATGCCGGCGGAGTAATAGACGGGATCGACGGGCTCGCAGGCGGGATCTACGCGACGATCTTTGGTGCCTACGCAGCGATAGCCTTCTTTCAAAATCAGCTCGACGTCGCCGCACTTAGTGCGGCTATCGCCGGAGGACTGCTTGCATTCTTGTGGTTTAATATTCCACCCGCGCGCTTTTATCTTTCTGAAACAGGCACGATGGCGCTCACGCTCACGCTCACCACGCTCGCGTTCTTCACCGACACGCTTGCCTCGGGTAAAGGACTCACCGTGCTGCCCGTAATCGCGCTTCTACCAGTCATCACCGTGCTCTCCAATATCGTGCAGGTATTTGGTAAAAAAGTTTTGGGCCGCAAGGTCTTGCGCATAGCGCCGCTGCATCACCATTTTGAAGCAATAGGCTGGCCGCCCTACAAGGTAACCATGCGCTATTGGGTCGTAGGCGTGATAGTTGCGATTTTGGGGATCATTATTGCTCTTCTCTAACTATGAAGGATCGTGCGGCAGATATGCCATTTTTGCTCGTGTTTCTGGCGCTTATTACGTTTGGCATACTCATCTTTACTTCGGCGGCACTGGGGCTCTTGGCGCGCGATGGGGCAACCTTTCAGTCGGTGGCGATATCGCAGCTTTTGCTTGGATTTTTGTGCGGAGGAGCAGCGCTCCTCGTAATTGCCAAGAGCGACTACCGGCAGTGGCGACCGTATACCGTCTACTTTTGGGGCTTAGCGATGATGCTCACCCTGCTCACCTTTGTGCCCCACGTGGGGCTCGAGCTCAAAGGCGCCTCGCGATGGCTCGTGCTTGGACCTTTGTCATTTCAGCCGGTAGAGCTACTCAAGTTTGCCACGGTGGTTTTTTTGGCTGCGATCTATGCGGGCAAACTTAAGGCGGTCGAGACGTGGAGGGGCGGGTTGCTCCCGCTCGGGCTAATCGCCGGCAGCGCCGCAGCAATTGTATTGGTGCAGCCCGATACCGCGAGCGCGATGATCATGTCTGCTGCGGCGGTTGTCGTACTCTTTGCTGCCGGCGGGCGTATAAGCCACCTCGCCGTCTTGGCATTGGTTGGGGTAGTAGTGCTTGCCGGAGCAGCTCTGGTGTATCCGCACGTGCGCGACCGCTTGACAACTTTCATCGACCACAAGAGCGACCCACAAGGTTCGGGCTATCAAATTGAGCAGAGCTTAATAGCTGTTGGCTCGGGAGGATGGAGTGGCCGCGGCTTTGGCCAAAGTTTGGAGAAGTTTTCGTACTTGCCCGAGCCGATAGGCGACTCCGTGTTTGCGGTTGCTGCCGAGGAGTTTGGATTTTTAGGCTCGGCGATACTCGTGCTCCTCTACGCAAGCGTGGCGCTCTTAGGCCTCAGGATCGCGGCGCGCGCGCCCGACCCATTTGGCGGGCTCATGGCCCTAGGCTTAGTGGTGCTCATTGTTGGGCAATCGCTGTTTAACATTGCCTCCTCGATCGCGCTCGTGCCGTTGGTGGGCGTGCCACTTATTTTTGTCTCGCACGGCGGCACCGCACTTGCGATCGCGCTCATGGAGGTGGGCGTTATACTGTCTATATCGCGCAGGATGAAGCATTAAATCTACTATGAAAATTCTTTTTACTGGCGGGGGCTCGGGTGGACACTTTTATCCCGTAATTGCAGTAGTCGAGGCGCTCAACGATCTCGCTCGAGAGAGGCGCCTGCTTGAGCCGGAGCTCTATTATGCTGCGCCCGAGCCGTATGACCGCGAGCTCTTGCTTGCCAACAATATCACCTTTGTACCCACTGCCGCAGGCAAGCTCCGTAACTACTTCTCCATTCTCAACTTTTTAGACTGGTTTAAAACGGGGTGGGGGACGCTGCGCTCAATGCTGCGGATCTTCTTTCTCTATCCCGACGTAATCTTTAGCACCGGGGGGTATGCGAGCTTCCCTACGCTGCTTGCGGGGCAACTTTTTAGGATCCCAACGATCATCTTAAACTGCGACGCTTCGCCAGGGAGAGTCAACGCATGGGCAAGCCGCTTTGCGACCAAAATAGCGGTCGCATTCGCCGAAGGAGCAAAGCAATTCCCCAAGGACAAAGTGGCTTATACCGGCAACCCGGTGCGCAAAGCGGCGCTCATCCCCGCGCGCGATGGGGCGTTTGAGTACTTTAAACTCAACCGAGACATTCCGACCATTTTGGTGACTGGCGGCTCGCAAGGATCACAGACAATCAACGAGGCCGTCTTGGCTGCATTGCCCAAACTTTTGCAAAAATACCAAGTGATACACCAAACGGGCACTGACCACATCGCTGATGTTGAGAGCCGGGCAAAAGTAGTGATGGGCGATAGTCCCGACTTAGAGCGCTACCACCCTACCGCGTATCTCAACGACTTGGCCACGCGCATGGCCGCAGGTGTGGCCAACTTGATTATCTCGCGCGCGGGAGCAGGGAATATTTTTGAGGCAGCCGCGTGGGGGATACCGACCATTTTGATTCCGATCCCAGCGCCTACGAGCCACGACCAAGAAAAGAATGCGTTTGCCTACGCGCGCGCGGGCGGCGCGATCATTATTGAGCAGAACAACCTTACACCGGGTCTGTTGGTCTCTGAGGTTGATCGCATTTTGGGGAGCGAGCAGCTGCGTCATGCAATGAGCAACGCCGCGCGGGCCTTTAGCCGCCCCGACGCAGCCATTGTGATCGCCAACGCCATCCTCGACATTGCGCTGAGCCACGAAGAGTAAAACAGAAAACCCGCCCAGCAGAAGCCGGGAGGGTTTCTGCACGAGCGGGTTGGGGTCAGACTTCCAGCTGCTTAGCGCGATCGGGAAAGCGACGCCTGAAGTTCCACCAGTTGAATTCGGCCATAAACAAAGGCCAAACCAACACTCCTATCACGACAGCAGAGCCGAGGGTGGCGAACACCAACAATCCGAGCACGTCGTGGGGGATCTCCTGACGGTGGCTCAGGATAAGTCCGAGACCGACAGTGATGATCAGCGTGGGGGCGGCGATCATGTGCGTCCCAAGGCCGACCGGGCAAGGCTGCATAGGCATGCCCATGGCAGTGATACATCCATCAAACGTGTCGGCACAGCCGATGGCGAACAAGCCAAAATTACGAAGACCAGTGCGGAGGCTCATGGAGGAGTCCTTTCGTTGTGAATCCTGCCTCAATAATGCACTTAAAATATAGATCTGTCAAGCCTAAAACACGAAGCGACATAAGGGTATTTTTGGTATAGTTTTTGAATGAGTCAGGTTATTACGCGCTTTCCGCCGAGCCCCACGGGCTTTTTGCATATAGGCGGCGTACGCACCGCGCTGTACAACTATCTCTTTGCTAAGCACAACAGGGGTAAAATGTTTTTGCGGTTCGAAGATACGGATGCCGAGCGCTCAAAACAGGAGTTTGAACAGGATATCCTAGACGGCCTTGCGTGGCTTGGCATACCGTATGAAATGCCAGAAATCGCACGGCAGTCTGAGCGTACTGAGGTGTACAAAAAATATTTTAAGCAGCTAGTTGATAGTAAGTTAGCTTACGAAGCCGAACCCCAAAAAGAAAATCCAAGCAAAAAAGTAGTCCGCTTTAAAAATCCAAACAAAAAGATTACTTTCAATGATGCAGTGCGTGGTGAGGTGACTTTCGACACCACCGAACTGGGTGATTTTGTAATCGCACGTTCGCTCGATGAGCCGCTCTACCACTTGGCCGTAGTAATCGACGACTACGAGATGGGCGTCACGCACGTTATCCGCGGCGAGGATCATATCTCTAACACGCCGCGGCAAATCTTGATTCTCGAAGCGCTTGGGTTTGCCCGGCCCGAGTACGCGCACATCCCACTTATCTTAGCACCCGACAAGACTAAACTCTCTAAACGCCACGGCGCAGTCTCAATCAATGAGTATCGCGCAATGGGTTTCATCCCAGAGAGTTTGCTCAACTATTTGGCACTCTTGGGCTGGAACCCTGGGGGAGAACAGGAACTATTTAGACTGGACGAACTTGCACAACAATTTACACTCGACCGTGTGCACAAAAGCGGCGCAGTGTTTGATATCGAAAAGCTCAGATGGTTTAACCATGAGCAGCTCAAGAAACTTTCAAACGAGGAGTATGCGAAACGCTTTGAGGCCTTTGCAGCTAAGACTCTGGACTCCCGCTTGGTACCGCTGCTTAAAGATCGCGCTGCAACACTCAAAGAGGCTGCGGAGCTTTTGGAGAGTGAGTTTACCTTTATCGATAGTGCAGAGTACGCCGGCGATTTGCTCTTGCAGGGTGGAAAGATCAATGCAGAAGTTGCGTCTAACCACTTGAAGGCAATCGATGAGCTACTCGAACACATCCCCGATGAAGGTTTTTATGCAGCGCAGCTCAAAGACATTCTCTGGCCCTACGCCACAGCCCAAGGCAGGGGAGAGGTGCTTTGGCCGCTTCGTGTGGCGCTCTCGGGCAAGGAAAAGTCTCCCGACCCCTTTATTATTATGGGGATTTTGGGCAAAGCAGAGAGCCGCAAGCGCATTGCTGAGGCGATCCAAAAATTATAAAATAGGGCAAATGCCCTTGCGTAGACTCGCTGGTTTAGTACTTGGTGTCAGTATCTTTTTTGGCTGCGCAAGTGCAGCGTCTGCCCAAGCAATAGACCAAGCTGCCCAAGACCGTATCGAACAGGCTAACGCGCAATCTAAAGCCGCCGCAGACGCGGCGGCCAAAGCAGCGGCCGACGCCCAAGCACAGGTCGACGCCACACAGCGCCAGATAGACCAGCTTAAGCAAGAGATAGCCCAGCTACAAAGCCAACTCAATTCCACCACCGCACAAAAACAGACGCTACAAAACGCGATCAACCAGCTCAACCTTCAAATTCAAAAGCTTCAAAAGTCGATCACACTTACCAACACCCAAATTAAACAAACCAACGCACAAATCACCACACTCAGTGGCAACATCCAAACCACCTCGGGCAAGATCGACCAAGCTGAAAGCGGCGTAGCCAGCTCGCTCCGCGAGCTCCAGGAGCTCGATCAAGAACCGCTGGCGGTCACATTACTTAGCGGCGGGAGTCTCTCGAGTTTTTTTGACCGAGCGCTCAGTGCGGCCGACCTGCGCGCACAACTCGAAAACAAAATCGAAGATCTCTCCAACCTTAAAACCGGTCTCCAAAATACCAAGACCGCGGCTCAAACTAAAGCGCAGCAACTCTCCACGCTTAAAAGCAGTCTCAACCAGCAACAACAAGGCCTGAACGCTGCCAAGCAGTCGCAGACCGACCTGCTCACAGAGACCAAAAACAAAGAAAGTAACTATCAATCGCTCATCGCCCAAAAACAGGCACTGGAGCGTAAATTTGAACAGGACCTTCTAGACTTTGAAGCAAAATTGGGGCTGCACACCGACGCTTCAACGCTCCCGCCCTCGGGGGGTGGGGAGCTCGCCTGGCCTTTGGACAGCGTGCGCATCACCCAATACTTTGGCAACACCGACTTTGCGACGCAGAACCCACAAATCTATTCTGGCCACGGCCACACCGGGGTCGACTTTGCCGCCTCGACCGGCACGCGCGTCTTGGCCGCACGCGGCGGCGTAGTGCTTGGTACCGGGAACACCGACCTGACGTGCCCCAACGCCTCGTTTGGCAAGTGGGTGTTTATCAAACACGACAACGGACTCTCAACGCTCTACGCGCACCTCTCGGTAATATCAGTAACCCAAGGGCAGCAAGTCTCAACCGGCGACGTGGTCGGTTACTCGGGCTCAACCGGCTATGCCACCGGTCCGCATCTGCACTTTGGCGTCTATGCCACCTCAGGCTCGGAAATTGCCTCATTTGCTTCTAAAAGTTGCAACGGCAAAACCTATACCATGCCCGTGGGCGACATATCAGCCTACTTAAACCCCTTGTCTTATCTCCCAGCGCATTAATTTTTGGCTATCCCCACCCCAAGATGGGGTAGGGGCGTGAGTGCCTCATACTTACGGTAGGCGGCGTGCCATAGGGCAAGGGTCGAGCCGCTCTAAAGTTTTTTCTACAATACCGTTATATGAAAGCGCTTCATATGATCACGTTTATCCTCCTGATCATCGGCGGCCTCAACTGGGGCCTGGTTGGTCTTGGTGGATTTGCGGGTGCTAACTGGAACGTAGTCAACATGATCCTCGGCTCATGGCCGCAGGTTGAGTGGATAGTCTACGTCCTTGTTGGTCTCTCGGCGATCTGGGTCGCAGTCGGTCATAAAAAAGACTGCCGCATGTGCTCAGGCATGATGTAAAGCCGACTCTGTTTTGTTGCATGCATATCCCCCAGCAGTGGGGGATTTTGCATGGCCAAAATCGTAAAATTAATTTTATTTACAGCCTCTATGGTATACTGAGGCCTTCACCATGGATGCTATTTCGGTCAAAGAACTGCGTAAGACCTACGACAGCGGTACGGAGGCGCTCAAGGGAGTGAGTCTCAACGTTGAGCAGGGCGATTTTTTCGCCTTGCTCGGGCCCAATGGCGCGGGCAAAACCACACTTATTAGTGTGGTCTGCGGACTCGTGCCCAAAACCTCGGGCAGGGCAGAGGTTTTTGGACACGGAATAGATACTGAACCAAGCAAAGCCAAAACTTTTATTGGACTGGTGCCGCAAGAAATAAACTTCGATTTTTTTGATTCGGTTTTTAATATCGTCGTCAATCAAGCAGGATACTATGGACTGCCGCGCAAAGAGGCCATCGCACGCCTAGAGTCCCTACTCAAAGATCTCGGGCTTTGGGAAAAGCGCCATGAGCCGGGCCAGTCGCTCTCAGGCGGTATGAAGCGTCGTTTACTGATTGCCCGTGCACTCATCCATCAACCAAGAGTCCTTATACTCGACGAGCCAACGGCAGGTGTAGATGTGGAGCTGCGTCGACAAATGTGGACCTTTTTGCGCAAGATTAATGGAGAGGGGACAACCATCATACTCACGACACACTATCTCGAAGAGGCCGAGCAGCTCTGCCGCAATGTGGCGATCATCAACAAGGGCGAGATCTTGGTCAACGAGGCTATGCAAGGATTTTTGGAGCGGCATGGCAACAAAAAGCTCGAGGACATTTATCTAGAAACTATCGGCGTAGCCGCCGACAAACTATGACAGCCTATCAAATGTGGATCTCGTACTACACCATGATGCGCAAAGAGATTGTGCGGCTCTTTCGCATTTGGTCGCAAACGTTTTTGCCGCCGGTAATCACGAGCGCGCTCTACTTTATTGTGTTTGGTACTTTTATTGGTTCCAAGCTCCCGCCCATACACGGCCACACCTACATCGAGTTTATTGTCCCGGGGCTCATCATGATGCAGGTGATCACGAGCGCCTACATGCACACGGTCTCGACCTTCTTTTTTGCAAAGTTTGTACACAACCTCGACGAGCTGATTGTCTCTCCCACGCCCGCGTGGCTGGTGATCTTTGGATTCGTGAGTGGGGGAGTGTTGCGCGGGCTTATTGTTGCGGCGCTCGTAGGGGCGGTAGCGCTCTTTTTTACCCACCTGGCGATCTATAACCTTGGCATACTGCTCCTTACTGTCCTCCTCACTTCAGTGCTCTTTAGTTTAGGCGGGCTCATCAACGGGGTGTTCGCCAAAGGGTTCGAAGGGATGAACTATGTGCCCACCTTTCTCCTCACCCCGCTTACCTTCTTGGGCGGTGTGTTCTACTCGGTGCAACAATTTACGCCCCTTTGGCAGATGGTATCAAAATTCAATCCGATCCTTTACATGGTCAACGCCTTTCGGTGGGGCTTTCTTGGCGTCTCCGACATCTCATTGGGCATTTGCTACGCCGTACTCGTCGGTTTTTCAGTGCTCTTTGCACTAATTGTGTGGTGGCTCTTTAGAACTGGCAAGGGCTTGCGGGTTTAAAAAAGTTTTTTGCCGCGGCGATTCCATTCTACCGCTTCGGAAGATTTGATTTCAATTTGTGTTGCTTTGCGCGATTGTTTCATGGCTAGCCGAGATTGGGCAGGGGAGTGGGGTGCCCCATCGAGCAGCTCTGCGAGCCAATCTATTGATTGAGCAATAACCCAACGCTCGGGGGCGTAGCGCGAAAGGTCAAACGGTTTAGTGGAGTATGCAAGCATGGTCTTGTGCCCAGCCCGCTTGCCGTATCGTTCGCCCAAAAAATATTCGTGAAAGTAGCTCATCGCGAGCTCGCGGATAGTTTTGTACACCGGGTCGCGCCAGCGCAAGACTGGATGGTTAGTTTTAGAGATCGCGCCCCAGTAGCCATTTTGTCTAAAAGGCGTTACAACGTGGTCCTCGTCGTGCTCGACCGACTGTAAGTCGAGCAACAGCGGCTCATGACTGTGATACGCCAGCACTGCAGCTGCAAATGTGGCACCCTCCATACAGTGCGCCTTATTTTTAAGCAAAACGCCGCGCGGAGAAAGCATCACTTCCCCGCTCGATGGAAAATTTTGGGGGAGTGCCTCTAAATAGTCTTGAATTAATTTTGGAGTTGTAAGTTTTTTAAAAACCGCAGTCTCGTTGGGGGAGAGGAGGGCGCGCAAACGATCGCGGTAGGCTGCATTCACCTATTGATTATGGCATGTCTAAGTCCTTCATTTGCAAGATACTATAGGTCGCACAAATTCAATTATACGCGTTTGTGTCGCACATTGAACGTATCAAAAAGAAAACCGCCCGACCGAAGCCAGGCGGCTCTCGATCAGGCGGGTGCGAACTACTTGATGACCCACGTACTGGATGAGACATCCCAGCCGACGAAGTCGTTGCCGAACATTCGCTTCAGCTGGTCTGTCATCTTGTGAAAGAAGTTCTTATGCGCGCGTTCCCAATAGCCAGGCACACCGGCTCCAGCAAGATTCAACTTGTACTTGAAGCCGATGCCGTGTTGGTCTTTAGAACACTTGCGGACATGGATATCGGTGTATTGATCACCGTCTGCACCCATGCTCCAGCCGCGCGCGACGGCCACGAGTCTCTCAATAGGAATGGAGTCCGAAAACTTCCACATTCCTGAGACGATGGGCTGGGCTAGATAAGCGTCTTCAGTCATCTTCAACTCCCATGGAAAGGAACAGCACGCGATATTGCGTACATAATTAATATATCACATTTATATTAATTATGTCAATACCCTATCTAAGCACAAGGGTAGGGGAGCAAGAAAGGAGTTTATACCCTCCAAAAAATAGACTTCCTCCCCTGTCCGACTATTGTGTTCGGGGGAGGGCTTAGTTCTTTGAAAAAAGAATACTGGTGGCACAAAGAAGGAGATTGCTAATGCAATTGATGCACTGCAAAACTTAATTGAGGCAGATGTTGAGGACAGGGAGGCCCGCCGCACGCGGGGTTAGTTCAAGGGTAGATACGTCGCACAATATACCTTTTGCGACCTATATCTTCTATAGAGGGGCCATGGGCCTAGCTGGGAGTTCATTAATCCTCCTCTGCCCTGACGCTTGAATATAATCTGTGTTAACGTTTGTTCGGGTCAATTGAACAAAGGGCTTCCCCATGATCGACCGTTCAATGCAGGACTACGACAGCTCGCAGTTCCAGCTGAAATTTCCGCTGGTGCAAGGCATCGTCGAGCGGTGCGGCCTTACAGCGCACAACGATCTTTTCTTGCTGCGGCGAGACCTCTACAAGATGGATGTCCCGGCGCTCAAACTCAGGCTCTCGTTGTTGATGCCGAGCCAGAATTGAACACACAGACGACTGTGAACGCCAAAGGCCGCCCCAGATGGGCGGCCTTTATAATTCTCGGCCAGACAGGGGAGCCACTCCCCTACATTGGCCGCGGACCGGACTCGACGTCGCAAAGTTCGATCCAACCGATCAAATTTCTGAACTCGAAACGCTTTTTGCCTTTGGACGTGCCTTGCTTGACCCGCAACTCAAGCCAGCCATCCCATTTGCGCAATTCGATCAAACTGGAACCGAGGACCTCCTCGGCCATTGCTTTGATCCGGCGGCAGAGGGTGCCGAGCCGACGTTCATCTTCCGGATTGGGCTTGTCGTGTGCCGGCATGATGTCATAACTGGTAACACCGCGCACCGTACTGCCGTTACCAGCAATACTCACTTTGAGTCTCATGGGTTGTCCTCCTGGTCTGACCTAACGCAGGTCTAGCGCTAGTATAGCCAAGATTTCTTTGCGAGAAAGGGCCACTCCCCTGGTTGCATTTCTTGTGGTATTGTGCCGCTGGAACTTGGCAAACAGAAAGGTCACAAAGCCATGAGTAGCCTGAGCATGCCGGCAACAGCTTTCTACACGGTAGTGGCGGCCTGGGCGTTGGTCGTCGCTTTGACCGCCTTCGGTTTGGTCCGCAAGGCCAGACTAATCCACTGGTACGGGACGCGCGAGGAGCCCAGAGAGCTTCGGCTCCTGAGAGCCTAAGCGACCCGCGCAGACGAGCGTGGCATCGCATCGAGGTGCTCGACCAATGGATCAACATCGGTTTTGCCCTTGTGGCGACGCCGCCTGCGCTCATCGCGGTGTCTATGATGCTGGTTGATGCACGCTCCGCCGTGGGCTTCATCGCCGCCAACAGCATCCTTGCGCTCGGCTGTTTGTTCTACGTCGCGCTGCGCATCAAAAGCCTTCTAATGCTCCACCTCGACAGAACCCTCTGAGCCCGTGTTACACTGATAGAGTTCATGAGGTCTTGGCGGGCTTCATGGGCGTATTCCCGTGGGGGTCCCAACCGTGCGCAAGTGCGGTTGGGCCCTTTTTTGTTTTTTACAAGAAAAGCCGCCCGTTCGACAAGCTCAGGGCGGTTTTTCTTTTTAGTAATTTCTTATTTGAGCGCGAGCTGTTTGGCAGCTTCGGACTTGCCCCAGCACGGTTTGCTCGAGTTCCAGGGTGTAGTGCCCTCTTTATCATAGAGGTACTGAGCGTAGGCCACATTGCCTTGGATCGTGTAGAGATCGAGGCCGAGCTTGTCAGCGGTTTTGCCGTGATAAAACTCGTTGATCTGCATCACGCCGACGTCTTTGTTGTTGACAACGCCGCGGTGGATCGATCCGTCGGTATCAAACTGCTTAAAGTGCGACTCACATTGCGCGACTGCTTGCATGATAGGCTCGTCTTGAAAGTATGCGCGCACATACTGCTCGACAGTCTGCGCGGCCGGCATCGGCGGCAAAGCTGAGACCTGTTGCGCGGCGGCCTGAGAGCCGCTTAGTGCCACAGATACGGCAAGAGCGATACTAGCTGCGAAAGGCATATAAATAGTTGGGTGAGTTAGTTATGAACGTCCTGGCTGCCCTTATAGGCCAAACCCAGAGACAAAAACGCCCCCGGCTCGACTGCCGGAGGTATTAATACATTATCACTTTCTTGTCAAGGGGTGCAAGGATGAGACTTGACAAACTGGCTCATGCTTAAAAAGTCCTTATTTTGCAATATTTTTTAGGCTATTGTACTATAGCGATATTCGGGCCGTAGTATACCGGTAGTACGCGTCCATGGGGTGGATGTAGACCGGGTTCGATTCCCGGCGGCCCGACAATGAAGTGAACTAAAAGCCCTTATAACCAGGGTATTTCGTATTGCTCAAACTCGGGGAGCAATTTTTTGTCATAGAGCAAGCGTGAGACCACTTCGGCGCTATACTTTGCCCCGGTGAGCGCGTTGTGGGGCTTGGGCTCCTCGGGCATACCGCAATAGAGCGCAACCGCTTCGAGGTTGAGCCCCGAGTGATTTTTGCCCTCTTTGAGCGGGGGAGTTACTCCCCTCTTAATCATATGCTCAAAACAAAGGGTGTGGATGTCGATGATTCGGTGAGCAAACGGCCACGCAGTGTGCCCTGCGCGACGAGCCGCAGCCTGCAAAAAATATAAGTCGGTGAAAACGTTTTGCCCGGCGAGTGTGGTGTCGCGCATACCCTCGGCAAAGGCGATAAATTTGTGCACCAACTCCCCTTCAGTTTGTTTAGTTGAGTCAGTCGCTTGCTCTCGGGTAAACCCGTTGACCTCGAGCGCCTCGTCCTCGATTTTGGCCCCCTCCCAGGCGCGACACTCTTCGTAAAGCTGCCTGCTTGGGTTTTCGAGGTCGACTGCGCCCACGCTTAAAATCGAGTGCAATGTGGGCTCCAGGCCGGTCATCTCGCAGTCGGTTACCAACATAAAACTAGAGTACTACAAACCGGGGCAATTGGCTGCTTTGGTGTAACCAGCTGCCTCGGCTTCGGCGGCACTGTCAAACCAGACTTTATTCTCCTCTTTGATTCTTGAGACCGCGCCGCAGCTGGCACGATAGTATTTGCTCCCCGTTTTTGAGGCAACATACTGCCCATCCGAATCCCCCGTTTGGGTAGCTTCGAGAGTGCTGATTTGGGCTGTTTTTGCTGGGGTGTTGGCTGCAGCTGCAGTTTGAATCTTTGGCTCCGGAGTTGCTATCGAAGGCACTCCAACCACAGAAAGACGCCCTAAACCAAAGGCCGAAAGGGCCACTAATGCAAGCACCGCAGGCATAAAAAGCCCTTCTAATAACCCCTTGTATTTATTGAAAATCCCTGCTACTCTGTGAGGCACAAACATTAGTATATGGCATCAAAAAAGGCGGGCGGCACAGCTAAAAACCTAACTGACTCAAATGCAAAGTACTTGGGCGTAAAGCTCTTTGCAGGGCAGAGGGCGAAGCAGGGCGCGATTATCGTGCGCCAGCGGGGCAACAAGATGCTCCCGGGCCAGAATGTAGGCGAGGGCAAGGACCACACGCTCTTTGCACTTAAAGAGGGCGTCGTTGCGTTTAAAAATGTGCGCAAACACCGCTTCGACGGCACCAAGTCTGTCCGCTCTCGCGTCGACGTGATCGCGTAACAAAACTTTTCAACACACCAAAAGCCCTGCCTCTGGCGGGGCTTTTGTTTGCGTGGTACTGTCGTCTTAGACCGAATCCGCTCCGGACCGTTCGGCAAACCAAAATGGAGGTACTCAATGTCTGGACCTTTGCTCGCTCACGAGTTGGTTGTCGCACGTGCTCCACTCGAGAAAATTCTCGCTGCCACTAAGACCCACCCAGGCTGGACACACGAGCGCTTTGAGGCCCACAAAGCTCACGAACTCTCGCTAGTCCCGCCGCTCCCTTGGTGGCGCGCGACACTCTGGCATAGCCGGTTCGTCTGCAACAAGATCAACAGCTTCTTCTGCCGGAATGGGAAGGACCGCTCCATCGACTTCTTGTGGTTGGGAGCAACGAGTATGCTGATCTGCCTTATGATCATCTTCTGCTTCACACCCAAGCCGTGGGACGTGCAGACCATCCTCACGGGGAGTGCCGCTGAAGCCGTGATCAGTTTTGGCATTATCGGCCTTTGCATGTGGGCACTGGCGGCGGCGTTTTTCGGCGCCCATCTGCTGAGCTGGCGTATCCACGACTACAAGTTTCTTGGGCCGGCCAAATGGCAAAGCACCTCGGCACTCAGTGTCGAGGAGCTCCAATGGCTCCCTATCCCGCTGTGGGTCAAGGCAATTGCCCACGAAGTGGCAGCATTGCTGCCGGGCACCGTCTTCGTGCTCCATGAGCTCCGTGCCGGCGAATTTACCCTCGATCCGGCACTCGAGGCCTTCATGGTCGATCCAGCAAAGACTCACCCAAACTATGATTACGGCGTGGTGGAGGACCGCATCCTTTGCGTCTGGAAGGACGACGAGCCGGTCCTGCCGCAGTACTAAGCGCGGCTGCGCGAAATGCAAAAGGCCCCGGAGAACCCGGGGCCTTTTTGTTGCTCAGATGATTAGAGATACCAGCCGCCGCCGTAACCGTAGCCGCTGTAGATCGGGTAACCAAGATAGGGCAACCCTGCGTTGACCATCGGCGAGCCCGAGGTGTAGCCGTAGTTGTTGTACCCGTAGCTCGGGTAACCATAACCACTGTAGTTGCCATAACCGCTGCCATATCCGCCACCATAGCCACCGTAGGGCTGATAGCCGCCATAGTAGGCGCAGCCGCTGCAAGAGCTAAACAGGCTACCCGGGGGGACATCGTTGCCCTGCGAGCCGGCCATATACCACCCACTACCGCCTCCATAGTAGGGTGCGCCCATCATGTACATGAGCGCCACGAGCGCGATGCTTGCCAGTGCTTTTTTCATAGGTCGCAGCACTATAGCACAGGCGCTCTAAATGTGAAGTGAGCTAGATCCCGGCCGCAATAGCGACCGAAACTTCAGCCGTATGGTTGGCACTTTGCAACTGTACCGTATGCTCCCCTATTGTTTTAATCGGCTCTTGGATACGGATTGCACTCTCCGGGATCTCAAGACTATGCTCTTCTAAAATTGCCTTGGCGATTTCACGCTCGCCTACCGATTTAAACAAGCCACCCTTTTCGGTCGCGCGCGTTTGGAGTGCAACTTTTTTGCCGCGCAAACTTTGGACTTTGGCGTCGAGTTGCTCTTGCTCTTTTTGCCTTTGTGCCTCGAGTTCAGCGCGTTTGGCCTCAATTTGTTTCATCTTCTCCTCCGTAGCAGGTTCGGCCAAACGAGCAGGAAAAAGTTTGTTGATCGCGTAGCCATCGGCCACGGTTTGGACGGTGCCATGCATCCCCACCCCGCGCACATCTTTGAGCAAAATAACTTTCATGCAGCACAGTATACCAAAAGGCTGAGTTGACTTTTTGAATAGATATACTATAAATAATTTGGTTCAACCAACTGGAGGGCTAAAGTGAGTCTCATCAACACCACTGCGCTCCTCGGAGGTATCGCTCTCGCGTTCGCCTCAGGGGGCTCTGCGATGTTTGCGTTCTCCAAAAACGCGACCCCACCGACATCGACCAGCCGCATCGATGAGGTCCACGCTACGTTGAAGAACTTCGATCGCGCGCGGGAGCTCAGCGCAGAGCAGAGGAGTGGCGGATCTACTTCGACCCGACACCGCTCTACCCCATCGTGCTGCGCAGCGATGTGCCTCTGCCGCGACCACGGCCTGCTTCGCACTAAGGCGCGCAGTGTCGAGTTCTAAAAGCCCCGGCTGGATGCCGGGGCTTTTTGTTTTTTTACTGCGTGGCGAACCAGGCCATCGCGGCGCTTAGTTGAGGATCTTTACCCTTGGCTGCATCGTCTGCACTGCGGTCGACCTTAATGTCGGGCTGAATGCCGCCATCGCTGATGTTAGTGCCGTTGGGCGTGAGCCAACGTGCCACAGTGATTTTAATTTCTGCACCGCCGCCAAGATCCATCAGCTGCTGGACCGAGCCTTTGCCAAAGGTGCGCGTACCAATGAGCTTTGCCACGCCATGTTGCTCAAGAGCACCAGCGAGGATCTCGGCAGCCGAGGCAGTACCTTGGTCGACCAAAATCGCCATCGAGAGTTTTTTATTGGCAAACACGTTGTACCCGAGCGAGCGGTGTACGATGTTTTGTTGCTTGCCCTTATAGTCTTCGGTCACGATCGTGTCGCCTACGGGCAAAAAGTAGCTCGCCATGTCGACTGCCGAGTCGAGATAGCCGCCCGGGTTGCCACGCAGGTCAAGCAAGAGTTTAGTGTCGCCCGATTGGAAGAAGGCTCGCAGCGCCGCCCGAAAGAGATCTGCCGAGTTTTCGGAGAAGCTGTAGAGGCTAATTTCGTAGATGCCCCCGCCGATGTCTTTGTAATCGATCACGGGGATCTGAATAGTTTGGCGCACCACTGTAACGATTATGGGGTCGTTTACGCCAGCGCGTTTGAGCGTAAGTTTTACACTCGTACCTACGGGCCCGCGGATGATGCTTACTGCGGAGTCGACATCCATCTCTGCGGTCGAGGTTGCGTCAACCGCAACCACAATGTCGCCTGCGCGGATGCCCGCAGCCTCGGCCGGGCTCCCCTTAAGCGGCGCTACCACGGTCAAAAACCCATTGCGCTCGCCGAGCTCCATACCCACGCCGCCAAAGCTGCCCTTAATTTGTGCATTAAAACTCTCGGCCTGCTGCGGCGGGAAGAAGACCGTATACGGGTCGCCATAACTCTCTGTGAGCCCCGCAATTGCCCCATAGACTTTGGCCTGATCGTCGGGGATTGAGCTCGAGGCGTGGGTCTCTACAAAGTTGTCATTCAGCAACTGCCATGCTTGCCAAAATTTACTCAGGTCAACTCCCGAGGGTGCCTGCGCTGCGCTAAACGGTGTTACGGTGATCGAACTGCCGAGCGGTGCGGCAGCCGAGACAGTATTTTGTGAGCGCTCGCTTACACCAACAGAGAGCCCGAGCCCAAATGCAATTAGGAGCGCAACGATAGCTCCCGCAGCAAGCAGTCGAGTGCTGTTCATAATGCAAAGAGTATAGCACGCGAGGAGTGTGTTGGCAGACAAGGTATACTAAACGTATATGATGACGCGCTATGCGCAGCATAGTTTGGTGTGGGTCGACCTCGTAAGCCCGAGCTCTTCGGAGGTCCGCGCGCTCATGAAGGAGTTTGCCCTAGATCCGCTCATTGCCGAAGAGCTCCTCACCCCTTCCTTTAAGCCTAAAGTTGAACGCCGCGGCGATGCGGTGTATGTCATACTCCATTTCCCTGCGCTCAAGCTCGCCGGCACGCGCCCTGAACAGGAGATCGATTTTGTGGTCGGGAAACACTTTTTGATTACTACCCGATACGAAACGATCGATCCACTGCACTCGTTTGCTAAAGCATTTGAGGTCTCGACGGTGCTTGGGCGCGATGGTGCGCAACATGGTGGCCACTTGTTTATCTCGCTGGTGCGCAGCCTGTACCAAGCGCTCAGCGATGAGTGCGTCGAGATCCGCCGGCACCTACAATACATAGAAGACCGCATTTTTAGTGGCGACGAGCGCGGTATGGTGGTGCAGCTCTCCCATGTGGGCCGCACGATCCACGACTTTCGGGTAAGTTTGCAACCACATCACGAGATGCTCAACTCGCTTGAGCCGGCTGCCGGGCGCTTTTTTGGCGTCGAATTTGGGTATTACGTGCGCGAACTTGTGGGCGCCTATGAGCGCGTACTGCGCACGCTTGAGAACTTGCACGGCTCGCTCGAAGAGCTTAGAGCAACCAACGACTCACTGTTGACCACCAAACAAAACGAGACGGTCCAAAAACTAACCGTGGTTGCGTTTATCTTTTTGCCGCTGTCGTTTATGGCATCGCTTTTTGGGATGAGCAACGTTCCCGGGTTTGCAACGCCGGCGGGCTTCTGGTACGCGGCCGCCACTATGGTTATTATTGCTGCTGCATGTTTCGGCTATTTCAAACACAAAGGGTGGCTTTAAAACCCCCGCTCAAATTCTCTAACACGCTCTCGCGCAAAGTCGAGGTTTTTGAGCCTATGGGCAGCGTGGTCAAAATATATAACTGCGGGCCGACCGTGTACGACTACGTGCACATCGGCAACCTGCGCTCTTACATTTTTGCCGACACTATTGCGCGCGCACTGCGCGCGTGGGGCTACGCACTCGACCAGGTGATCAACATCACCGACTTTGGACACCTGGTCTCCAACGCCGACGAAGGCGAAGACAAGATGAGCAAGGGCCTTCGGCGCGAAGGGTTGGAGCTCACCATGGAGAACATGCGCTCGCTCGCCGAGCGCTACACAAGTGCATTTATGAATGACCTCGCCGCAGTGGGGATCGATACTAAAGACGTCCGCTTTCCCCGCGCAAGCGACTATATTAAAGAGCAGATCGCTCTCATCGAAAAGCTCGACAAAAAAGGGTTTGTCTACGTATTACCAAGTGGGGTCTACTTTAATACGGCAAAACTCCCTAACTATGGCAAGCTCGGCTTGCTCGACCTCGCTCACCAGCAGACAGGCGCACGCATTGATGCAAGCGGAAAAAAGAACCAGCAAGATTTTGTACTCTGGAAACCTGACCAAAAATTGGGTTGGGAGTCGCCGTATGGTCGCGGCTTCCCCGGTTGGCACATCGAGTGCACCGCGATGATTTTTAAACTGCTCGGGGAGCAGATCGATATCCACACCGGCGGCGTCGACCATATCCCCGTACATCACAACAACGAAATTGCTCAGGCTGAGGCCGCAAGTGGCAAAAGCCCCTTTGTGCGTTACTGGATGCATCATGCGTTTATCACCATCGACGAAAACCGCATCGGCAAGTCGCAGGGTAACGCGATACTCCTCAAAGCTCTAGCAGAGCACGGCATAAGCCCACTTGCGCTGCGCTACCTGTACCTCACTGCGCACTACCGCTCGCCAATGAACTTTACTTGGGAAGCTTTAGAGGGAGCTGAGCAAGCCTTAAAACGTTTGCAGCGCACCTACATGGCGATGCCCGACCTGCCTGCGCAGGCAGGGGGCGAGCTAAACAAAGCATTTCTCAAAGAGTTTTATGTAGCGATCGCCAACGACCTTGACACTCCCAAAGCGCTCGCCACGATTTGGAGCAACCTCGACAAGCTCAACAAAAAGACGCTCGATGAGGCTGACAAGATACTCGGTTTGCAACTTGCCAATACAAAAGCCGAGACCATCCCGCCCGCAATCAAAAAACTTGCCAGCGAACGCGAAGCAGCTCGCCAAAATAAAGACTTCGCCCGTTCTGACGAAATTAGGAAACAGATAGAATCTGCTGGCTATATAGTAAGAGATACTGCTGCCGGGCCAGAGATCTCCAAAAAATAGACTATCCCCTCTTTATCCCCTCTATACACAAGTTGCGGGGTTTGGAGATAGGCGTACGCTTAGGGTATGACCAAGGGTAAAAAAGGTGACTCGCTGCGGCTGCCGCCACAAACCTTAGAGACCGAAAAAGCTTTTTTGGGCGCGCTCATGATCAGACCTGAAGGCATGGCCGAGAGCTCAGATATAATCTCGCAAGATGCGTTCTATGCCGAAAAGCACCGCATCATCTACCGCGCGATGCTTGCGCTGTATCAAAAAAACGAGCCGATCGATGTCGAGTCGGTGCGCGCCAAACTCCAAGACCAAGGCGATTTGGAGCATATCGGCGGCGTGGTATATCTCGCCGAACTCGCAGCCGAGGTGCCAGCGGCGAGCAACGCGCGACACTACGCAAGCCAGGTACAAAAAAAGTTTATGCTCCGCAGCCTCATCGACGCCGGCGAGTACGTAGCCGAGCTCGGCTACGACGAAGCGGGCGATTTGGAAGAGACGCTCGACAAAGCGGAGAAGAAAATTTATGAAGTGACCTCAACGCCGACGATGGCCAAGTTTACCGCACTCGGTGAGTCGCTCAAGAGCGCGTGGGAGCGCTTGGAGCACCTCCACGAGCACAAAGACGAGATGCGCGGCGTACGTACCGGGTTTAAAGATCTCGACAACATGCTCGCTGGTTTGCAAAAAAGCGACCTCATTATCTTGGCCGCACGCCCATCGATGGGCAAAACCTCGCTTGCCCTCGACATTGCCCGCCAAGCGGCGGTGCAACACAGTGCGGTGGTAGGGATTTTTAGCCTCGAGATGGCGGCGCAGCAACTCATTGACCGCATGGTCGCTGCCGAGGCACGCGTCAACTCCTGGAGTTTGCGCACCGGGCATATCAATGACCAAGACGATTGGGACCGCATCCGCGAGGCCTACGACCGGCTTGGCCAAGCGCCGATCTTTATCGACGACCAGCCGGGTAGCAATATTCTTAAAATGCGTGCAGTCGCCAGACGTCTTAAAAAAGAGCGCGGGCTTGACCTGCTCATCGTCGACTACCTGCAGCTGATGGTGCCCACGGGCTCTAAGGCCTCGGATAGCCTTGTACAGCAGGTGACCGAAATTTCTCGCTCACTCAAAAACCTCGCTCGCGAGATGGACGTGCCGGTCTTGGCGCTCTCGCAACTTAGTCGTGCGGTTGAGCAGCGTCGGGGCAAGCCGCGCTTAAGCGACTTGCGCGACTCGGGCTCGATCGAGCAAGACGCAGACGTCGTTATGTTTATCCACCGCGACGACAAAATGAATGAAAACTCCGAGCGCCCCAACATTGCCGAGATTTTGATCGAGAAGCACCGCAACGGCCCCGTGGGCAAGATCGACCTCTACTTCGACGAAAAGCGCACCACCTTCCAGTCGCTCGAAAAAGCAGACTTGGCTGCGTTTGACGAAGCCCCCTTCTAAATGTCTCCCATCGACCGACTCACCCAATTGTTTGAAAAATTCCCCGGTATAGGCCCGCGCCAAGCACGCCGCTTTGTGCACTATTTGCTCGTGGTTTCCCCTGCTACGCGCGCCGAGTTCGCTGCGCAGATTCAGGCACTTGGCGCGGCAACCGCACAGTGCAGACGTTGTTTTAGGTGGTTTACCAAGGAAGGTAAGGCTGCACTCTGCAACATTTGTAGTAACGACACGCGCGACAAATCGACGCTTTTTGTTGTGGAGAAAGACGCCGACATCGACACAGTCGAAAAAACAGCTTATCGCGGAGTGTATTTCGTACTTGGGGGCACGATCCCGCTTGGGGTCGAAGAACCACAGAAATATGTTCGAGCAAAAGAGCTCTTAAGCCGAGTTGAAGAAGACGCCTCAGCCAGCTTGCTTAAAGAAATAATTTTGGGTCTCTCGGCCACCACCGAGGGCGACCACACCCGCGAGCTCTTGCAGGAAAAGTTGCTGCCAATTACACAGGGCTTTAATCTTAAACTCTCCTCGCTTGGCCGCGGGCTCTCTACGGGGAGCGAGCTCGAGTACGCCGACCCGGACACCATTAGCCAAGCTCTGGGCAATAGACATTAAGCATGAATATTACCCTCATCGGTATGCCTGGCTCGGGCAAAACTACCGTTGGCCAAGCACTGGCTGAAAAGTTGGGTTGGGGTTTTGTCGACACCGACTCCATCATCGCTGCGCAGCGCGCAACACTGCAAACCATTCTCGATACCGAAGGTGCCGCAGCGTTCAGAAAGATAGAGATGGAGGCGATAGTAGCACTGAGTGCACTCGAACGTACGATCATATCGCCCGGTGGCAGCGTGGTGTACTCTGAGCGTTCAATGGAGCATCTTAAATCGATCTCGACCATCATTTACTTAGATGTCCCCCTCGCGGTAATCCGTGGGCGTATAGACGAGACCGCTCGAGGCATTATCGGGCTTAAGGAAAAAGGTTGGGATGTGCTCTTTGCCGAGCGTACCACACTCTACAAAAAATATGCCGACTTTACCTTGGTGCCTCGCGGCGGCCCACCCGAAGAAGACGCGCTTCAGATTTTGGAAGAAATCCCCGAGATCAAAAAACTCGTCGTGTTGGTTGTGTAGGACGAGTTTTTGCTATGCAAGCTTCGTAATCTTTACCTCAAAGTAAGGCTGGCGATGGCCGCGCTTTTTAAAGTAGTTGCTCTTTGCCTTGTATTTAATGACGGTCACCTTGGCCGCGCGAGCGATTTTGGTGATTTCGGCAGAGACCTTGGCGCCCGAAATATAGGGCATGCCGATGGTGGTGTCTTGGCCGTTGTCGACCATAAGGACAGTATCAAAAACCACCTTGTCGCCGACCTTGTGGTCACCTTTAATTTTTTCAATCTTGACCTTTTGGCCTTCAGCGACGAGGTATTGCTTACCGCCGGTCTCGATGATTGCGAATTCTTTACTGTCTGCCATAGAAAATACGAGCCGAAGCTCGCTCCAAGAATATAGCTCAAAAGGCCTGCGTGTGCAAGCAAAAGCCCAACCTTACTCCCTACCCTCAAGCAGTGGGCGTTCTATGGCGCTGACCTCGATGTCGACTGCCCCGCCGGTGATGCGCAGTACGTCTTTGTCGACCTTGCCCAGCTCTTTATACCCGGCGTTCCAATGGTTGACCGTAGTCGAAAGCGAGCTCCCCAGTTTTTTGTAATAGTCTTCGTAGGCTTTAAGATGTCGCCCAAGCGCCTCGACATTTTTGGCAATGTCTTTGGCCTGCTCCTCGATCTTAAACGCCTTAAAGCCGTAGAGCACCGACTGCAGGTAGGCTGCAAAGGTGGTTGGCGAAACAATGATCACTCTGCGCTCGTTTTGAGCATAATCCAAAAGGCTACGCGTGTTGACCGCACCCACGCCGTCGTTTAAAAGGTCGTAGTAGATCCCTTCGGCGGGGATATACATAAATGCAAACGGGAGCGTCCCGTCTTTGGGGCGGACATACTTGCTCGTCTCGTCGATGCGCTTTTTCAAATCGCGCTTAAATGCGTCTTCAAACTCTGCTCTGCGGGCATCGTCTCGCTCGTCGCGCAGACGCGAGTAGTTCTCTAGCGGAAACTTGGCGTCTACGGGGATGATCCCCTCCTTGGTCCTAATAATCGCGTCGACCGTCTCTCCGCCAGGGAACTCATACTGCATCGCATAGGCACCGGGCGGTAGAATGTTGCTCATCACCAGCTCCAAACTTGCCTCGCCCAAGTTGCCGCGTTGCTTTTGGTTTTTGAGTACCTTTTCGAGATTGTTGAGCTGCTCGGCGATGGTAAACACCTGCTTGGTCGACTCTTGGGTTTGAGAGACGCCGCGGATCACCTCGAGGAGTTTGGAGTCGACCGCGCGGGTAAGCTGGTCGATCTGGTTTTGCATCAAGGTAAAGGGTGTCGTGTCTGGCGGTGGCAGAGGTGCGGGCGGCGCTTTGGAGCGCTGCCACATGTCAAACACCATGTACACCACGGCGATAACGCCGATAAGAACGATGAAAAGTACAACCACCCCGAGTTCCATGCTACTATCATCGCATGACCCAAGCAGAGCTCAAAGACATGATGAAGGACGCCATGCGCGCCAAAGAGAGTGTTCGTCTCAATGTAATCCGCGGCCTGATTTCAGCCTGCACCAACGAAGCAGTTGCTAAGGGCAAGGGCCCCGACGGCACTCTCGCTGATGAGGAGATGTTGACCGTGCTCATGCGCGCCTCCAAGCAGCGCAAAGACGCGATCGAGCAGTTTGAAAAAGGCGGCCGCCCAGAGTTGGCCGAAGGCGAGAAGGCCGAACTCGCTATACTCATGACCATGCTCCCGGCTCAAATGAGCCGCAAGGAGATCGAAGCGGCAGCTAAAGCAAAAGCGGCTGAGCTCGGCGTATCCGACAAAACGGGGGCCAACAAGCTTATGGGCATGTTGATGAAGGATTTAAAGGGCAAGGCCGACGGCAACGACGTTAAGGCGGTTGTGGACGCAATGTTTGCCTAATTTTCTAGAGCCTTCACTTGACTTTTAGCCCATTTTGGGCATAATTATACAGGATGAGAGGTCGCAAATGACCAACGTTAGTTCAGCGTACTCTCCGGGAGCTCGGCGGCGCAATCCGCCGAGCGACCTTTTCAAATTTAACCCAGGAGGGCAGCCATGCTCAAGGACGACCCCGTATGCCTTGCTCACCTGGACACTGACGTGGCCGGGGTGAGAGCCACCGCCGCGAGGCGACGCTACAACAAGCAGAAACGTGAGGAAGGAGTCGTAGTCGGCCCCGCTCGCGAGTACCAGAGCAACGCCCAAGCAATCGAAGCTGCCAAGGCCCGAGCTGCGGCTATCTGCCCCGACTCGCCGTTTCTCGACGAGATGCCGGCGTTTCAAGAGACGCCCACACGCTTGGCGCACGTCAGCGAGGATGACGAGCGAACAGCATCGCTCAAAGCCTTTGCTGAAAAAAATACCAAGGCGACGACCGCTGCAGTGCAAGAAGAGCTCCCGCTCTTCCAGCAAGCAGCCGAATGATCTCAGGGGCCCGCCAACTTGGCGGGTCCTTTAGTGTTTTAAATCAAGATAGATAAAGCACTACTTTCGTGTTATAAATTTTGAGCACGACCGCGTAGCGAGGCCCTATCGTCTAATGGTTAGGACAGCGCCCTCTCACGGCGCAAATCGGGGTTCGAGTCCCCGTAGGGTCACAAAATAAAAGACAATCACCTCCTCTTCCACTCTGCATCTTGGCGCACAAGGAGCTGCTCGGCGAGTTCGGGCACAGCCATGATGTCTTCGACCACGCGCTCCATGCGCATGCTTTGTGACCCTTTGCACAAGACCATGTCGCCGTTTTGGAGCATATTTTGGAGCTCCTGTCCGGCCTTAGTGGAGTCTTCGTACTGAAAGATCTTACTCTCCAGCATGCCCACGTCGAGTGCTGCCAGCGCAATGTCGCGCGCCCGAAAGCCGACTGTGATTAAGAGGTCACACGTTTTCGCCACGACCGCACCCACCTTGCGGTGCTCCTCGACCGAAGCACGCCCCAGCTCGAGCATGTCGCCGAGCGCCGCAACGCGCCGCCCTTTAGGCTGCAAAAGTGCGAGTGTTTCGAGCGCGGCAACCACCGCTGCGGGTGAGGAGTTGTACGTATCATCGACCACCAAAGTGTTTTTAATCCCTGCAATAAGCCGCATCCGCCCCACAGGTGGTTTGTAGCCGCCCAAGCCTTCGGCAATAAACTCATCGCCAAACTGCAGTGCCACCCCCACCGCTGCAGCTGCAATCAAAGGCAAAAAGGCGTGCGCCCCCACGGCGCCTACAAGCTCAACGGGGAGGATCTTGCGCGGCAAATGAACTTTGCCGCGCATCCCCACCGGGGTTCCGTTTTCTGTTGCGCCGGTTAAGTCACGCTCGCGGATGATCTCGAACTCACCACCAGAAACATCGGCGTTTTTGTTAAACCCAAAGGTCATGATCTTGGCATCGGGTGCGGGCAAGCGATGCTGCAGCTGCAATGTGCACGGGTCATCGGCAAACAGGAGCAGCGTCCCTCCGGGCCTAATGCAATCGATCAGCGCGGCCTTCTCTTCTATCACGGCCTCAACACTGGGAAAGAACTCTACATGCACCGGCACCTCGGGCAGGCGCGTGATCACTGCCACGTCAACCCCTAGCCAGCCGACGAGCGACTGTATGTCCCCCGGTCTGTCGGCGCCAACCTCGAGCACCAACCACTCAGGATATTCTGCAGAAAAAACAATAAGCAAGAGCCCATCCAAAATGTTTTGGATCCACCGAAGTGGATTATTCCACGCATTGGGCACACCAAGAATGGTGAGCGGCAGGCCAATTTCGGAGTTAAAGCTCTTTTCGCTCTTGCGCACGCGCACCTCGGTCTTGAGCACACTAAAGATCGCATCTTTGGTCGAGGTTTTGCCCACCGAGCCGGTGATAGCAACAATGCGCGGTTTGTACTTGCGCAACACTGCTTTGGCCTCTTGGCGCAACACCCACACCACCAGCTTTCTCAAAAACTCCCGCATTCGTAGGCCTATTTTAGCCTATTTTTTGAGCTTACCTATCCGGTGGGATGTTGTAATAGTTGATCAAAAACTTTACCAAGTCGCCAAACGGCGGCGCCCACGTCTGTGATGCAAATGGGGCGCCTTGCGGCTCGAGCGCCCAGAGAAAGACAATGAATCGTGGACTAAAGCTCGGGAAGTAGCCAAAAAAACTGTGCAGATATTTGTCAGGGTAGTAGCCTCCATTAATCGGGTCGGCCACTTGAGCGGTACCGGTTTTGGCCGCCACCGAGTAGTGCTCGAGCTTGAGCGCGCCGTTAGCAAGATTGGTATCAACCACCTCGGTTAACATCCGACTGATTGTAGTGCTCGTCTGCGGTTTGAGCACTGCCACGTCGCTCCCCCAGCTGAGTGTACGCACTACTCCGCTGTCATACTTAATCGCCTTCACCACATGTGGAGTCACTAGTCTGCCCCCATTACCCAAGCTCGCCAGCGCGCGGGTAGTCTCAATCGGCGTAAGTGCGATCCCTTGCCCAAACGAAGCGGTGTCATAGTCGACCGCTTGGCCGTGGAGCAAGTTTTTGACCAATCCATGTATCTCGCCGGGCAGGTCGACCCCGGTCTCCTCGCCAAGTTTGTAGTGATCCACAAAATAATTTGCCATTATGGTAGGACCCATCTTAGTCGCCACAAAACTTGCGCCCACATTGAGCGACTGGCTCAGAATTTGCTGCATGGGGATCACTCCACGCGCCTTGGCGTCAAAGTTGCATATCTGCTTTTCATTAACGCTGATGCAACCGGTGTCGTTATAGGTAGTCGTCTCAGTGATTGCACCGGAATCCAGCCCCACAGCTAAGGTAAGGGGTTTGATAATCGAGCCCATCTCATAAACATTCTCCACATTGGGGTTGGCATACACGAGCGCATCTTGCTCCTGATTAAAACGGTTGAGATCAAACGTCGGGGTTGCAGCCATCGCCACAATCTCGCCGGTGCTCGGGTCCATAATGACGCCGCCGGCGATTTTGGGATGCCACTGTGTCGCGTACGCGTTTAGCGTGCGTTCGAGTTCAGTCTGTGCAGTTGGCTCGATCGTGGTCACCACGCTGCCCTCGCCCCCTGCGCCGCCTTGGAGCGCTTGGCTAAACCCACCAAAGAGTTGTACAAAAAAGTTTGCATACGAGTCAGCCCCGTCGCTGGTGAGCGTCTGGTCGTAGTAGCGCTCGAGCCCATAGCGTCCTTTTTGCTCATGGTCGCCGTTGTAGGCCACAAAACCTATAACTTGAGCCGCGAGCGAGCCACCTGGGTAGTAACGCTGGTGTGTTGAGCTCGATGCCACGCCGGTTAGCGTTGCGGCAGTAATAAGCGTCCCCTCTTGATCGGTAAAGTAGATGCTGCCACGGTTTAAGAGCGGATTTTGGAGTTGTACCTGCTGAGCCTCGGCCTGCCGCTGATACTCTTGGCCACGCACTACCTGCAAAAAGTAGAGCTTGCCGAGTATCGCCAAAACCATGAGGCAAAGCAGTCCGGCGACCACGCGGACCCGCCCTACAAACCGTGCATTGCGCATAGCAAAATTGTACGCTATCTCGCCAGTGTGAGTGTTTGTGCGGCTACAAAAACCGTGGATAGTTCTTTAGGTGCAACAAAACCGAGCGTTTGTGCGGCATCCGGCGAGAGCGCCTCGGTTCGCTTCAAATATTGGCTCTCAAGCGCGCTCACTGTTGCAATAAGCTTGTGGATTTTGCTTTCTGCGTCGGAGCGGTGTGCAGCGTGAGCAACGGCACCCAAAAGCAACCCGCCGTAGGCGAAGGCACTGAGGGCAATCAGAGCGCCGAGTAGAGCCATCACCTTGCGGTTGTAGTAGTTGTAAAGCGCTAATGCGTACATATTTTTTCGATCGCGCGCAGTTTGGCGCTGCGCGAGGCACGGTTTTTGGCAATTTCGGCTGCGGTGGGGACAAGCGGCTTCTTTAAAACGAGTTTGCCCTCGCCCGCTTTTGCAAACGCGGCAAAAGCACGTTTAACCAAGCGGTCTTCGATGCTATGAAAGGTGATCACCGCAACGCGCCCGCCACAGCTCAAGCATTCCCACGCGCTTTGCAGCCCTTGCTCAAGTACGCCAAGCTCGTCGTTAACCGCGATGCGCAGCGCCTGAAAGGTTTTGGTTGCGGGGTTAGTTTTGCCGCGGCGATACTTGGGCGGCACCGCGTCGCGCACCAACTCGACCAGCTCGAATGTGGTCGCAAAGGGCTGCACACTGCGGCGCTCAACTATTCGCGTAGCAATCTTGCGTGCGTAGCGCTCCTCACCGTAGCCAAAAAGCACGTTGGCGATCGTCTCTTCGCTCCATGTGTTGAGGATTTCTGCCGCAGTAAATCCCGAGCGCGGTTTTTTGCCATAGCTCATGTTAAGCGGCTCGTCGTACATAAAAGAGAACCCTCGCCCGCTCCCCAACTGATCGCGATTCCACCCCAGGTCAAATACCACCTTGCTTACCTCGCTCACGCCGAGCTTCCGTAAAATTTTTTTAAGATCGCCGAAGTTGCCTTCGATCACGTTTAGTGATCGCCCTGAGCTTTGTCGAAGGGCTGCTGGGTCAGCATCAATTGCAATGAGTTTAATTTTTGCAGCCGCTCTGAGCGCTTTGCTGTGCCCGCCCGCACCGTAGGTGGCGTCGACCACCACCTCGCCACTGTGGGGTTGCAGGGTTTCGACAACTTCTTTGGCCATGACCGAGACGTGTACCGACTCCCGTTCATGACTCAAAGAGCCCTCCTCTCGATTGGAGCGCTGCGAGCCACGAACGGAAGTCGATTTGCCTCTCGTCATATACATAGGTGTCAAAGAATCCCGCTTACAAAATACCTAGATCGCCCAACGTTTGTGCCATCTGGTCGGCCCCTTTCTCGATCCGGCGCTTATACTCGTCCCAAACCTTTTCGTTCCAAAGCTCGACGCGGTCTGAAACCCCCGCGAGAACTACTTTGTTGCGCAGCTGCGCAAACTCTTTAAGAAACTCCGGGATCAAAATCCGCCCTCCGGCATCGACCTCCACCTCTACCGCACCTGCAAGCAAGAAGCGACTCATGCCGCGGGTGTCGCTTTGTCCTACGGGAAGCGCTGCAACCTTGCTGGCGATTGCCTCCCAACTCTTTTGCGGGAACATAAACAGGCAGCCGTCGAGCCCGCGCGTGACCACAATCCTGCGGCCGACCTCCTTGCGAAACTTCGCGGGGAGTGAGAGACGTTTTTTGTCGTCTAGCGTGTGTAGATATTCGCCAATCAGCATCTCGGTTTGTCTAGGACTCCCCACTTCATCCCACTGTTTGGGATTTTATAGTATTTTACCCCACCAACCTACACAAGTTATCCACTTTTATATGAATGCAATATGAATTCATCGATGACAATAGTATCTATGGAGCGTTTCTTTAAGGGGTGGTACCCACTCTCACCCACCGGTCGGGTTATCGCGGCTGGCTATGCCTGTATCCCGGTGTTTGTGGCAACCGAGCAATACCTAGGGATCTTTCCCCAAAACCTCACCGCGCCGGTGGTAGGTGGGATGACGGTAGTCATGGTCTGCGCTGCGATCTCACGCACTCAGGGCAAACAACTCTTTCGAGCTCGGCCCAAGGGCGGGAGAGGCTTTACTCTCGTGGAGCTGTTAGTGGTGATCTCGATCATCGGTATCTTGGCCGCCATACTCTTACCCACATATTTTTCTGCCCGCGAAGCGGCGCGGCTCGCCCGGGCAAAGCTCGAGCTGCGCAGTTTGGCCGAAGCGCTTGAGCGCTATCAAATAGATAACGGCACCTTCCCCGCAGATGTTAACCGGGGACTCCCTTCGGGCCTCGAACAGTATCTCCCCGGCGGCGTATGGCCAACACCCCCTTGGGACGGCGCGGTGTACGACTGGGACAATTGGGCTCCAAGCGACCTGAGCTATCCGCCCAACACACAAACCTACCAAATGAGTATCCGTTTTTGTACCGACACCAACACCTGCAACTTTCCCCCAGAGAATTGGGCGCAAAACTTTGACTACTACTCTGCAGCCTACTACTGCATCTCGGGCTCCTGCAGGGCGCACTCAAGTCAGCCGGTGAGCCACCCAGGCTATTGTGTTAATTGTGGGCCTCAGTAGAGCCATATTTTAGCCATTGACAATAGCGTGCTTTGGGTGTAAAATGCGAGGCGGCGTTAAATAGAGCGTGATAGGACTACTTGGCAACACAAACCAAGAGGAATCTGTCATGAGACTGCAAGATCTTGCGCAAGATGTGCGCGACCTGCCGCGAAGCGAGAAAGAAAAACTCGTTTTGGTCGGCGTAGTCGCGGCATTGGTGGTTGGGATTATGGTGCGGTGTTACTACCTCACCCTGCCCATACAGCTCGGTTAAACCAACACGCGGCCCGGCACGCGTGGCAACGGCCCCAGCGACTTGTCTCACCTAGTGGATCTAGAGTGATGACTTGGCGCGGGGCTGTTTTGTTTTCCACAGGTTGAGCCGATTGTAATTTTGACAACCTTGGCTCGTCGGGAGTATAAGGAAGAGGTAAGCCCTTTGGAAAAACGGAGGCGAAGTTGAGCAGCAACAAGAAGACTCCCAAAACTCGCTGCGATCACTGCGGCGGTCGCTTTGGCCTGATTCGGCATAGCCGGTTGTTTTCAACACAACGGTACTGCTCGAAAGAGTGCCTCGGCGAATGCTCTAGCCTGATCGCAATCCTCCTCTTGAAATGGCGGCGACTTCCCTTGCTGCGTTGGAGAACCACCGCGTCGACGAAAGTCGCTTCCTGACCGGCAGCCCGGCTGACCGTCAAGAAACCAAAAACGCCCACCCCTGCAATACGGGGTGGGCATCAACTTTTTTATTGAGAAGCTTCGCGCAAGCGCTTAACTGCAAAATCAACAGGAAGTGCAGTCAGAAACCATCCGGCCTTAGGTCCGCTTACTTTTGCAAAAAACGCAAGATATATTTCTTTAAACTTTTTATGCTCGTGTAATTTTGCATGTAGCTCTTCGGCGGAAGGATGTTTGGTTTCGATAAAGTCAGCAATATCTGCGAGAATTTTCTTCTCTTCAGGAGAGAAATGCTTTGCTACTTCTGGTAACTCATCATGTAGCTTAAAAACAAACTTCTCCGGCGCGTAAGCCTCGAGCCAGCGCTTGGCATACTCGGCGCGCTCGCTGAGCTCGGTGCGCTCAACGGCGCTCAACACGCTGCCCTTTTGAACCTCAGCCTCTTTGTAGAGGTCCATATGGGGCATCTGCACGATAAACGCTACTTGGGAGAAGCGCACGACAAACCTTGCCTCAGGTACTTGGTGGCCCGGATGGATAAACTCAAACAACCGCGCGTAGTCATCGTCTTTGATCGTTTTGTATTGCTCAGCGAGTTTATCGTAGTGGTCGTAGAGCACAGGGATCGTGTCGCCCTCGGGGTCAAAGTTGATCGCCTGCATGACGTCTTTGCCCAGGAGCGCTAGCCTAAAGATCTTAGGAGGCACAAGGTCGGCTATCTCTTTGGCACTCGAACCGCGCCCTTTGCTCGAAGACATTTTTTTGCCGCCCACCAAAAAGAACTCATAGGGTGCATCTACCGGCGCCTCGTAAGCAAACACCTCTTGAGCAATGTGCGCCGCAACATCGCGCGCACCGCCTTTAGTTGAGTGGTCTTTGCCTGCGCCCTCGACCATTACTCCAACCACCTTCCACTTTGCCGGCCACTCGACCTTGAAAGGAAACTTTGCTTTGCCGCCAAAGGGAGAGACCTTGCCCTCATGCCCGCAACCCTCCGCCCATTTCACCAAAGCCCTTTCGCAACGATAGCTTACGAGCTGCCCGTCAAACCCAGTCACTTGGGTGGTGCCTACCTTGCCACACGCCTCGCAAATAACTTGCAACGGGTACCAATCGTCGGGCTTTACTGAGCCGGAAACTTCTTTGTAGATGCGGCGAATGTCTTTGGCGTGCGTAAGTGCGATACGGATCATCTCATCCATCTTGCCCGAAAAGTACAGCTCGCTGACGTTATAAAACTCTGGCGTCCACCCTGAGGCACGGATCACCTGTTTAAACTCCTCGGCAAAGTATTCGGCAAAATTGGCAGCTTTACCATCAGGCGAAGGGACAGAGCGTAGCGGTTTGCCCATGTATACGCGAAACTCCTCGGGCAAATACTCGGGGAACCCATCCATAGGATCCATATCGTTAAACTCATATTTAAAAACATTTTTAGCACCCTGCGCGCTGAGCGCTTCAGAAATCGCCCCATGGATAGCGACGCCGCGCATCGAGCCCACATGTACGCGGCCTGAGGGGGTCTTTTCGTCGCGGATCAAGATGGACTTCTTGCCAAAGCGCGCAATAACCTCCCCCGCGATGCGGTCTGCCCAAAACATGCCCAAATTGTAGCGTATTTTTGAGCTTTTTTCTGCTCTTTCCCAGAAGACTTGACAAGAAATAGGGGGTATGCTATCATTGCCTTCAAGCAGTTCCTCAAAGCCGACCCACCCCCTCCCCGATCAACAGGGTCGGCCTCCCCGCCGCCAGCGCTCCCCCCAGCACTGGCGGCATTTTCTTTTTATAAAATTGTTCCTTGACGCAGAGACAAATATTCAGTATTATCGTCGAGTTGTACATTCAAGGGGAAGAAAGGATAGATCATGCCCCAAAAGCAAGCGAGTGCAGCGTCCACCAAGTCAAAGCATGCGCAAGCCGGGGAGAAACCGGATCCGCACGCTGAGCTTCGGAGGCAGATCGGTCAATTGGTGAAGACGCCCGGCATTGGGCTCTTCAGCAAGGCGACCGGCGTCGCACAGGAGACGCTGCTCGGTATCGTCGAAGGTTCCGTGGATCCGGCCACACACGAGTTGCGGCGGATCAACGAGAAACTCGAGTGCTTCGGCGGTCCGCACAAGACTGAGCACTAACCGGTTTCGTCGCCGGAGTACCAAGACGACAGGATTGCGTCAGACAAGCAATAGACGGCTCCTCTATGCCGCAAAAAGCCCCGGGAGAACCCCGGGGCTTTTAATTTTTTAATCGACCTTAAGAATTTTATATTTTTGCGTTCCGCGCGGGGTGTGAAAGGAGAACTCATCCCCTTTCTTTTTGCCCATTAGTGCAGCGCCGAGCGGTGAGTGGTACGAAACTTTACCCTCCAAAATGTTGGCCTCCTCAGCACCAACAATCGTGTAGGTGTGCTTATCCTCCCCACCAAGTTTTTGGACTGACACCGAAGTGCCCATGCCGACCGTGTCGCCCTTGCCTCCGCGGACAATCTTAGCGTTTTTTAAAATACCTTCCAGCTTAGTGATCCGCTCCTCAACGGCGGCCTGCATCTCGCGCGCCTCTTGATACTCGGCGTTTTCAGAGAGGTCGCCAAGCGAGCGTGCATACTCGAGTTGTTCGGCCACCTCTTTGCGCCGGGTAGTGCGTAGCTCGTCGAGCTCGCGGGTCAGTTCCTCGAACTTTTCTTGGGAGATAAGCTCTTCAGTCATGTTTGAGTCATTAGTGTATAGGAAGTACAGATTATTGCAAGGCTTACTGCAGGTACTCAGGTGCCTCGGTGTTGATGGTATTAAAGAAGTCGCTCATTACGATCGAGCCGCCGATGGGCGTATTGGCGGGCATGTGCTCAAGCACCACCGCGTAGGCGTAGTGCGGGTTCTCATACGGCCAAAAGCCGACCATCCAGGCGTTTTGCTTTTCGTTATGTAGACCAACTTGGGCGGTACCAGTCTTGGCCGCCACATGCACGAAGGGAAAGTTTACTGCTGTGGCGATGCCTGCCGTAACCCCTTGACGCATGCCCTCGCGACTAATTTCAAGGTTGGCAGGAGTAACATTGATCGCACTGAACTGTGCCGTACTTGAAGCCTGGAGCGTCGGGGCAAAGAGCTTGCCACTTGCTACGCCCGCGATCATGCGCGCCGCTTGCAGAGGGGTGAGCTGCGTACCATATTGCCCTATCGCGGTGTGATAGGTGTCGCCCAGGCGCCACGGGTCCCCATTAAAGTTAGCGGCTTTCCACTCTGGGCTCGGTATCGTACCTGTCTTCTCTGAAAAACCCTTGAGCCCTGCATCTTGCCCGATGCCAAACATCCGCAGGTATTGATCGATCTTGGCAATACCGATCCCCTGCTGACTTTGAAACCCGCCGCCTACTTCGTAGAAAAACACATCTGAGGAGACTGCAATAGCATCGCGCACGGTCATAAGCCCGTTGATCCGCCAGTCTCTAAAAATGCTCGGATGCTCGGGGTCGTAGGCGTTTGGGACAGAGATTGATCCGGTAGAAAGAATAGTGGTACCGGGCGTAATGACGCCTTCTTGCAACGCCGCGGCGGCCATCACCGGTTTAACAATCGAACCGGGAGCGTAGAGACCGTCGGTTGCGCGGTTGAGAAATGGCATGCGCGGATCTTGGTTGTAGGCCGCGATGGCCGTTTTGTCACCGCCCACCATTATTCCAGGTGCATACTCCGGGTAGCTGGTGAGTGCGAGCAACTCGCCGGTGCGCACGTCCATAATCACGCCCGCAGCACCGGTTGCATTTGCATCGTTGGCGTGCTTCTTCAGCGAGTCGTAGAGCACTTGTGTAACTACCGCATCCACCGAGAGCACGAGTTTTTGTCCGTTGAGGGGCGCTTGCGTTGCCGCAGAAGAGACCACCTTGCCGCGCGCATCGGTCTCGGTGAGCGTAACACCGTTCGAGCCTCTCAGTGTGGCGTCAAAAGCGCACTCTGCCCCATCGACGCCCAAAAACGCATCGCGATAGTAAAAACCCGAGGAGTCTTTTGCCGGCGGCTTAACATAGCCCACCACATGGCCCAAGCCGCGGTACGCGGCGTAGACGCGCGTTGCAAATTCGTTGGTCGAGGTTGCGTCGGCCCTTTCGTTCCATGCAAGTTCGCGGCCCTCCCGGTCGACAATTATGCCGCGATCGGCAAACAGCACGCGTTGCTCGAGCTGATTGTCCCTGGCCTGCTTAGCGTACGCTACTCCATTGAGGACTTGGAGGTCGCCAGCGCGGCCAAACAAAAAGAGCGCAACCAACGAAAGTATCACGCCCGATACGATAAGCGAACGCTCGCCTAAGGGGCGCTCAAGACGCCCCTCGAAGCGCTCGACGTCGAGCTCTGAGAGATTGGCCGAGTCAATGAGGATTTCATCGGGGTCTACCTGGACACGTCGACGCTTCTTACCCCAGAGGCTGCGCATCAGAAGAGTATACCCGCCCAGATTCGCTTAGGCGAGGCCGCCTAAATTTTTTCCTGCAGGCTGCGGTCGATTAAATAGCGCCTTCCCCACACCCGCAGTGCAGCACACACTGCGGCAAACAAAGTAAGCGGAAAATAAAAATACTTCGCAGTCTCCATTGGTGCTCCCCATGCTACGTCGACAAGCAGTGCAACTAATATTGCAAAAACCCACCGCCCCGAGAACGCACACAAGGCGACCCCCAGCACCGTAAGCGGCCACAGAGGCAGTAGGAACCCCGCCGCAACGAGTACAAAAGTAGTGGCGTATAACCAACGACTCGCCTGTGACATAGTAGTCAATCTTTATTCTCTAGTCTTCCACACCTCGACAAAACGCAGGTCCGCAGGATTGATCGGTAGACTCAAGTATACTGTAGCAAACGATTCGCCCTCGCCGCCTTGTACTCCGACAACCGTTCCTATGAGCCCTCCGAGTACGCCGGGCAAAACTATTTGGTCACCCGCTACAACTTTGCTCCCCGCGGGCACCTGGGCGCTTAGTGATGACCCTCCCTGACCGACAACGGTTATCGGAAGCGCCTCGCCTGACTGCAAGGTGAGTATCCCCTCATATTTTTGTCCGGGCGAAGAGTAGAGGCTCACTTGTGCACTATGTAAATACACCTGTGTTACGGTGCCGATGAGCACCGTGCCGGCTGCAGCAACACGATCGTCTACTGCAACACCCTCTTGCGAACCAGCGTCGATGATCAGCGTGTCGTAGGGTGTAGCGGGCGGACGAAGCAAGACACCGGCCAAGATACGCTGCACGTGCACCTCGCGCCCAAGCCGACTCTTCAGATCGAGATTTTCTTGATAGAGTGCGTCGCGATCGGCAACTAATGCCTCAAGCGTGGTGGTGGCCAAGCCGCTTGCATACCGTGTATGCAGTAGAGGCGCGAGCGCTTGCATAAGCGCGCCCTGCAAGGGTACCTGCCACAGCCACACCAGAAGGACCACAAGCATCACAAAGCTCACCCACCCTATGTCCGCATAACGATTGCGCCTCCGACCAGAGGTTCTGAGTCTATCGAACGAATTATTCGAGATCATCATCATGTTCAGAAAGCATGTCGCGATGGAGCTCCAGGTTCTCCAATACTACGCCGGTGCCGCGCGCGACCGCGGTGAGCGGGTCGTCGGCGACCACAACTGGCACCTTGAGCCACTCCTGCAAGAGTGTATCGAGCCCCTTGAGCAAGGAGCCACCCCCGGTGAGTACGATCCCCGAGCGCATGATGTCGGAGAGGATTTCGGGCGGCGTGGTTTCGAGCACTTCGCGGACCGACTCGATGAGCGTGTCAATCGACTGTGAGATCGCCTCGCGGATGTCTTGGTCGGTAATCACCACCTCGCGCGGCAGCCCGGTGATGAGGTCGCGGCCGCGGATAGCAGCCTCAAGGTGCCCAGCTCCTTCGGAGACTGAGCCGATGGCGATTTTGACCGCCTCGGCGGTCTTGTCGCCGATGAGCATTTTAAACTCGCCGCGCACATAGGCCACGATATCTTGGTTGAGCTTTTCGCCCGCGATACGCAGATTTTTGCTCCGCACAATGCCTCCCAAGGAGAGCACCGCGATGTCGGTGTTGCCCCCGCCGATGTCTACCAGCATCGAGCCGCTCGCCTCGCGTATCGGCAGGCGCACACCAAGCGCGGCGGCGATCGGCTCTTCGATGATGTGCACCTCGCGTGCGCCGGCATTCTGCGCTGCGTCTTTGACCGCGCGCATTTCAACGTTAGTGATGCCGCTGGGGACACCGATAACCACCCGGGGGCCGAGCATTTTTTTGCTCACGCCTTGCGCGCGGTTCATTAAATAAGACAGCATCTCCTCGGTTGCTTCAAAGTCGGAGACGACTCCGTCGACTAACGGTTTAACCGCCACCAGGTGCCCTGGGGTGCGGCCAAGCATATCTTTGGCAACAGAGCCCACTGCAACTACTTGACTGGTTTTTTGGTTGACCGCCACGACCGAGGGCTCATTGACCACGATCCCCTTGCCACGCAAATAGACCAGTGTGTTTGCAGTGCCCAGGTCAACTCCAATGTCGTTGCTTACGAGTGGGAAAAATCGATCGGTAAAGCGTCTAGGCATGAGAGGAAGAAAGGTATTGCAGCAAGTCAGAGAGTGAACGGTGATGCGTCGCGCCTGTAGAGCGTTCAACACACTCAAACTCGCCCGCAGCGAGTGTTTTTTGAGAAACCACCACCCTAAGCGGGATGCCGATCAGTTCGCTGTCGGCGAACTTCTCCCCCGCGCGCAGGTCGCGGTCGTCGAAGAGCACATCAACACCTGCGGTTTGCAGCTGCTCGTAGAGCTCCTGGGCTTCTTTCTTGACCTCCCCCTCTTCGCCGAGTTGGATCAAGTGCACACGGAAAGGCGCAATAGACGTTGGCCAAACCAACCCTTTGTCGTCTGCCATAAGCTCGGCCACGGTCGCCATCACGCGGGCTGGGCCTATACCGTAGGAGCCCATAAAGACCGGCTTATTGCTCCCCTCTTGGTCTTTGTATACAAGGCCAAGCGCGTCAGAAAAGCGCGTGCCTAGCGTAAAGATGTTCCCCACCTCGATCGCTTTAGCCTCTTTGAGCATGGCTTTGTTAATGCCGGTCGTTCTGTACACTTCGGGGTCGTCATACACCTCTTTGTTGATCGCCAGTTGGGACGCTTCGTCTATATAGATGACATCCTCCCCCGCTTCGCACACCGTTTGAAATTCGTGACTGTATTTTGAAAAGCTCCCGCCAGAGGCAAAGGTCATATAGGTCTTTTCTCCCAACCCTATACGCTCAAACACACGCTTGTAGGCCTCGGCCGCTTTTTCATAAAACTGGGCGTGTTCGGCCTCATCTTTGGAAAACGAGTAGAGATCCTTCATCACGAACTCGCGGGTGCGCATGAGGCCGCTTTTTGCGCGCGTTTCGTTGCGAAACTTTGTTTGAAATTGATACGGATAGGTGGGCAAGTCGCGCCAACTCGAGAGCTGCTCGCGCATAAGGAGCGTGAGCGGCTCTTCGTGAGTAAACCCGAGCCCCAATTCGCCACCGCCCTTAAGCTCGGTCTTAAACCATGCGTCGACCCTTTCATCATTCCAGCGATCGGTCGCTTTCCAAATGCGTGGGTCCTGCAGGGCTGAGAGGTGTAGCTCGACCCCGCCAATGTTGTTCATCTCTTCACGGATAATTTGCACCACCTTCTCAAATGTGCGCAAGCCTAAGGGTAAGAGATCGTAGACGCCCGCCATCTCTTTGTGGATGTAACCGGCACGAATGAGGAGCTGCGCGTTTTTAGAAACCTCGTCTGCAGGTGCTTCGCGCCGCGTTTTGGTAAACAGCTGAGATTGCCGCATGGGCCTTATTGTAGGGCTAAAAGTATAAGTTGCAAAACAAGAGCAAAAATGTCAGAGTCATACCAAAGTACACCAACGGAGGGGTCAATGTCACGAATCATAGCTCTGCTGCTCATACTGTTCGCCGATGTTGCGGCGGCGGCGGACAAAAAGGACGTCGACGAACTCATCCAGTTTGTAGTGAACAAAAAACAGCCCGGCATAAGATACATGCACTACCACGGCCGCGATTTCGTCAGCATTGCGGGCGTCACCTTTGACCACTACACAGCAGGAGGGATCGAGCGTGTTACAGTGGTCGTTCCCTACTTTGCCCCAAACGCACGCGGCGTTTTGGTACGAGTGCCTTGGTCAACACAAAAAGACGTGGTCATTATGCTCTCGAAGGTTCCTTCAGACAAAACCGACTTCTACTCGAGTAGCGGTCCACGTTTAGTGATGACAGACGACAATAGCGACGGCACACTCGACCAATACGCCGTTGGTGATGCAGCGACAGTTGAGATAGAGCAAAGTGACAAGAAGCCAAGCGCCGAGGAACAAACCTTTTACGATAAGACCATAGAGCGACTGCTCGCCCTCTATCGATCACTCAACTGAAGTTGAACGCCGCGCAACAGGAGTTACGCGGCAATTTTTTATCCCACCAACCGCAACAAAGGTCAGACCTATGCAACAACAGTTTTGAAAGAAGTCAAAAGTTCTTCCAAATCATTCTGGTTTTTTAAAAATTCTGGCGTCTCTTCGTATGCGATCACTGCCCGTTCGGGTCTAGGTCCGATTGAGTAGTCGTAAAAACTGGAATACGGGTAGTTAGATAGAAAACTTCGAGCAGCGTCGTGACGCGTGATGCCCTCTTTCTCCCAGCCAGGAAATCGTATAGAGAGTGCATTGAGATGAACGTACGCAAAAATATACCTGAAATAAGCCTCATTGCCGACGAGCCGGCTTTTAAATGCCCCTTGTGCCAAAATCCCGCTGTGGTTATACAAAAGATTAAAGTACATGGAATACGCCGTGAGAACTTTTCGCGTAAATTTAGTTATTCCATTTTTACTTTTTTGCCTAACAATAAGATGGAAGTGATTGGGCATAAGAGCATAGGCAAATAAATCTACTAAAGATTTTGTCGGCTTTTCTTCCAAAAATATCGTGGCAAAGGTCTGACCTTTGTATTTTCGCAATAAGTCACGCAGATTTATGGGCTCTTCTGTATTCGCCAAATGAAGTAAAAGCATAAAACGCCGGTGATCAGCGTCGGTTTTAAAAATTTCTTGCTTATGAGCTCCACGGTTAAAAAGATGGTAGACCTCACCATCTACAAAAGGGGCATCTCTGAGCATTTCCAAATAGTACCACCAACAAAGGTCTGACCTTTGTCATCCTACTAAGCGGGCGATGTCGTGGGCGGTCACAAAGACCATCAGTACAATAAGGAGCGCCAAGCCCGCAAGCGAGAGCATATTGACCAACCGCACCGAAACTGGTCGACGCAATAAGCCTTCGATGCCGATGATCAGCAGTCGACCGCCATCGAGCCCAGGAATCGGCAAGATGTTGATGACTGCCAAGTTGATCGAGATCAGTGCTACCAAAAACGCCCCTTCAGAAAAGCCTTGTTTGACCGCCGACGCCCCTACCGAAGCAATCCCCACCGGCCCAGAGACCCCGCCAAGCCCGTGGCCTTGCACCAAGCCGCCCAAAAATACACCCAGACCCTGCACGGTGCCCACAACTAAGTCTTTTGCGGTGGCCGCTCCCTCTAGCAGCGCAAGGTGGATTGGTAATTTCAAAATACCTACATCGCCGAGTTCAACCCCTATTGCCTTACGCCCGTCGACCAACCCCTCGACTCCTTTGGCAAGAAAAGTTTTTTCATCCCCGTTTCGCAAGACGGTGATGATCACGCTCTCGTCTTGATGCGCTGTAATAAAATTACGCACCACGTCTGCCTGTCGACTGTTGTTAAGAGTGCGCACATCGAGTTGTGCATCTGCCGTTTGGAGCTTTTCCACCACATCACCGGGGGCGAAGCCCGCCGCCTCGGCGGGCGAGCCGGGCAACACACCCACGATTGTGGGGCGGGCATTGGTCACCGGGCCAAGGCCCTGATAGTCGGCCGAAGTGGGCACGCCGACCATATAGGCCGCGCTCAAAATGAGCCAGCCCACGAGGAGGTTCACCACCACTCCGGCAGCAATCACCGCAGCTTGAGTCCAACGACTCTTTTGGCTCATGCTTCTTGGGCCGGCCTCTACAGCATCTTCGCCAAAGATTTTTACATAGCCGCCTACAAGCAGCAGGTTAAACGAGTAGAGGGTCTCCCCTACCCGCACACTAAGGAGCCTCGGCGGAAATCCGATCGAAAATTCATCAACCCGTATACCGGCGAGCTTGGCCGCAACAAAGTGCCCCAACTCGTGTACGAGTATCAAGGCAATCAAGCAAACAATAAAAATCAGCAGCGACATTAGCTTGAGATTTCACGCTCTTTACGCTCAAGCATCGCCTCGAAATTTTTGTTAGTGGCGTCGACGCGCTTTTGCATCTCGTCTTTGGCACGAAACTTGTCGTCCTCGGTCATCTTTTTATCCTTTTCTTGTTTTTGGATATCACTCCACACCTCATCACGCGCACCGCGCAGTGCCGTACGCACCTCCTCCATCCGCTCTTTGGCAATTCTGAGCAATTTTTGTCGCGTCTCGCCGGTTAACTCAGGAAAGATGACCCGGACCCCGCCCTCGCCCGCCGAGACCGACACCCCAAGATTAGCCACCGTAATCGCCTTCTCAATTTCTTTAGCCATCGCAGCGTCCCACGGAGCGATCTTGATAGAGCGCGTGTCCTCGACCGCTACGGTAGCCACTTGGTTGACTGGTACGCGGGTGCCATAGCTCTCGACCATTATCCCGTCTAAAATCGCCGGCGCGGCTCTGCCGGTGCGGATCGCACCCATCTCTTTTTGTGCACGCTCCTCGAGCTCCTTCAACCGCTTCTCAAACGGCTTAAAATCATATGCCATAGGTACAAAACAGTATACCAAACCTCATCCTTGCCGCTGGATTTTGCTATACCCGAAATTTTTTGGCGGCTTTGGGATAAATTTTAACCAGCGGATCTTTGGTCGTGTCGTATATGCGCGCGGGGGCCAGGTAGCGGCCGTAGTGGATCACCCGGTGGGTAAAGGTGCCCCACTCACGCTCGGGCAGAAGCTCCATTAAATCTTTTTCGATCCTGACTGGATCTTTAAAATCAGAAAGGTCATACCGCTGCACAAACCTAATCACGTGTGTATCAACCGTGATGCCGGCAGTAATACCATAGGCCTCTTTGAGCACCACGGTGGCGGTTTTGCGCGCAACGCCAGGCAGCTTCAGCATCTCCTCGATTGTTTTAGGCACCTTGCCGCCGAACTCATTTTCAACCATCTTTGCAGCAGCCAAAATGTTTTTGGTTTTGTTTTGATAAAAGCCCGAAGACTTTATGTCTTCCGCAAACTCTGCTGGGTTGGCGTGCACGTAGTCGTTGAGTGTTTTGTATTTTTTAAACAATTTCTCGGTAATTTTGTTGACCATTTTGTCGGTACACTGAGCCGAGAGCTGTACCGCGACCATCAGTTGCCACGGTGTTTTGTAGTTGAGCTCAATTTCGGCTCTTGGAAAAAGCTTTTTGAGCGCACGGTCGAGCTTTTGGATTCGCCCTTTGCGCTCTCCTAGTTTTTTGGGCGTCATGCGGTTGGGAGCGAAAGGGCCAAATGCTCGAGCAACAGCTTAATGCTCGGAGAGCGGTCGGCTAGATAACCGCGCACCATGGCTAGGTCTTCAAGTGCTTGGGTGTTTTTCTTGACATTGGTGGCTAGGGCAGCCTCCAAGCCGTTGACCAAATCGAGCGTGCGTTCACGAAGAGCTTCCTCGTCTTTTATGAACTTTGTAATGAAGTCACTTCGTTGCTTTTGGTTTAATTTTAAAAATTGGAAGCTTTTTTCGGATTTCGGATTTCGGATGTCGGGTTTTTCATACGGCAACATCCGCGACTTGAGCGTCGGCAGCAATGCCCCATGGGGCACCAACACCACAAAGGTCGTCCCCGCCTGCGGCTCTTCGAACAATTTCAACAATGCTTGTTGCGCCTCAGTAGTAATAGAAGACGCCCCAATAAAAAACAAAGCCTCATTAAAATTTTTGAGCCCCGCGAGCGCGATGAGCGCTCGCGCCTCGTCTATCCCAAAGCGTTCATGGCGCTCGGCCACAAACGGCTTGAGTGCAGCCTTAAGCGCGTCAAATTCGCCCAAACTCCCCTCGTAATAATACGTATGATGCGTGAGCATGGCTCTATTTTAGCGCTTGGCAACGATCGCTTTTTTGTAGGTGTCGAGATGATCGAGCGCAATACCCGAGCCCTTAGCCACGCAATAGAGCGCGTCTTCGGCCACTTGAGCCTTGACCCCGGTGCGGCGCAGCACTAACTCGGCAAAGTTGCGCAAGAGTGCGGTACCCCCAGTCATGGTTATTCCGTTGTCGATAATATCGGCCGCGAGCTCGGGCGGTGTGTCTTGGAGCACGTCGCGGATGGCCTTGATCATCTCGCGGAGCTCTTTGCCCATTGCTTTAACAATATCGTTGGTCCGGAGCTCTGCCGAGCGCGGTAACCCCGTGATAAAATCGCGGCCGCGCACCACCATAAGTAACTCTTCTTGCACCGGTACCGCAGAGCCGATACCGATCTTGACGTCTTCGGCAGTCTTGTCGCCAATAGCCAAGTTGTAAGTCTTTTTAATATAGTCGGCAATCGCGTGGTCGAGTTTGTCGCCAGCGCACTTGACGCTCGTCGAGGAGACTATTCCCCCGAGGCTGATCACTGCCACATCGATGGTGCCACCGCCAATGTCGACCACCATGTGCCCGCGCGCCTCTTGGATAGGGATCCCCGCGCCGATCGCCGCGAGCACCGACTCTTTTACCACATACGCATTCTTGGCCCCCGCGCGGATCGCAGCCTCAACGACCGCGCGCCGTTCAGTCGAGGTTACGCCGGTGGGTACACTCACCATTACATCTGGTTTAAACAATTGCCAGCGACCAACAGCCTTGCGGATAAAGTAGCGCAACATCGCCTGCGTCACGCGGTAGTCGGCGATCACCCCGTCGCGCATGGGGCGGTAGGCCACGATCTCGCCAGGCGTGCGCCCGATCATCTCTTTGGCCTCGGCGCCTACGGCCAAGATGCGCTTATCAATTTCAGAGATAGCAACCACACTTGGCTCGTTTAAAACCACCCCCTTGCCCGGCACAAACACCAGCGTGTTTGCGGTCCCGAGGTCTATGCCTAATTTGGGGGTCAAGAGTGCCATCGCTCTGGCATTGTACCCCTCTAAAACTTCGAGGACAAATTAGGCCTCTTTTTGATGATTTTTAGGGTTGATCTCCCACCAAAACTTTTTAGAAAAGTCTTTGGCATCGTCGCAGACGCGTTTGAGGTAGTAAATGTCCTGCGTCGGCATTGCGCTCATGAGCCTTGCCATTCGCGCGATGGTGAGTGGCGGGTAATCATCTTTAATGCGGCCGGGGTTGAGCCGCTCGATGAAGTATTTCATCAATTCGCCGCGCTCGGTCTGCTTGTCTTGCTTAGAGCGCTTGGAGGGCTCGCGCATATGTTTGCCTATATGCTCCATGCGCCGATTGTACTATATTGAGTGTGTGAAGGACCCAGTCGTACAAGTTGGCGACCCTGTACTACGCGCAAAGGCCTCGCCCGTATCTAAAAAAGATATCGGCTCGCGCAAGTTGCAGGCGGTGATCAAAAAAATGAGCGCAACACTAAAAAACGAAGGATTTGGCGTTGCCATCGCCGCGCCCCAGATCGGCGAGTCTATCCGCGTCTTCGTGGTCTTGGGGAAAGTCTTTCAGCCAGAAGAGGACGATGAAGCCAGCTCGCAGCCTCCACCACCCGACCGTGTGTTTATCAACCCCGAGCTTTTGCGTGTCTCCAAAAGTAAAAAAGAAATGACCGAAGGGTGCCTCAGTGTGCGGCACAAATATGGCTCGGTGATGCGCCACGAAAAGGCATCGGTGCGTGCATGGAACGAAAAGGGTGAGGAGTTTGTCTACCACGGCGCAGGGTTGATCGGACAGATCTTTCAGCACGAAATCGACCATCTCAACGGCATACTCTATATAGACAAAGCGGTCGCGGTAGCCGACGACAAAGACTGGGAAGAACTGCGCGAAAAGCGTGCCAAAAAGCATGCCTAATCCCCTTTTTGCGTTTTTTGGGAGCTCGGTCGACTCGCAGTTTGCACTCGACCAGCTTGAGCGCGTGGGGCTGAAACCCGCGCTCATCGTGCGCGACAAAAACTTTCCCGACGAGTTGTTTAACACCGAATGGGATTTCTTTTTGGTAGCTTCGTTTGGCAAAATTTTGCCCAAAAAAATCCTCGACTTACCCAAACACGGTTGTCTCAACATCCACCCTTCACTTTTGCCAAAGTTTCGCGGGCCTTCGCCGTATGTTTCGGCGATTTTGGCCAACGAGCGCACAACGGGGGTGAGCTTGATGCTCATGCAAGAAAAGATGGACGCCGGGCCGATCCTGGCACAAGCAAAAATAGAACTCGAAGAGAGCGAGTGGCCGCCCAAAGGTTTGGTCTTGAGCGAAATGCTCTTTACTGAAGGGGTGAACTTACTTATCGAGGCACTCCCCCTGCTTCTGGAGGGGAAACTCTCACCCCAAACACAAGACGAAAGCCAGGCAACCTATACTAAAAAATTTAGCGATACCGACGCATTGCTTGATCTAGACGACAACGCTCGGCAAAACTTACTCAAGATCCGTGCGTTCGACAAAAACCCACGCGCACACTTTATAACCAGCACGGGCAAGCGCGTGGTGGTAACCGACGCGACGATACACCACGACAAACTTGAGATCCTAAAAGTAATACCCGAGGGCAAAAAAGAAATGCTCTACGCAGAGTATCTGCGCGGCGTTAGGGCTTAGAACGCCACCCGCGCAAGTAGTCTTTGAGGCGCGCGGCGCTCTTGCGCACGAGGTGCAGCTGTTTCTTTTTGCTGCGGGAAAGCTCGGCTTGCAGCTCGCCTATCGCCAAGTCGACCGACTCATGCAAGACCGCGCCCCACCGCTCGACGCGATACACCTCGCCCCGTGCTTCAACCGTAAACTCAGTGCGAAACTTGCCGCTGCGGCCCTCGGGCAAATACTGCACTTCGACATCAACGTGCGCGGTCGGGTCGTCTTGTAAAAACTTTTCAGCGTGCGCCAAGCGTTTTTCGATGTATGAGCGGATTTCGTTGCTCATCTCAAGCCCTGTGCTTTTAATGTTGTAGTTGAGCATACATTGCAAAGTATAGCAGCCCTAAAAATAGAGCCGGTACTCAAATGCATGGTTACCTAGGACGTAGACCCGCACCGAGGAATCTGCGAGCCCCCAATAGCGCATCCACTCACCAAAAAATCCTTGAAAGTGCTCAGGTGCGTAGTCACAGTTTTGGATAGTGATTATAATATTGTCCCGACCACGGCGAGCGCTAAAGTCGCTGTGATTAAATACTGCACGCGCGATTGAGCCCGCGTTGCGTATGAGCGTATGAAAGCCCTCGCGCGTATGCGGCAAAGAATTAAGGAGTGTTGCACCGAGAGTCGTCTGGGTAAAATTCTTAAAATGCAGCGCGCCCGCAGCCTCGGCGCGGGCAGCGCCTTGCAGACCATGACCTTCCTCGAGCAGGTCAAGTACGAGCTCGATCAAGCGCACCTCCTCGCACACGGGCACTTCTTGCAAAGCCCCAAACCTAAGTGGCGCTCCAAAGCGGCGCTCGAGCTCTCGTAGCGCCTCTTCGCCTTTGCGCCTGCGCAGGACGCTGAGATGGCTGTTTACAAATACGCCCTTGATGGTCGCTTGCTTGCGTCGCAACATCGTAAGCATCGTGCCTACCTTATCCCATCAAAGCTAAACGGTTTATGAATTTTAGAAAAGAGCAGGCGGCCTTTTGGGCCGCCTGTGTCTCACCAACTAGGACGAGCTAACTTGCCGGCGCAACGCCGTTGTTGGGCGTCTTCGGCGTCTCGGAGGGCCGCTCGGTTTTGGCGGCATTCGCGACCAGCTGCTTTGCCGCAGCGGCGAGCAATTCCGGGTAGGAGCGGTGAGCCGGCTTGGTTTGGCCGACCTCGGCCAAGATAAGAATTTGTGTCATTCAACTCCCCGTGATTATATCCCGCTGCACGAATGCGCAGCGTTCTGCCAGATATACTACCATAAACCCAAAAAAACGGCTATAATCCTTGCGTCCGACATATAGTCTGATAAAAGTTCGACATATTCCTCGGTAGCTCAATGGTAGAGCAGCTCCCTGTTAAGGAGTTGGTTGTAGGTTCGAGTCCTACCCGAGGAGCAGAGTTGGACGAACGGAGGCGAAAACCTCCGTTTCGTCTTTATCCGCCTCACATTTTTCAGGTTCGAACGCAGGGTTTTCTGACTTTGCCGTAAGTAGGCCGTTGATTATGGCGGAATATAAACTTGCGTGGCGAATACTAGCTTTTCTGTCCTTTATCGTTAGGTTCGAACCGGTCTCGATCAAGGCCTCTCTTTTGGCGACAAAGTCATCGCTCAAAAATACTTTTTCAATTCCGACGGCTAGACTAAAAGCTTTCTGCGCTTTGGCGATTCTGGTTAAGTCTACCCGGTCGTAAGCGGCTAATTCCATCTCGAGTATGTCGATCTCTGCTTTGAACACTGTTCTCGCGTTTAGCATGTCCTGGTCCGTCAGCAATCCTCTCGCACGCATCAGGGTGAGTTCCCGATCCTCACCGCGCTTCTTTTCGAGAGTCTTGGTCAATGATGCCTTTCTTTCAAATTCGTCCTTCCTTTCAGTAGTCACCAGACTGTCTAGATTTTTTATGCACCAATCAGCAAGACTTTGCGAGATGGAGAGATTTTTCTTGAAGTGATCAGCCAAATACTTATCAATGTGTTTTTCGTCCAGCGCACCTTCCTTGCAGTCAGGATGTTGTTTCTTTGTACAATGGTAGAACGCATAATGGAGGTACTTTGGATTCTCCATTCGATCAATACGTACACCGCACCCCGGACAGGTTGTCTTTCCAGGATAGGAGAATTTCTTTTTACATGTAGGACAGATTAACTGGTACTTGGGATCGGCGGTGATAGTGCCGCCACAACCTCCACACTCTGAAACAATTTTGTATGGGAACAAATCTTTATTTAATGATGGTCGAGGACGTCCACGTTTACCGAGTATTTTTTGATTTTCCCAGTATTGTTCCTCTGTGATCATTCTCGGTATTTCTTTGTTGAGCTCGTGTCTTCTACCGTCTTTGGTGACAAAAAAGCCGGCATATACAGGGTTTCGAAGCAATGTGTCTATTACGTATGAAATAACCAGCTTCTTTCCACCCTGTTTTTTATGAAGCACCGTTCGGATGCCCATCTCATCATTCGCAGTCCTCATTATTTGTCGTGCAGAATACTTTCGACTGTTAAACATCAAGAGAAGTTGTTTTATGAGACCGTAACGGTTCTTATCGACTAACCAGCCGCGGTCTCCGGGTTCTTTCGACATATCGTTTAGAAAACCTATCGGAGCGACACCATTGGGATAACCTTTTTCTTGCTCACGTGTTCGTAAGCCTCGTTTTGTATCAACGCTCAAGTCCCGAAGGTACTGGTTAGCAATACCGAGTTCGACTGCCATGATGAGCACATTGTCGCTAGGATGATAGCTGCGGTCGAATGTTTGAATATGTTTAATTACACCTTGTTGAAGCATCCAGCTAACAGTGCCACCATCGATTGGATTGCGTGATAATCGATTGAGTTTCCATGAGATGATGCCTTCCGCCTCCCCTCGACTTATTCTCTCGACCATCTGCGTGAACAATGGTCTGCCAGGTGCCTTTGCGGATTTTGCTTCTTCAAACTTACCAACGACCTCTAGTCCGAGACGAGAAGCAAGCGCTTCTAGTTCGCGGATTTGATCAGGTAAAGACTGGACTTGTTTATCCTCAGTGTCCGTCGACTTTCGAACATACATGAAGTATTTTATTTTTTGATTTTCATTTTTCATAAAACAAAAGTGGAGCAACAACGTAGTTCTTAATCGCCAGACCAAGAATGTTGTTGCCCCGCTTTTATCCTCAAAGCCAGAGTTTGAGCGTCTTGGTCTGGCACTATCACTATGGTCCACACATACACGAAAGCAACTGCTGATACTTGGCCCGTGTGTCAGACCCCCCCTTACCCCCACGGCTTTTTGCCTTAGAGGATCGCCGTGCCCTTATCCCGTTTTCTCTCGGAGGGCGACTTGGTTTCAGTTATCCTGCCGGTTAGCGCAAGCGCCCCCGGTGGTGAACATGACTGCGTTAGAAACCTCTCGCTACACCGCAATCAGTGGTTGGCTTTCTGCCGATACTCGGCCATCCCTGTACCGTGGGATCACGGAGCCAGCCCTATGCCTGTTTTGTTTTTACAAGCCCCGCATAGGGTCTCACCCCCAGGGCTTGAAGAGGCGCGATCACGCGCTGGTCTTTGGGTCGAGGGATTTTCCGTCCCTCGCATCAACGAGTGAATATTCTTCACTCGCTCGTGCGAGAGCAGTAACTCCTAGTCTTGTAAGACGCAGCAAAGAAGCGCCGATTTTTTCGGCTTGTTCATCGGTCAGCGAGATACCCTTATCACGAAGAATGATCTCCTTTAGTTCTTTTTTGGCTTCCTGCGATAACATGAGAAGCCCTCTCTTTTCCTGACGGGTTCCAGACGCTACAAGTAGCGACCCGCCAAGAAAGCAAAGGGCTTCTCGGTGTGCGTCTGGAGTTACGCCATATCAAAAAGACCCTACACACGACGTGCGGGGTCTTTTTGGCAATGCCAAAAGAAGAGCCACCACGCGTACGTGACGGATCCTTCTTTTTTCATTGAGTTGCCTCAAAAGTTGCTCTAAGGAGGTTCGGTTGCGGCTTTGATTTTTGCCGTTTACCGATGGTCTTTGATTGTAAAAGAGCGGGTAGATTCATTCTACCGGTCCGTAGAGGACCGTCAATCGGGGTGGTGTGGGTCCGCAGCAAAATGCTAAAATCTTATTGTGGGCCGGTAAGGCACACGAAAATTGAATAAAGCGCCTAAACCAGCGGCAACGCTGGCATGGCAAAAGAAGTCCGAACAGACATAGAGAACCCGTCATGGGGGTGTCTGTTCGGCCATATCGGGAAACCGGTATGCCGGCGCAAGCCGGGACCCGTGGCGGGTTCTCTGTGTACCTCCCGGGGTTATTGGCTAAGCCAAACCTCTATGAAGAATAAGAAAGCAGTCGTTGGACTCTGTATTTTTATACTGGTCTGTTTGGTGTTCGCCGTCTGGCTCTCAATGCTTCCAACAAGCCCGAACAAACAAGCACTGCCCAGCAATTCGACAGTTGGGTTAGGCGAGCAAGGGTTCCTTGCTGCCTCCACCACGGTCGGCGTCTCAAAAGACGCCTACGACGCATACTTCAAAGCGACATCGGCAAACGACGCCGTCGGGTATTACCAGCTCAAGGAAAGTGGGCAGATTTTCGACCTCACTGTAAAAACAAAAGTGCTCGTGCTTAGCAGCTCATGGGGCTATGACGAGATCCGTTTTCTCGATGGCGTCCATGTCGGTCAGACCGCGTGGGTTGGCTATGAGACCATTTCTCAAAATCATCTTTGACCGGGATCTTTTTAGTGTGTAAGGTTATGTTAAGTTACTGTTTATATGGCTGACACGAGAAAAGCCGAAATTATTACCCTAGCTGAAGCTTCTGCCATTTTGGGTTTGCACCCAAATACCCTTCGCAAATGGGATAACAATGGCTATTTGAAGGCTATACGGATTGGTACTCGCAAAGATCGTCGATATAGAAAGAGCGATATATTGAGATTGCTCGACCACAAGAATCACTAAACTCATGACTACTACCCCATCAATTAAAAAAGAAAGTGGAGCCAGTGGTGTAAATGCTCCTGCAAATGGCCTTCTATTCTTCAAGGAGGTAGCGAAATACTTCATGGACTTTTTGGAGACAGACTTCCATAAGCGGAAGTTGCCTCGACGAACTATTAGATACCGTGATGGTGATAATCTCCTTGTCGGATTAAATCTTCAGAAGTATGAGACATTCAATAAATTAATATTAAAACTTATTGGAAAGAACTTTGAAAAAAACATCTTAGGTAAGCTCGAGAAAGGTGTTTACCAGACATTACTACCAAAAAATCTGCTTGACCTTATCAAACTCCAAATCGGAAAAATTGAAGGGTCGTTAATAAACCAAATTACAGAAGATATTGCTGAGGAAATAGAGAAGTCAGGTACATTGCATGCAGAAGAATACGATATTGCTCTTTCAAACTCTATTGAGGCAGCTGCAAATATTATTCGTGATGAATTGGTTGATCCGTTCATAAAAAGTATAGAGAAACCATTGCAGAATTTACACCTTGGCGAAGAGGACGACATTTTCCGAATCGAGGAAGAAATGACCTCTGTTCTAGTAAAACAACTGGAAAGTAAAATTTCAGAGATATTGAATCTCTTTATCGCCGGAGAAAACATAAATCTCCAAAAAGAATTGAAGAGCATACTAGTACTATCGGATGTGAAAGGCACGTTGGAAACCTTTTTCGAAGACTTGCATGTCGCTGACCTCTTTGCGGAAGTATTCGAGATGCAACGTAATATGAGCATTCTTGATAAGCAGGATTTTTATCTTTACTTCGGCGACATTTCTTTCAATAACATAAAATACCCCATCTTTTACATACCAGTCAGCGTAACAAGACAGGGTGAAGCGTTGAATCTAGAGTTTGATACACAGATCTACATAAACAAAAGAGCATTGGAATATATCGTTCAGGAATATAACACTCTAAAAGGAACCGGGGGCAGTCTCAAGAATGTCACGGAACGAATTATTTATCTTGCCCAGCACACGGACGATTTACAGGATATTCTTTCAGAAATACTCATTGAAATAGGAAACCTTTTCGAGATAAATAACCATGTAGACTTTTCCGTATCTGAGACTGTAACGGCAAAAGGTGCATCAGTGCGCATATCGAACTCTTGTTATCTGTGTCTCTTCGACAAATCTGACGAAGCGTTAGTAAACGACTACGAGGATATTTTACGTGAATTGAATGCTGAAGGTGGACTGCTTGCTGAGGCGTTTAATAAATTACTTGGGGATTTTTTACACAATAACCCAGAGCCAGTGAATCCGGAGGTTGAGAAGGAGTGGGATGACACAGAGACTTCTGATCGCCTTGTCGCACAAAGCCCTATTCCCTTGAATGCCGAGCAGTTGCAGATTCTTTCGGCAATAAAGAAAGATAGATGTAAGTACATGATCGTTGAAGGCCCACCCGGTACTGGTAAAAGCCATACCATTACAGCGATTATTTTCGACGCAATATTGAGAGACAAATCCATCCTTGTTCTCTCAGATAAAAAAGAAGCCCTTGATGTCGTAGAGAAAAACATTACTCAAACAATAAATAAGGTCCGGTTTGATAAGAACTTTCAGAACCCTATTCTGCGTCTTGGTAAGACTGGCAATACTTACGCACAAATACTTGCAAAAGGTACTGTCGAGAGTATCAAAACTCACTATCGTGCTGTTAGAAAGGACTTCGAGACCATCGAAGAGAATATAGACAAATCCAGCAATACGCTCAAGGAGGATTTGGAGGCGGAAATTATTGCCTATGGAAGTATAAACGTTCAGGAAATTCAGGAGCTTGTACAGCTTGAAGATACACTCAAAAATGCAAAATTGGTCTTTGACATAGATGAACTACTTGAGGATGAAAATGCTGCACTTGAGCTCGCGGAGATGAGATCTTCTCTTGAAGAGTTTTCTGGACAATTCAGAGGAATACATACTGAGGGAATATTAAAATTGCTCGGTATAAAGCTTAAGAACATAAACACAATAGATGAATACGAGGGACTTCTGCGCTTCCTGACGGCAACTCAAGAAAGCGTAAAGAAGGTACAAGACACCTTTGGAACAAAAGTGGAGGCCGTACAGAAATTCACTTCATTCACAAAGGAAAACCTTGGAGAGCTAAACAAATTTGTGAAAGAATACACAGATCTCAAAGCTTTCCTCGTCGGGTTCCTTTTTAAAAAAGAGAGGGTTGTCGAAGTCGATTTACGATTCATGCGTACCTTGAACAGTTCATATGCTACGCCGCATGAACATCTGGTCGCATTGAAAGATGCTGTTGCCATCTTTGAATTCATTGCGGGTCAGGGGCGAGAAATAAACAAGCAGTTCGAATCCGATTTTGACTTTATTGCACTTGTTCATTACATCCTTCGAGAGGGCGAGACTGCCGAAAGCCTCAATGAAGTTCTTGCATCTGCTGAAGAGGTTAAATATTTCAAGGAGTTTTCTGAAAAGTACCCTAAAACAGTAGTGCGCTCAGAGCTTGATCTGCAAAATCTTGTTTCTCTGAACGACTGTGCCATTCTCTCTCTTGGAGAGTCCGAGTTCGACAAACAGCTTCGCTATTTAAACCTTCGTCAAAAAATAACGAGAGAGTTCTCGAACATACCAGATTTAAACTACGCTTTAAAAAGGAAGAATATTGAAGATTTGGTGATCACTCAAGTTGCATATCTCATGGATGGAAGGCTCATTAATTTTTATGAGCATAGTAAAAGTGACGCAGAGACGCTAAGAAACGTAATTCGAAGTAAACAAAGATTCCCCCGAGACGAATTTCAAAAACTTAAAGAAGCCTTTCCCTGTATCTTGGCAGGCATTAGAGACTACGCTGAATATATTCCTCTTGAACAGGAAATGTTTGATTTGGTCATAATTGACGAAGCTTCACAGGTTAGTGTAGCGCAAGCATTTCCGGCCCTGTTGCGCGCAAAGAAGGTTCTTATACTAGGAGATAAAAAGCAGTTTAGCAATATAAAAGCGGCACAGGCTCGATCAGACACGAACAGAGAGTACCTTAATACTCTTGAGCAATCCTTCAAACGAAATGTATCAAGTGAAACAACACAGCTTGTAAGACTCAGTAAATTTAATATCAAAACTTCAATTCTCGAATTTTTTGAATTTATTAGCAATTACAACACTCAACTCGTTAAACACTTTCGTGGCTACAAAGAAATAATCTCCTATTCCAATAAGTTCTTCTATCAAGGAAAACTGCAGGTAATGAAAATCCGAGGAAAGGCTATAGACGACGTAATAAAGTTTACGTACGTTGATGCGAAGGCAGAGGACGAGGTGTATCCGAATGCAAATATAAAGGAAGTCGAAGCAATTATTGCTCAATTGCAATCCCTAAAAGAAGCTGGGACAGAAACTAGCGTAGGCATTATTACTCCCCACACAAATCAGCAAAAGTTATTGGTGGAACAAATAAATAAAATGCCTGATAGAGACTACTATATCGATAATCTCCAGCTGAAAATAATGACATTCGATACGTGTCAGGGTGAAGAGAGGGACATTATTTTTTATTCGATGGTTGGCTCAAAGCATAGCGATAAACTTTGGGGTGTGTTTATAAAAGATCTCAAGGATGTCGACATTGAAGAGGACGGCCAGATCAAAGCACAGCGACTAAACGTAGGATTCAGTCGCGCCAAGGAATGCATGCATTTTATCTTGAGTAAACCTCTGGATGACTTTAATGGGTCTATTGGTGATGCCCTAAGACATTATTTCTATATATCAGAAGAAGCAAAGAAGGAACGGGGTGTCGCGGAAACAGATGCTCGATCACAGAAAGAGCCTGAAGTACTTAATTGGTTTTACCAAACGAGCTTTTGGAAAAAGAACACTGATTCTATCGAGTTCATACCCCAATTTGAGATTGGTAAATACTTAAAACAGCTTAATCCATCGTACATTCATCCATACTACAAAGTTGACTTTCTTCTCATTTATAAAGACGCGAAGCAAAAAGAACATAAGATCATTATTGAATATGACGGTTTTCAAGAGCATTTTGTAAACACTGACGCTGTAAATGCTTACAACTATCAGAATTATTATTCTGACGACGATGTATACCGACAAAAGGTACTTGAGAGTTATGGTTACAAATTCTTACGAATAAATCGATTCAACGTCGGGAGCAACCCTATAAAGACTTTGGATGAACGGATTGCGCGGTTGGTAAAAGACGAACCTAACGAAAACCCTTTGCTGAATAACATTCATATGACCGTTGAAGGCCTCCAGAATGGAGCTATGAAAGAATGCCCGAAATGTAAGGAGATAAGATCCTATAGTGATTTTAAAGACTCCTCGTTACTCACTGGCGTGGGCCGATTCTGCAAGACCTGCAAGAATAATCGAATTACAGTTCAAGCGGCCCTAGTGGCTGCACGTCCTGCCCCGGTTCTCACAGATACAAAATGTCCACGCTGTAGCTCCCCGATGATTTTGAGAAGTGGTCGAAGAGGAAAATTTTATGGTTGTTCCCGCTTCCCATATTGTCGCGGTACAAGAAACCTATAATGAAATATCTAATATCAAAAACTACATTTCTTTCTTTTCTTGAATGCTACAGAGACGTATGGCTCCGTATTCACCGTCCCGAACAGGTGGGAAAGCTTCAGATCTCCGATTTTGAGCTTCACATTCTTGAGCAAGGTAATGAGGTAGAGGCTGAAGCTCGAAAACTGTTTCCTGACGGCGTCTATATTACTTCAACAGAAGACGACGCAGTAAATGACACTGTTTGTTTGATGCGAGAAAAGACAGCAACCATTTTTCAAGCCACATTTCTTGTAGATGGCTTCATTGCTAAGAACGATATGCTTGTTTATGACAAGGTGGGTGATAAGTGGGATCTCTACGAAGTGAAGGGAACAAACTCTTTAAAAGAAGAAGGTGCCGGCTCTAGAGACCATATTGATGACCTTGCCTTTCAATTGAGTGTATTGAGGCGGTCAAATGCAAATGTGGGTCGTTGTTTCATTATTCATCTCAACAAAGAATATGTACGTGCGGGTGATATTGATCTCAAAGCTCTGTTTGTTGTTGATGATGTTACGGATAAAATAGAAGCACGTTTGCCTGAGATAGAAGAGAAAATGAAAGTGGCTAAAGAATATTTAACTTCAGAGAAGGAACCGCCGCGAGGTTGTGAGTGTGTTTATAAGGCACGAAAGAAACACTGTACTAGCTTCCAACTCTCAAACCCAGAGATACCCGAATATTCTGTACACGACTTATCTCGTGTAAGTCAGAAAAAACTCGACCTATTTATCGAGCGAGGCATTTTTGATCTGAACGACATACCAGATGATTTTGAGCTCACTGATAATCAAAAAAATCAGGTGATGGCGCATAAGCGACAAAAATCAATAATTAACATTGAAAATATAAAGAAGGAACTTAATGAACTCACTTTTCCATTCTATTTTTTTGACTATGAAGCCTTTGGCCCAGCGATACCTGCTTTTAACGGATACGGTCCTTACAAGCACATACCGTTTCAATTTTCTATTCATATTCTGCGAAGCCCCACGACCCCTTTAGAGCACGTGGAGTTTTTACACGATAGTCTCTCTGACCCATCGGAAAAAGTAGTTGAGATATTAAAAAAACACATTCCGCCCGGAGGAACGATAATTGCGTGGTACAAACATTTTGAAAAAATGGTCTGCAAGGAAATAGGAATCCGGTTACCTCAACATGCTGCGTATCTTGAAGAGTTCAACAGCAGAATTTATGATCTGATGGACATATTCCATGACCAACACTACGTACATCCTAGTTTTAAAGGAAAGAGCTCAATCAAGAAAGTACTCCCGACCTTAGCTGCTGAATTGCGTTACGACATGCTTGCTATCCAAGAAGGAGGACAGGCCGCAGATGCTTGGTGGAAGATGGTATCGCCGAACACATCAGTGGATGAAAAGAAACAAATTGCCCATGATCTGAAGGTCTATTGTGGTCTTGATACATATGCCATGTACGCAATTTGGCATCACTTGCAAGAAACAATAACGGATGGAGTGGTACCGACACGTCTTCTTTATCCACCGATTCATTCAGTCAAGAAATAAAACATAGTTGCAATATCTTTACGAAGAGCTGGAATGGTTCGATGTCTCTCCCGAGCGAAAAGAATGCTAACGAGCTCCGGCGGATCATTAAAGAAACAACTGGCGACAATGTGTCGCTACAGGAGGTCTACAAAATTTGGCACTATCTCCAGAAAATATTTCTCTGCACTAGCTTGTGGAGAGGCAGGAAGCCACCTGTCCGGCCGGAACAGCCACCATTGTTCGAGACACTGCATTCAGATCACAAACTACGGAAGGCCGGAGAGACTGGCGCATAACAGGTGTTTCGTCCTCGCGTTCCTCCAGGTGGCGTTCACTCCACCTCGGATCGTTTGGATTGTTGTGTCTGTGGAGCGCGAGCGCGTCGATAATTTCCCGAAGGTGTCCTTGGCATTTTGCGCGCTCCGGTTCAGGCAGCACGTCGACTAAAAATCGCACATCGTCCACGCTGACCGTGCTCATGATTTTGTGCTGGACCATCTGCTTTTCGCTAAAGTCATGGAAGTACTGCAGCCAGAGCTTTTGGCTGAATGGATTGCCTTTGACCGCCGAGCGGTAGATGCCCTCAATCACAGCGCTCGTTTTGCCGAAGGCCCATTCCTTGCGCAGTGTGGTCACGCGCGCCTCGAAGTCAGGGCGGCGCTTCCATCGCGCCGGCGTGTTGGCGCCTATCTTGTAAAAGTCGACGAACTGTTCCTGCGTTTCGATGCCAAGTCTCATGCGTTCGCTCGGCGGCATAGCGCTCCAGAGGATAAATTCTGTGTACACGTCGACACGGTTAGGTTCTCTATTTTCACCATTTGTCACCATTTGTTTGTTCATGGTTTCGTTGCAAACATGTTGCTACTGTTCGCTTTTTCTTAATTGTACGCCTCCTGCATCAAACGGTGAATGGTGATTTTGCCCTTACTGTGGGTCCACGCGCGAGAAGGGGTCGAAGGGCGGTGAATCCTCAACTTGTCATGGGCCATCGCACACCGGGGCGAACAGGGGCTAATTATGGGGTAAGGGCGGTTTCTACCTTGTCCCGGTATTGGATAGAATTGCGTAAAGCATGTGTTCGGACATTGTCCAACATGTGGAGCAAACGATTTTAGGTCTTAAAACAAGGAGATTTTGGGGAGGAGTTTTAATGGTTCGAACCTGTTATACTTCTTTTATGGAAGCTGATTTTTCAAACTTTGCCAATCTAGATATTCGCGTCGGGACGATTACTAAAGCAGAGCCAGCAAAAACCAATAAACCAACCTATCGAATGACGATAGATTTTGGCCCTGAAATCGGAACGAAGATTTCATGCGGCGCATATACCAACTACTCGACTGATTATTTGGTCGGAAAACGCGTGGTTGGCGTAGTTAACTTCGCTCCTCGCAAAATGGGACCTGAAGTCTCTGGGGTTTTAGTTTTGGGTGTGCACGATCCCAATAGCACGGGTACACTCTTCCTCACTGTTGACGGTGAAGCTCCAAACGGCTCAAAGATATTTTAAGCTCTGGATTTAAGAGGAATTGTTTCTAACCTCATTCAGTGCCCGGAGTTCGCACTAGATCCGATATCCCATCTCGCCATGCACGGCCACGTCTAACCCTTCGGCCTCCTCCTTGGCCGAGACGCGCAATGGGAAGCGCACCCATCCGAGTACTTTGAGGATCACCCAAGTGACAACGAACGAGTAAACACCCACCGCGGCAACGGCAATAAACTGCACCCACAACTGATGCGGATTGCCAAAGAGGAGTCCATTTTGCCCGGCTGAGTTGATCGCCTGCTCGGCAAACACCCCCGTGAGCAAAGCGCCGGTGAGCCCGCCTATCCCGTGGCCCGCCCACACATCGAGCGTGTCGTCTATTTTTATTGCTCTGCCGCGAATATAAACGGCAGCATACGTTACTGCCCCACCCAAGATACCAATCGCAATAGAGGCCACCGGCCCCACAAAGCCCGACGCCGGCGTAATGGCCACAAGGCCACACACCGCGCCTATGGCCGCTGCCATGGCCGAGGGGCGGCGATTCTCCGCCCACGAGAGCGCGACCCAAGTGAGCGCTGCCGCTGCAGCTGCGGTATTGGTGACCACAAAGGCGCTTGCGGCGAGCGCGCCCGAAGCGAGCGCCGACCCCGCGTTGAACCCAAACCACCCAAACCACAGTAGAGCGGCCCCCAAGATCACAAAGGGAACATTGTTGGCAGTAGAGCCAGGATGACGCGTCTCGAGCCGCTTACCCACCAAAAGCGCCGCCGCAAGCGCCGAGAAGCCAGCGGTCATATGCACCACGGTGCCACCGGCGAAGTCTAGTGCCCCGAGTGAGTGGAGCCAGCCCATAGGGCTCCATACCCAGTGCGCGACGGGGTCGTACACCAGTGTGGCCCATAGGAGCGTAAATATGACCAGCGTCTTAAACTTAATGCGCTCAACAAAAGCGCCGATGATGAGCGCCGGTGTAATGATCGCGAACATCGCCTGGAAGATCATAAAGACGAGCGCAGGGATCGTACTCGCGTAGTTGGTATCAGGTGCAAACCCCACGCCGCGCAACCCGAAGTGGGCCAGATCGCCCAAAAGACCGTGCCCCAAATCGGGGCCAAACGCGAGCGTATATCCCACCACCACCCACTGCACCGAAATGAGCGCCAATATGATCATCGACTGCTTAATCACCGAGACGACATTTTTGCTACTGACCATCCCGCCGTAGAAAAACCCAACCGCAGGCGTCATGATCATGACCAAGGCCGAGGAGGCGAGCATCCACGCGGTATCCCCGCTCGAGAGCGCGCTTCCTGCGTCGCCCGCCGAAGCGCCGCCAAACTGTGTCGCTGCCCATCCGACCAGGACCCCGAGCCCCAACCACCCGACCAAGTGCCACACAAAACCCGTCTCGCGTGCCGACCTTAGAAGTTGTTCCATAGAAGTTGATTAGTCACCTCATGGTGATAAATTATCTCGGTACGCTTTATGGTCGTACCGAGGGCTTTCGGCGAGCGGTCCGCCGCGGCCTGCTTATAATGCACGAACTTTTCCTTAGACTCTTCGCCTAAGATTTTCGTGACAAATTTGCTCGCCTTACACAGCGCGATCGCGTCGTAGATATTGTCGGGCAAAAAGCGCAGGCGCTCGCGCTTGTCCTTGTCTTTATGCAACTTCTCGCCCTCGAGCCCTGTCTTGATCATCGTGTAGAGGAGGAGGTAGGGGTTGGCATCGGGTGCAACGCTACGCAACTCAATGCGCGCGGTGCGTTCGTTGCCCACGGGGATGCGTATCATCGAACCCCGATCGACGGCCGAAACTTTTATTTGATTAGGTGCCTCGAAGTGTGGGTCGAGCCGGCGATAGGCGTTGACTGAGGAGTTGATGATGAGGCAGATCTCGGGCGCATGGTTGAGGAGTCGAAGGATGAAATCCCACGCAATTTTAGAAAGTCCGTCTTGCCCTTTGGGGTCATAAAATATATTCTTGCCATTTTTACTGAGTGAGAAGTTGGTGTGCATGCCTGAGCCATTGATGCCCATGAACGGCTTAGGGAGAAAGGTCGCGGTCATCCCCATGTTGCGCGCTACTTGCCGGCAAATGAGCTTGTAGAGTTGAATGTTGTCTGCGGCCCGTACCACCTCGGCGTAGCTAAAGTTCATCTCAAACTGGCTGGGGGCAACTTCGGGGTGGTCCTTTTCGTTTTTAAAGCCCATCGCGCGCTGAGCCTCGGCCGCAGCATCAATAAAAAGCCGCAGGCGATCCTGCGGGAGTGAGTGGTAGTATCCACCGGTTGTTATGAGCTTGAACCCCTCCTCTACCCTATAGTGTTGCTCGCTCGCTATGCCGTCGACCAAAAAACCCTCTATTTCGGGTGCAGCAAAAGCGGTCAAGCCCCCTTCGCGTTTAATCTTTTGCGTGAGTGCGCGCAGCTGACCGCGAAAGTCGCTGTAGTAGGGCGAGCGGTCACGGTTTAAGACCGAAGCGAAAAAGATCACCTTGCCCGGGCCAAAGATCTCCGAGGGCATCCAGCGGATAGAGGAGAAATCGACCTCAAGCCGCAAATCGCTCTCGTGCTGCTGCGTAAAGCCGCGGATAGAACTCCCGTCGAAGGTAAGATTATTAAGCGAGTCGAGGAGGAACTTCTTGTCATAGTCGAGCATGTGCAGGCGCCCTTCTATGTCGGTAAAGCAGATGGTGACGGCCTTGATGCGTTTCTCTTTCTTGAGATAGGCAGTGTACTTTTTTTGCAATGCGGCGAAGGTGAGCTTTTCCGCATCCCCTTTTGCTTTGAGGTTGATCTCCTCTAACTTGTCGTACGGGATTTCGAGAAAATTCTTCAGTCCGGTCATTTAAGGATTAATTGGCCAATAATTACTTTAAAATTAATACGAATTAATATTATAGGACTATTAATTAACTGTGGATAAGTGTTTGCGCGACACTGAGCCCTTGAGTGTCAAACGAGGGAGCTATTTTTTGCTCGTGGTAAGGGTGACCGGCAAGCGGAGCATCCTGGTGACGCTCCAATCACCAAACGGGTTTACATAGTAGATGTAGAATGAGGACCCAAGTACCAGAGGGTTGCCCCCTGCGGTGTTAAGGAGTGTCGGATAGTAGTATGTGTTGTTAGGATTTCCTGCGGGGGTAACCGTGGTCGTAGTATTCCAATTGCTGATACCGTCTTGGGAGAACGTAATGTTTATGCTATTCCAGCCATTGTCGTAGACCATGGCGTACTGATTAATGGTGGAGACGTAGGCAACATTCGGGTCCCAGCAGGTGCCACTGCAGGGGAAGATAGTGCTAAAGGCCCCGCCGCCGTTTTGAGGATTGGCGAGATCGGTCACGCCGGGTTGGCTAAATGATCCGTTGTAATATTTTTTGAATACCGTCCCTGCGCCAGAGGTAAACGGCGCTCCTGCCTGAGCGGCTGCAATGAGCGCAGAGAGTGGTGCGCGGGCCGTGGCCATTTGAAAGCCCGAGCAGTTAGTGCCCATGTCGTTGTAGTACACATAGAGGTACCCATCGCCTTTTGAAACGAGTGTGCCGGGGCCCACGTCGATCTGGCAATTATTTGCACGAGCTGTTTGCGGGGCGATCACCTGGCCAAGTTTGTGCCATGTGGTGCCATGGTCTGCAGAGTAGGCAAGCCCCAGACCCGCATAGAACGGAGTCCCTGAAGTTGGAGAGTACCAGTACTCGCCGTGATAGAGCTGAAGCAACAGATTGCTCTTTGCATCAAAGTAGAGGGCTCCTCCGCCTGCATAGTTTTGATCAAAACTACCCGAAGCACCGCGCGCAATGTTTGTAGCAATAGTTATTTTTGAAATGGTGGTGGTGCTGTTTATGTTGCTCCAGGTCCAACACAATGAGTTGAGGTTAAGGCCGTCGGGAGCGCAGAAAAAGTTGGTTGTGCCCATTTGAGTTGCTCCAAGTGTCCCATCGGGGGCGTAGATATTTCCAAACGTTGCGGCTCGCTGCGAGGGCGTCATGAGCAGTTGTGAAGAGCCGACGTTTACCGTTAGAGTACCGGCCTCAGCACTATGAGACAGACCAAGTAATGCAACCACACCGACCGTACAAACTATTAAAATCAAAAACAGGTGTCCTTTAAAATTCTGCATGCACATATGCTAGCACTACTCGGGCTCCTCAGGTAGGACACGAAACCACAAGGGAGCTGCTCTACCCTATTTATGCAAGCTTCATGTTTGCTTCTGCTATACTAAAAAGACTATTGGATAACTAACAATGCTATGAAAAAGTACTTTGTGTTGTATATGGCGAGCGAGGGCGACTTTAAAAAAGCGATGGCGCAGATGCCTACGATGACCGAGGCAGAGCGCAAAGCGTCGATGGACGAGTGGATGGTGTGGATGAAGAGTAAGGGTGGCGTCGTCGACATGGGTGCACCTTTGGGCAAGACCAAACGGGTGACGCCAAGCGCTATAGCCGACGCACGCAACGAAATAGGCGGCTACTCGATCGTCGAGGCCCAGAGCCACGAGGAGGCTGCTCAAAAGATGCAAGACAGCCCGCACTTCAAGATGATCCCCGGCGGGTGGATCGAGGTGATGGAGATCATGCCGATGTAGTGAGTCGGCCTTGCTACTTAGTTTTACTGAGAACCCATTTTTGTGATGGGCTGAGTGGCTTGTCGTTGCGGTGCATGCAGCCGGCCCAGCAACAAGGTCGGCGCATGCCGCCTTTCAATTTTGAGAGGGCTTTTTTGATGCGGATGCTGCGCGTCTCGAGCTTTTTACCCGAGATGACCCAACAAATCCACTCGCTGCGCGCGAGCGGCGTGATGTCGTTCCACACCACAAGTGATTTAGGGCTCGCCGCGAGCGCTGCGCGCAAATCTGGGGGCAGTGTGTGTACGGTGCTGGTAGTAGCAACGGTCGTCATATCAAGCATCCTATCACCTACATCGTGCACAAAAAGTTAATGCTACACTTTTAGTACGGCCGCGCTTCCTTGCGCATGGTGGCCGGATGCACACCAGGAGCAGCAGCATGATCATCCGCGCATGGGTAGCGGGAGCAGTGCTCTTGGCTACGCCGGCATGGGCAGACTCACCCGAAACGACTCCGCCTAAACCAGCGGGCCGCTATGTTGAGTTTTCTGTCGACGGAGGCAAAACCTTTGTCAGCACGAGACTCACCAGCGTCGAGTACTGGTTTAAAAAGGGGCAGCTGGTCTTCCGCACTGACCGGTGGAAACATACGACCCCAAGGGAGTTTAGAAATTTCATACGCAAACTGCACCGGCCTCCCACGATCGACTTCAGATCGACCGTGGCCGGCGCAGGAGTGCACGACCAGCCGCCGCAGGCGGTTGCGACTATCCCAGTGCGCTAGGGCACCGGGTAACACTTCTGGAGGATCGGGATGAAGAAGCATCTGTTGATTGCGGCTCTGGCAGCGCTGGCGCTGAACAGCTCTCTGCCGGCGCAGGCCAACGACGCCGACAAAACGGCTCACAATGTCGCCGCGGAGGCGAACCGTGACGCCAAGGCTGCGGCCCGCGAGTACGATCGTACAGTCGACTGGGTCGGCCGGCGGCTCGAAGGCAATGCAAAGACGCTCGAGCGAGCTGGCGAGAGCATCAGCCAGTTTGCCAAGCACCTTGGCCGACACCGCGACCAAAACAAGTAGCACAAACAAGCCCCGGCCATTCGGCCGGGGCTTTCGGTGTTTTGGAACGCGGCAAAATAGCCCCGTTGGCAAGCCTTTGAGTTTTGTCTATACTGCGGGCGGATTGAGCCGAATTTCATAGCCTGCAACCAAGGAGCGTGCAATGCTTAACGTCCCGAACTTGTCTGATGCGTCGCTCCTCGTGCTGCGGCGGATCGAACACTATCTCACGCGGTGGAAGGAGTTCCCCACCCCGTTTGCACTGACCAACGAGGAGGCTCCAAACCGTGCCTGGAAGCAGCGTCAAAAGATCTTGCGCGAATATCATGCACTGGAAAGTGCTCGAGCAATCGCGCGCACGACGCAAGAGTGGTCCACGGGGAGCGTAACTGCACTCGGCGCTGAGCTACTACTGCGGCCACCACAGTGTGGGCCAAAAGACCCCATCTTCCGCGACGAAAAAAGAACGGCCCGGCGCCGACACAGGTTGCGCGGCAAGCTGGCAGAGGTGTTGCGCTTTATTGGTCGCTTCGTGGGGGAGCATGGGCATTTCCCCTCGCCAGTCACGATCACCGAGTACTTGAGCCACAAGGTTACCAGCTGGGGGCGCTCGCACACGATCGCCTATCTGCGTAGACTAGAGGATGAAGGGGTCGTCGCCCGCAAGAAAAAGCACAAGCATGCCGCGTGGGAGAAAGAAGGGTACATCACTCCCAACGGGCAGATCCTCTACGAGACGCTCCCGCTTGAGCACAAGCCTAAGCGAGAGCGGCCCAAGCGCAAAGGAGGCGGCATTGCAGCAGACGGCGGCACCAAGTTTAAGAATATGCTGCTCTCGGCCGAAAGGCTGGGGTCGGAGATGATCCAATTTGCCGACCGCTACTCCAAACTTGGGGCGCGGGTCAAAAAGGGTAACGCGCGGCAACTGGGCTTGCGTATGGCGACCTTTTCGCTCGAGGAGGGTCGCACCTGCTCGCCCGACTGTGGGTTGCGCAAGATGTGCTACGCGGGCAAGATGTCACTGCAAAAGCGCATCTTGTACGAGGGCACCAAAACCGCAACACTGCTTGCAGAAGAGATGCGGAGGGCTGGTCCACTGCACTACCGGGTCAACACGGTGGGCGACATCCCGGACTCGGAGTTCTTGCTGATACTCTTTGCAGGGATTGGTACCTCCCTCTCGACCGCCTTTGGGTATACCCACTGGCAGCCTGAGGACCCGCTCGGAGCGCAGATCCGTGAGTTCTCGGATCGGTACTGGGACTTCTTTGCAATTCGCACAAGCTACGAGCACGGCTCCCGCAAGCCCTTGCCCGAGCGTGCGGCAGTTGTTATGCCCGAGTTTAGCAAAAAACTGCTCGAGTTGCACAACGCAGTCCCCTGTCCGCAACAATTGGGACAGAGCCTCAGTTGTGCCGCCTGCGGCTATTGTTGGAACACGAGGCGTAACGTCGCGTTTCGACATCACTAGTCGACAGCCAACCAACACTCCCGGCGCAGCCTCCTTAGGCTGCGCCGGTATCTTTTATTTCAGCTTAACCGAGTTGAGCGCGGTGTTAGCCGCCGAAATATCAGCGATGATTGCGACCAAGCTATTAGAGATGTTGCTCGCATTGCTCGCGGTGATCGCAACTCCTTTAAGCGCCGCAAGGCGGTTTGATGCATCTTTCATCGCTGCAATTGCTGCATCCATGTTGTTGCCCTTGGCTGCCGCGACACTAACTGCGAGCGAGAGTTTCGGGACGATCACATCGAGCGCTGCTACCGCGCCTGCGACCTCAGCTGCGGCCGCAGTGAGTTTGGCCGAGTCGCTGCCGGCAGCTTTAATGTCAGCTGCGGCCTTGTTGGTAATATTGACCACGCCGACGCTCGAGGGTGCTACACCGGCGTTGTTGGCGTTAGCTGCGGCAGCACCTTGAGAGCCTGCCGACACGCCCGGGATAATCCCCGCCCACCACAAAAGCCCTACAATAATTGCTGCGACGATCACACCCCAGATAACCTTTTGAGACATATAAAAAACTTAAAAAATAAATATAAACCCACTCCCCTTCAGTATAGCTTCATATTTATTTCTTGCACTGGGCTTTGGGGACAGCCAACTGAACTTAACGAACCTTTAATACCAGTCGCTGTAGCATAGGCTCGTGCGCATATTACTCGGCATAAAACCCATTAAAAAATTATGGCAAACAACACTTCTCGTCGCGGCTTCGCCTCGATGGACAAGGAGAAACAGCGACAAATAGCCAGCAAGGGCGGCAAGGCTGCACACGAGCGCGGCACCGCGCACGAGTTTAACTCGCGCGAGGCCGCTGAGGCCGGCCGCCTGGGCGGGCTCGCCCGCGGTCGCCGTTAGCTACGGCGCAAAACCTGATGCAGAGACCGCCTTCGCTGTGCGCAGGCGGTTTTTGTAAACAAAAAGCCGGAGTAAAACGAGTTCATCGTTTTGCTCCGGCCGCCGGGAAGAAAGCAAGTTGTACCGGCTTCCCTAATCGCTTGTAGTAACTCTCGGGCAGCTCCAGTTGGGCGAGCTTAGCGAGTTGCACCACCGCGACGAGAAAGTTCCACCCGTAGAAACGCATGGCGAACGCGATCACATCGCCGTGCGCTTTGCACTTGTGACAATGGAAGGTCTGCAAGATGGGGCTTGCGGTTAGGCTCTGCCCTCGTGCTCGACAAAACGGACAGGGCGCCCGCACGCCAGTGGCTTTGGGTGCCCACTGATGCTGCGGCATACACGAACGTACGTAGGGCACCACAGGCACCTTTTGTCGAAGCTCATCGAGCCATTGCTTGTCGAACCGATATCGCATCTTGCCTTGCGGCTTGGGCGGGCATTTCTGCGCCAAGATCGGCTCGCAGAGCGCGAGCTTTTCTTTGATCGCATTGACTCGCTCGGTTCGTATCGCTCCGTCGAAGCGATCCTCCAGCTCCTTAAACCATGCGATCCGCCCCCGCAGCTGCGGGAGCGCTACGTCCAGCAAACTATTGCTCAACAACACTTCGAGCTGCCGCTCGAGCGTGTCATAAAAGCCTTTCGTATGCGTAACGCGCTTGCGCCCTAGTTGCACGCCGGTGACCACCACTGGGTGCGTGCGTCGATCTCCAGGTGACGTCTTTTTTTCGTTTACCCGGAAACCCGCACGCCCAACGATGTAGCGGATCTGCCCACGCACATAGCGTGGAATCTCCGCCGCCGAAGAGAAGTTAAGGTCATCGGCGTAGCGCGTGTAGGTTATCGGCGCGTGCTTGTGCTCTTGGTGATGCGCAAGCAACTGCCCGATCGGCTCGTCGAGCCAAGAGCGAGCAACGAGCTCAAAGAGCAAAGGAGAACACGGCGCCCCTTGAGCAAGCCCGAGGTTTGGCACCATGCAATAGCGCTCTACAAAGTCGATAACCTCCCTTGCCTCCCCAAACCACGGGTCGAGCAACAGAAGTTGTGCCGCCAGCTTGGAGGCCGACACGCTTGGGTAGGCATCTTTTAAGTCGAGTTGGAAGAAGTAACGATTGAGTTGATGGTCGAGCGCTCCTCGCACAGGAGACTGGCTGATGCCGGGCACCAATTTCTCGATCACTTCGACCAGGTTTTCGTGCACCGCTCGAAGCTCATCGCTGGGCTTCGAGATCGTTCGCCTTTTGCCCTTTATATTTCGGCGCTTGGTGACAAACGTCAGAGCATCGCGAGGATGCCCCGAAAGTAGTTCGGCTATCCTCATTGCATGCTCCTCAGAGAGTGACCGTCCAAAAAGAGTGTAATCGGGCATACCAAAGCAGTCAAACAAAAAAGCTCCGATCTTGATCGGAGCTTTTACCTCGAGGCCTGGGGGCCATCAAGACAGTGATGTGGTTGAGGCAACGGCGAAGCCGGTTGCTGATCCTCCCCCTGGCGGTCGGATCGACATGTGAGACACCACCGATGCCGTCGTGCACCAGGGAGCGACCTCAAGGAGCGACCTGCGGTCGCACTCGAAGCATGCTCAGGGCTCAAGGCCACCGGGCAGGTGGCTATTGCCGGCACGCGTCCTATGCGCGGGGAGTCCTACGTAGCGTCCTACGAGGTTTACCCCAGAAGACCCTTCAAGCGCAACGCCGGAAGGGGCAGTGTAGTAGAAAAGAACATCACGATGGTGCTCATTAAAGAGTTCCCCCAGGCCAACCGTGTGCACTATACCTCAAATTTCTGCCGCTCAGCTTATTTTGACATAAAGCTCGGCTGTGTGTTATACTGTAGAGCGGATTGGGCAATCAAGCCCGCCTGAGGGAAAGGACCTTTCTATGAATCGTTCTCTGTCGGGGGCCTTGGTGGCCCTTTCGCTTTGCTTTGCGGCTCCGGCCACCGCGGCCGACGCTCCGAGCCTCCCGCGTCGCCAGTACGTGCCGGCTAACGATTACGTCCGCCAAAACTGGGCGGGCGACTATATCGGCTTGACCGGCAGCTACAGCTGGGGTCGTGCCTCGTCGTGGGACTCCACGACCGGCGGCTTCAACTACGGCACACACGGCGGCCTCGGTGGCGTCAGCTACCTGCACTACTGGCAGTTTGGCAACGTGGTCTTCGGACCCGAGGTCACCTGGTCGTGGGGCTCGGTCAGCGGCAAGAAGATCTTCGACTGCGGCCCGGGCTGCGTGCCTGTTAGCCACGCGAAGATCACTTCGCTCGGCACCGTCGGCGCCAACGTCGGCTACGCGCTCGGCGACTTCTTGCCCTACGTCGGCGGCGGGTATGCCCGCGCGTCGACAACGATCCGCTCCGACCTCAACTTGGGCGGCACGACGCTCCTGTCGATGACCAGCAGGCAACCGGCCGACGGCTGGTATGCCAAAGCGGGCCTCGAGTACAAGCTGACCGACAACATCACCGTCGGCCTCGCCTACCAGCGGACCGAGCTGACGCTCTCCGACTTCGGCGACTCGACCGGCTTTCGATCGAGCCAGAAGGCGACCGATAACGCGATCAGAGCCGATCTTCGGCTGCGCTTTTGAGCTGATCGCACGCACTACAAAAGGCCCGGGACTTCTCCCGGGCCTTTTTGTGCGTCAAAAACGCTCTGTTTATTTGAGGTGCCCGGAGACGAGCTTAGTCATCTCGAACATGGTTACCTCCCCTTTACCGCCGAACACTTTCTTAAGCTTGTCATCGGCCAAAATATTGCGCTTATTTTTGGGGTTTTGGAGATCATGCTTCTTGATGTAATCCCAGATCTTTTTAACTACCTCCCCGCGCGACATTGGACCCTTCCCTACCACCGCCTCGAGGTCAGCCGAGAGGTGCATAGGTTTGAGCAGTGCCGGATTTGCTTGCCTTGCCATTCTTTTATTCAAATAATTGATTAATTTCGCACAGCGCCAGTATAGCACTCCCCTAGGGAGTGCCTAGAGGGCCCTGTGGGCAGGGCTTCACCCCCACCTCAGGCGCAACGGCCTACACTTTTTGTTATGGAACTCGTCTTGGTATGCAGGCAGTGCGGCCACACCGAGCGCGGCGAGAGCGCCCGAGGCTTAATGGTCAAGGTTCGCATGCTCAACCATCTCAACCGAGCCCACCCCGACGAGGTCGAGTCGTTTACACACTCGGTCGAGCAGACGCAACCCTCGTCACACTAAAGCTCGCGCCGTCTTGCCCCAGCACCGAGGGCGCCGCTAGTGCGCTCCCAAAGTGGCTATAGAGCGAAAGTGGGGTCGCGCCCGCGCTCTCGGGCGTGGTGGCGATGCCATCTTTAACTGCGCCTGCTGCACGAAACACCACTGCCCCAAAGTCGACCAGGGGCAAGAGCCCAACATGCCGCCCCCCAACCACCAGCGGGCTTTCTTCGACCCAATTGGCCGAGGAGTGTTCCGAGTGATAGGTAACCGTGCGTACACTTTGTTTGTCGGTTGTGTTGTTTACAAAGAGTATCTGCCAGGTATCGGTCCCCACTTCGGTAAGAGCGACCGTGATCGAGTCGCCGGCCGACACCGAAAGTGGCGCCACTTGCGACACCTCTGGCAAGGTCTCGTACCAAGTCTCGTACTCGACCTGGCCGTTTTCGGTCATGCTTTGTGTGCCGGCTTGGATCAAATCATCGCTCTCTACCCCACCGATCCCCACCCAGGTTGCCTCGCCAGCAAGTGAGTGCGCTGCAAGGACCTGCGGCACCCGCCACGTTGCTGAGACTGCCGTGTAGGTACCCTGGTTGGCAATGTATCCGGCCCAGTTGTACGAGGCGGCAGTGGTCGTTGCAAGCGGCGCATAAAACGCTGGCTGGCTGTTGCCCTCAAGCAAGGTGGCAGAGCTCCCGGGTGAGTTACCCAAAAAAACTGCTGCAACACTGAGGAGCACACCTATGGAGAGCAGCTTAAGAAGCTGGGGCGCGCGCATGCAGACACGCTACCAAACCACATAAAAAGAAAAGGTGAAGCCTCTTGCGCTTGGAGCTTTTTTCAGACAATCTTCACTGCAACCGTGATGGCATACCTTATCGGCCGCATGCACTACCTCCGCGCACTCTTTTCGCGCTCCTACCTTGCCCGCTTTGTTGCAATCGTAGCGGTCCATGCAAGCATCGTCGAGCTCAGCCTGTTTTTGGTGCCGCCCAATCTCCCCGGCGCATCGTTAGTCTGGCCTCCCTCGGCAGTCGGCTTGGCATTTTTGTGGTTTTGGGGGTTAGAGATGTGGCCCGCGCTCGTGGGCGCGTTTTTTGCCGTGCTGCTGGCAAACGGTATCTCGCCGCCCCTGGTTGCAACCACAGCGCTGGGCAACGCGCTGGAGGCATTGATCGGCGCGTTTATACTGCGGTACTATCTCGATTTCGATCCGATGCTCTGGCGCCTGCGCGACGCATTGGGGCTCATTGTTGCCGCGTTTTTGGCTGCGCTCGCCTCGGCGACAATCATCTCGCTGGGTGTTGGGCTCATCTTACACGACGGGACGCCCTCGTCAGTGTTATGGTTGGGACTCTGGATCGGGCATACTGTCTCGATCATCACCTTCGGGCCATTTGCATTGCGTTGGTTTCATAAACCGTACTTCACTCGCACGCGCAATGAATGGATCGAGGGCATGATTGGCTTTGGTGTGTTAATCGCGCTCAGCTTTTTGATGAGCTGGACTCCGTACACCACGATCGGCGGCATACCGCTCCTGTACGTAGCGGTCATGGTGCTCATCTGGGTGGCCCTGCGCACCGGCCCGCGTGGCATTGCCTTTGCGCTTTTGGTCTTTGCGCTCATCCTTTCGACCGGCGTACTCTATGGGCACGCTTTACAATCACCAAGTGCTGATCCCCGCCAAATACTGTTTGGGGTTCAGATGATCATTGGTGTGCTCTCGCTTATCTTTTTGCTCTTTACCTCAATCACCGAGGAGCGCAAGGAGGCCGTGATCGCCCTTGAGGCTCACGTGGGCCAGCTTGAAGGGGCACTACAAAAAATCAGCAGCGAAGACCAGGCCAAGACCGACTTTATCGCGATCCTCGCACACGAGCTGCGCAACCCCCTTTCTCCCATAGTCTCCGCCCTCGAGCTCATCAAGCATAACGGCATAGAACCTGAAAACGAAAAGCTGGTGACGAGCATCGCCTCGCATGTCCACACCATGGCGCGGCTTTTGGACGACTTATTGGACATATCCCGCATCTCGCTCAAGCGCCTTAAACTCCAAAAAGAACCTGTGGAGATTCGTTCGGTCTTTGAGCGGGCACTCGAAATGGTGCACCCACAAATTGAAGCGCGTGGGCATCGGCTTGCGGTTGAACTCCCCCAAGAAGAAATCTGGCTTCATGGTGATCCGGTGCGTTTAGGACAAATCTTCGTCAACCTGCTCAACAACGCGGCTAAATATACTGAGCAAGGCGGAGCGCTTAGTCTCAAGGCAAAACGCGATGGCCCGACCCTTGTGGTCGAGGTCCGCGACAGCGGCATAGGGATCTCACCCGATCGTCTAAGTGCTATTTTTGAGCCCTTTGGCGGCGACACGCCGGCGCGCGGATCGGCGGGACTCAGAATTGGTCTCTCCCTTGCCAAGCGCATGGCGCAGATGCACCACGGTACTCTCGAGGCCCATTCGGCGGGCGAAGGCAAAGGCTCCCAGTTTGTCGTGAGGCTCCCACTTCCTACCAATATGCCCTTACCACTCCACGAAAACCCCAAACGTGTCCGCAGTCGCTTTTCGCGCGAAACGCTTGCACGGAGTGCTGCCAGAGACGAGCGGCTCAAAATTTTGGTTGTCGATGACAACGAAGCGGCTGCACAAAACCTTGGTCGTTTGCTTGAGCTCGGCGGCCACACTACTGCGATCGCGTATGATGCGCCACAGGCGCTTGCGCTTGCACGGCGTCTAGAACCCCATGTGGCGCTTCTCGACATCGGACTGCCGAGCATGGACGGCTACCAACTTGCAAAAGAGCTGCAAGTGCTCTTGCCGCAAATACAGTTGGTTGCTATTACAGGCTTTGGCCAGGCCGAGGACCGCCAAAGGGCTAGAGAAGCAGGCTTTGAAGAACATATGGTAAAACCAGTCTCCATTGTCGATGTCGAGCGTGTGCTCGGCGAGTTGCGCAATGGCGACACGTCCTAAGATTTTATTACTCCGTACACCACCAAGCGTTCGTCATACGTCTTCTGTCCCGCGATCCACACACCTTCGCACGTTATTAAATTGAGCCGTGCTTGATCTGCACGATTAAACAACAGCTCGGTCGGCACCGCTTGGTATGGATAGGTGGCGATTTCGCTCACCACAAAGCGCCGCACGCTCGAACTCGCCGTAACCACATCGATCTCGTCGCCCACTGCGATATCGCTCAAATGTTTAAACACGCCAGGGAGTGCCAACCCGTTATCAACATGGCCGTCCATCACCGCGCTTCCTACAAACCCGGGTACCGTGCCCGCTTTGTACCATGCGACGTCGGTAAAGTTACTCGGTACCGCCATCGCGCCACTTTTAGCGATCCCCACATACTGGATGTGTGCATCGAGGTTCAGTCTCGGAATTCGTAAGCGCACAGGCAAGTCGCCCCCAACTGCTACTTGTTTTGACACAGGCTGTATTGCCGCCTCGGGTTCGTTTTCGGGAGCAATAGTTGCGCGCGCGAGCGTATAGACAAAAACGCCCACACCGCCCACGAGGAGTAGCGCGGCGATAAGCGTTTTAGGAGAAGTCTTCACGGGAGCTGTAAGCGTAGCGACGCGGACTGAAACAGACGTGAATATTATGCCCAACTAGTACCAGCCAAAATACTGCAGCGCTTTGCGCACTACCCACACAGTAAAGAGCGCCAAGAGGAGGGAGGCCAGAATGTCGACTAAGTAATGGAGTCCTGCCGCGACGCGCGCAAACCCGATCAAAAACGCAAGGATCCAGAGCGCCAATCCAGAGCGCACGTCGGCGATCCAAGCGACGCTTGCCAAAATGCTGCTTGCAAGCATATGGTCTGAAGGAAAGCTGTTATCAATGTCATGCGGCACAAGCGGCGTAAACCCTTCTTGAGCAAATGGTTGCGGGTGGCTAAAGAAGAGCCCTGCAACGCGCGCGAGCGCATACCCAACCGCAAGAGAAACGACCGCGAGAAGTGCGAGCCGATTGCGATGCGGCGAGACGAGCACCACTGCCACTGCACCGAGCGCCACAATATAGATAAGGTATTTTGCTCCAAAAATAATGAGTGCGTCCATAGCTCTTATGATACCTCACAGACAAAACGCCCCGCGGCAAGCCGCGGGCGTTCGAATCGGTGGTATGATCCCTGCCATGGGCTTTATAAATTACGAGTATTTGCGGCCAATAAACGAGCCGGTATGGTTTGCTGCGCTCCATATGCGTAACGCGCTGCGCAGGCGCGCTGCGCAAAGTAATAATGCGACACTGATTATCAACGTGAGTCTTATCGGTGAATTTGCGGCCTCGCTTCCTGCCATGCACGCACTGATGGAGCAGTGCCCCGGCCCGGTCGATCTTCTCGTCTCTCCCCCACTGCGCTCGCTCGCCGAGCGCGTGCGCGGTGTGCGCAAAGTCTATACCGCAAGCTCCTCATTTAAACGCGCCGGCGAGCGAGGCAGCGAGATGCTTCCCTCAGCGCAGTACGACACTATCGTCGCCTTCCGGATGAGCGCAGGGGCATACCACGCACTTAGTCGTGTACAGGCAGAGCATGTGCGCAGCGGTCTTACACACGTTGTCTCCTATGGATTTCATATAGGTTGGAGCATGGCCCGCGGCAAAACGCCCATGAGCCTTCGAGAACATTCTTTTAAGATCGCACACTTGTCCGACAGAAAGCCAACCCTCAAAGAGCTTTTTAATTTTACCGACGAAGAATATGCCTTGGGCAAAGCGCGTGTGGGGAGTGGGCCCGTGGTAGCAATACACACCGGAGCATCGTGGGTGCGCAATAGTTGGCCCCTTGAGAATTGGGCGGCGCTACTCGTCCTCCTGCATACCCATGGGTACATTACAGCGCTTGTCGGTACGCAAAAAGAGCAGGCTGATTTCGACGCATTGCAAACAATGCTCCCTTTTCCTATCCGCTCACTCGTTGGCTTGCCGCTCCCAGAGCTACTGCCAACACTTGTTGCTTGCAAGGCATTTATCGGCGTAGACTCCGGGCCACGAAACCTCGCGCATCTTTGCGACCTTCGGAGCGTAACCTTGCTAGGACCAGCGCCGCACCTCTTTACCCCACACGATAAGCGCGACCGGGTGCTTGATAAATCTGGAGGCCGGCGTGTACTTGAACGTTATATAAAGACAAAGGGCAAAAGTTTAATGGAACAGCACACGCCGCAAGAAGTGTTCGAGCAATTTATGCAGCTGCCCCAATAGTTTTGGCGTGATGTGCAAGCGCACTAGCATATGCTTGCTCCCAACGGTCAACCACTTTTTCGACCGCGCATGTCTGAGCAGACTCTCTCGCCAAAGCGCCCTCGCGCTTGCGCATCTCCTCACTGTTGAGCAACTCAACAAGGACTTGCGTGCAGCTATGGGTATCGCGCGGCTCAACAAGCCGCATGCCGCCCACAGGCCTTGGTGTAGCAGCCGAGCGGGCAACTACTGCTGGCGTGCCAGCTGCCATCGCTTGGAGGCGCGCGAGGCCCTGGGTTTCAGAAGTACTCATAGAACAAAACACATCCGCCGCTCCTAAAAGTTTGGCGAGGGGTTCTTTGCCCAGCGTGCCGATAAAACGCACGTGCTCTGGTATGCCAAGCGCTCGCGCCTGCGCTTCTAACTCGCTGCGAATATCGCCGTGCCCGGCGATGAGCAGTTGTGCTTGCGGAGAAGCATTGAGCACTTCGGGCACGGCACCAAGCAACACGTCGATTGATTTTTCTTTCACCAAACGGCCGGCATAGACTATCAGCGGGCCCTCGACACCATATGCGCGCCGCACTGCAACACGCTCGTCTTCATCAAGCGGCACAAAGAGCGAGAGATCAATCGGGTTGGTTATAGCCGCATGCGGCGCTACAATCGGTCCGCCAAGCTCCTCGAGCGCAAAAGCGGTGGGTGCGGAGACAAAGTCGGCTTGGTTGCACAAAAAGCGCACATAGCGCGCAAGCCACTTAAGCACTCGGGGTGTGAGGTATGCTGCATGCAACTCCATCGCCAAATGGTTTGTCACCACCAGTGGAATGTTAAAAAGTTTTGCGGCTACAGTCGCTTCAAGCGCCAGCCCCCAAATGGTTTGGATATGAATAAGATCCGGCCTGCGCCATGCAAAATAGAGCAAATGGGTGGGAAACGGCAACGGCATACGATACAGAGGTGCAAACCACGGGATAGAAAGCAGTCGATGGATGGTCACTCCGGGGCCCAAGTCGCGCTCGCGATGCGGCACCCCGCCACGAACATACTCGCGCTTAGGATAATACGGCACATAAAACTCAACGGTATGCCCACGTGCTGCCAAGCCGCGCGCCAAAAGCTCGGCTGAGTCGTGCGTGCCCCCGAGGTTGGGGTAAAAATAGTCTGAGACCAGCGCAATCTTCATTGGGTAGGTGGCGGAGTATCGTCTTTAACTTCCTTGAGCATACGTTTACTCAGTTTGATACTCACGAAAAAGTACCCCACCAAAAAAACCGAAAGGCCGAGCAAGACATATTCGAAATTGGAAATAAGCCGCTCTATCGTACCTCCCAGCGCACCACCCAAAAAATATCCCAGCACCAACAAGACGCCATATTGCACCACTGCCGCAACCGCTCCCCAGCCAAAAAATTTCTGGAGTGGCATGTGTATCATGCCCGCCACCACGATAAAACTGGTAGAAATGCCGTACGATATTTTGCCCAAAAGCATCGTGATGCCTGCGCGGCGCGTCCAGAGACCGCGGACGTGCTCTAAATGCGCCTCCTCCACGCCGATTTTTGCAAGCAAACGGTGCGCGAGCCTGGTACGACCGCCGTAGTAGCCAAGCAGATAGTAGAGGCCGTCCATAAACATATCGCGGCCAAAGAAAAATGCCGCCAGAACAAAAATATTAAAGTAGCCCGCCGCCGCAAGTGTCCCCGCCACAAAGGCGATCACTGGCCCCTCGGCAAAAGAAAGCGGAACCAAGATTAGCCAGCGGCTTTCGATGAGCGTCTGCGCAAGGTGGCTGTCCATATGGGAAGCAGTATACTACTCCTATGTGGTTAGGGGCGCTCGTTGAACGATACAAAACATACTCTGCAAATCGAGAATTCTGGCTCTCGACCTTGACCGGAATACTCCTGTTTGCACTCAGTGTGATCGCGAGTTTCTACGCGATCACGTATGCCACAGAGCGTGCAAGCAACTCGGTAACCGACCTCGTACTCTCCAACACGCCCATATTCGACCTAAACGCGCTCATGGTAGTGGGCACCCTACTACTAATCGCGTGTATTACATTTTTATTCTTGCATAACCCACAATGGATGCCGTTTGGTTTACACACTCTGGCGCTGTTCTTTTTTATCCGCTCCGCTTTTACCGTGTTTACCCACGTAGCATCCTACCCCATTCCGTTAAACTCGACACCCGACATCCAAAGCTCAATTGGACGATTCCTCTTTGGATTTGGAGGTGACCTCTTTTTTTCTGCACATACGGCGGTTCCGTTTTTAATGGCACTCTTGTGTTGGCATAACACAAGATTGCGCACGCTTTTTTTGCTCTGGTCGGTCTGCTTTGGCGTAGTGGTCCTACTTGGTCATTTGCACTACACGATTGACGTAGTTTCAGCCTACTTTATTACCTACGGGATCTATCACCTGGCGCTGTGGCTTTTCCCTAAGGAGCGAGAGCTCTTTTTGACCGACACAAACTCCTAAAGAGTCGCTTCATTAACGCTTCAGGATCTATCCCGCTATACTGGGAGCATGCACATACTGATAGTCGAAGACGAAGAGCGCTTGGCTAAGGCGCTTAAAAAAGGATTGGAACTTAAAGGGTATGCGGTCGACTGGCTCCCCGACAGCGAAAAGGCTCGCAATCGCATCATGCTGTATCGCAATGAGTACGATCTCATTATCCTCGACCTCATGCTCCCCGGGATAGACGGGGCGGCCATCACTGAGACCGTGCGCAAAGACGGTGTCATCACCCCAATCATTATCTTGACCGCACGTAACGAGACTGAGCATAAGGTCGATTTGCTCAACAAAGGTGCAGACGATTACGTGGTGAAGCCTTTTTCCTTTGAAGAACTCTTAAGCCGCATCCAAGCGGTGCTCCGTAGACCCGCGCAGAGCAAACCCGTAACGCTTAAGGTAGGACCTTTGCAAATGGACATGGCGACCCGTACGGTAAAAAAAGATGACGAGGAGATCTCGCTTACGCTCAAAGAGTTTGCCCTCTTGGAGTGTTTTATGCGCCAGCCAGGCGAAGTGCTCTCACGCGAAAAATTGTTCGACCATGTGTGGGACTTCAACTCGCTCTCGTGGAGCAATGTTTTGGATGTGCATATGAAAAATCTGCGCAAAAAACTGGGCACCGATGCAAACAATGAACAACTATTTGAAACAGTTCGCGGTGTGGGCTATCGCCTCTTGGGAGAGGTGCGCGAATAGTCTCCTCAAAACAATTTTTGCTCGCGAGATATACGCGAGTCAAAAACGCTTCATTGCTGATGTAGCGCATGAGCTGCGCACTCCTCTTTCAACCATCAAAACGTCGGCTGAAGTGGCACTCATCGACACGGGACTGCCCAAAGACGCGCGGGAGAGCTTCAAAGAAATTTTGGGCGAACTAGAGCGCATCTCGGGGATCATCGACAACTTACTTTCTTTAAACACGCTTACCCGCCCCGAACAGATGCACTTTAAAAATCTTGACCTTATCCCTCTGGCAGAAGCGACTGTCGCACGCCACAAGCTGCTTGCGCGCGAGCGTGGAATCCGTCTGCGGCTCTACACCAAACCCGGCTCAATTAGTTGGGCCAATGCGGTCGCAGTCGAGCAGATCATGACCAACCTTATTAAAAATGCCCTTCTCTATACGCCTTCTAGCGAAGGCGGCGTTGTCTTAGTGCGCTTGAGGCCTCAAGACGGCAGAATCTTGTTTGAGGTCGAGGACAGCGGCGTTGGAATTTCACAAGAAGAGCTTGCACACATTTTTGAGCCGTTTTACCGAGCCGATACCTCGCGCACACAACTAAAAACTAAAACTGGCTCGGGCCTAGGCCTCACCATCGTACATGAGATGGTCAAAGCGATGCAGGGCGAGATTGTTGTCCGCAGTCGGCGACGCCATGGCACTACGGTATCGGTGTATCTTCCCCAAGGGGGCGCTGCTGCAAAAGAGCGTGAAGCGCTCACCCAAAATGCACTCTCGTTCACCTCCCATTCAGCGGGCTCTTAATACAATGTGGTTTCGACGGCGTGTGGAACCGCATAGCGGCCGCTGTCACTTTTACTAGCAGACGCGAGTTCTTATAGGCATAGTAGCCTAACGGTCAAAGACGAGTATGACGGAAGAAGTACTGGTTTAGCCGGAGGGCCCCCGCACCAAGGTGCGCGGGGCCCTCCGGCGTATCGTCTTTATGTTCTACAATAGAACTCATGAGAGGCCTTGCGCCGCGTATAGTTGTATTTGACCTCGACGGCACACTCGCCGAGAGCAAACAACGTGTCTCGGGGGAAATGGCCGACCTACTTAGTGAGCTTATAAAGCACACACGCGTTGCGGTCATGTCGGGCGGCGGGATGAGGCAGTTCGAGCTGCAGCTCCTCAATTTTTTGCCCCGCGAGACTAATCTACAAAACCTCTATCTCTTTCCTGACAACGCGGCGCAATGCTTTATCTTTCGCAACGGGCAGTGGCACGCGCAATACGACAACGCGCTCTCAGCATCGGAGCGCGACCGCATCTTGATGGCACTTGGTGAAGCGCTCGAGGAGGTTGGGCTTGCGGACGCACCCGTGCGTATCTGGGGCGAACGGATCGAAAACCGTGGAGCAGAGATCGCCTTCTCCCCTTTAGGCCAACAAGCGCCGCTTCAAGCCAAACAAGAGTGGCATAAAGCGCACGAGGACTCACGTCACCAACTGGTTGAAACCTTGCACAAAAAATTGCCTGAGTTTGGGGTAACTACCGGCGGTCTCACCACTATCGATATCACGCGCAAGGGCATCGATAAGGCTTACGGGGTGCAGCGTTTGCGCGAACTTGCTCGCGCCGACATCGGACAAATGCTCTACGTGGGCGACGCACTCGAAGAGGGTGGCAATGACGCAGTCGTGGTACCTACGGGCATTCCGACCCACGCGGTATTTGGTCCCGTAGAAACACGTGGGCTCATTGAGGAAATCTTGAGTGTTTCTAAACATGCATCGTAGTCCACGCTTGCTGGTTACCAAAGAAGCGTTATAGTTTAAGCATGTTCGAGCGAATACTGTCGCCCGCCCGTTTGGCAGCTACAGGTGCTCTCCTGGCGTTCGTCTTCCCTTGTGTTGCCGCTGCGGCGCTTAATCCACCAACGATCACCGTCAGTGGACAAAACTTGCCCGTCACCGATACCATAGACAACACCCTATTCGCTCCCGACAGTGGCTGGTCGGTGGTGATGACGTTTGGCGAAGCGCTGATCACTCCTCCGACTGTGGTGGCGAGCGACCATGCCACTGAGAGCTTCCCGCAACTGGTTTCTTTGTGCGATAACCAGGCCGCGTCAACAACGTATTGCTTTACCTACACCAAACCAAGTACTTTTCACCAAGGCTCGCTGTATTACTTTGATGTCTCCGACGCGGCCGGAGCAAGTGGAAGCATGTCGCTCACCAGTTATCGCTTTATCCTTGATACCGCTGCCCCCGTGCTTGCCTTTACCTCCGTACCCAACCCAAGCCACAGCGCCCTCCCCACCATCGCCGGCACCTCGGACGATGCGCAGTCGCCCATCACCGTGCATGTCTACAGTGCCACGCAGAGCGTGTACATGATCACGAGCGCTCCTACGGGCAACTGGTCGGTCACCGTGCCTGCGGGGAGCCCTCTTAGCGCCGGCTCCTATACGGTCGAGGCCTCGAGCACCGATCCCTATGGCCACCGCGCGACTCCTATAACTGCCACACTCGTGGTTGACAACAGTGCGCCGGCTATCACCTTCCCCTACAGCCCTGCGGCCAGTGGCTATGCAAGCTCAACAACTGTAGTAGTGCCGTTTGTGGTGAGCGACCCGGACAACGACTCGGTCGCCATACAATGCTGGTTTAATGCCGGAGCGCCTCACCCCTGCGCGATGCCAAGCGAGACTTCTCAAGGCACGCTTGCAGAAGGCCCAAACACCTTTCATATAACTGCGACTGATGTCTATGGCAATGTCACCACGACCGTCCGCAGTTTTATAGTTGATGTGACGCCCCCCGTGCTCAGCGAAGTGGCCCCCATCGGCACTACCACGAACACCTCGCCGGCCTATCAAGTGGTTGCGAGCGAAGCGGCGAGTCTGGCCTTCGGTGGGAGTTGCGCCACCAACACGGTTTCAGTACCCGCAGGTCAAAGTACGATTATTTTTACCAACCTTTCAGTGGGGACGTATAGCAATTGCACGGTCATCCCAACCGACCTGGCAGGCAACCGAGGTCTGGTGCTTGCAGTGACCCCCTTCACCATCGTGAGCACAAGTCCATCGCAGGGCTTGCCCCAGGGGCTTTCTACAGGCACCAACACCACCTCGGTCCAAAACGCGAGCGCTCAGGGGAAAGCGTCCGTGCAAACACACGTCCTAAACAAATAAGTATGACCCCCGGGCTGAAAATACTTATTTGTATGTTCGCAGCAGCGTTCGTGGCGGGGGTGGTGCTCGTCGTGTTGCCCGGTAATAGCAAAGCCCCGAGCATTCCACAAACCACAAGCACGACTAAGAAGCTCCCGCCTGTAACGGATGTTACTGTACGGATGCTTTCTAAAACTTCCTTGCAAATTAGCGGCAGTATGAGCAACACTTGGTATTTCGAGGCGACCTTCCCCGTCGAGCTCCTCGATGCAACTAGCGCAGTGATTGCTCGGGCCCCCGCACAAGCAAAGACCGATTGGACTCTACCTGGCCTCGTGCCTTTTTTGGTCACCCTCTCGTTCCCTCCACAACCAGCAGGGAGCAGCGGCACGGTAATCTTTAAGAAGGACAACCCTTCCGGCGACCCGAGCCGCGATGACTCAGTGAGCGCCCCTGTAGTTTTTCAGTAGTATTCATTCACCTGAGCTTAACGAGCAAAGAGCAATAGTTACCCCCGAACCTCAGCAGGTCCGGGGTTTCTTTATAAGCATTACTTTCATCTCTATGTACACGATTCGCAAATTTGCAGCGGCGCTCAGCGTGGCTGCGCTCGTCGTGGGCCCGCTCTCGGCGCTCGCTGCCCCCGGAGGCCCAGCGGTGACACTCACCTCGAGCGCGCCGTTCATTCAAGCGACGCCCACCAACGTCACCTGGGCCTCGCCGATCCCGTTTAGCGTGAGCCTGTCGAGTTCGACCACGAACTTTGATGCAGCCGACATCCAGGTTGTCGGGGGCTCGGTACAAAACTTTGCGGGGAGCGATGCTGCTTACACGTTTAGCGTCAAACCGGGCGATGGCGACCCCAGCCACGACACCGAGCCACGCTACGTGCAGGTACAAATTAACGCCGATCAGTTTGATGGCAACCAGGCGAGCCAATCAATCGCCTTTTGGTATGACCCAAGTCAAGCTCCGGTCGACACCACCGCTCCGGTGGTAACTATCACCCAAGGCCCAACCGACGGCTCGACGCAACCAGTTGCAAACGCCTCAAGCAGTGCAGCGATACACTTCGAGTTTACGGTGGACGACGCCTCTTCGACCGTACGATGTTCGATCGTGGACGCAAGCTCAACCGACTCCTTCTTCGGTTGCGGCTCACCCCAGGACTATGCTCTGCCTGTAGGCAACTATCGTTTTGTAGTCCAGGCAACTGACCAGGCCAACAATATCGGCTCGAGCACGCGAAGCTTTATGGTTGCAGTAAGCTCCACTACCGCAACCACCACGAGCGACACGGGCGGTTCTTCGTCTGGCTCTGCGGGTGGTGGCACTGGTAGCGGACCTACACTCCCCAACGGCGGAGGCATTGCGCCTAACAATACGGGCAATGGCATGATCGTCGGTTCTGGGCCTATAGCACCGGGGAGCCCTGGTGGGAGTTTTATTCCCACCGGCTCTGGGGTGTTTGTGAATCCTAACCCACCCATAATCCCCACCACTGCGGGCAACGGAGGCTTGAGTCCTTTGGCACTTGCCCCGGCGCCGGCCACCGTGGCCTCGCGCTCAAGTCTTGCAGCCGTCCCACGCTCAGGAGCACGTCTGACCGCCACCACACAAACCCCCTCGGGCGACCTCTCGAATCCTGCCTCGAGTACTGATACCTCGCAATCTGCGATTGCTGAAGACCAAAACGCTTCCTCGACCCTCTTGCAAGGCCAAGGAGCGGCGGTAGCAACTGCAGGCGCCTCGAGCGCAGTTTGGTTCTGGGGCATTGTGGTCCTCCTTGCCCTCGCCGTCATCGGCTGGCTCCTGTACCGCTCTGCTTAATGCTCCACCTCACCAAGAAAAAGGCTTGCCTAGAGCGAGCCTTTTTCTTTGGCGTCCATCTTCAAGATCTCGGCGCGCCAGCCGATGCCGTTGGCGACCACTTGCAAGAGCGACCCCATGCCGGCTAGGGCCAGCACAAAGAGCACCGACCACGCCCAGGGGAATACAAAATAACAAAACACCACCACCAATGCCGCCCACATCCCAATGCACCACGGACAGCTCAAAAGATCGCGCACGGTGGCACAAAAACTGTTGTCAAAGTTCCAGAGGTCGCGAAACCACCGAGCGATTTTGTCATACACAATAAGACGCGTGATCCTAAGCGTTGCAAAGGCAAGCATCACCGTGTCAAACGGCGGTACGGATATTAAAAAACCGCCGCGGATCTCGCGCATCTCCCAAATTGCTGCTCCCAACACGAGGAGAAAAAATACACTAAAAATAAAGTTCCACCCATTCTCTTTTTTGAGCGCTGACATGCCTCAAATATACCCTAACTGGGGGCTTTTTTGCCATGCCCAATTGCGTCTTGATGAAAACTATTCTCTCGTGCCCTATCCACAGGAATTTGGCCACCTTGAGCAAACCTCCGGCCCTATACTGAAAAATTGTGAGCTGCACTCCAGCCGTTTATTTCTAATTTTTTAGCTTTACGCATGGCCCCTCTTCAAAAGATCAAAAAACGCAACGGGCAGATCGTCGACTTCTACCCTCAAAACATCACGGTTGCTGTGCAAAAGGCTTTTGCCGCCACGGTGGGCGACAGCCACGATCAACAGGCCCAGGAGATCACCCGTGTCGTGGTTGAGACGCTTGCCGCTAAATTTGGCAACACAGCGATCATCCCGAGCGTAGAGGATGTGCAAGATCTTGTGGAGATGGCACTGATGCAGCGGGGCTACTATAACGTCGCTAAGGCTTACATCATCTACCGGTACGAGCACACAAAGCTGCGTGAGGAAAAACGCCAAGAAATTGCTGAGAAAATTAGCGAAAATCAACTGCTGATCACCAAGCGCGATGGCTCGCAGGAAAACTTTAGTGAGACCAAGCTTGGCCGCACACTTGCCCGCGCCACCGAGGGCTTTGAGCGCATCGTCGACCAAGCGGCCGTTATTGCCCGCGTGCGCCAGGAGATGTACGAAGGGATCAAAACCAAAGAGATCCACGACGTGCTCATTATGGTCACCCGCTCGATGATCGAGCGGGACCCGGCCCATTCCTATGTGGCCGCACGTTTGCTCCTCGAGTACATGTACCGCGAGGTGGTCGGCGAGGTTGAGGACTACTCAAAGCTCGAGGAAGAGCACCGCAAGGCCTTCGCCCGCTCTATCAATCGCGGGGTCGAGATCGGCTGGTTTGATCCGCGCATGCTCGAGTTTAATCTCGATACTATGGCTGAGGCGATCGACCTCAAACGTGACCGCGACTTTAAATATCTGGGCCTGCAGACCCTCCAGAGCAACTATCTTTCCAAAGATCAAAAAAACAGCCGCAAACTACTTGAGACTCCACAAATTTTCTGGATGCGCGTCGCCATGGGTTGTGCACTGAATGAAAAACCCGAAGACCGTGAGCGTATCGCGATAGAGTTTTACGAAATTATGTCAGGGATGTACTACATGCCCTCCTCGCCCACGCTCTACCACGCGGGCACCACGATTCCACAGCTTTCTTCCTGCTTTCTCTCCACCGTGCCTGACGATCTGCATTATATTTTTGACGAATACAAAGACGCAGCGCAGCTTCTAAAGTTTGCCGGGGGCACCGGGACCGATTGGACCCCGGTGCGCGCGCTCGGCTCCTTGATCAAAAAGATTGGCGTCGAGAGCCAGGGTGTAGTCCCCTTCCTTAAAATCGCCAACGATGTGACCATCTCGATCAATCGCTCGGGCCGCAGGCGCGGTGCGGCTGCCGTTTACCTCGAGTATTGGCACCTCGAGATCGAAGACTTTATGGAGCTCAAAAAGAACACCGGCGACGAGCGCCGCCGCACACATGACCTTAACACTGCTGCGTGGATCCCCGACTTGTTTATGAAACGCCTACAAGAAGACGGCTACTGGATGCTCTTTAGCCCCTCCGACGTGCCCGACCTGCACGACCTCTATGGCAAGCGCTTTGAGGAAGCCTACGCGCGCTATGAAGAGCTTGCCGAGGAGGGCAAAATCCCCCACCACAAAAAGCTGCGTGCGGCAGACCTCTGGCGCAAGCACCTCACCATGCTGTTTGAGACGGGTCACCCGTGGATCACCTGGAAGGACCCGAGCAATGTGCGCTCGCCGCAAGACCACGTCGGTGTGGTGCACTCCTCAAACCTCTGCACCGAAATAACCCTCAACTCCTCGGCCGAAGAAACCGCAGTGTGCAACCTCGGGTCGCTTAACTTGGTGAGCTTTGTAAACGACGGGCGCTTCGATCGCGACTTGGTTGCGCGTGTGGTGCCGGTTGCAATGCGCATGCTCGACAATGTCATCGATATCAACTTCTACCCCACCGAAAAAACCAAACGCTCCAACCTGCGGCACCGTCCGGTGGGCCTCGGTATCCGCGGGCTCATGGACGCGCTCTACAAGCTCAACCTCAACTTTGACACCGACGAGGCAGTCGCGTTTAGCGACGAATCGCAGGAGGTGATCGCTTACCACGCAATCCTCTCCTCAGCTCTGCTTGCTAAAGAGCGTGGCGTCTACGAAACCTACAAAGGTTCTAAGTGGGACCGCGGTATCCTGCCCCAAGACACCATTGCGCTCCTCGAGCAAGAGCGCGGCACGGTGATCGATGTCCCCCGCCACGAAACACTCGACTGGCGCTTGGTGAGAGAGGCTATCAAGCAGTGGGGCATGCGCAACTCCAATACGATGGCCCATGCACCTACCGCAACCACCGCCAACATCGCTGGTTGCTATCCCACCATCGAGCCGATCTATAAAAATATTTATGTAAAGTCGAACATGGCTGGCGACTTTATGATTGTCAACGAGTATCTCGTCAACGACCTCAAAACGTTGGGACTTTGGACTGCGGAGATGCTCGAGAAGATCAAATACTACGACGGTTCTATCCAAGACATCGCCGAAATCCCGCCGGGGATTAAAGAAAAGTATAAAGAGGTGTTCGAAATGGAGCCGCAGTGGCTCATCAAAGCAGCTGCCTACCGCGGTCGCTGGATGGATCAGTCGCAGTCGCTCAACATTTTCTACGGTGGCACCTCAGGCAAAGTGCTCTCACAAATATATGAGTATGCTTGGAGCCTCGGGCTTAAAACTACCTACTACCTGCGCACGTTGGGCGCTAGTCGCGTTGAAAAATCAACCGTAAATCTGGCCAAATTTGGCGCCACCAGTTCGAAGGATGCTGGCGCTTCTGTGGTCTCGGCAGTTGCGGTCCAGGAGATGGTAGCCGCGGTGAGCAAAAATGACGACCCAATGGCTAAGACCACCGTGGGCGCTGTGCAAAGCATGAGCGTGGGCGAGGTCGCCGCTATTGTTGAGGCCGAGCAGGTTCGCGCAGGCCAGATGGACATTATTGCGCTGGCTAAAACCGCTCCTGCAGCCCCAGTGCCCGCTTTGCAGCCGATGGTTAAAAAAGGAGTGCCCTCTTTCGGCGCTGTGGTCGAAAAAAAAAGCCCCGGGAACCCTAGGGTCGAGATAATTGGCGAAGTCTGCGAGAGCTGCTCGGCGTAGTTTGGTACACTAAACCACCATGGCAAAGAAAGAACCGACAAATGGCGAAATCATGAGTTTTGTAAAAAAGCAGTTTCAATTGCAGCAGGAGTTGCTTGAAAAAACTGCCTACGATATTCGCGACTTACGCCAAGGCCAAATGCTACACGACAAACGATTTGATGAAATTGAACAGACGCTTGATGGAGTTACCCGCGCAGTAGACAAAGATGCAATAAAAGTCATAGATCACGAGCGCAGGATCCATCGGCTCGAGTTCCGTTCTAAGTAAAATATGAAAAGGCCCCGCGGTTGGGGCCTTTCCCAACATGCGGGGCCGTGACCTACTCCTGATCGGCCGCCCAGTGGCGACCCTCGCGATCCCGACCATAACGCCGTGCAATCTCATCAGGCCGACGAAACTGATGCTCATGGTAGATCACTGCGATCATCGCGGCGACCAGCGTCTCCACCACCAACTCGATCATGTCTTTGAGCGAGTGATTGAGTTTGGCGAGCTCCTGCTTGCCATGCTCGGTGCCGTGGACGATGGCAACGCGGTTGTGCAAGCTCATCCGCTCGGCGCGCTGCCTGATCTGAGCTACGTAGCGTTCGACGAACACATCGACCTGTTCAATGGGCGAGAGGCGCAAATCTAGGCCATCGACTTTCAAGTCCTTGACCAAGCCGCGGGCCCGATCAAGCACTCCTTTAGAGAACTCTGCTACCTGTCCAGTCATGGTGAACTCCTCGTAGTTGTAGCCGTGGGAGGGAATCTCGATGACCTGAAAACCCTACTATATACAAAGCTCGGCTGTCAAGGCCTATCGTTAGGCTCACATGTGTTCTTTGCTGCGCTATCCCCTTGCCCGCCCTGACCCCACCGCTACAATCAAAAGTACACACCATGGCAGTAATCAACGGCGCGTCGACCACCGACCCGAACAAAATTCTCCCGATGCGCTACCCATGGGCACGTACGCACTACAAAAAAGGTGTGGCCAACAACTGGGTGCCCGAGGAGGTCTCTATGCAGCAAGACGTCGAACTCTGGAAGAAGCCCGGAGCGCTCAGCGAGGACGAGCGCCGCATGATCATGTGGAATCTCGGGTTTTTCTCTACCGCAGAGTCGCTCACCGCTAACAATCTCGTGCTCGCGATTTATCGCCATATCACCAACCCCGAGTGCCGGCAATATTTGCTGCGTCAGGCTTACGAAGAGGCGGTGCATACCGACACGTTTATCTACTGCTGCGACACGCTGGGGCTCAATCCAGACGAAATTTATAAGATGTACGAGAACATCCCCAGCATTAAGGAGAAGGACCAATTCGTGGTCGACATGACCCGCTCGGTATTTGACCCGGGCTTTTCTACCCAAGGCAGCGAAAATATCCAAAAATTCGTGCACGATCTGGTGGGCTACTACGTTATTATGGAGGGTATCTTTTTTTATGCAGGCTTTGCGATGATGCTCTCGATGCTGCGCAAAAATCGCATGGTCGGCGTGGGCGAGCAATTCCAGTTTATTTTGCGCGACGAGTCAGTGCATCTTGCGTTTGGCGCCGACCTCATCAACACGATCGTGGCCGAAAATCCGGCCATTTGGACGCCCGAGTTTAAAGAGACCCTGACCAAAAACATCCGAGTTGGGGTTGAGTTGGAAAAACAGTATGCCGACGACGCACTGCCCAGAGGCGTGGTGGGCCTCTCGCCGAGCTCGGTCAAACAGTACGTCGAGCATGTCGCCGACCGTCGCTTGGAGCGCATTGGTCTGCAAAAGCAGTACCATGTCGACAACCCCTTCCCCTGGATGAGTGAGATTATGGACATGCCTAAAGAAAAGAACTTTTTCGAAACGCGCGTTACAGAGTATAAAACTGGAGAGCTGGATTGGTGATTTTCTAAATCACCTTGAGCTTGTCGAACGGGTAAAAAAGCCCCGGCCATCGGCCGGGGCTTTTCGTCACTGTTGATTGGGCTGGTTAAGCCCGCTCAAGTGCTCGCTCTCGTCATGGTGCGTAGTCATTGCCTGCAACCAGACGAGGATCAGCAACCCAAGCGCGCCGAACACAAAGAGAGCGCGCAGTAGCTTCAGAAGTAGCTTCATTGGTCTCTCACCACCTGAGCCCTATTTCCGAAGAGCTCTTTCAGAATGTTCGAATTTCCCTCCAACAGCTCTTCGGAGAAGCGAATCTCCAGATTCAGATTGCGTGCCCGCGCAACCAGATCTAGCCGGTCGCAAACATCCGCAACGTCACCACGGGGATGACACAGTGACAGTTGTTCTCCGCAGTACGGATCATGCTGCCCAACAAAAAGAAAGCCTGGAGTCTCGGCCGACGCAACCAAAACGACGAGCGTAAGCTTCGGCTCATCAAGGAGCCTCAGTTTTGTGGTCATGGCGTCCTCGCTCTGTAGTACAGGTTCACTCGATAGTGTGCCACAAAAGTAGGGCTACTTCAAACTTTTTTCCACCCCATATTCGCCCACTTTGGTGCGCAAAATATGCAGTGCCAAGGCCGGGCAACCGAGCTCCTCGCCAAGCCCATTGGCGATCGAGCGCACGTAGGTCCCCGAGCTACATGCAACTTCGATGGTGGCACAGGGGAACTCTCTGGTGCCGTCTTTTTTTAGATGCCGACGCCAACCAAGCATCACCTCTTCTTGTCGAAAGTCGCCGTTGACCTTTGCAACCGACTCGTCGATGTAGCTCAAGAGTGTCGGCTCGTCGACTTTGTACATTTTTTCTATTTCGATGTTATGGATGGTCACGCTCCGGCGCGGCATGATAAGCGAGCCGAGCGCACCTCCTCTTGCCCATTCAAACAACGATTTGCCTTCGACTGTTTTGCTGGAGTACGGCGGGTACTCTTGCTCGATATGGCCGCGAAATTCGTTGAGCGCTTTTTGGACCTTTTGTTTAGTAATCTCTTCGGCCTCGCCCGTATCCATGACTCTGCCCAGCACATCGTAGGTGTCGGTTGAGAAGCCCCACAATACGTCTACCACATACTCCTTATTGAGCTCCAAATAGGCATCGCGACTTTGGTTAGCCGCCCCGACTAAGCAGAGCATTACGCCTTCGGCCATTGGGTCGAGCCGGCCAGCGTAGGAGAGCACTTCATGCTCGTAATGGGGCTTTTGGGTACGCAGGCGCTCGAGCCGTTCGCGCGGCGTTTCGCCAAGCTGTTTGTAGAGATTTAAGACCGTGCCGCGCATTTCTGTTACAATACTCGATACCAGCCGCGCAGGCAAAAATTTGGCAAAAATTCAGATGACCAAGAACAAACTCTCGACCGAACCGTATAAAGGTGTGCGCGACTTCTACCCCGAGGACTATGCGCTGCAAAAATTTATATTTTCTACGTGGCGCAGTGTCGCCGAGAAAGCGGGTTATGTCGAGTATGAGGCCTCCATTTTAGAGCCAGCCGAGCTTTACAAAGCCAAAGGTGCTGACAACGAAGAGATACTCAAAGAACAAATATACGCATTTAAAGATCGCGGCGAGCGCGAGGTGACGTTGCGCCCTGAGATGACGCCGAGCTTAGCGCGCATGGTTGCGGGGCGTCGACGCGAGCTTGGCTTCCCCTTGCGGTGGTATTCGATCCCCAACTGCTTTCGCTATGAGCGCCCGCAGCGCGGGCGCCTGCGCGAATTTTGGCAACTCAATGTCGATTTGTTTGGGAGCAAAAGTCTCGCCGCCGACGGCGAGGTGATTGGCGTAGCCTACGGCATCATGCGCGCGCTCGGCGGGAGCGAGAGCGACTTTGTCATCAAAGTGGGCTCGCGCCCGGCTATGAATCAGGTCGCTAAGCGCGCGGGCCTCTCGAGCGAAAATACGAAGAAGTTTTTTGGCTTGCTCGATCGGCGCGACAAACTATCGAGCGTCGATTTTGAGACGGGGTTGCGCGAGCTTGGGGTCCAAGCGAGTGCGGTCTCGGCTAGTGACGTGCCCGAGGATGTCGCCGAGCTCATCGAAAAGTTCAATCAAGCAGGCATCGAAAATATCGTCTACGACCCAGCCATTGTGCGCGGCTTTGCCTACTACACCGGCATCGTCTTCGAGGTCTTTGACACCCATCCTCAAAACAACCGCGCCTTGTTTGGCGGAGGGCGCTACGACAACTTAACTGCTATGTTCGACGACGAGCCTCTGCCGGGAGTGGGCTTTGGTATGGGCGACGTAACCATACGCGACTTTTTAGAAACGCGGGGCCTTATCCCTGCCTATACTCCTCCAACGCAGGTCTACGTTGCGGTCACCGACCCAACTCTCGCCTACGAGGCGCAGACGCTCGCAGGAGAGATGCGCAGGCAAGGGGTGAACGTGGCGATCGACTTCGGCGAGCGCAAACTGGGCGACCAAATTAAAGTTGCGGTCAAGCACGCAGTGCCGTGGTTGGTAGTGGTCGGGCAAAACGAACTCCAAAGCGGCGAGTTTATGGTTAAAAACCTTGGGACAGGCACTCAAGAGTCTATGCGTCGCGAGCAATTGGGGGAGTTTTTTGCTACTCTCAAATAACCCCCAAATGAAACGACTCACCTTCGATATAGAAACTGAGGGCGTATGGCGCGGTAATGGCGACTTCTCAAACCTAGAAATTTCGGTATTGGGCGTGCACGACTCCGAGAGCGGCGAGCTCATCGGCTTTTATCGCGACGAGCTGAGCAAAGCGTGGCCACTGTTTGAGTCGGCCGATATTATTGTAGGCTATAACTCGGACCACTTCGACATCCCGATCCTCAATAAATACTACGCAGGCGACTTGAGTAAGATTAAAAGCATCGACTTGCTCAAAGAGGTTAAAAATGTTTTGGGCCGCCGCCTCAAACTCGACAACTTGGCCGAGGCAACACTCGGCCGCGGCAAGATAGGTGACGGCCTCGAGGCGGTCGAGTGGTGGAAGCAAGGACTGAAGGAAAAGGTCAAAGAATATTGTTTGATGGATGTCAAAATCACCAGCGACTTGTACGACTATGCAAAAAAGCAAGGGTCGCTTAAGTACCGCGACTACGACGGTCTGCGCGATATAAAGCTCGATACCTCTGGTTGGGAGGTAGTGTCTGACTCCCCGGCCCTCACACACACGCTACCTTTTTAGTTGCCTCTGGCGTTGCGTTTTAAAACAACAAAGCCCCGCAATCGACAGGGCTTTGCGCCTTCGGTTGCGGGACTCAGAAGTGGATATACTTGCCATTCGTCCTCTCGCCGAGGATATAGACTAAAACGCCATAACCGTCACTTTCGGCCACTACGCAGGTTTGGCGCCGTTCGGCTTCTTGCCATACCTTATTGGTCCGACTGGCGATATAGAACTTGCGCGACCGGTAGCGATTATTGGCCACGTAGTTGCCCCGAGCATAGTGGTTATAGTAAGTGAACGGGCCCCAGTGATTGGTACCGTTCTTAACCTTGCAGTCGGCCAGATACTTTTCGTAGCCCGCCTGTTTCGCCTCACGCTGCTCCTGCTCGGCTTTTTCCACTGCTTGCTGCTGCTCAAACTTTTCGCGAGCAACCTTTTGTTCAGAAGTCTCACCGCAGGCGATAAGCGCCAAGGCTGCAAGAGCAAGTGCGAACGTCCGGAACATGTTTTCACTCCCTGTTGGATGTGCTGCGGGCGAATCTGCCCTTCGCCCGACAGTTTAACATATAAAGTATCACGTTGTCAATAGTGTTGCAAAGTAAGGCTTTTTTTGTGTTAAAATCTTCAGCATATGAAATCCCAATATGTGTTGCCCATTACTATCGTGATCGCCGGTGCGCTCATTGCTGGAGCGGTGTTCTGGAGCGGCAAAAATTCTACCCAAGGCATGGCGCCCAACACTAACCCCAACGGCTCTATCACTGCCCGCGCCTATACCCCCGGCCAAGACCACATTTTGGGCAACCCTAACGCTGCAGTAAAAGTGGTTGAGTATATGGACTTGGAGTGCCCACACTGCAAGGTGTTTAACACCACGATGCACCAGATTATTGCGTACTACGGCAAGAGCGGCCAGGTGGCCTGGGTACAGCGACCCTTCCCGCTGGCACAGATCCACTCTAAAGCCCCGCAAGAGGCACAAGCCGCCGAGTGCGCCGCAGCCCAAGGCGGCGACACAGCCTACTTCGCTTACACCGACAAAATCTTTGAAATCACTCCCTCGGACAATGGCCTCGACCTCGCACAACTCCCGACGGTGGCACAGCAAGTTGGCTTGGATGTAGCTAAGTTCAACGACTGCCTCTCTAAAAACACCTACGCTCAAAAAGTTACCGACAGCTACAACGAAGCGCTCTCCTACGGTGCGCAGGGCACGCCGTTTAGCCTCGTGATGGTCGGGACCGAAGCGGTTGCGCTCTCGGGCGACCAACCCTACGACAGCATGCGTGCCGCGATCGACGCCGTCCTCTCGAGTACCGGCCAGCCGAGCACGACTGCCTCAACCACGGCTCAATAGTCAAAAAATACAAAGGTCAGACCTTTGTAAAAGCAAAAGGGCGGAAGGGTTCCGACCACCCTTTCGCCCCTTCTAGTTTCGATCACACATCGACAGCGGTTCTCGGTTTCAATTTCGGAGAATCGCTGATGACACTGTCTGCGACCTTAGTGAACAGCACGATACCAGACCGAGCCTCGAGGTCACCCTGACTGTGAGAAAGTGCTGATGGGCTAAACCTTGTGTAGATGATCTGATCAGCATGATAGCCCAGACTGTTCATGTTTTCGATCAGTTTCTGGAGGCCTAATCCAGATCGCGCCCCGACAGTGCCCTCGGCACAGAATTCTTCGACACGTTGCTGAACCGACATTACCAAAATCTCCCTTGCCGTTGCGTTCTAAGTTCGCCACAAATTATACTATAGAATATGGAATACTGTCAAGTTCCCAAAACCCTTTATTCTTCGGGCCTAAAATGGGCGTCGTACTCTTCGGGAGTCACGTTGATGCGGTAGATGTCGAAGCTGTTCTCCCCCTCGAAAATGTCAGAAGGGTTGGGCAAAAAGACATTCATGTGTTTGAGTGCCTCGGTTGCATCGCGCAGCAGGCGGTTAAAGATAATGAACTCTTGGCGAAAGGTGCGAAAGTCGATCACGTGCCGACGCATTTGCGAGCTCCCGTCTTGATTGCGGCTGATCTTGCACTCGTGGATGATAAAGCACCGTACCGGCTTACCAAAGGTTTTTTTGACCGTATAGTAGTTGAAGATTGCTTGGAGTACAAATAATGCTTTGTCACCTCTATAGGGGCTAAACGCCGCCACGAACTTATGATCGACGATATCGACTCCGCGTGGGTCGACTTTGCTTTGCACCACAAGATCTGAAACCGCTTTGATAGGCAGCTCGAGGCCAGAGACCGGCACGGTCGCCTTAACCTCTACCCCGAGCACGTTGTATTTTGGCGGCCGAGCCAAATAAAAACCAACTGCCTGCGCATACTCGCGCTCCATACTCTCGCGCTTGGCTTTTTTCGCTGCTTTGGTTTTGGCCTTGCCAAAGTTGATCTCAAAGTCGGGCACGCTGCGCAAATATTCCAGTCCGAGTGCCACCGCAGTCTCTTTGCCCAAACCGCCGTAGTAGTGCTGGAGTGCGGTGTGCGCGGCGCGTCCAACTACGCCTGCCGGACTGCTGGGCGTGTCATAAATTTGCTCGACATAGCGCTTGTGCCACGCAAGCGGATTGCGCAAGAACGCCATCAAACTTGAGTGGCTCCAATGCTCAATCGGCAGCTTTTGCTTGGCCATAGGCACAGTATAGCCTCATTGACGATTCAGGTGTTTTGTCCTATTATCCAACGCGGTACGCGCGGCACGAGCTTGCCGCAGGGAGAGTTTAATGGATGGCCCAGTTGTCCCGGAGCCGGCGAGCAACCGCGGACTGCTTCGAGGCACAGTGGTTTTTCTCTTGATCGTTGGCACCCTGTGGTTGGTCTTGCACTAACCCACGGCGCCAAAACGCCCGGCGATGAGTCGGGCGTTTTGTTTTTAGTAACTCCGCAATCTTTTAGCTTTTTCGTGCGTGCGGATGCGCTCAAGCGCTTTAGCCTCGATCTGGCGGATGCGCTCGCGGGTAACGCCAAACTTCTTCCCCACCTCCTCGAGCGTGTGGTAGATGCCGTCTTCGAGCCCATGGCGCAGTTTCAAAATTTCGCGCTCCTTGGGCGAGAGCTCGTCGAGGATCTCGCGCAGCTGGTCGGCCAAAATGCGCCGCGCCACCTCCTGGTCAGGCGAAAGAATTTTGTCGTCTTTGATGAAGTCGCCCAAAACCGACTTACCGTCTTCGTCGGCATCGCCAACCGGGCTCTCAAGCGAAACCGTGTCTTGGTCGATCTTCTCTATCTGGTAGATTTTCTCGACGTCGACGCCCATCTCGAGCGCTACCTCCTCGGCAAGCGGGTCGCGGCCAAGATCCTGAGAGAGTCGGCGTGAGACCTGCTTGTATTTAGCAATCGTCTCGACCATGTGCACTGGGATACGGATCGTGCGGCTCTGATCGGCAAGCGCGCGCGTAATCGCCTGGCGGATCCACCACGTTGCGTAGGTTGAGAATTTGAATCCTTTGGTAAAGTCGAACTTGTCCACCGCCTTGAAGAGCCCGAGATTGCCCTCTTGAATAAGGTCGAGCAAGGTCAAGTCGGGCGAGCGGCCCACATACTTTTTGGCAATAGAGACCACCAAGCGCAGGTTGGCTCGTGCGAGCAAGTTGCGCGCCTCGCTGTCACCCTCGGTGATGCGCTTGGCCAAGGCGCGCTCTTGCTCGCCATTTAAGAGCGGATACTTACCTATCTCGCGCAGGTACATTTGGATCGAGTCGTACTGGCTGTCGGAGCGAGAGTAGCCCTTCTCTTGGTCGGGTTCGGAGACGTCGAGCATGCCGCCACCTTCGAGCACATCGATGTGTGCAGTCGAAAACTTTTCATACAGCACCTCCAAAAACTCGACATCCGTCTCGATATTGGGAAAGCTTTTTAAGATTTCATCATAGGTGACGAAGCCGCGCTCGCGACCGCGCGCCATGAGTGCTTCTGCTTTTTTGTTTTGTTCGTCGACGCGTTTTTGGAGTTTGGAAGAGAGTTTGGGCACCGGCGGAGCCTTTTTAGTAATTAGCTTTTTCTTGGGCGCAAGCTTAGCCCGGCGCGCTTTGGAGAGCGCCTTAAACTTGGCCGACACCCTGGCCGGCCCTCCGGCTTTTTTGCGTCGGGGTTTAGTTTTTGTACCCTTCTTTTTAGTCATTATGTTGTTGACGATTATATCACAAAAACTTCATTTTAAAACGTTCTTTTTGAAGCATGCGCTGTATGTCAGCAAGCATGTCGCCTGCAACCACTCGCTCGCTTGTATGATCGCCCACTTCGGCATCGAACTTAAACCGTAAATCTTCGGCAAAGGGCTCGAGCTCTTCTTGGTAGCGCGCAAGGCGCTCAGTCCCCAAGAGCGTCTTCAGTTCCTCTTTACCCGAAGCAAACCCAAAAAGCAGCATACCGATCTTTTTTTGCAAGGGCATCAGCGTCGATTCTGCAACGTCTTGATGAATATCCGGTGAATCACCCTCTTGTGGAATTGGTCTTTTGGCCACTTCGGCGCGCACGGCATCCTCGCTCACGCCAAGCTTGTTGGCCACAAGCCGGATGTTTTGCTCGCGTTCAATCTCACTCTGCATCGCTGCAATAAGCGGCAAGATATTTGCCTCGACCAGCTTGCGATAGCTCCCCACATCTTTTGCCTGCGGTCTAAGCGCACCGAGAAAGAACTCGACCGCCCTATGCGCAGTGCGGACAGCAGCCTTTAATAGCTCGGGGTTTTCTTTGGCCACGTCGGCCGGGTCTGCTCCCGGGGGGAAGGTCGGCACCTTGACCTCAAATCCTTGTGCAGCGGCAAGGTAGGCGCTCCTAAGCCCGGCGCGGATGCCCGCCTGGTCGGCATCAAGTGCAAGCACTAAGCGCTTCGAGAGTCTGCTCAGGATTTGCAGGTGTTCTGCTGTGAGTGCAGTCCCCGAGAGCGCCACGGCGAAGTGCAGCCCCGATTGGTGCGCAAGAATCAAGTCGAACTGGCCCTCAACCAGCAAAATGCAGTCGAGCTTGCGTATGTAATTGCGCGCAGCATGGAGCCCGTAGAGTGTACGTGATTTTTTAAAGAGTGCCGTTTCAGGCGAGTTAACGTACTTTGCGGGTTCGCTGTCTTGCTTGGCCCCCGGGACCGCTTCAAAAAACCTTCCTGAGACCGCGATGGGCGCTCCACCGAGATCGAATATCGGGAACATGATCCGGCCGCGAAACCGGTCAAATACTCTTACCTCTTCTGGTCGCTGCGCTCCTGCAGGTCGTTTCTCAGAACGAACTCCAAAGCCCGCGTCTACCATATCCGGATACCCAAAACCCAAACTCAACAAGTGTCTCGAGAGGCTGTCCCAGGTGGCGGGCGCGTAGCCTATGCGCCACTCTTTAATGGTCTCCTCACTCACCCCCCGTGTGTGGAGGTAGTCGTGCACATCCCTACGTACTACAAGCTGGCTTTCAAAATATTTCACCGCCGCTTCGCAGACCTCTCTGAGCCGCTCCTCGATGTGGGCCTGCTCAGGGTCTTTAGGCCTGAAGCTCCGGCTCTCTAGTTTGACCCCGGCCTTTTCTGCCAGCTGCTTTAAAACGGTTAGAAAGTCGCTCCCCTCTATTTTTTGCAGGAACGAGAACACGTCTCCCCCCTCGCCACAGCCAAAACACTTATATGTCCCGCGCTCGGGTGAGACATGAAAGCTCGGTGTGCGCTCTTTGTGGAAGGGGCAGCGGCCAGTGTAGCTCTTGCCCGCCCGCCGCAGCTGCACATACTGCCCCACCACCTCGACAATATTGATCCGGTCTTTAATTTGCTGCACTTCATCCCCCGCCATAGGCTAATAGTATAACACTTGACACTGTCGGACAGTGTAATGCATAATGTGCACAATTTGGAAATGCACCTTGGGAGAAGGCCCTATGGAAATATTGACCGGCTTGTTTTTGCTCGGTGCTGGGATTAGCCACATCATAGAGGTTGACGCGACTGGAGTATTGCTCATGCTGGCCGGTTGCACTCACTTCTTGCATGCTTGGTTAGAGAAGTAAAGTACGAAACGCCGGCGCTTTCGCGCCGGCGTTTTTAATTCTAAAACTATATAAACGCATTTAAATATAGATATTGTGGAAAATTTCGCATATGCGAAAAAGTGATTAGTATAATCTTTACTATGGTGAGATCTTCAAAAGGCGCGGCGATGCAGGGCGGCAAAGAACTGCTGCTTGATGTGCTGCAACTGGTGCTCGACCAAGCCCCGATTGACCGCCGCTATGCTAAGAAACTCTATTACTTACGGCAAGAAAAATATATTATCCATACCCGGGGCAAAGACCAACTAACTGGCAAAGGCGCTCGCGCACTGAGCGAACGAAAGTTATGGCAGCTGAGAATCCCAACACCTAAGCGCTGGGATGGCGCATGGCACTTGGTACTGTTTGATATCCCTAAAGACAAGCGCCGTAGGCGTGACATATTTCGCACACACCTGAGAGAACTCGGCCTTCGGTTATATCAAAATTCAGTCTGGGTACATCCATACCCACTAGAAAAAGAAATCCTACAGATAGCAGAGTTTCACAAACTTAAAGATTGTGTGTCGTTTGTGACAGCAGAAAAGATAAGCGGCGAGAAACACCTCATGCAAGCATTTGGCCTATTGTAATTGGCTATAACTGTCTATATTGAATTTAGGAAAAATTCGCATATGCGAAGTTTTCGGTAAGTTTTTTACAGGATCTACTGCACAACGGAGGCAAAAAGGCGCGGAGGCTGTCTGGCCTCCACGCCTTTTTTTACTTTTAAATTTCTTGCTCTGAGCTTGTCGAAGGGTTAGCGAGCGAGTTCGCGGTCGCCTTCTATAGTCTGCAGCGGCTTGGGGGCAAGCTTCTCAACAATCGCGGCCTTCGGCGAGCCTTTAAAGCCCGTACCTGCGGGGATCAAGCGGCCCAGGATCACGTTCTCCTTCAAACCCTCGAGGGCATCTTGCGCACCGTAGATCGAGGCTTTAATAAGCATGCGGGTCGTATTTTGGAACGACGCTGCTGAAAGGAAGCTTGCACGACTAAGCGAGACATCGAGAATACCCATGACCATAGGCTCCCCTTTTGCAACTTCGCCACCCGCCTCGGTGGCAACCACATTTGCTGCCTCAAAGTCTGCCTGCGGTACCACGTCCCCGAGCGAATACTCGGTCGTACCCGAAGCAGTAATGCGCACGCGGCTAAACATTTGCCGCACGATCACCTCAACGTGCTTGACCGAGATCGACGCACCCTGGAGCTCGTAGATCTTAATGACTTCGGCCATCACATACTCTTGCGTGCGTTCTTTGCCTGCATACTTAAAGAGCTCTGCCAAGTCGGCCGACCCGTCGGTGAGCAACTGACCCTTCTCGACACGGCTGCCTACTTTAACCAGTGGCACGCGGCGCACGTGGGCCTCATATTCGACCATATCCTTCTTACTTTTTTTGTGTTCGATGTCAGGAGCCACCACGATAGTTTTTTCCTTGCCGTCATCGCGGATTTCAACCACTTCTCCAGAGACTGAGGCGACCACCGCCGGATTGCGCGGTGCACGACGCTCAAAGATCTCCTCAACGCGGGGCAGACCTTGCGTCACATCGCCGCCTGAAGACGCTGCGCCGCCAGCGTGCTTAACGTTCATGGTGAGCTGCGTGCCCGGCTCGCCGATCGCTTGTGCGGCGACCGTACCGACCGCTTCGCCGAGTGTTACTGGCTTCATGGTGCCGAGATCTGCGCCATAGCAGCGAGCGCAAAGGCCTGTCGAAGTTTTGCATGCTACCGGCGAGCGGACCACTACCTCCGGGACACCGAGCTCTTCGATACGCTTAGCGTCAACGCTCGTGATAAAGTGGCCCTTCTTGTACTCAATCTTGCCATCTTTTTCGATAGACTCTGCCAAATAGCGACCGTCGATGTTTTTAGCAAGGAAGGTGCCGATACCCGAGGCCGACTCGCGCGAAATAGTGAGACCTTCCTTGGTGCCGCAGTCCTCCTCAACAATGACAATGTCTTGTGCAACATCGAAGAGGCGCCGGGTGAGGTATCCTGCCTTGGCGGTCGAGAGTGCGGTTGCAGCCAAGCCTGAGCGCGAACCGTGCGTGGTGGTAAAGTACTCTATTGGGCTAAGGCCCTCCTTCATCGACTTGGTTACGGGGAGCTCAATCGTGTCGCCGGAGGGTGAGGCAATGAGGCCCTTCATACCCGCCATTTGGGTCAACTGTGCGACCGAACCGCGGGCCTTCGACTTAAGCATGTCGGAGACTGAGCCGTTTACCGGCAGTGCGGTCGGAATCAGCTTCTCGATGTCGGCTTTGGCTTGGTGCCAAATTTCGATGTTCATCTGGTAGCGCTCCTCTTCAGTCAACAATCCTTCTTGCCAGTGGCGGATCACTTCGTCTGACCTTTTTTGTGCAGCAGCGATGATCGCGTTCTTCTCCTCAGGCACGCGGATGTCGTCGAGCGACCAGGTGATGCCAGATTGCGTTACATAGCGAAAACCAAATGCTTTGATTTTGTCCATGATCTCGGGGACCTTTTCCAAACCATAGCGGTTAATAAGGTCATCTACGAGTTTGCCAAGCTTCTCTTTGCCGATAGAATCGTTGATGTAGGGATAATCTCCGGGGAAGACGGTGTTGAAGAGCAGTCGCCCGACCGTGGTCTCAAAAAGTTGGCCACCAAACTGAGCGTATTTCTCCTTCTCCGAGGGTTGCACCTTGATCTTGGCTTGAAAGCCTACTGCGCCGTAGTCGTAGGCCAAAATCGCGGCGTTCGGCGATTGGAAAGCACTCCCTTCTCCCTTCGCACCCGCAACCTCTTTGGTCATCCAATAACTGCCGAGCAAAATGTCGAGGAGTTTTGTTGCCACAACCGGCTGGCCGTCGCCCGGTTTGAGGATGTTTTTCGGTGCAGCCATAATCTCGCGCGCCTCGGCTTGAGCCTCAGGCGAGAGCGGCACGTGGACAGCCATCTGGTCGCCATCGAAGTCGGCATTGAACGCCGGGCACACCATCGGGTGGAGCTGGATCGCGTTACCCTCGATCAGGATCGGCTGGAATGCCTGGATACCCAAGCGGTGTAGCGTTGGTGCGCGGTTAAGCATCACGTATTTGTCTCTAATGACATCTTCGAGGATTGCCCACACCTCTGGCACACCTTCGTCGATGAGCCGCCCGGCGCCACGGATGTTATAGGCGAGCTCTTTTTCAAGCAGCTTGCCGATCACGAAGGGGCGGAACAGCTCGAGCGCCATGTGTTTAGGCAAACCGCACTGATTGAGCTTGAGCTCCGGACCGACGACAATTACCGAGCGGCCAGAGTAGTCGACGCGCTTGCCGAGTAAGTTTTGGCGGAAAAGGCCAGACTTGCCCTTGAGATTGTCCGCGAGCGACTTCAGTGGCCTGGTGCGAGCCTGGGTGGTGGCGGAAAAAGCGGCCCCGCCGTGGCGGATTGAGTTGTCGATAAGCGCGTCGATCGCCTCTTGCAAGATGCGCTTCTCGTTGCGCAGGATCACGTCCGGCGCATGGATCTCGAGGAGCTTTTTGAGACGGTTGTTGCGGTTGATGACGCGGCGATAGAGGTCGTTGACGTCGCTCGTCGCATGGCGGCCGCCCTCGAGTGCGACCATAGGCCGAAGCCCCGGCGGGATAATCGGGATGCGGGTTAAGAACATCCACTCGGGACGGACGTTAGCCCGCACCATGCCACGGAGTATTGAGAGGCGCTTGCCGAGCTTCTCGCGCTCAGCGGCACCGGCGTCGGGCAATCTTGCTTCAATTTCTTTGACCAGCTCCTTGAGGTTGAGCGTCTTGCAGAGGTTGTAGATAGCCTCGGCGCCGATCCCTGCCTCGAACATCGCGCCATATTTAATGGCAAAGCGATGATACTTTGCTTCGTCGAGCACCGCGCCCACCTCGATTCCGTCGATGTCACGCTTAGCCTCCAAGAAGAGCTCTTTAATTTTTTCTTTGCTCTTGTCGTCTTGGAGATTTTTAAGTTTGGTCTTGTACTCCGCCTCAAGCTCATGTACGATGCGCTCCTTCTCTTTTTGGTGCACGGCGCCCACCATGTAGCCAGCAAAGTAGACTACCTTCTCCAGATCAGAGCCAGAGATACCGAGAATGCTCGCGAGACGCGACGGGATGGCACGCAAGAACCACACGTGTGCGACGGGGACAGCGAGATCGACATGACCCATGCGTTCGCGACGCACAATCGAGCGCGTGATCTCTACACCGCATTTCTCGCAGACGATGCCCTTGTAGCGGATGCCACGATATTTACCGCAGTAGCATTCATAATCGCGTTCAGGGCCAAAGATCTTTTCGTCAAAGAGTGAGTTCTTCTCCGGGCGCTGGGTGCGATAGTTGATTGTCTCAGGCTTGGTAACCTCACCGTGCGACCACTCCAAGATACGCTCGGGCGAAGCGGGGCGGATGCGCAAACCGTCGAAATCACCGGTCTCGGCGCCCGGCGTTTTGCGGCCAGAGCGCAGTGGGGCTCCGCCTTGCATAAGTTCGATGTCGAGTGCAAGCCCGCGCAGGGTGTGCAAGAGTACGTTGAACGAAGCCGGTGCAAAGTGATGGGTGATCCGCTCACCGCGCACGATCGCGTCGAACGCAGCCGAGCGGCCAGTAATGTCGTCAGACTTGACCGTGAGCATTTCGCGCAGTGTGTACGCCGCGCCGTAGCCAAGCAAGGCCCAGACCTCCATCTCGCCGAAACGCTGACCACCACCCTGTGCTTTGCCGCCAAGGGGCTGCTGCGTAATGAGACTATAGGGGCCGATCGAGCGCATGTGGATTTTGTCCTCGACCATGTGGTGGAGCTTCAAGATATACATGTAGCCGACGGCGACCTCTTGCTCAAACGCCTCACCGGTGCGACCGTCGTAGAGCTTCATCTTGCCACTCTCATTAAAGCCGGCCGCTTTGAGCTCCTCACGGATCTCGCCTTCGGTCGCACCGGCAAACGGTGGGCAGATAGCTTGATAATTAAGCGTGTTAGCGGCGAGCCCCAAGTGAAGCTCGAGGATCTGGCCAAGGTTCATACGGCTGGGCACGCCGAGCGGAGTTAAAATCACGTCTACCGGGCGGCCGTCTTTGGTATACGGCATGTCCTCTTCGGGCAAAATGCGCGAAATGACGCCCTTATTTCCGTGGCGGCCGGCGAGTTTGTCGCCAACGGATACGGTGCGCAGCTGTGCAACTTCAATGTGGATGCGCTTGATGATGCCCGATTCGAGTTGGTGGCCCTGGTCGCGGCTAAAAACCTTGACGCCGATCACGCGACCGCGCTTGCCATTTTCCATGCGCAGTGATGAGTCTTTAACGTCGCGGGCCTTATCGCCAAAGATCGAGCGCAGCAAACGTTCCTCAGGCGTGAGCTGAGTCTCGCCCTTGGGGGTAATTTTGCCCACCAAGATGTCACCGGGGCGCACCTCAGAACCCATGCGCACCAGACCATCTTCGTCGAGATTGCGGAGTTTTGCTTCAGAGACGTTGGGGATGTCGTGGGTGCATTCCTCGGGGCCAAGCTTGGTATCGCGCACATTGCAGACAAACTCCTCAATGTGGATCGAGGAGAACTTGCTGTCTTTAACCAAGCGCTCAGAGATGATGATCGCGTCTTCATAGTTGGCGCCGCTCCAGCACATAAACGCCACCAGTGCATTTTGCCCAAGCGCGAGCTGACCCTTGTCCGAGCTCGAGGTGTCGGCAAGAAGATCGCCTCTCTTAACCTTATCGCCCACCGAAACAGAGGGACGCTGGTGGAACGCGGTAAAGCCGTTGGTGCGTACAAAGTTGACCAGCGGATACTCGGCCTCTTTGCCAGCGGCATTCTTGACCTTAATGATGCGCCCGTCGGCATGTGTAACGGTGCCTGCCTCCTTGGCATAAATCAGGCGGCCGGTGTCTTTGGCGGCGCGCTCCTCCATACCGGTGCCCACCAGCGGAGCTTCGGGCACAAGCACTGGGGTGGCCTGCTTTTGCATGTTCGAGCCCATGAGCGAGCGGTTGGCGTCATCATGTTCGAGGAACGGGATCATCGAAGTTGCTACCGAGAAGGGCTGCTCTGCGGCGATGTCTATAAAGGTAACCTCCTGTTTAGGAACACGGTGTGGCACGCCTGTCTGGCGGACTTCGACTACTTTTTCTTCAATGGTGCCGTCCTCGCTCACGCGCGTTGCACCATGCGCGATCGTCTCCTTTTCCTCCTCGGCGGCGTTGAGGTACACGATATCTTTAGTAACCTTGCCGTCTTTAACGCGCGCATAGGGCGTTTCGATCATGCCAAACTCGTTGAGGCGAGCATAGGTCGTAAGGCGCAAAATGAGACCGATGTTGGGGCCCTCAGGCGTTTGGATGGGACAGAGGCGGCCATAGTGGGAAGGGTGCACGTCGCGCACCTCAAAGCCCGCGCGCTCGCGGGTGAGTCCGCCAGGACCAAGCGCCGAAAGCGTGCGCATGTGCTCCAGCTCTTCGAGCGCGTTGTTTTGCTGCGCAAATTGCGAAAGTTGGTTGGTCGTAAAAAATTCTTTGATACGCGCTTGCAGGGGGCGCGGGTTTACAAACTGCTGCGGCAGTGTCGCGTCGGTGTCGATCGTCGACATGCGGTCTTGGATATTGCGCTTCATGTGCGTGAGGCCTACACGCAAGCGCGACTGCAGCATCTCACCCACATAGCGCACGCGGCGGCTACCCAAGTGGTCGATGTTGTCCTCAACTGCGTTGGGGTCGTTCTCCAAACTCAGCAAGTGATTGATCACGAGCACCAGATCGTCCAAGCTCAAGGTTTTTCTCTTGAGCTCTACCTCATCGAGCGAGCGGTTAAAGCGCTGATTAAAGCGGTAGCGGCCCACGCGCGAGAGGTCGTAGCGCTCCTCGCTAAAGATCGAATTAATGTAATCTTTTGCGTTTTGAGCTGTGGCCATGTCACCGTCGCGCAAACGCTTATGAATCTCGATAAACGCGTCATCGACTGTCTTGGTGGGGTCCTTCTCGAGCGCTTGCTCAACCCACTTTTTTGCTTCGGATGTTTTAGAAAAAAGCGACTTGATATCCGAGTCATACGTTGCTCCAAGCACGCGCAAAAGCGAGGTGGCAGGGAACTTGCGCTTCCGGTCGATGCGTACCGCAATGTCGCCCGAGGCGTCGGCCTCCATCTCGATCCAGGCGCCGCGCGCAGGGATAATCTTGGCGCCAAAATGGCGCTTGCCCTTGAGCTCTTCGGCGGTAAAGAACACGCCGTAGGAGCGCGCGAGCTGCGGGACAATCACCCGCTCGACGCCGTTGATCACAAACGTGCCATGCTCGGTCATGATCGGCAGGTCGGCAAGGAAGATCTCCTGCTCTTTATCAGAACCGGTGGCTTTGTTTTTGAGGCGGATCAGCGCACGGACAGGGATGTCGAGTGTTTGTTTTTGTGCTTTGGCGTAGTGTTCGTCGAATTTGGGCTCGCCAAGCTCAATCTTGAGAAACTCAAGATCAAACTTCTTGCCCGAGTAGTCCTTGATAGGCGTAAATTCTTTAAATACTTCTTTGACACCTTTTTCAACAATCCACTTGTAGGACTCTACTTGGGCGGAGACCAAATTGGGAGTCGGGACGAGCGGCGCACGAAACCGGGAGAAGTACTTTTTTGTTTGCATATGGCTTTTGGATGAAGATTAGTAATTGGACTTACTGCCCATTCGTACTTTTTGAGCGAACACAAGTTACTTATGCACACTCACAAAACACGAAAAGAGCGGGCGCGAATAACGCTCCCCTCTGCTTCGTTTATGAAGCTCTAGGATTTTTGCCCCAGCACTTAGTTTGTATCGAAATCCCCGTTTCTCGATACACAATCTGGCCTTGCGGCTCCCCTGTGGATTTCACATTTCAGTATACGCGCCGGAAAAAGTCTGTCAAACGCCTATCCCCACCTTACCTAAAGTTCGCTTCAGATTAGCGTAGACTAAAGGCAATAGGCCCAGCCACCCCGGCCAAGATGACCCTAGGGAGGTCTTTGATGAATCCGATTCGTCCAAACGGCTCCCCCGAACACACTCGTGCCTGGAAGGGCCTCCTTGAGGAGCTCGAAGCCGAGTTCGAGATCGACAAAGAGAGTATTCGTAGGCTTGAGCACGACTCACATCGCAATGTCCTGCATGTGGTGCTCACCCGCGGCGGGGAGCGCGTGATTGAGCCAAAAGAGAGCGTTGTTGTGCGCGCGGCACTCTGCATGCTCGGGGTCTATGAGCTTTGCGACCCCGCCGCCCAAGCCCGGCTGCTCGCTCAACACCAGCGCGCAGAATTGCGCTCGGTTTAAATCGGACAGCACACGCAAGCAAAAGCCCGCCCCTCGACTCCTCGGGGCGGGCTTTTCATTCGTAATGGACCGAGACCAGATCTCAGAACGGAGGACCCTGCTCCTCGATTGGCTTTTCTTGAGGAACCGGGCGTGGCTCAAGCAGGTTTGGGTCCAAGTCGGCGGCGTGACAGCCCTCGCCCCACTTGAACGAAACCCTGATCAAACCTCCTTCAGGAGGATCACTCCCTTCTGGGGCCTGGACGAACTCCAGATCCATAAAGGGCGTAAAGCGGACCTTGCCCAATTCGGGATGCTTGGCCTCGAACGCCTTCTTGGCCTTGAGTTTAAACCCCGTCTCAGCAGATTGGACCCAGTCTGGCCACTTGGTAACCTGAGCAGTCGGTTTCGTAGCGGCAGCGGCGACGGCTTTGCGAGCCATGGACTTCTCCCAGTGGTGAACCCGTTGCACGCACTATAACAAAAATTTTTATTTAGGCGAACTGCGGCGCTTGGAGCGTTGCGCGTCTATTTTGGCATGATGGCCAGAAAGCAGCACTTTGGGCACACGGTAGCCTTTGCCTTTTATCTTTAAAACCTCGGGGCGAGTGTAAACATCATGACTAGCTACCCGACCCTCTTCGACCGACTCAAATTTGCCCAAGACTCCCTTAATCTGCCGCGCAGCAGCGTCAATAATCGCCATCGCCGGCACCTCGCCGCCGGTCAAAATGTAGGGCCCGACCGAGACCTCTTCGGCCTTTAAAACTTTTTTTGCCCGAGCATCGATACCCTCGTAGCGACCACACACGATCACTACGTCTTTGTGTTTGAGTAGGCTCTTGGCAAAGGTATTAGTGAGCAACTTTCCTCCGGCAGAAGTAATAATCACCTTTGTTTTACCTAGGTTAAACCTAGGTATTTTTTGGACCGCTTTGATCACTGGCTCGGCGCGCAGTACCATCCCTGGACCACCACCGTAGGGCCGCTCGTCGACCTTACCCCAGCGGTTGCCCGCAAAGTCGCGTAGCTGATAGGTCTTCACCTTCAGCAATTTTTGCTTTTGGGCCCGGCCAAGTATCGAGGCGCCTGTATAGGCCTCTACCACCTCAGGAAACAACGTCACCACATGAAAATTCATGCGTCTACCCTACCGTATTTCTATAAAAAGCGCTATGGTGCAGGCAGGCAACGAACACAGGAGCTTGTCATGCCCATCACCTGGGCCTACGACATGAACAACGAAGAGCTGATGGAAAACCTATTGAAGGCCACCTCCCGGGCCGCGGTATCGGGCTCCGGACTGGTGATCGACTTCATGCGGAGTTCTCATCAATCCGAGGCCTTCTATTTCTACGGGGTCGTGTTGTCGCGGCTTGAAGGCACGCGGCCGCCCTTTATGCGAGGCGAGAGAGTTCGCATCGATCCGAAGGCCACTTACTATTGTGGCTCCGTCAACACGATCGGTGAGCACAGCACCACCGGAGAAGCAAAGCCTGGCAAGGACTACGAAGTCGTCAGGGTTTATTTCGAGACCCGCAACTGTTACGACATCGGTGGCAAGCAATACCTCGGATGGACTCTGGCCCTCAGAGACAAGAAGAACGCAGAGTTCGAAGACTATCGCTTCCCCGCGGAGCGGTTCAAGAGGGTCAAAGTCAAACAGCCTGCTGCGGCTTAAGCTCAACCCCACGCGTCAAAAAATCCCGCCCGGGCTTCCACCCGAGCGGGATTTTTCTTTTGTCCTAAAAATTCCCCAGGTTGTCCATCGCGTCGTCGAGGCTCTTCATGTTGGCCTTTTGACCATCCACTTCGTGGCTCCCGTCCCAATTTTGGGCTGCCGCACCGCCCGAGGGGCCCGCGCCGTCTTGGCGGCCACCTGCCGGTTCATTAATCTTCAGGTTTACGCGGGCGTTGTGCTTCATCCCCACCACCCTAAGCAGGGTGCGGATAGCCTTGGCGGTGTTGCCGCTCCTACCGATCACCTTGCCCATGTCCTCGGCATTAAGATCGAGCGTCAACAGTACGCCCATCTCGTCGACGACGCGATTAATCTTCACATCCTCGGGGTGCTCAACGAGCCCCTTAATAACAAACTCCAAAAACTCTTGATCCTTCTCTGCGGCCATAGCGGAATATTTAGTTGATTAAAAGCACGTAGGACTAATTTTATTGCGCCGGCTGCTTAGCTGCAACTGGAGTGTCCCCAGTCTGCTCGGGTTGAGGAGCCTCTGCCGCCGGAGCATCAGGCTTCGATACTACCTTTTTGGGCAACACATTGATCTTCTTGTCTTCGATAATCTTGTTCGAGACGAGCAGGTTATGCACCGTGTCTGAGACGGTCGCACCCATGCTGATCCAGTGTTTAATGCGCTCGGCCTTCAGCTCAACCTTGTCGACGCGCGGGTCGTAGTGGCCCACCATCTCGAGATAGTTGCCTGGCTGTACTTTGCGCTTGCTCTCTACAACGATCACGCGGAAAGAGCCGTCTTTCTTCTTGCCCACGCGGCTGAGGCGGATAGTAAGCATAGCTGGTTTAAAAATACCCGCCCTGGGCGGATGAGAGTACGGTATCAAATTAGACAACACAGGTCAAATGCGGTAAAAATGTCTCAAACCAAGGCCAAACCAAAAGGAGGATGGCATGGGGTTCTTTCAATCTCTGGACGAGGCCATCCTTGGTCGATTCCAGAAAGTATCCGACTGGGTAAACGATTGGTATGGTCGCTCTTGCTTTTTTCTGGCACGGATCTGTGTCTGGGTGGCGCTCATCTGCATCACAATCGTCGCCTACCAACTGACCAGTATCCCGACCGCATTTGCGCTCATTGCTATCTTGGGGCTGACGCTCTTCCGACTCCTTAACCTATTCGAGCGCATAGACAAGGAGAAGCACGAGCAGATGGAAGTGGCGGGCACCGCCAACCCTCTCCATTATCGCTTGAGTCCGAGCCGCATACGGCTGGCGCTGTGGAGCTGCGTGATCACTGCAGGCGTAGCAGGTTTGTACGCAATCGGAGATGCATACGCTACTGTAGGTCTTGCGGCAATTGGGGTATGCTGGGCACTGACCACTTCATCCTACTTCATTTCTTGCACGCCGCGGCCGCGCAACCCCCGGAAAGCTCCCGTGTCTGCTGTGGCCCAGGGGAGTATGGCTCGATAGAACCACCTGCCAAAAACAGGAGGCCGCCCCAATGGGCGGCCTTTTCATTTTTACGAATCCGTGCTACAAGTGGCGTACTAATGCCTCGCAGTAGTAATCGGGGTCCTCGCAAAGCCGAGGGGCCCAAGAAACTCATATCTGGTATCGTCGAAGTAACCCGCAAAGGAGTGGGCTATTTGCCCTTCTCCGCTGAAGCTACGAAGGGCAAGCCCTTAGAAGATATAGAAATTTTCCCTGAAAAGCTCAATGGTGCCCTCAATGGCGATCAGGTTGAGGTCGAGCTCCTGAGCCTCTTCCCCCGCCCGCGCGGCCGGGTCAAAAAAATAGTCGAGCGTGCCAAGACGCAGTTCGTAGGTGTGCTCAATAAAAGCAGAGTCAAGCCAGATGACCCCCGATTCCCCGTAGAAATTGACGTGCCCTCCTCCGCTAACGCTTCGGAGGGCGACAAGGTGCTCGTAGAACTACTTTCGTTCGATGGAGACACAGCGCGCGGAAAAATAATAGAGGTACTTGGCGCTGCCGGGACGCACCATGTCGAGATGAATGCGATCGTGATGGAGCATGGCTTTCGCACGAGTTTCCCTGCCGCAGTTGAAGCGGAGGCCAAGGCGCTTGCCGCTCGTCACGACGAAATTATTGCAGAAGAGCTTCCCAAACGCGCAGACCTGCGCTACCTGCCGGTTTTTACTATTGACCCAGCAGAGGCCAAAGACTTCGACGATGCGCTCTCGCTGGTTGAGAACGCCGACGGGACGTTCGACGTCGGCGTGCACATCGCCGATGCCTCATTTTTTGCCAAACCGGGCACGGCGCTCGGCGAGGAGGCCGAGCGCCGTGGCACGAGCGTCTATTTAGTAGACGCAACGATCCCGATGCTCCCCCACGCTATCTCTGGCGGTGTGGCCAGCCTCATGCCAAATGTTGATCGGCTTGCCTTTTCGGGCCTCTTTACGCTCAATGCCGAGGGCAAAGTGCTCAAGCGACGCTTTACGAAGTCGGTCATCAACTCGAAAAAGCGCTTTACCTACGAAGAGGCACAAGCGGTGCTCGACACCCAAACAGGACCCTTCTTGAGCGAACTCAACGCAATGCTCAAACTCGCGACCGCCATGCGGGCCCAGCGCGCAAACGAAGGCGCGATCGACTTTGGCGAAAACGAGGTCAAGTTTGAGCTCGATGCGCAAGATAAACCGCTTAGAGTTGTTCGAAAACGACGTATTGACACCAACTGGCTCATCGAGGAGTTTATGTTGCTTTGCAATCGAGAGGTTTCGGACTACGTTTCTAAACTCGCCGCCAAGGTGCCCGAAGCGGGGATGGTGTTTCTCTACCGCATCCACGACGAACCCAAAGCAGACCGTATCGAGGAGCTCGCCACGTTTGTACGCGCAGTGGGCTATGAGTTTGGCGCCTACTCCGCCAAAGCTTCGAAGGCCAAGCAACGATACTCCGCAAAAGATATTCAAAAATTGCTCAAA
>CAYQPO010000001.1:158818-219075 GCA_964420015.1 uncultured Candidatus Saccharibacteria bacterium
CGGCTCATCCGCATGTCGGAGAACCGCGCGTTCCGCGTCGCCCTCCTGCACGGCGTGACCGGCAGCGGCAAGACCGAGATCTACCTGCGGCTGGCGGCCGCGGTTCGCGCGTCGGGCCGGCGCGTTCTGATGCTGGTCCCGGAGATCGCGCTGACGCCGGCGGTCACGTCCAGCTTCCGGCAGACCTTCGGGGAGCGCGGCACGGTTATAGACTCAGTGGTGTTGGAGGTTCGCACCTACACCGCCAAAGCTTCGAGCGACAAGCAATGCTACTCCGCGAAAGTTATCCAAACATTGCTCAAAGAAATCGAGGGGAAAACCGAGGCCTCACTCATCCGCACTTCAACGCTGCGGAGTACGGCTAAAGCAATCTACAGCACCAAAAATATTGGGCACTTTGGACTCTCGTTTCGTTACTATACGCACTTTACCTCCCCCATCCGCCGCTACCCCGACATGTTGGCGCATCGCATCCTCGAAAGCCACCTCGACGGCAAACCGATTACTCGCCGCGAGTATGCCAATTTGGAGAAGCTCTGCATCGCCGCAAGCGAGCAAGAGGCCGAGGCGACCGCCGCCGAGCGCGAGTCGATTAAATACAAACTGATTGAGTATATGCAAAACAAGGTAGGCCAAACCTTTGACGCGGTTATCTCGGGCGTAACCGAGTGGGGGCTGTATGTCGAAGACAAAGCAACCTCGGCCGAGGGCTTGGTGCGCGTACGTTCAATCGGCGACGACTTTTACAACTATGCCCAAAAAGAGTACGCACTCATTGGCCAAAAAACTAAACAAAAATTTGCGCTCGGCGATGAAGTCAAGGTCAAGCTCGTTGCCGCTGACCTTGGTGCCCGCCAACTCGACTTCGAACTGGTGCGATAAAAAATGAAGGCCCCCGGTTTTTACCGGGGGCCTCGCGGCTCCAGGAGCCGCACGGAATCTTGGGACTTCTCACGCCGCTTGGTGGTAAGGCGAGGTGCGGATCGGCAAGCCGAACGCGAGCGAGGCAACATCCTTGGCGATTGGAGTGGAGTCCGGCAGTATGGCCTTGGGCCACCGCTCAGAAAGCGAACTATCGATCACTCCTTTCTCATACGGCGCCTTCTTCTTAAACTCGTTAGGCCAGAGCAGTTTTGGCTTGGCCCGTTCGTCGGTCTTGCCCCCGACACGGACCGAAGAATAGATCAGCAACTGCTGGTTGCTGTCACCGAGGATCACGTGACCTCGGTAGCATGTCTCACCTTTCGTCAACTCACATGAGTCGAGAATGGCGCCTTTTATTTTTACCATGCAGAGCCCCTTGCAAGAACTGTCCGCCTGATTGCGGACGAAGTTCAATCGTACAACGAGGATCACTACTTAGCAACCGCGACCGCCTCTTCGAACTTAACACTTAACAATTTAGAAACGCCGTCGCCGCCCATGGTGACCCCGTAGAGTATCCCCGCACGACTCATCGTCTCGCGGTTGTGCGTCACCAAAATAAGCTGCGACTTTTTGGCCAAACTCTCGATCATGTCGCCGTAGCGGCGCGAGTTGGCCTCATCGAGCGCGGCCTCGGTTTCGTCGAGGATGAGGAAGGGCGGCGGGTTCACCTGGCTCATCGCAAAAATGAGCGCAATCGAGGTGAGCGCCCGCTCACCACCCGAGAGCATGTGGAGGCCCTTGATTCGTTTGTGCGGCAAGTTGATCGAAATCTCTACGCCTTCCTCGACCTCAACCTCCTCAGCTTCGTCGCCGTCATCCTCAAGGTTCGACCTTAACGCAGAGCTACCCAAGGTCGAACCTTTTTTGAGCCGCTGCTCTTTGGTGACAGCTAAGACGGCCGAACCGCCGCCAAACATCAGCTTAAAGAAATGCTCAAACTCTTTATTAATCCGCTCAAGACCATTGGTAAAACGCATCTCCAGCGTTTCGGTCAACTCAGCAATCAGATTGCGCAGCGACTCGGCCGAGGCCTCCAAGTCGGTAAGCTCACGTGCCAAAAACGCGTCGCGCTCAGCAGTCTCTTGATGCTCTTTTAACACCTCAGCGCTGTTGCCCAAGCCCGCCTCCTCGAGCCTAATCTTGAGCCGCTCAAGCTTGCGGCGACGCTCTTCTTGAGCCTCCCGAGGTTCGTCCTCAAAAATAATATCTACCGACTCGTACTCGAGCACCTTGTTTAAAAGCATTGAGACTTCACGCAGTTCTTCTTTAAATCTATGTTCTTCTACACCGAGCGCATGCTCTTTGGCGCGCAGCGCTACAATCTTGCCCTCAAGCTCCGCTCGGCGGGCCATCGCAGCAAAGAGCTGCCGCTCGGCGTCGCGGCTCTTGTCCTTTTCGCTCTCGATCTTGTGCCGCAGCGCCGAAACTTGGGCAACAATCTTTGCCTCCTGCGCTTCAATAGCTGCTACCTCTTGTTCGAGTTCGCGCTTTTTCTCCTCAAGCTCTTCTTTGCTTTGGTTTGCCTTGACCCCGCTGCTTAATTTTTGCAAAAATAACTTCGTGAGCGCGACCAACTGCGCCCAACTCTGCGCCTGCGCAAAAGTGAGTATCTTTTCTCCAAAGTCGCGTGCTTCGCGCACCGGCACTGTGCCCTCCTCTGTTTGCAAGCGCGCATGTGCGCGCAGCTCACCTTCTACCCCGCCTAACTCGCGCACCAATGCCTCGCGCTTTTGCCGACTGAGCCGACCGCGCTCTTCGAGCTCAACGAGTTCGTCGGAGCCTTTGTCATGCTTTTTGGCGACCTCTGCGCGCAATCGAGCAACTTCTTGGTCGAGTGTATCGCGCTCGTGCATAGGGCCACGCTCTTCTACCAGTTCAGCCCGCGCCGCTTTTAAGTAGAGATGTTCGCGACCAAGATATTCGGTGTACTTCTCACTGAGCTCGTCGCGCAATTTCTGCGCGTCCTCAATCTTTTTGACCTGGTTCATTAAAAACTTAAGGTGCGGCGCCAACTCGCGACGCAAACTCATTACCTCGCGCATATTCTCGCCCGCCTTCTCCAACTTGCGTTCGGCCTCCTCGCGTTTATACAAAAAACTGGTGAGTCCCAGTGCGTCCTCGACCATCTCGCGCCGCTCGCGAGAGGAACTCGAGAGGATCCGGTCGGCCTCGCCTTGAGAGATGATATGGTGCCCCGAGGCACCAATGTTGGCTCCACTTAAGAGCTCGGCGATGTCGCGCAGGCGCACCTGCGAGCCGTTTAAAAGATAATCGTTTTGGCCACCGCGGTGTACGACACGCTCGAGCGTAACCTCATCGAAGTCGAGGTTGAGCACACGGTCGGCGTTGTCGAACACCAACTTGACCGAGGCGCGCCCTGCGCGCGGCACCACGCTTGAGCCATTCCAGATCAAATCCTCGCCGCGTTTTCCCCGCATGCTCTTAATAGACTGCTCGCCGAGCACAAAGCGAAACGACTCGGCCACATTGCTCTTGCCCGAGCCGTTGGGCCCGACAATCGCCACGATAGAAGAGCCAAAGTCGAGTTTGGTCTTTTTGGCAAAGGATTTAAAGCCCGAGAGCTCTATCGACTGCAACCGCATTGCGCCTATTGTAGCAGGAAAAAGTTGTGTTATAACTGGTTGCAGGACAGAAGGGAGCGTTCCTATGGACCTCGGCATCACCAAGACTTTCGTCCTTGTGGTTGTCTTGCTGCTCCCCGCAGAAGATGGACAGGTCTTCCGCATTCAGGGGACCAAGGTCCTGTCCGACGGGGCGACCTGTTGGTGGGCGCTACTCGACAAACAAAAGGAGCTTCTGGACAATCCTCCGGCAGCACGTTTCAAATATAAGATCGAGTGCGTGCCCTACCTTGACTGGCTCGCCAAGTTCGCCAGACCAATTTAAACCACTCGATAGACAGCAGAAGGGCGGCCTCATGGCCGCCCTTTGGTTTTGGTTTTTAGCGCCCCAAACCAACAAGGACTTCTTCGTACCCCGCAACGTGACCAAAATCGTCGGGATAAACAAAAGGACACTCTCGATAATATGCAGTATGGTTCGCCTCCATTTCGATATAACGCCGAGGCAATATATCAAAGCGATGGAATATTTTTACCTCAATGTTGCTCGGCAAAGTAAGGCGGTGATGACCACAACCAATGATCAGCACCCCCACCGCCTCTGCCTGGCGAGAGAGTATCTGGGCAACTCGATGTGCAATGTATTTGTCTCGCAATTGTGTACGCCTTTCGAGTTTCTCCTGACCATCAAACGGGTGGCCTAAAAGGCACGCTAGCTCCGTCCTTTGCAACACCGCGCCAGCAGCATGCAATCGCGTAAGTAACTCGTACATTTGACTATCGACGTGCGCCTTTTCTTGACGAATACTGGCAAGGAATTCACGGGTCTCGGTCGTCCAGATGCCATCGAGAAATATGTGTACAGGCTTTACGAACCGTTTCTTTTTATTGAGCAAGCCGTCTATGCGCAACTGCTCCATGAACGACGGTATAAGGGCCTTCCAATAAGCGGTAGCTATCTCGTCTCTAACGAGAGCATCACTAATTTCAAGATTTGCATGATTGGTCTGGTTGATCCAACCGTGGAGCATGGGCACTTGGTAGAGTGTCGCCATAGACATCCCCTTCCTTGGCTCGGTTAAACTCCTAAACTTGTTATAGACAGTCTAGTCCGTTTTTGCAAACTACCACCCCTTTTTGTCGAGTGCTAAGCGCGCCGCTGTCTGTTCGGCCTCTTGTTTGCTTTTGCCTACGCCCTCGCTCAAAAGCTCATCTTTGAGAAATACGCCTATCGAAAATTGTTTGTCGTGGTCGGGGCCACTCTCTTGGAGCACACGGTAGCTCGGAGTCACGCCCTCCGCGCTCTGTGCTCGCTCTTGCAAAAGCGACTTGGCGTCTTGCCAAAGCTTCTTGCGGACAATCTCATCGATTTTGGGGAGCAGACGTGCAGCAATAAATTTCTGAGCAGCGTCATAGCCTTGGTCGAGATAGATCGCTCCCACCAGCGCCTCAAACGCATTCGCGAGCAGAATGCTGCGCGCGCGGCCAGTGTCTTTGGCCTCGCCGCGGCTAAGGAGCAGAAATTCGTTCATGCCAATTTCCTGAGCGATTTCTGCACACGTCACTGCGTTGACGAGCGCCGCGCGATACGCGGTCAACTCCCCTTCGGGCTTGTCGGGGAATTTTTCGTACAAAAAGTGCGTGGAGATGAGTTCGAGCACCGCATCGCCCAAAAACTCGAGCCGCTCATTGTGGCCACTCAGCTCGCCGCGGTGTTCGTTTAAGTAAGAGCGGTGGGTAAACGCTTGGCGCAGAAGCGCCACATCGTTGAACGAAACGCCAATATACTCCTCAAATGATTTAAAATTTCTTTCCATACGTGGAGCGGACTGAATTTACGTTTTTAGTTTAGTACTAGACTTTTTAAGTTCTTTGACCGCTTTTTCTACGATCGGGAGCATATCCTCATAAAAGTTTAGGTCAAGGGCGTCGCTCATTTTAAACCACCGCGCGTCGTCCAAACCTCCTTTTTGCTCAAGCGTAATCTCTTTGTACGGCGAGTGTGCCAGGTAGTAGGTCACGTGCTTGCGCTTTTTGCCGGTCTCGGGGTCGTTGGCCACGTACTCGTTTTCGCCGAGCTTGTCCTTGAGCTCGACCTCAAGCCCCAACTCCTCTCTTAGACCCCGCACAGTGCCCTCCTCGACCGTCTCATTCACGATTTCGGGAGCATTGGCGATTTTGCCCTTGGAAAGGGTCCAGTGGCCAAAGATATCATGCACGAGTGCCAAGTAGGTCTCGCCCTCGTGCTTGGCATACACCACTGCGCCGCCCAAGTGCTGCACGGGGAGCTGATCATACGGGACGTCTTTTTTCTTTTTGGAGACCTCGTCTTTACCCGGCTCACCGAGCTCTTTGTAGACCGCACCCAAAACACCGTTTACAAACCGGCCCGAGTTTTCAGACCCGAAGTGCTTGGCCAATTCAATGGCCTCGTTGATAGCTACCTTAGCCGGCACCTTGCTGCGGTCACTAAAGAGGAGCTCATAGAGCCCCAGCCGCAGTGTGTTGCGGTCAACGGGCGCGATGCGCTCAAGGGGCCACTCGGGAGCTGCTTTAGCGATGACCAAGTCTAGGTCACGCCGACGACTGATCGTGCCCTCAAGCAACTCCTCCATAAACGGATTATCGCCTGCAGCCGGGGCAAACTCGCCTGCGTTGCGCCGCAGCACCTCTTTTACATCCGCTTGAGAGAGGTTGCGGAGGTCCCACTCGAAGAGTGTTTGGAGTACTACTGAGCGTGAGAGGTGCCTGTTGGCCATAACTATGTTGTAAGAACGCACATCGCCCCTGACGTTAAGACCCACGACCCGAGGCTCTTTAAGAGAGCTGCAAGTCCTATTTCTTACTTCGCTGCTTTTTCGCGCTTGGCTTTGCGGGCTGCTTTGGCCGAGGCCTTAGCCGCCAAGTCTAGCACCACGCGGCCATTGTAACGGCCGCAGGAGGCACAAGCGCGATGGGAGACACGCGGAGCACCACACTCGCACACCAAAAGGGCGCGCTCCTTGAGCGCGTGGTGCGACCGGCGCGAGCCGGTCTGCGAGCGGTTGTGGCGCATGCGCACTACCATGGTTCTATATATAGCATATATGGCTAAAATACGAAACCCCCGCCTGTGCAACGCACAGGACGGGGGCCGGAGACTAGAGCGGCAGATACGAGCCGGTGCGGTCAAAGCGCTCTTGCGCCTTGATCTTGTGCTTGCATCGCCTGCCGCGGCGGAGCGGTTTGTGGTTGCGGAACTTGCCTTTGCGGCAGCAGCGGACTTCGGTCTCATTGGACCGAAAGCCGATGAAGAGAACGCAGTCGTGATTGCACGGAGACTGTTTCTTGCCCATGAGGCGGCATCCCCTTTCTGTCTGCCGCTACTATACGCCCGCCACTAAAAATGACAAAAGGTTTTGCGGTGGATAGCGCTCAACCCATGGCGCTTGATTGCGCGTTGGTGCTCTTGAGTGCCGTAGCCTTTGTGCGCCTCAAAGCCATACTCCGGGTAAATGCGCGCGAGCTCCTCCATAGTCCTGTCGCGAGTCACTTTAGCCAAAATCGAGGCGAGCGAGATGATCGGCACACGATCATCGCCCTTAATAACCGTGCGCTGCTCATACTCCTTAGGCGCGCGCAAAAGCCCATCGAGCATCACCGTGGCGTGTGCCGGAGCAGCAAGCTCTTTGATGCCCTGCCAAGCAGCCACCTGCACCGCTTGGGTGATGCCGAAGTGGTCGATGTAGCGGTGATCGGAGAAACGCACCACAAACTGCAAATCGCCCCTGCTCGCCCGCTTCTCGACCTCGACAAAAATAAGCTCGCGCTTTTGCGGGCTTAATTGTTTGGAGTCTTTAACCCCGGGAAACTCGCGCAGCACATCAAACCCCAAGGGCAGCGCCACCACCCCCACAGAAACGGGGCCCGCCAAGGGGCCCCTGCCTGCTTCGTCCACGCCTAAAATAAACTCTCTCATTCTCTTTAATTGTACCAAAAGAAACGGGCGGCCTTTGCAGGCCGCCCGTTTGCTGCACGTCACAATGGGATTTACCGAGAACCGATCGAAGCGTCTTGTTCGCGTCGGAGCGATCGGATCTCTTCGCCGCTCAGTCTGGGTCCGATGACTACGTGGTGGATCCAGACATCACGGTAGACATGCGCCGACGCGACACTAAGAGCTTCTAGTGCTGAGGTCGCATTGACAAAGGCGCTGCGTTCCATTTCTAGACGTTCTGGGTACCAGCCGTCCTTGTGCTCACAGCAGCTTTCAACGGCTTTCCCCTCGCTCGTTTTGCCGGTCAAATAATAGAAGCCGGTCGGCTCCGGCAAAGCAAAGGCCACCTGCGGATCGAAGCCCTCGAGCTCTTCGGGGAGCCGACCGATTTCCTTCAGATAGGCGATGTTGGGCGCGAGGTAGTTTTCGAGCTGAGATTTGAGCGTCTTTGCCTCGCGTGCGTTCCCACCGAGTGCCCGTTGATATTGTCCGACAAAAGCCATCACCTCTACGGCGATAAAGCTGCGGAGTTGTTGCTCATCCATCGTTTCGTGCAGCTTCTTGTCCGGATTGTCTGACAGAATTTGCACGGGCGTACTGCCAACCCGACGATGATCGGCCGCGGTCATTGCCAGACTTGCCATTTCAGTCATGGGCATAATCCTCGTTATGCCGCAAAGCGGCAGGTTAAACTCCGTTCCAGCGACACAATAATTGAGTTCGCTCAAGGGGGCAAGGGGTGCGTATAATCGAAGTATGGCTGCGAAATTCGTACCCCTCCACGTACACTCGCACTACTCGCTCTTAAAAGCGCTGCCTAAAATCCCCGAGCTCGTCGCCTTTGCCAAAGCGCAAGGGTACGAGACACTTGCCTTAACCGACATCGGCAACTTGTATGGCGCGATCGAGTTTTATAAAGAGTGCAAAGCAGCGGACATTAAACCAATCATTGGACTCGACGTGGTAATGGAGGGTGGCTCGCGCAAGTTGCTCTATGCAAAAAATTTTACAGGCTACCAAAGCTTGCTTGCGATCGTTACTAAAACCCACTCTACCGATGCGGCGGGTGTCCCCCTCACCAACGAGCTGCTTACTGAGCACAAAGAAGGTCTACTCGAGCTCAACCCGGGAGACATGACTTTGGCGCTCCCCGAAATCTATTATCTCGACCCCGAAGACCGCCGCGCCTGGGAGGTGATGCGCGCGATAGAGAACCGTGGGCCCACAGAAGAAGGCGACATCACCGAAGAGGACGAGGCATTCTTCTTCCCCACCGCAGCACAAATTGAGGAGCGCTACTCTGAAGAACAAATCAAAAAGACGACTGCATTGGCCGCCGAGTGTAATCTCGAGCTCACCTTGGGGAAATTTATCTTTCCCAACTTCCCCATCCCTCAAGGCAAAACTGCCGACAGTTTGCTCAAGGAGTTGTGTTTAGAGGGTATGAAAAAGCGCGGGCTCTATGAGAACGAGGCAGCGATGCAGCGGCTCGAGTATGAGCTTGGCATTGTCGCGTTTAAGGGTTACGCCAGCTACTTTTTGGTGGTGGAGGACCTCATCCGTTTTGCTAGCGAAAACAACATTTACACTAACATCCGCGGCTCGGTGGCCGGCTCTATCATCACCTACCTAACGCAAATCACCAAGATTGACCCGCTCGAATATAAGATCCCCTTCGAGCGCTTTTTAAACCCCGAGCGCCCCTCGGCCCCCGATATCGACATGGACTTTGCCGACGATCGGCGCGACGAGGTTATAGACTACGCGCGGCGCAAATACGGCGACGCCCAAGTTGCCCAGATCGGCACATTCGGCACCATGCTCGCACGCGGCGTGGTGCGCGACGTCGCGCGCGCTTTGGGCTACCCCTATGGGCTTGGCGACCGGGTGGCCAAAGAGATCCCGTTTGGCTCACAGGGCTTTCCCATGACGCTCGAGCGGGCACTGGTCGAAAACCCTGAGCTCAAAAAAATATACGAGAGTGAAGAGGAGGTCCGCGAAATAATCGAGCTTGGCAAAAAGATTGAAGGCTGTGCGCGCCATGTGGGCGTGCATGCGGCGGGCGTGGTCATCGCTCCCAAACCTCTTATTGAATATTCTCCACTCCAGCTCGACCCTAAAGGCGGCAAAATTATCACCCAGTACGACATGTACAGCGTGGGCGAAGACGGTGTGGGCTTAACCAAGTTCGACTTCCTCGGGATCCGCAACCTGACCATCCTCGCCGATGCGGTCAAAATTATTAAAAAAGTCCGGGGTATCGACATAGACATAGAGGCTATTCCCTTGGACGATCAGCGCACTTATGCCATGCTCACCCGTGGCGAGACCGAGGCCACCTTCCAACTCAACGGCGCCGGGATGACGCGCTTTTTAAAAGAGCTCAAGCCGACCACGATCCACGACATCAATGCGATGGTGGCGCTCTACCGCCCCGGCCCAATGCAATTTATCCCGCAGTACATCGAGCGCAAGCATAACCCCCATTTGGTCTCTTACTTCGATCCCGCGATGGAGCCGATCCTCAAACAAACCTACGGCATCTTGGTCTACCAAGACGACCTCCTGATCATTGCGCACGACTTGGCTGGCTATGGTTGGGGCGACGTCGACAAGTTTCGCAAAGCGGTGGGCAAAAAGATCCCCGCCGAAATGGCCGCGCAGAAAGAAAAGTTCATCAAAGGCTGCGTCGAACATTCGAGGTGGCCAAAGACCAAAGCCGAGCGCGTGTGGGAATGGATCGAGCCATTTGCTGCGTATGGATTTAACAAAGCGCACTCAGCAAGCTACGGTCGCGTGGCCTACCAAACCGCCTATCTAAAGGCCAACTATCCAGTTGAGTATATGGCTGCAGTGCTTACCGCCGAAGCGGGCGACGTAGAAACAGTCGCGACTATGGTTGCAGAGTGTAAGCGCATGGGAATCCCCATTCTCCCACCGGATGTCCAGAGCAGTTTCGGCGACTTTACGGTACTTTTGAGCGCAACCGGGGTGCGCACGCCCGAAGCGGCAGCGCTCGGCGGCGACATCGTCAAAGACTCGATCCGTTTTGGGCTCTACTCGATTAAAAACTTTGGCCGCGGTGTGGCCGACGAGATTATCGCCGAGCGCAAAAAAGGCGGCGCATTTACCTCGCTCTCCGACTTTCTTAGCCGCCTCGCCCGTCCGGCTACGGCCGAGGGCGTGCACACGCAGCAACTCAACAAAAAAGGGCTCGAAAGTCTGATCATGTGTGGTGCGCTCGACTCGCTTGGCGAGCGCGGGGTGATGCTCGCTAACCTCGAGCTTATTTTGGAGTTTTACCGCTCGTCTAAAGACTCCCAAGCCGACTCGCTGTTTAGTGATCTCGGCGGGGCTAACGAGCTCAAGCTCAAATCTGCGGTACCCGCGCCAATGAGCGAGCGATTGAAGTGGGAAAAGGAGTTGCTCGGGCTCTACGTCTCAGGCCACCCACTCGAGCAGGTTAAAGATAAGTTGCAAAAGAGGCCGATGTCTATTGGGCAGGTCCGCGAGCGTGTACGCCCGGGCGCATCAGCAGTTGCCGCAGGCATGATCGAGGATGTACGGGTGATACTCACCCGCGGGGGCGACCAGATGGCGTTCATCAAACTGATGGACGAAGGCAGCTCAATTGAGGCAGTGGTCTTCCCCAAAGATTTTGCGACCTATAAAAGTATCCTCAAACCCGAGGCATGCATCGCACTCAAGGGCCGCATGAGTAACCGCAATGGCGAATTAAGCCTTGTGGCAGAAGCCCTAAAGGCGCTGTAGCTTGACTTTTTATACTTTTAGGAGTACGATCTAGTCAGGGAAACAGTAGGGGGACCCAAATGGGCACCAAGTCGAGCGAGCTCATCAAGCCGAAGCCGACGGTCGTTTCGACTGGCACTCCGGTCGAGTCTGAACCTGACCGCAACGCCGCGTTCTTGTGGATGGTCGAACAAGACCGCATCCACGGCCGGCTTCCGCGTCAAGCAGATGAGAACGAATCGAAGTGATGATGGCCAAGCCATCATCAAAAGCCCCGGCAACGTGCCGGGGCTTTTTGTGTATAAACTCATTGACTTTTAATAAAAAACAGGGTTTTATAAATTCAAACCCAAGTTCTTAAGGAGCCCCCATGGACCCAAAGATCGAAAAGCTCATCAGCGAGGTGCACGGTTTGTGCCTCGCACGCCTGCGCTACCCGCTCAGCAACCCCGAGCAACCAACGTGCGCACGACTGGGAGCAATCCTCGAGCAACTGCTCGCGGAGCGCAACCAATGCGAGCTGTACTGGAAGTGTGTTGCAACCCAGTTCTACCCCGCGGGTGCGTGGGGCAAGGGCAAGTTTGCAAGTGGCCTCTCGCCAGCCGAGTTTTGGCTGCGTCTTGAGCGGCTCGTTCAAGACGGGTTCAAACGGGTCGGTGACGGCGGCTATGTGCGCGCCAGGGAGATGAGAGCTGCGTTGCAAAAGCTCTCCGACGCTTCCGAAGCCTACTACAAAGCGCAGGGGCAAGCCCAAAGCGCACAGGACCCAAAACCCGAGAACGAACGGGAGGCCGAGTCTGCTGTGGAAAATATCTTGCACTTCCCCGCTCGGCCCACACTCCGGCTCGTGTAGAATCCACTTCGGTTGAGACCAAAGCCCAGCCCCGGCGCGTTCGCGCCGGGGCTTTTGTTTTGGCCGGTTTGCGGTAGTATGAAAAGCACCAAATTTATATGGAAGAACGCGACCACAAAAAGCTGGGTCCCGAACTCGAACTCTTTTATATCGATCAAACCGTCGGCAAAGGCCTGCCTATGTTCTTGCCCAAGGGTGCAATCATCAAGCGCGAACTCGAGAAATTTGTGATCGAAGAAGAAACTAAGCGCGGCTACGTGCACGTGCAAACTCCCGATCTAGCGCGGTTGGAGTTGTACGAAAAGTCGGGCCACTACCCACACTACAAAGACTCGATGTATGCACCGATCGAGATCGATGGGGATAAGTTTATGCTTCGCCCGATGACCTGTCCGCACCATTTTCAGATGTATCTTTCCAAGCCACACTCCTATCGCGAACTCCCGATGCGGATCGCCGAACTTGCCCAGCTTTATCGCTATGAACAGTCGGGTGAGCTTATGGGTTTGCAGCGTGTGCGCACCTTCTGTCTGGCCGACGCACACATCATCTGCACCTCCGAGGAACAGGCGGCCGAGGAGGTCGGCCGCGCACTCGACCTTATCGAGCATATAAATGGCACCTTGGGCCTAAAAATGGGCAAAGACTACCGCTACCGCCTCTCTCAGGGAGATCGCAGCAACAAAGAAAAATATCCTGGCAACGAAGAGCTGTGGGAAAGGAGTGAAGACCTGTTGCGCAAAGTCATGCAAAAGCGCGGCTGCGAGTTTGAAGAGGCCAAGGGCGAGGCCTCATTCTACGGCCCAAAGATCGACATCCAGATGAAGAATGTTAACGGCAAAGAAGACACCGCTTTTACGGTGCAGTACGACTTTTTGATGCCTGCGCGTTTTGACCTCACCTATATCGCCGAAGACGGCTCAAAGAAGCGCGCGTTCGTGGTGCACCGCTCGTCTATTGGCTCGCTCGAACGCACTTTGGCATTTTTGATTGAGAAATATGCGGGCGCGTTCCCGCTCTGGCTCGCGCCGGTGCAGGTGGCGGTGCTGCCGGTTGGCGAAGCGCACAAAGAGTACGCACAGAAAATTTTGAGCGAGCTGAAAAACGCCGGCATCCGCGCAGAAATTTTGGCCGACGACAGTTTGGGCAAGCGCGTCCGCGAAGCCAAGACCCAAAAGATCCCTTGCACCTTCGTGGTCGGCGACAAAGAAGCCGCCGAAAATACGGTGGCGCTCGAAAACAATCGCGACGGCAAAAAGATGACCGAGCCTCTGAACGGCGCGATCGACTGGCTTATAAAAGCCATCAAAGAGCGCACAAACATCTAGCAACAAAAATTCCCCGCTTCAGGCGGGGATTTTTGTTGCGGCCGCTTTTGATTGATTAATTGCCGCGGTTGACTTGCGAGAGGACAAAGGGGTCGATGCCGCTGTGAGCGGGGGCCTGAGTAGGAGCTGCCGCGGGGGCGGCTTTAGGCTCCGCAGGTGCCGCAGCAACGTGCGTGGTCTTGGCAACCGGAGCCGAGCCAACAAACCAATGAGCGATGCGATTTTGAATCTTCTTCACCGCGATGAGATAGGCTGCGAGCAAGCACCAAAGCACCAAGAAGCCCCAATAAAGAGCGGTGCCAACGGTGCCCAAATCAAGGCCAGTGTAGGGGACAGCTGCGAGCGTGACATATGGCTGTGGGGTCGGGCGGTAGCAGCTCGGATAGCCCGGGCAACCACAGGTGGTGCAGGTGTTGTAGGTCGGGGTGTTGTAATAGACCGGATAGCTCGGAGCGCTATAGACCGGCGTATAGACGGGATAGCTCGGTGAAGCGTTGTTGACAATCGGTGCGTTGATCGTGGTCGGAGCGTTGATAGCGGTGTTGCACGAACCGGCGGTGCAGGTATTGGTGTTTGTGTTGACGTTGGTGTTGGTGTTGGTCAAACCGCCACCGGTGCCTGGCATAAACCAGCCACCACCAAAGCCGGAGCTAAACCCCGGCATCCACGAAGAGCCGCCCGAGTAGCCGTAGTCTGTATAGTCCGTATAGCTGTTCGGGTAGAAGTCGGTGTAGGTGTTCGGGTAAAAAGTAGTACCACCGGAATAGTCATTCGGGTAGAACGTCGCCGAACCAGAATCCGTCGGGAAGGCAGTGTAGATCACGTCTTCACCCTCCTCAGCCGCGTGCGCGAACGGTGTGGAAAAAGAGAACGAGAAAGCAACCAAAAAGGCCAGCGCAAAAGCGACGCTGAGAGTCTTCGTACTAAGAGCAAGGCTGTTCATATAAAGTTTTTTGTTGCTCCAGAATGTGGCTCAACAGTGATGATAATAACAGAAACAATAATAATGTCAATACCCACGCTCCAAGCTCAATTTCTAACGAATTTTAAGCTCAGAGTATGAAAATAGACGAAAAGCGTAGCGGGAGTCGAGTTTTTGTGCTCGACTCCCAACTACGATTTAATCCTTGACGCAATAACCAGGCGGTCGAGGGCCGGCGTGGTAGCTCTTGTCCGGGTTGCACGGATAACTCCGGGGCTTCAGCTCCGGAGGGATGGACTCATGGACCTCCGTCTCCACCCGCATGCGATTACGGGAACGGTAGTCACCATAGTCGCGGCAACCGCCCCAGCCGCGCGCTGTACGCGCGGTCCAATCATACTCGCAATCGTCACGGTTGTAGCCGCGATACGGCCGCGGAGTCGAACGATATGCCGAGTCGGACGGGCCGGTACCAACAAAGACGCCGAAGCGGAGCTCGTTGGACTGGGCCGACGAAGCGCCGTAAACCACGGCCAGAGCCGCAGCAATCAGAGCGATAAAGCGCATGACACTTTCCTTTCTCAGTTACAGTTGAAGATCTGGTTCATGCTGCGACAAGCTCGCAGCGGCTCATTCCACGTAATTTACGGAAATGTTTTTAAACGCTCATGGCGTTCAACACACATTTCCACAAACTGGGAGTAGTATGCCCGGCGGCAAGCGCTCCTAAGCGCTTGCCGCCGAACATTGGCAGACAGAAGATCTAGAACCCGGCTCTCTGGATCGTCCGCGGAGGACACCGGTAACGCCGGTACGTATAGCCAGTTTCCTTGTCCTTGACATCCTCCGCACGGCACCGTGGGTCGGGTGCAGTGCGGAGATCATAGACGAAGGCCTTCTGTCTCACCGCCGGCGGGTCAACGGGGAACATCTCCAGCGCCCGCCGCTTGAGCAGATCGAGTTGCTCCTTGGTGAGAGGCGCTCCCCGCTGCGGCATGCTGGTGGTGTCGCGAGGTTGCGCATCGCCGCCCGAATTCGCCGGCCGAGCGTCCTCCTCATTTCGACCAGCGAGCTTCTTGCACTCGTTCAGGTAGATCTGAAAGTCCTCCTGCGACCAACGAGAGATTGTGTCGTTCGCCTCGGCCGAGGACCGCCCGGTCGCGGGATGGTTTTTGACCAAGCAGTTGGCATCGAGCGCCTCGCGGCGCTCTTGCAACTTCCGGTCCGCTAGATCAACCGGCTTCTCAGCCGCGGAAGGGACCGGAGTCGCAGGCGCGGAGCCTTTGTCCGCGACAACCGCCGGCTGCTTCGGCCACGAGGCGGCGTAGAAAGTCGCCCCAATGACCGCCAGCGCGATGCCCGCGACTGCCGAGGCGGCAATCCAGGTGCGAGGCCTCACCCCACCCAACACGGTTCGGGGCGTGGGCGTGGGCGTTGGGGCCGGCGCAGGAGTTGGTGTAGGCATGGCGTTCACCTTCCTTTTGATATCGAGGATCAACGCGACGACTGCGTCGTGCAGGGTTGCGTCAGGCATGAAGCTCTCCTTAAAGTTTTTCGATGTCCGCCATGATCTCGTTGATCTCTGCGGCGAGTTTTTCGTCGGCGTCTCGGAGAGCGGCAATTTCCTTGTCGCCGGCCTCCTTTTCGTCCTTGAGCTTTAAGTACCTCTTCATGAGGTCCTTGCAGCTCGCCGCCAGCTTCTTGGCCGCTTTCGCGGACAAGAGGCCGATGATCTTTGCCTTGGCAGTCTTTGCCATGACACTTCCTTTCTGTCTTTGTGCCCCACATGGGGCGGGGTTGGTGTACTGGGTTCAGTTACCCTCGGTGTTTCCGAAGGCGTAGTGGGATGCAAACTTTATGCATCGCACTATGCCCCCACAAACTTGTTACTGGGATGAATACTCCAGCTTCTCTTACTTACAGAGCGTAGGCGCCCACCAAATCGGCGGTCAAAACGTAGCGGTCCGACTTGGTCCCAAACGAGTCGCAGGTGACCAGTGCAAGGTGCTTGCCCGTCGAGGGCAGTTCTACCACATCTTCGTTGGCGTTAGCAAGGCGCACCCCCACGACGCTGTAGCGATACTCAGTTGAGCCCGAGTAGACGCTCACCATCTCGCCTGCCTTGAGGTTTTGGATCCCATCGAACGCTTTGTAGTTTTGATTGTGCACGATCGGCAGGTAGGAGCTATGGCCAAACAAGAGCACCGTCCCCTCTTGCCCGAGCGTGGCCGAGGTCGGATAGCGTACCGCTCCTTTAAGAAGCAGGTTGTCGAGCGCATCAACGTCTGTCGAGTCAGTGTTGCTTACTGTAACATCGAGGCCAATATTTTTAGCCACGACACGCACGGGGAGTTCTCCAGGAGTCTCAGTGTTCTGAGCAGCACGGTCTGGTTGAGCCGACAGAGACGGCGACCCGAGGACCTGCTGCGAAGAATCCTGAGACGTATTCACTGGATCCGGCAGCATATCAAGCGCCGCCAAAAACACGTAGGCAAGCATAAAGAGCGCTACAAAGGTCGCTGCAAATATGATGCCGTTTTTGGCCATACCTGGCGCAGTATATCACGTATTGTCTTTTTGTCAACTTGAGTATTGACAAAATATATCGTATTATGCTAGCGTTTTAAACACAGCAATTAATACTTTTTATGGCTACGTTTAAAGAAAACGCTCTTCGGGTGATCGCGGTCGTGGGGCTCATTGCGATTTTGCTTCTGGGCGCCTGGGGCATCATCCAGCTCGCGTTTATTATCCCGGGCTTTTTCTCAGGCCATGGATCGAGCTCGACTTTAAGCAGTCGCGAGACACTTTCGCTCTCGCTCCCCCAGGCAGTCGCCTCGGGCGAGAACCTTACCATTTCGTGGTCGCACCAGGGCCGCAATGGTGAGTATGCCTACAGCATCTCTTACGCGTGCCAAGACGGCGTGAGTATCAAGGCTCCGACGCCCTCGGGTAGTTTGCAAGCGGTTGGATGCAACACGCCGTTTGACTACACCAACGCAGCTACCTCGGCGACTATAGTGCCGGCTCTCAGTGGCACCAAAGCTGCCACGCTCAATATCACCGTTGCAGCGACCAAGCTCTCTTCGGGCATCGTGACCGCCTCTGCCGCTGGCCGCGTCACCATAAACCCCAAGATCGCGACCAGTTCAACTAAGCCCACCACCTCGACCAAAGCCTCGAGCGGCGGCACCTATGTTGCGGCGCACCGCACCACCAATCTCTACGGCTACCCCGACTTGGCAGTAACCATCATGGCCAATCCGGGCGCGGTGCGCGTGGGCTCGCGCATTGCGCTCCAGTTTGTGATCCAAAATGTGGGCACCAACGTGGCGCAAAGCGGGTGGACCTTCTCTGCATCGCTCCCCTACAATCCGACCTATACCTTTACCTCCCAACCCCAACAGGCGCTCTACCCGGGCGACAAGATTGTCTACACTTTGGGCTATGACGCGCAGTACACGGGCGGCTCTTACATTACACCGACCCCGAGCGGCTGCGACGGCTGGACGTACCCGTGCACCACGACCGGTCAAGTTGTGTACGGCGGCCCGGGCACCTGCAATAGCTACGGCCCATGCAATGTCCCCGGTTACTACCCCAACATCTACGGCTACACCAACCCAGGCTACAACTATCAAACCGCCTCTATCCAGGTTGACCCCTACAACTTGCTTTGGGAGAGCAATGAGACCAACAATTACGCCTCCGTCTCCTACCAGGTGTATTAAAACAATTTAGCTAGGCAAAAAACTCCCGGGTACTAGCCCGGGAGTTTTTTGTCTGCTAGGGTACAAAAGGAGTTGAAGCAACACCAAGGAGCTGAACATGAGCACGCAGGAGACTGCGGCTCGTGCGGCCGCAGTGTTTATCGATCTTGAAAACAATTTCGGAATACCAACGGTCAACAGCGCCCAGAGGTTTGAAAACAGGGTCGACCAGTTCGTCAGACAGCTGTCGCTTGCGCTTGGCCAAGATGGCGTGGATTCGTTTGAGTGGTGGGCCGTCGCTCAGACGTGCCGAAAACGAGAGCGGCGCGATGGCACGACTTACTTCGAACCGTTTATGTCTGAGCCACAGGGGCGCATCCTGATCAATGCATTCAAAAAGCACAACGGTAAGGTCGTCCTCTCGAGACACAAAAAAGCGGACGATGTGCTTATTGAGGAGTTGAGTCTGCGACTAAGAAGGAAGCACCTGCCTCATTTCGTCGTGGTCGTAAGCGAGGACACCGGCTATCGAAAGGTGCTCGGAGAAGCTTCTCGGGCTGGATGCCGGACCATAGGGGTTGTGCGCGGACGCACCTTGCAATCACCTTTTTGGTTAGCCTCTACAGACCGCCTGCTAGCCTACGAGGACATTCTCGAACTCCCCGAGAACATTTGCGCAACTTAACCCCGGCCTAACGGCCGGGGAATCTGTTTTAAATATCGAGATTGGCGAGCTTGGCGTTGGTTTGGATAAAGCTCTTGCGGCTCGAAACATCCTCGCCCATCAAGATGTCAAAAATCTTGTCGGCGTCTTGGGCATCTTCGATCGTTACGAGTTTGAGCACACGGTTTTCTGGGTTCATGGTAGTCTCCCAAAGCTCCTCAGGGTTCATCTCGCCCAAACCTTTGTAGCGTTGGATCGAAACTTTCTTCTTGGCAGATGGGCTCGTCGCGGTGTCCTCTCCGGTGCTCGTTGTTGGCCCCACAGCCCCCGCACTGCGCGCCTCCGATGACACCGCACCCTCGCCTTCTTCCGATGCAGGCTCCTCAATCTCTACATCTTTGCCGACCAGAGCGTTTTTCTCCTCATCGCTGTAGGCATACTTGGTTTCTTTGCCCATCTTAATTTTGTAGAGCGGTGGCTGTGCGATGTAGAGGTAGCCACCCTCAACCACCGCCCGAAAGTGACGAAAGAAAAGCGTCAAAAGGAGCGTGCGGATGTGAGCCCCGTCGACGTCGGCATCGGTCGCAATGATGATTTTGTGATAGCGCAACTTTGATAGATCAAACACATCGCCGATCGCGGTGCCAAGTGCCAAAATAAGGTGTTTGATTTCTTGACTCGTGAGCATCTTATCCAGACGCGCACGCTCAACATTGAGGATTTTGCCGCGCAGCGGCAGAATGGCCTGCGTGCGGCGATCGCGGCCCTGCTTAGCCGAGCCGCCTGCCGAATCGCCCTCTACAATAAACAGCTCCGACTCCGCGGGCTCTTTGCTCTGGCAGTCGGCCAGTTTGCCCGGGAGCCCAAAACCCTCGAGCGCGCCTTTGCGCAGCACGCTGTCTTTGGCCGCTTTGGCCGCCTTGCGCGCTTTGAGCGCGAGCACCGCCTTGCCCGCTATCGCGCGAGCGTCTTCAGGGTTTTCTTCGAGCCAGGTTGAAAACGAATCGCCAAACACCGCCTCGACCGCGCCACGCGCTTCTACCGAGCCCAATTTGCCCTTAGTTTGACCCTCAAATTGAATCTCACGCAATTTGACAGAGACCACCGCTGAGAGGCCCTCGAGCACGTCATCGCCTGTAAAGTTCTCCTCGCTCTCTTTGAGTGCACCGGCCTTGCGCGCATAGGCGTTGAGTGTGCGCGTGAGCGCCGTCCTAAAGCCGGTGACATGGGTACCGCCCTCATTGTTGTAGATATTGTTTGCAAAGGGCAAAACACGGCTCGAAATGTCGTCGACGTATTGCAGGGCAATTTCTACACTCACACCGTCTTGCTCTTTTTCGACATAGAAGATGTTTTTGTGGACCGGCTTTTGGATTCGATTGGTAAAGGCAATTAGGCTGCGCAAACCGCCTTCGAAATAAAAGGCTTGCGACGGATAGTCGTGCAAATAATGTCGTACAAAGAACTCTTCGCCTGGGTCGGGGAGTTTTATTTTGCTCTCGCGAGCATCGATAACGGTAATGCGCAAGCCTTTAACCAAGTAGGCTTGCTCGCGCATATGGCTGATCGTACGATCAACATCGAGTTCGATGTTATTAAAAATCTCTGGATCAGGGCTAAAGCTAACAATGGTGCCGTGGAGTTTAGACGAGCCCACTTTTTTAAGTGCACCTTTGCGCTTACCCTGGGCAAACTCTTGCACATATGAGCCCCCATCGCGGTGCACCTCTACACGGGTAAAGGTCGAAAGCGCATTGACCACCGAGGCACCCACGCCGTGGAGACCGCCAGAAATTTTATATCCCTCACCGCCAAACTTGCCCCCGGCATGAAGAATGGTCATAACGGTCTCAACCGTGGAGACCTTGGTCTGTTTATGAACCTCGACCGGGATGCCGCGGCCGTTGTCGGCTATGCGCACCACGTTGCCTGGCAAAAAGACGACTTCAATATCGTCGGCAAAACCACCCATCGCCTCGTCGCGGCCGTTGTCAAAAATTTCGCGCACCAGCGTATGGAGGCCGTCAGGGCCGGTGGTGCCGATGTACATGCCCGGGCGACGGCGCACCGCCTCGAGCCCTTCCAATACGGTAATATCAGCAGCGCTATAACTGCCCTGCCTGCCGGCAGGCAGGCCTTTTTTGTCCTTTTTTTCAACCATAAAACTACCCTCTTATTCTACCAAAACCCCCGTGGTTTTGGAAGGGCAAAAGTGCATAAAAATGCTTGCCAAATAAGGCTAAAATGGTACGGTCTGTGTAGGGAGGAATCCTGCAACAAAACACTCCTATCGGGAGCTCGTAATGAGGATTCTGAATATTGCTCTTGTGTTGCTAAGTTTGGGTGACCTGAGCCGGGCCCAGGCTATTTCCACCTCAGACGAAGATGTCCTTGTCGCTCGAGATGCTGACGGTTTCCCCATCCCTATCGATGACAGTGACGATGGTGATGAAGACTGAAACCTTATTTATCGAACCTCCCAACCGCGGCCTTTGGCCGCGGTTGAAACTTTTTCCATCGCCGCGTTCGCCTCTGCTTCGGTCAAGGTACGCTCAAAACTCTGGAAAATGATACGATACGCGAGCGAAATTCTCCCCTCTTTTTCGAACCGGTCAAACAGAGTTATTTTGTGGGCGAGCTCGCCAGCGTTTTGTTCAATACTCTTGAGCACTTCGGTAGGCTCAGTGCCCTTTGGTATCCAAAGGGCGATATCGCGCACGATGTATGGGTATTTCGAAAAGTTTTGATAGCGCAAGGCAGCGGAGAGCGGATGTGCTTCGTATTGCGAAGCCTCAGTAGGTTTAAGAGTTTCCTCTTTGGCCTCCGCTTTTTCAGAGATAGTACCGAGCATGGTCAACTCTTTGCCGCCCTTCCATACCACGCCAATCTCGAAGAGTTTTATCTCTTTGATTCCAAGCAAATCTTTGTTAGGTTTATTTTTCTGCAACGCCTCTTGCAAACCTGGCAACAAACTCGAGCGCAAAAACGGCTTATCCCCGCCAATTTTGTTGGCGACCGCTCGCTCGCCTTGGTCGGCAAACACGCTTGTAAAAATCTCGCTGTAGCCCTGCGCCACTAACTCCTCGCGCGCCTTCTCGGCAGCATAAAAAGTTGCATTGATCGCCGGGAGTTTATCAAATGCAGGCAGTTTAGTCGTGGGGACCTGGTCATAGCCCACAATCCGGCCAACCTCTTCGACCAAATCCTCACTGATACTCAAGTCCAGACGCTCCGGCGGAACCTGCACTTCAAATACCCCAGCCTCCTCTTTGTAGGCAAGCCCCAAATGAGCAAACGCATCCGCAACATCGGCTCCCGTGAGCTGCGTGCCCAAAGTGGCGTTGACTTTTTCTACCGTTACGTTGGCGCACTGCTGTTTCTGCGGCACAGGGTAGATGTCCACGAACCCGGCGACCTCGCCGCCCAGCAGACGCATCACAAACTCCATCATGTTTTGCATCCCACGTGCAGCGAGCTCGGGGCTTATCTCTTGCTCGAAGCGCGCCGAGGCATCGGTGCGCAACTTGAGCGCTTGAGCAGTTTTGCGCACCGAAACGCCCTCAAAGTTTGCCGACTCGATGATGATGTCGGTTGTATGTTCGTCGATAGCCGCCGGCATCCCACCCTTTATGCCTGCAAGCCCGACCACCGCACCACCCGCGGTGATCACGAGCATCCCCTCGCTGAGCGCATACTCTTTTTTATCAAGCGCTATGAGCTTCTCCCCCGCTCTTGCGGCACGCACCCCCAGCGCTAGGCTGCCGAGCTTGTGCGCATCAAAAGCGTGCAGCGGCTGCCCGGTATTAAACATCACAAAATTTGCAGCATCGACCACGTTGTTGATCGAGCGCTGGCCTATCGCTTCGAGCTTCTCACGCAGCCACTGCGGAGAAGGGCCCACCTTGACCGCCTTAATATACCCAGCGATGTAGCGCCTACAGAGCGGTGTGTCGATTTGCACCGAAACGTCAGTCGTAACCGGCGCAAACACTGGGGTCACCATAAATGGATCGTGTGCAAGGGGGAGCTTTAAAATTGCAGAGAGCTCTTTGGCGATGCCACGATGGCCCAAGCAATCGTGCCCACGATTGGGGGTAACCTTTACCTCAAGCACATCGTCTTCGCCAATTTTTTCTACCCCGTCTATCTCAAAGGCATGAAAGGTGAGCGCAGTCGAAAGTTCCTCGGCGCTCGGCAGCGGTGCGTCAAAAAACTTGTTGAGCCAAAGCCTGGAGACTTTCATATATTAAAACTGATTGATAAAGCGCAGGTCGGCCGAGTGCATTAAACGCACGTCATCAATCCCCCAGCGCAGCAAGGCGAGGCGGTCGAGCCCCATACCAAAGGCAAAGCCTTGATACTTTTTAGGGTCGAGTTCAACATTGTTGAGCACGTTTGGGTGCACCATCCCCGCGCCCATCATCTCGATCCACTTGTCGCGAAGCTTCTCCGGCACATCACTGCCTATCAAGCGCATGTCGACCTCGACTCCCGGCTCGACAAACGGAAAGAAGCTCGGACGGAAGCGCACCTCCACGCGGGAGCCTCTAAACAACTGAGCAAAAAACTCTTCAAGTGTGCCTTTAAGATGTGCGAGTGTGATATCTTGCCCCACGACCAACCCCTCCATTTGAAAGAACTCTGCCTCGTGCGTCATGTCGGTCGCCTCGTTGCGAAACACCTTACCCATGGTCACCATGCGATACGGCGGCAGCTGGTCGTCTTTGACCGCGGTGCTCATGTACCGGATCTGCGCGTTGGAGGTGTGCGTGCGCAGCACCTTGCCCTGTTCATCTTTGATAAAGAATGTGTCCTGCATGTCGCGCGCGGGGTGATCTTGAGGCACGTTGAGCGCGTCGAAGTTGTGCCACTCGTCTTCAATCAGCGGCGCCTCTGCAAACGTGAAGCCCATCTGAAGAAATATCTGGTTGGCCTCTCGTATGAGGCTAGAAATGGGGTGGATACTGCCGCGTTTAGAATCTATCATGCCTATGCTTAAAGTATGGCTCACATAAGCCAAAAATGCTAGAATGCCAAAGCTATGGATATAGGGCTCTCTGGCCTGTATATGTCTTTGTTTATCGCCCTCTATTTTGAGGTGTTTTTGCTCATATCGTTTTTTGAAAAGCGCCCCACCAAAAAAGATGCGAGGCTCCCCAAACTCTACCCCACGGTAAGTATGCTGGTGCCTTGCTACAACGAAGAGGCCACGCTCGGCCAGACACTCGACTCGCTCCTCGCACTCTCCTACCCCAAAGACAGACTCGACATTGTGGTCGTTGATGATGGCTCCAAGGACAACACTGCTGCAATAGCCGCCGTCTACGCCAAGAAATATCCCCAGATCTCCCTTGTCAGTAAACATAATGGTGGCAAGTACACGGCGCTCAATGTGGGTATCGAGAAGAGCCGTGGCGAGATCATTGGCTGCCTCGATGCCGACTCCTTTGTGGTGCAAGATGCGCTCGTAGAGGCGGTAAAGACGTTTGAGAGCGATATGAGCATCATGGCTATTACACCTGCCATGAAGGTCTATCGCCCGCGCAAAGTGTTGGAGCTCATGCAACACGTCGAATACACTTTTGGAATCTTTTTTAAAAAGATGTTCGACAATCTCTCGGCTATCAATGTGCTGCCTGGGCCTTTCTCGCTCTACAAACGCGAGGTGTTCGCCAAAATTGGCCCATTTCGCCATGCGCACAATACTGAAGACATGGAGATCGCCTTTCGGATGCACGCGCACGGGCTAAAAATAGTCAATGCCCATACGGCGACGGTGTATACCACGGTACCAAACACCATCCGCGCACTTTTGCGTCAGCGTACCCGCTGGTCGCAAGGCTTTTTGCAAAACGCGCGCGACTACGGCTACATGTACTTTAACCGCCGCTTTGGCAACTTTGGTCTGCTGGTGCTCCCGTTTGCCACCATTTCGTTTTTTGCCGGAATTTATACTGCTCTATACGTACTATATCGTTTTATCAACTCGCTGGCAGAGCGCGTCAGTAACTCTGTCCAAACCGGCATACCGCCCCATCTACCACCACACTTCGATGCACTCAATTGGTACCTCCTCAACACGGGCACGATGCTCTTTTTGACCATTGCGGTACTCAGTACGACTTTTGTGGCGATTGTGTTGGGTAGCCAGATTGCGCAAAGTAAAATCGGACCCAAGTCACTCGTAGCCTATTTTGCCTTTTTTGGCTTTTTGGCGCCCATCTGGCTCATCCGGGCTGTGTGGGGGGCGCTGCTTGCGCAAGAGAGCTCTTGGCGCTAAAGTGCTCTCGCGCCCATGAACCCACAAAAGTATATACTCGCTTTCGTAATAACTGCGGCCATCTTTGGCACCGCTTTTTATATTGCTAACCGCCTCAACCAAGTCCGTCTTGCCGACATCCGCAACGCACAGGAGGCGATCTCGACCGACATCCTTTCGACCGAAACCCAGTTCGAACTTTTGGGTAGTCTTGACTGCTCACAGCTTACCGACACTCCGGTGTTGAGCGAGGAGCTCAACGACCTCGCTTCGCGCCTCTCGGTTGCTGAGCAAAATCTCGGCGAAGGCAATGCTGAAGTGGTCGCGCTCAAAAAGCAGTACTCGCTTTTGGAGATCAAAGATTACCTCTTAATGCAGCAGGTAGGGCAGAAGTGTGCCAAGCTCAAACCAGTCTACATTCTCTACTTCTACTCCAATTCGGGCGATTGCTCCCAGTGTGCGCAAATGGGCGACGTACTCACCTACTTGCGCGAGACGTACCCTGGCCTGCGCGTATACTCGTTTGACTATCATCTCGATTTACCCGCGCTGCGCACACTCATTTCCTTGCGCAAAATAAACGTCACTGGGCAGCAGCCACTGCCAGTATTTGTGGTCAACAATCGTACTCCGGTCTATGGCTTTAAAGACCTCCAAACGACCGAAAAGCTCATCCCTGAACTTAAGACGCTGGCCACAACAACCCCGGCGCAGTAATATTAAAAAATCCCAAGCCGGCGTAGCTCAGGGGTAGAGCAGCGCTTTTGTAAAGCGTTGGTCGGGGGTTCAAATCCCTCCGCCGGCTCCTGTTTATTCGAGCGGATGATCGTAGATCGCTCGTTTGTCGGACCCTTCTTGCAGTTGTTTTTTGTGCTCGGCCACCTCGCGCAAAAAGGCCGAAGGCTGATCGCTCTCCTTAGGGGCAGTAGTGTGCCGCAGCGTGTCCAGTGTCTGCTCGAGGCTTTTTTCGGTCAAGAGCACGCTCCAAGCAACCGCGCGATGTAACTCATGCCGTACGCGGCGATACACTAGGGTGCCCCAATAGCGCACAATTGCAGGCGCCACACGCTCAACAAAATGCATCCCGCTACCGAGCCATGCGCCGAGCGTTGGACGCACTTGCGCAAAAATCACCCGGCCGCTCACCACCTCGTAACGCCGCACGCCAAGCAAACCGCTTAAGCCCACAACAGATATACCAAGGAGGATTGTGAAGAAAAGCACCATAAATGCTAAGTATAACCCCTCAGGCTTGAAAAGCTATTTGACCGAAAAGCAGGCGAATTCGCTCAGCTCTGTGCGCTCGCCAAACTTTTGCACCGCGCCAGAGATAAGATCGGCAATCGTCTTTTGTGGGTCTTTGATAAACTGCTGCTGCAAAAGCTCTTCTTTGGTTGCCGGGCGCATCGCGGTTATATGCATAGCGATGTCGCGTGCAAGAGTGGCGAACTCCTCGTTTTTAGACACGAAGTCGGTCTCGCACGAAAGCAGTACCATCGCACCCACGGTGCCCGAGGTGTGGATATATGAGGCAATCGCGCCCGCACCCAAGGTGCGGTCGCCTTTTTTGGCAGCCGAAGCGGCCGCACGTTCACCCAAAACTGAGAGTGCTTTTTGCATATCGCCGTCGGCTTCGACCAGCGCCTTTTTGCACTCCGCAACCGAGATACCGGTTTTGTCGCGCAACTCACGCACCATTTCACTGGTAATCTCCATTGTGTTTTCTATTGAGCGAGTTGTTACTAATTTAGTTGGCTGCAGGCGCGGATGCGGGCACGCTGTCGGCGTAGGCCTTTGAAACCTCGTCGAGCACATACTGAATTGTCTCGCGCGAAGCGTCATTCCCCGGGATGGGATGTGTCACCTGCGCACGATCGCAATCAGAGTTCATAAGCGCTATGACCGGAATGTTGAGCTGATTTGCTTCGGTGACAGCACCTTGCTCGTGCTTGGGATCAATCACAAAAAGCGCATCAGGGAGTTTGGTCATACCGCGCAACCCGCCAAACATGATGGTGAGGTTGGAGAGCTCAAGATCAATCAGGCTACGTTCACGCTTGGTAAACTTGATGAGCTCGCCCTTTTTGCCCTGCTCGGTGATCTCTTCGAGGCGCGCAAGGCGCTTTTTAATCTCAGACCAGTTGGTCAAGGTGCCGCCGATCCAGCGGCCCGCGCAAAATGGCATATTGAGGCGAAGGCCCGTGCGCTCCACGGCTTCGCGCGCCGGAGCTTGGCCTCCTACAAAAAGGACGATCTTGCGCTCTGCAGCAAGTTGTTTGACCTTTTCGAGTGCCTCACCCAGAAGCGACGCAGTTTGCTCGAGGTCGAAGAGCTCGATACCGCCTTTTACGCCAAACAGATAGCCCGAGATAGAGGGATGTCGGCGCGAGGGCACCATGCCGAAGTGGGCTCCGATGGAAAAGAGTTTGTCTATAATAGGATTTGTTGCCATATACAAAAGGGCCTCAGGCCCTTTGGTACCAAGGAGAATATCACGGGAGAATAAAGCGTGCAACACTGTTTGTGGCCCCTAAAACGGCTTCTTTTTGGACGCCTTCGGCAACCCTTGAATATTGCTGAGTAATACTGAGGGGCACGAGAGTGTAGGTGGTTTGTGTGTCTGTGAAATCGACCCTGACCGCAAGCCCGCGCTGTGTCGATGAGGAGAAATTTTGGTCAAACATAAAATTGCCCAACGAGTAAAAAATCGCTTTGCCGCGATAGAGCTCAACGGGTTCGACCACGTGTGGGTGGGCGCCGATCACCAAGTCGGCCCCCGCGTCTATAAATTGGTCGGCCTCACGCTCTTGCGCAGGAGTCGAGGTTGCTTGGTACTCTATACCCCAATGGGCCATCACAACTATGCGCCAACACTCCGGGCGCAGACGCCCAATTTCTTGGAGCACGCTGGTGGTGTCTGGGTTAAAGAGCTCCATATAACCCACAAGACAAATAGTTTTACCCTTCGCCATAAGCTTGGCCGAAAGATGAGACTCATTAAATGGCTGGCCAAACGCCTGCACGCCCCAACTGGCCAAGTATGCGCGCGTGTCATCGTATCCAAACTCACCAAAGTCGAGCGCGTGGTTGTTGGCACTTGAGAGTGCTGAGAGATTGAGCAGCTGGAGCGCCTCATGCGCAAGCTCCGGTGCAAAGGTAAAGCGTAAAATCGAGCTGTCGAGCTGCGCCACAGAGGGCCGCGCGGTAATCGTGCCTTCGAGGTTGGCCACGCGCAGGTCGGTCGATTTAAACAGCTCGAGTGTCGAGCTTGAAAAAAGCGCCACCGCTCCCCCGCCAGTTTGGGCTAAGCGAGCCACATTCCTATCCAACATCAAATCGCCCACAAACAAAATACTTATCTCATTTGACGAATTTACTTGCGGTGCTTGGGCTGGAGCTGGCAGCGCGTAGGCGACGACCAAAGCCACCGTGACAAAGCCAGTGAGCGCGCCAAACCCCTTCATTGCAAGGCGGTATCAGCAGCAGCCAAAGTCTCAATTATTTTGCTCAAATCTCCTGCCATAATTTTTGGCAGGTTTGACCACGACTCTTTAATGCGATGATCGGTGATCCGGTCTTGGGGAAAGTTGTAGGTACGAATCTTTTCGCTCCGATCGCCAGTGCCGATTTGGCTCTTGCGCTCCGCCGCATGTTTTTTAGCCTCCTCTTCTTCTTGCAAACTCTCGAGCTTTGCCAAAAGCACCGAGAGCGCGCGCTCACGGTTGGCATTTTGTGAGCGCTCGGCCTGCGAGCGAGCATCCAGACCGGTCGGTTTGTGGATCACGCGCGCGGCGGTCTCTACCTTGTTGACGTTCTGTCCACCGGCACCGCCTGCGCGGCTAAACTCCCACTCTAAGTCGCCCGGATTGATCTCGAGTTTGTGTTTTTTGCGGATCGGGAGTATCGCCACCGAAGCGGTCGAGGTATGTACACGGCCTTGCTTTTCGGTCGCCGGGATGCGCTGTACACGATGCACGCCTTGCTCAAACTTGAGCGCGTCGTACACTCCCTTGCCGCGCAGCTCAAATGCTGCTTCTTTGTAACCGCCGAGGTCGGTCTTGCTCTCATACAGTGTCCGACTGCTCCAACCTTGGCTCTCTGCGTACGCTTGATACATACGCGCAAGCTCTTCGGCAAAAAGCGCGGCCTCTTCGCCTCCGGTCCCCGCGCGCACCTCGAGCACCAACTCGCTTGGCGACTCATCAGGCCCTTCATCCTCTTTCAAGAGCTCGTCCATCTGCGCCAAGAGCGCCCGTTTATCAGACTCGTTTTGTAGATACAAAAGCGTATCCACCAAGTAGGCGGTTTTAGGATTTTTCTTATACTTTTCTAGATCCATCTACTTCGACTTCTTAGTCGCAGCAGCGCGGCGGGCCTTAAACTTCTCTACGCGGCCAGCGGTGTCGAGGAGTTTCTCATTACCGCTATAGAACGGATGGCAGTTGGAGCAGATTTCTACCTCCAGCTTCTCTTTAGTTGAGCCCACAGTAAACGAGTGCCCGCACGCGCAGGTGACCTTCGCCTGTGGGAAATACGTTGGGTGGGTATCGGTTTTCATCGACGCCACTGTAGCACGCCAAAGCGGTAGACGCAAGGTTGTTAGAGATTATTGCTGGTCAGGAAGTCGATGTTGTTTTGGTAGGTCTGCGCTTTGGCCACCACCGAGTCGCCATAAGTGTAGTTGATGGGGCGCCGAGCGTCGCAAGCCCGGCCCGAGTAATACTTACACGCCGCGTTGCGCTCGCTGCTGTACGTTTGCCCACCAGCACCGAGGTCGCCTAAGTAGAGTGCGGTCGCCATAATCGCCTGCTGCGGCTCCCAGGGGTTGGTTTGCCCTGAGATGCCCAGGGCAGCGCTGATCCGTGGGCTAAAAAGTTGCCACGTCGAAGGGATAAACTGCGACGGGCCCATCGCTCCGCCATAGCCGCGGCTCGAGGTATAGGTCGCACCCAAAGGGCAAGAGACCGGAGCGGTCGACCACTCAAGCCCCAAGGCGCTCGTGATCTGCTCAAACGGGTCTGTGTCGCGCGGCGCTTTCATCACCTTTTGGAAGTAGGTGCCCGTACTTTTGCCTACCCCGTCACCGGAGTCGAGGTCTCTCACGTAGCAGCTGCCGATGTTTTGGCCGAGGTCAGACTCTTGGCTAAGGATCGCCAAAATCATCGCCGCGCGCACGCCGGTCTTAGCTTCTGCTACGGTTGCATACTGCAACGCGTCGGAAAAAGAGATCCCCCCTGCGTCGCGCAGCTTAAAGAGTGCGTTGCGGATCGCTTGAGCCTCGGCCTGTTTCTGCGCGAGCACCTGGTTGTAAGCACTCTCCTGCCCCTTGGTCACCGTAAGCTCGTCGGTTTTTTGCTTTTTGGCAGTAGAGACTACCTGCTGCAGGAGCTGCGCGTCGTGGCGCGCATCGAGCTGAGCGTTTTGCTGCGCTGTAAGCGCATCGGACTCCTTTTGAGTTTTAGTTTTGGTCTGCTGCAGGGTATCAAACAAAACCTGCAAATTCTGGTTGATCGAGTCGATGTCTTGCACCTCGCTAAAAAAGTCGGAGAGCGAGCCCGAAGAGAGCGCGAGTATCATGAGTGGCTGCGACTCGGCTTGCTCTTTTTGGCGGATCAGCTTGGAGAGCGAATTGCGCCCTTGCTGGAGCTGCTCTTGCAAACTCTGCACGACAGCGGTTTTTTGAGAAATTTGGTCGGAGAGTTGGCCGATCACCAAATTGCGCTGCTTGATCTCGGCCTCAGCTTTGGAGATCTGCGCATTGAGCTGTGTTACATCACCTTGCAAGCTCTTTTCTTTATTTTTTGTGTCGTCGATTACTTTTTGAAACTGTGCGATCTCCTGCTGGAGCTGGTCGTATTGCGCCTGACACTGCGCCTTTTGCGCCGGGGTATCGCACACTGGCGGCGGGGTCTGGGCAAAAGCGGGCGCGATACCCACAAGAGCAAAAAAGAGTACAGACACGGCTATGGAGCCCCAGAATTTCATTCTTTGTTCAATTATACCTGACTCAGAAGCGGTTTATTTCTTACGGTGAAGCATGAAAAAGAGCGCCCGGCTAATGCCGGGCGCTCAGTTAGTCGTAGTCTGGACGCTCGCCGTTGTAGCGCTCTTCCAGAAGCAGCAACTCGTACTGCTCCTCGAAATCCTCGAGGTTGTCTCCGTAGCGCACTGCGCGAGGTGCGGGCGAAGCCCGTTCCTCTTGCTGGCGCTCACCCTGCGCCCGATACCGAGCCGTGGCGAAGAGCACGCGCGCGTGCGGCGCCATGGCGATGGGCTCGACCCACCACTCCTCTCCGTCTTGCGACGGGCAGGCGAAGCGAGTCGGGTTGACCACCACGATCATCTCGTCGCTCGGCTTCCCATTGTCGTAGAAGCGGAAGCGACCTTGCCACTGCACTTGCTCCTTGTGCTTGCGGCGATAGACCGCGAGCTGGAGCAGCGCGGGGCAGTTGGCGGGCAGGTGCGGATTGCGACGGTTGGAGTTGTTGATCATTGGATTCGTCCTTCGTGTCATTGGGTTGAGGTTTGCACCTCACCCTCGACGAAGTTAGAATCGTCAGTCTGCGATGAGATGCTCGTTCAGAACAAGCGAATCATCGTATTCTAAAGCGGTTGCGCATGGCACCCTCCTCGGGCCGGGATGGCCCAAACCAATTAGCACAATACACTAAGTATCAAAAATGTCAAACTCGAGGCGCTCCTCGGGTCGACTACTCTTTTGCTTCGGGAGCGGCGGTGGGGCCTCCTTCGGCGCCTTCCTCCTCCTTCTTGCCGCGCTCGACGGAAACTTCAATTTGCGAGAGGTCCGGCGCTGGGGCCTCTTCGACCTCTTCTTTGGCAACCGAAATCATCGCTACCACTTCGTCGGGGTCGATCGAGAGCTTGGCACTTTTGGGGAGTCTAAGGTCTTTAATCTTAATCTGGTCGTCGAGAGTCTTGAGTAGCGCGGTGTCGACGTGGATCGCGTGGGGCAACTCTGTAGGGTCAACCTCGATCTCTACCTCATGAATCACTTTGGTCAAAATACCGCCGAGGTCTTTGACCGCAGGAGCGACGCCATCAAACTCTAGGGGTACAGAGACCGTAACGGTCTGGCCCTTCTCAATTGCATAAAAGTCAGCATGGAGTGCTTGGCCAGAGACCGGATGGAACTCTACATCTTGGATAAGCGCCTGCTTTTGCTCGCCAAGGCCGGTGAGCGTGATCACGGTCGACTCGCCGGCAGTTTTAAAAATCTTCTCAAAGGTCCTGCGGTCAACGGCAATCGGGGTCGACTCCTCAGAGCGGCCATACACGACCGCAGGCAAAACGCCCTCCAAACGGAGGGTGTTCGGGCTTTTTTTGGCATCGCGTTTTTGTACGGCGAGCTCCATTGCCCGAACACTATATATAAAAAGGCCTAAAAAATCAACTCCTTAGAACCTAAATCTCCTTCACGCTCGGGATGAGCGAGATGCTCACCGAGACCGGCGCTGCGTTGGTGCACGAGAGTGTAAATATAGATTTGCTCGTGATCGGCCCGGTTTGCGCACTGCCGCTCCAGGTACCGGTTTTTAAGTCACCGTTGCTTGCAGAAAAGAGTCCTGTCGGGTCGGAGCTGATGGTGCAGCTCACCCCACTGCCCGCGCCGGTCACACGCCAGGTGAGCGTCGGCGTATCGCCCGAGCGCACCAGCGTTGCGCTCGCGCTCAACGACACACTCGGAACTTTGACGCACGAGCCACCCACGAGAGAGTACCCCGCGATGCAGCTCGTGCACAGGGGCGGCTGCTTCAATGGATCGGTGCATGAGGTAACAAGGACACATTGGCCGTTGGTAAGGGTGTACCCCGGATTACACACATTACACGTGGGCGGATTGGTAGCCCCATTCGTACAAGGAGCTGCAATACAAGTACCGTCTGGTTGTTGCGTATACCCCGAGTTGCAGGTACACACACTCGTTGATTTAGAACTTTTGGTGGTCGAGTTTGCCGGGCACGCAGCGGTAACCGTGAGTGACTTGTTGTAATTGTCCCACCACGGATATTCAGTAGTCTGCGCGGCCGGATAAAAAGTATAGGTCCCTATCCTGGCAGGAGTAAAGGTGTAGTTCTTTTCATTAAGCGACGTACTCCAGAGCGAGGTACTGCAGGTTACGCCACTCCCACACCACAGGCTGTTATTAGAGTCATTGATAGCGCTTTTGGTAAGTGTGTCACCCTCGCTTGGTGCAAAGCGCGCATCGATCACTACCGATTGGCCGGGGATGACCGTCACCGGGTTTTGGTCGTTGCCCACAATAGAGAGCATGGGTGGCGGGATCGTCGATATTTTTACAAAACCACTCCCGCCTGCGCCACCACCACCATTGCACGAAGTGCCAGTGCCGCCTTGGCCATACCCAGAACCATTAGACGATCCGGTGTAGCCATAGGGACAATTTACTCCTGTATAGATGCATCCACTCGAACCCGCGCCGCCACCTGGCACGCTTGCGGTATCAAACGATGATGCACCCCCGCCAGAGCCGCCGATCGAATACGGACAATAACCCGTGTATACGCGTGGGCCACCCGAGCCACCTTTGCCTACCGTGACAGTATAATTTTGCCCCGACGTAACGCTCATTGTCTTGGTAATAACTCCCCCGGCACTCCCCGGATAGCCTGTGACACAATCGCAGCCGCTATTTTGGCTCGGGCCCTGCCCGCTTGCACCGCCGCCGCCCGCGCCCACGAGCCTAAGGTATACCGTATGGATATCAGAGGGCGCCACCCAGGTGTAGGTACCGGGCACATCGTAAGCCCAAGTACTCCCTGTAGCGCTATTGGCAAACACGTCGGACTTTTGCCAAAAGGTAATAGTGGCGACAGCCACCAGCACAAGCACACCGACATATCGTGCCCTAGATTTTACATTGCGACTGCGGAATTTTTTAAGAAAACGATTCATGGGGCTTGCTGTGCTTGTTGCAAATAACGCTCATTGAGCTCGTTAATGTGCCGTACGTATGCATTATACGAAACTGCGGTGTATACCACTGGCCAAAAAACAATGACAACCAAAAGCGCTGCTACTCCTGCGTGTCTACCGATAACAGTAAACTCCTTATTTTTAAGGGCAAAAACAAGCAAAAGCACAACGCTCAGGCCAAACACTATCCACAGAAGCGTATACAATGGATGGATCGTCTGCAGAAACGGACCAACCCTCTGGGGGCTGCATAGGGCGAGCGCCCGTAAGCTCGAGAGGGTGGTGCACTCCCCCATGACGACCACACTCTCGAGAAACAACAGGGCTAAGCCAGCGACTAAAGCCAACCAGCGGTGCCTCAAGTCGCCCAAGGACTGCCACACAAATGCAAGCGCGGGAATGATAGCCCACTTCAGGAGCGTTGCAGAAAAGAATCGCACCATCGACGGACCATCAACTGGCATTAGTATGCTCCAAACCAAAAGCACTTCCACCAAAACTCCGTAGAGCAGAGACAACATGTAGGCTACGGCCCTCAATTGCATACCGTTATTGTACCCCGGCAAAAAGACGAAGCCTCTCCACAATATAGTCCTTCATCCGCTTGCCCGCCGGGGCGAGGAATTTGTAGGGCGCCACTTCGCTCGGGTTTGAGCCTATTCCTTCATAAAGTCCGTCGCGATAGAGCAAGCGCAGTTCGGTGTTGATGTGCACCACTGCCATGCCGGCTTTGATGCAGGCGACAATATCCTCTTTGGTGTTGCCTGAAGCGCCGTGGAGCACCAGCGGTACGCCAGTAGCTTCGGCTATCGCCGCAACGCGGTCAGGGTGCAGCCGAGGCTCTTTTGCGTTCTTGAGCATCCCGTGGATATTACCCACCGCCGGAGCAAAGCAGTCGACCCCCGTGGAACCGACAAACTCTTTGGCATCCTCAGGTATAGTGAGGTTTTTGAGCGTAACTCCTTCGGGCAGCGCATCAAGCAATTTGCTAGAAGTACCAATATAGCCGAGTTCGCCTTCGATGAGCACATCGCGTTTGAGCGAGCGGGCATACTGGACTACCTGTTGGACCATAAGAATATTTTGGTCCATGGCGAGCTTGGAGCCGTCGATTACGATCGAGTCCACACCATCGTCTATTGCTACTCTAGCTTTGTCAAAACTGTACGTATGATCCGCGTTTACATACAGCTGCACACCCTCTGCTTGGTAGAGCGTCACCAGAGCGCGGGCGTGGGCGAGCGGAAAATATTCACGTTCGCCCTCGCTTAGGCCCACAATCGCGGGCAAGCCAGTCTCGGCACTCGCAAGAGCGATCGCGCGCAATTGGTTGGAGTCGGAGATGTTGAAGTGCCCGAGCGCAGTGCCGCGCTGTTTATAGTCTGCGACGACCTCGCGCAGAGAACGCATATAATAAGTATATATGGACTTTTTTGCAGTAGGCGACATTGTGCTCGACGATTTTATCCGGCTCAAGGACGCGCGCGTGCACTGCAACCTCAACAACGAAGACTGCGAGATTTCCATGCGCTGGGGCGACAAAATTCCCTACGAGTTTCATAAAGTGATACCCGCAGTTGGCAACGCCGCCAACGCAGCTGTGGCCGCGGCGCGCCTCGGCGTCTCGAGTGCTTTCAGAGGTTATGTAGGCCGCGACGCTTATGGCGCGCAGTGCATCGAGGTGCTCCAAAAAGAGGGCGTTGATACACACTATGTTGAGCAACAAGAGGGCAAGCTTACCAACTATCACTACGTGTTGTGGTACGAAGCGCAGCGCACCATTTTGGTTAAACACGAACAATTCGAGTATCGCGCGCCGCCGCTTACCACCGGGCCGAAGTGGTTTTACTTAAGCTCACTGGGCGAGAACTCACTGCCCTACCACCACGCGCTCATGGAGATGCTGCGAAAATTCCCCGAGACCAAACTCGCCTTTCAACCCGGCACTTTCCAGATACAGATGGGTAAAGAGGCGCTCCAAGAAGTGTACGCTCGCAGCGATATCTTCTTTTGTAATAAAGAAGAAGCCGAGCACGTTTTGGGTTTGTCCGCGGGCCAAGACATCAAATATCTGCTCACGAGCATTAAAGGGCTCGGGCCAAAGGTGGTGGTGATCACCGATGACGTGCGCGGCTGCTACTCAATAGACGAGACGGGTGCCATGCTGCACTGCCCGCGCTACCCCGACCCCCGCGCACCGTATGAAATTACGGGCGCGGGCGACGCGCTCGCGTCGACCACTGCGGTCGCGCTCGCGCTTAGCAAACCTTTGCCTGAAGCGCTCAAGTGGGGCTCGGCTAACGCCTCGGCAGTGCTCCAAAAGATAGGCGCACAAGAGGGGTTGCTTACACGCGCAGAATTAGAAAAGGCTTTGGCCAATCCGCCTGCGTCTTGGGAGATCGAGACTTTATAAAAAGAAAGAAGCCCTCCCGTGTCGTGAGACACAAGAGGGCTCGGAGTGCGCGACCGCAGCCGGCAATTACCAGCGGTAGCTGTACCGGAGACACGAGGCCTTGATGCGATCCTTGTGCTTACCGGTGTAGCACCACCGCGGGTATCCACCGAGAGAGGTGCCGAAGGCGCCGTTCTTGCCCCCAAAGGAGCTGGTGCTCTTGCCGCCGCCGTCAGGGCCCGGGCCAGGGCCGGGGCCGCAGCCAGGGCAGCCACCGCCACCGCGATCGCCGCCGGCGAGACCTTGGCCGACACCGACGCCCTGGTTGCCACAGCAGACGTTGCCAACGCCCTGCCCGCTGTTGCCGCCACCGGCACCATGACCTGTACCGCCAGAAGAGACCGCGCCTTGGCCGGTAGCCGCCGCGCCGGGGGCACCGCCGCCATTTCTGGCCGACACCTCCGGAGAGGCGAACCCGACCGCGATCATGAACATGAGCGCGCTCGTCAACGCGAAGAACTTCTTCATCGTAAACCTTACCCTTTCTGCCCCTGCGGGGCTTTGTACTACAACGGGGGCACCATACCACGAGGCTCAAGTTTTGACAATGAAGCCCCCGGGTCTGACCCGGGGGCTTGCTGTGCTACGGTTTTTAAGGCCTTGCTGCGGTGGCGATCGTCGCTCGATGTCTGCGTGCATCAGCGGTGACCTTGTCGATGTAGACCCATCGATTCGGATCCTCTGCTGACTGCCACTTCACAAAATCGAAGCGAGTCTTGTGCCAGAGCATGACCTCATCCTGTCGATTGTCCAGGACAAAGTCACCTTTGGATGTTCTCACCATCAAGACGGCGTGGCCCTCGTCTCCCTTTGGCCCCGAGGCCCACACAACCGTGATACGCAGCGCCTCGCGAGGAAATCCCAACGCCATCAACTTCTTGCGTTTAAGCAGGGCGTAGTCCTCGCAGTCGCCGTAGCCGTCTTCGGCGTAGTCCCACCGCTCCGTGACCCCCAAAAGCTTGTACCAATGCTTGGCATCACTCAGGGGTTTGATGGTAGAGTTGACGGAATTGTTGATGGCGACGAGCTCCTTCCAGCTCTCACCATTAAGCTCGACGACTCGCGGAGTGCCATTTGGACCAGCGCACTCTTCGGAGTACCGTTTGCACAGTCCCACCCACCCCTTGGGTGCACGTGCCACTTCCCTTGACTCGCCGATGGTATCAAGAGGCCGCGCCGATGCTGCACACAACCACAAGACGAGCGCGGATGCGGCCGCGCAAGCGATTATATTCAACCTCATCCCACCCTCCCCGGGTTCTAGGTTCAGTTCCTATGGAGCACTATACCTCAACTAATTGCCACTGTTAATGTCTCTTGCTTCGGCCGCTGCAAAGGCGTCTGCAAGCGGATTTTGACCAAACGCGGCGTGCCAAATAAGTAGCCCGCAGCCTCCCGCCCACACCACCAAAAATGCACTGCCCAAAAAGGTATTTACTCGCTGCGTGTAGACTGAGCGACGATAGTCGAGCATGCTATTTGCCCTCGGCTGTAGCCCCACGGGCGCGGCGCGCGGCAGCGTGTTTGACCGCCTCAATAATATGCGCTGCGTTGAGTCCATAATACTCAAGCAGCTCTTTGGGCTCGCCCGATTGACCAAACTGATCCTGCATTCCCACAAACTCAATGGGAACGGGTTTGTTTTGGGCAAGTGCCTCGGCCACTGCGCCGCCTAAACCGCCAGCCACCTGGTGCTCCTCGACCGTGACCACTGCGCCGGCCTCGCTGGCAAACTGCGCGATCGTCGCACCATCTAGGGGTTTGATAGTAGAGACATTAATAACTACCACCGGCAAAGAGCGCTCGAGTTCCTTGGCAGCCAAGAGCGCCTCATATAAAAGCGGACCGGTCGCAACGATTATCACCTCGGGCTTATGCTCGCTCTCCCAAACTATTTGTGCCTTGCCAAACTCAAATGGACTCTCGGGCGTAGTCATGACTGGCGTACTCCAACGCGCAAAGCGCAAGTACACCGGCCCAGGATGAACCGCTGCAGCAAGCACCGCTTTGCGCGCCTCTTCGGCATCACACAGACTAAGAACGCTCATGTTGGGTTGCACGCGCATGAGTGCGATGTCCTCGAGTGCTTGATGGGTCGCGCCGTCGGGCCCAACCGAAATCCCCGCATGCATGCCAGCAATTTTTACGGGGACGTTGTTTAAAGAGATGGTCGTGCGAATTTGCTCGTTGTTACGCCCCGGGCTAAAGGCCGCGTAGGAGGCAATAAAAGGAGTCTTGCCATAGTTGGCCAATCCTGAGCCCACGATGGCCAAGTTTTGCTCGGCAACGCCCAATTCGATGTAGCGCTCGGGATATTTTTCTTTAAAGGCCAAGACACGCGTCGACTCGGCCAAGTCGGCGCAGAGCACCACTACGTCTTTATTCGCTTCACCCAACTCAAGCAGCGCTTTACCAAACCCGTCGCGCGTCGCCGCCATCTCAGGCTTGTCAAAAATATTTTCTTTTAGTTTTGCGTCTGGATTAATCATTGGATAAATTTTTGTTGCTCAATATCATAGACGTAATGTTTCGGTGTCGGAGAGCCAGCATCAAACGAAACTGTTGAGCCCTGTATCTGGACGTTACGGATGGTGGTTAAATCCCTAGCATTTTCCCAGTCGTAAGAATCTTCCTCATAAATTTTCTTAAGATTGGAAGGGTCAGCCACTGTGCTTACATATATTGCTGGTGCGGTGCCATCAATCGGCTCTCCAGGACCAAGTACTACCAAGAAAGACTCATTTTTCGGCCACAACGGTTTGCCATACATGATGCCAGCAGCCTCATATATGTCTTGTCCCGTCTGCAGGTTGAACAGATGACCGTCACTACCCTCGTACCGGATTACCGTAAAGTAAAAATAAGTCCCTAACGGAGAAAAGATCCACTCTTTGTCGCCGGTAAGTTGCGCCGGAAGCCCGTCCGGTTTTAGGTCGTATAAAAGTCTCGTATGCCCGGCCGCATCGGTATACTTAAGTAGTTGTTCAAACAAATCACTTCCTGCAGAAGCATTTTTATACTCATCCTTGGTATACAAACTTACAAAACTATCGGCATTCACATATACTGATTCTTTAAAAGTCTCCTCGTGAGGAATAACTTCTATTTGCGGGTCTTGTTGCGTTTGTACATTGGGAGCTTGTTCGATTGGTACCGGAAGTGCCGTGCCATGCGCCCAATAGAAATGTATATCGGAGACAGACACTAAAAGACCAAGTGCCGCTATTACAACTATAGTAGTAGCAACGCTAGGAAGATATTTTTTATATTTTTTTGGAAGCTTCATTGATGTTCACTCTCGATCTTACCTTTGAGCGTACGCAGTTCGGCCAAAAACTTTTGAGCCTCTTCTTTGTTGGGTGCTTTGCCGTGCCAGTTGTAGTCAAACTCGATCTCTTTAACCCCTTTGCCGGGGATCGTGTGGGCAATAATAATGGTCGGCTTTTCATAAATCGCCTTCGCCTGCTCAACACAAGAGATAAACGCGGCACTATTGTGGCCGTCGCACTCCAGCACGTGCCAATTAAACGCCTCGTACTTTGCGCGGATATTTTCCAGCGGCATCACGTCTTCGGTATACCCATTAATTTGGATGTTGTTTCGATCCATCACCGCGGTTAAGTTGTGCAGCCTATTTTTGCCCGCAAACATCGCCGCCTCCCACGTGCTGCCCGCGTCTTGCTCGCCATCAGACATCACGCAATAGACGCGAAATTTCTTGCCATCCATCCGAGCTCCGAGCGCATACCCAGCCGCCTGACCTAATCCCGCTCCAAGCGGACCTGAGGTGGTTTCAACCCCCGGGAGCTTGAGGCGCTCCGGGTGCCCTTGCAGACGCGAGCCAAATTTACGCAGCGTCAGGGTCTCTTCTAGAGAGAAATAGCCTGCATGTGCCATCGCCGCGTAGCGCACCGGCGTAATATGACCGTTGGAGAGGATGAGGCGGTCGCGCTCTGGCCACTCGGGGTGTTTAGGGTCATGGTTGAGGATATAAAAATAGAACGCAGTAAAAATGTCGGCCATGCCAAGCGGGCCTGCAGTGTGACCCGAGCCGGCGGCCACAAGCATCTGCACAATCGTTTCGCGAATAGCCTCGGCGCGGAGCTCAAGCTCTTTGATAGTTGCAGCGGTGAGCATACAAACTCACTGTAAGTGTAGCACTAAAAGAAAAATCTCCAGATAAGCAGAACGAGGATGATAACTCCGCCTGCAAGCACCAACCACGCTTGCGGTGTGGTCGACACAACGCCGGTGCGTATCAACCACCCCGTTATACCCGCCGGTTGCGGCGTAATGTTGTAGGTCACGTCGCCGTCGCGAAAGACCGGCTCTTGGGGGTTTTGCCGATGTTCGCGCATCTCTCGCAAAAACTCCTCATTGGTTGGATAGACGCGCTCGTCTGGAGCGCTCTGAGCGTTGTGTTGGTCGTTGGTATCAGCCATTGGCCTCAGTATATAACGCGCGATAAGCCGCGACCGGATCTTGAGAGGCAAAGATCGCCGAACCAACCACCAGCCGCGTGGCACCTGCGGCAATCAGAGGCTTGACATGATCAAGCGCAACGCCGCCGTCGACCTGGATAGGCACATACGGATAGCGGGCGCGAACACGCTCAACCAAAAAAAGTGCGTGGTGGTCGAAGCGTTGTCCTTGCTTGCCCTCGTGGTCAATCCCCATCACCTGCACAAAATCAAACTGGCTCTCAAAGGGCTCGAGGTCGCTTGGTTGTTGGTGCAGCCCAAGCGCGATCCCGGCTGCCACGGCAAACGTGCCCATTTGGTCGCGGCGATCGACGATCATTTGCAGCGCGGCAAGGGTAGTCTTGCTCCGCGCATGCAGCACCAACTGTGTTGCCCCCGCGGTAACAAAGTTGAGGATCTCGGCCGCAGGATCCTCGACCATAAGGTCGAATTGATAATCTACCCTTTCCCAACTGGGGAGCCCGTGCTCTTCGCTCACCAACTTCTCAAACGTGCCGCGCTCACGATACGGCCACGTTTTGCCACGCGTATACGAGCCGTCGACCACGTCGACCTGTACGCGCGGCGCGACCCCTTGCAGCAAATCGACATGCTCTCGCAAATCCTCAAACGAGTGGGGGAGTATGGCGGGGATAATTTCTACACTAGGTTTCGTCATCGAGTTTTTCTATTCTGCGTTCATGGCGCGCGACACCGCCAAAGGGTGTAGCCAAAAAGAGTTGAGCGGCGGCGAGCGCCTCCTCGCCGCTTATGAGCCGCGCGCCAAGGCTCAAAATATTGGCGTTGTTGTGCTGTCGGGCAAGTCGCATCACCTCCAAACTTCCCCCATAAAACTCGGCTGCCCGAGCGCCCTCTATGCGGTTTGCCGACATCGCTTCGCCTTGCCCCGAGCCACCCACGGCGATACCAAAGCTCCCCGGCTCACTCACAACTTTTTTGGCCATCGGCGCAATGTAGTCCGGATAGTCGTCTTGCGGATCGAGGGTTGTGGGGCCGCAATCCTCAACCTCGTGCCCTTGGCCTGTTAACCACTCCCCTAATGCGTTCTTTAACTCAAACCCCGCGTGGTCGGAGGCCAAAAACACTTTCATGCTCCACATTGTAACGCACCACACCACTCCAACCTCCCAACAGAGCAAGGTCGGACCTTGCTCTGTTGTGGTAGAATTTTACTATGTCAGTCAGGATCCAAGCGAGCCCCGAGCAGTTTTATCATGTATACAATCGTGGCACAGAAAAAAGAAAGGTATTCACCAACAAGCGCGACTACGAGCGTTTTCTATCACTGCTTTATGTGGCCAACGGCACCAACGCAGTGAGGATAGAGAACACCCGCCGATATGAGCAAGGTTCGACCTTGCTCCATCGCGCACTTGAGGTTGACCGCGGTACTCCTCTGGTGGATATCACAGCCTACTGCCTTATGCCGAATCACTTCCACCTCTTGCTGTGTCCGCGAGCTGAAAGTGGCGTGAGTAATTTCGTCCAAAAGCTCTCTACCGCGTACACGATGTACTTTAATGTACGCTATGAACGCAGCGGTTCGCTTTTTCAGGGCAAATATAAAATACGGCATGCGGCAGATGACCGGTATTTAAAGTATCTCCTTGCGTACATCCATCTCAACCCGGCAAAAACAAATGATCCGAAAAAATACGTGTACTCGAGTTATGCCGATTTTGCCGGCGAAAGTCGGCCGCAAGGAAAGCTCTTAAACAAAGATGTTCTGCCTCTGTATTTTGAAACTCCAGATAATTTCGAAAAGGAGATGCGGGAATGGCTCTCGTATGGGAAAGATACAAAAGAAGAACCAGTGTTTACATGACATAACAAACAGAGCAAGGTCCGACCTTGCTCTGTTTGAGACCTTGCTCTGTTTGACTATTTGACTTTTGTGTTGTTTTTGTGTACCATCTTCGGGACGCTCATTCAAGGAGGAACACCGATGGGTAACTGGGACGATTGGTCCACTGAAGATCTCAAAAAAGTAGCTGAGCTTCTGCAGGGAACGGTCGCGGAGCTTGAATTCGAAGCTTCCTCCGAGGCAATCGCTGAAGCTATATTTCGGCTCACCGCCGAAGAACGCAATGCCTATCTGAAAGGCACGCCCGCAGAACGCAGTCGCCTGATCTTATCCAAGATGCAATAAAGCGAAATGCACCACAGTCAAAGCGCCGCCACCTTGGCGGCGCTTTTACTTTATGAATTTTCCGGCTTCTTTTACGTGCCTAAGGAGCGTGTGGGCGTAGCCCATTTCGTTGTCGTACCAGGCCAAGACTTTGACCAAGTTGCCCCCGACCACACGGGTCATCGGCAAATCGGCGATCGAACCCTCTGGTCGACCGATAATGTCCGAAGAAACTAAAGGCTCGTTGGAGACCGCGAGTATCCCTTGCCAGCGCGGGCTGTTCGCCGCGTCGCTTAAAATTTTGTTGACCTCTTCTTTGGTGGTGTCGCGTTTGGTGACAAAGGTGAGGTCGACGTACGAACCAGCAATAACCGGCACCCGCACCGCCATCCCATCAAAAAAAGGCACCCCCTGCACCGCTTTGGTGAGTGCAGTGGCAGCGCCGGTAGTTGAGGGCACTATATTATGCGCTCCTGCCCTGCCGCGGCGTTTGTCCTCTCCCCTAACCGCCGAGTCGACTATCGACTGTGTTGCAGTGAGCGCATGCACGGTGTCGAGGAGCGCCTTTTCAATATCGAGCGTCTCCTCAAGAATTGCGACGATGGGGCTTGCGGCGTTGGTGGTGCAACTGGCGTTGCTCGTTATTTGGCAGATCTGCAACTTTTCTTCGTTCACCCCCATGAGCACAGTCGCTGCGTTGGGCGCGACGTCCTTAACCGGCGCAGAGATAACTACTTTTTTAGCACCGGCAGTAATGTGTGCACGCGCTTTTTCGAAACCATCAAAGACACCTGTTGATTCGACTGTTACATCAATCTGCATCTGAGCCCAGGGCAGCTTGCTTGGGTCTTTTTCGGCCAGCACTTTAATGCGTTTGGCACCCACGACCAACTCTCCCCCCTCAACACTCACCTGCCCGGGGAAAGCGCGATAGACCGAGTCGTATCTGAGCAAGTAGGCCAAATTACTGAGCTCTCCAAGGTCGTTGATGGCGACAATCTCGACCTCTGGGTCATGCCACGCCGCGCGCAAAAACGCCCGCCCGATGCGCCCAAAGCCGTTGATTGCGACACGGGTCATACGTTAAAACACGACGGGCACCACAAGTGTGCTGCTTGCATTGGCATCGCTCGTTTTCTTAATGACCAGTGCACCTTGAGCATTGGTGGGTTGTTTGCTGAAGCTCAGCGAAATGCTAAACGGCATCCTCCCCGCTGGAACTGGGAGAGCGTCAGAAACCGCCGAGAGTGTAGCCCGAGCGATTATCCGACCACTAGCTTGCAGAGTGACTTGGGCGCCTTTGAGCCACTCCGGTGTAGCAAGACCGGTCAGGACAAGCGGCGAGTTGTCTACTACACTTCCTATCATAAAATGATCAAGCGCAATCTGGCTGCTTAAGTCTATGCGCGGTGTTGCAGTGTAGTCATAAAATATCTCCCCCGAGTTGGTGGTGCAGCGGCGAGGAAACCCCTCTGCAACTTTGTGTACGCGCGCGCACTCAAAAAAATTGGTAGGCGCACCCTCGACCTCGCGCGGCTTTGCGTGCCACCAGGGCGCAAGGAGCGCGAGCACTACTACAGCGGCAAGAGCGCCGAACATGGTCTTGGCGTATGTACTCATGCCCGAAAAGTAGCTCGCGAAAGGACTCATTGGTTTTTTCTTCTTATGCATTGATCATTATAACTCTTTAAAGCCTGGCAAGAGACCGACATTTGCGCTGCCCGAGTAGTTATTGACCCCGTCGGTGCAAATGAGCGTAAGCGTGGTAGCGCCGTTAATAGTCACCGGCGTTGCGGTGCCGCTGGAGGTAAGCCCCGAGCCCACTTGGTGCGTGTAACCCGTATCGTCGTAAAGCGCGCATGAGTTCATCCCAAAAGTATCCCAGGTCGCGTACACGGTGCCTCCTTTGCGCACGCGGGTTGGGCTCACGTTTAGCAAATTGATACCCGCGTTACTGGGCGTGAGGGTGACCGACGCTTGCCCAGAGGCGCAGCTTAAGCCATAGGTGGTCGGCGATGTCGGGGCAACAGTGCCACTCCCCGAGCCCGGTAGCGAGCCGCCGAAGCCATTGGGGTAATTTGAGATATTTGCCGAGCCCGACGGGCAGCACCACGAGAGTGTCGCACCATTTGACCCGGGAGTAAGCGTAGAAGTATAGAGCTGACACTGGTTGCTGCAGGTGTTAGCAGCGACGCCCACACCCGTTGCACACGCATTGGCGAATGTCACTGCTGTGTTGGCCGTTACACTCGTAGTGATCGAGCTGTTCCCCGTGGCAGTTTGCCCGCTCAAGTTATCGAGCGTCCACCGGCCCAAAAAGCCGCTTGTGACCGAGCCTTGCCCGTAGAGTGTAGCGACATCCTGCGCACTGAGTGCACGACCAAAGAGTTGGACATCATCTATGGTGCCGTTGGCAGCCCAGCGATACTGATTATTTTGTGGCGAAGCAATGCCTATCTTCCACGTAGCGGTGCCATAATCGCGCCCTGCGGTCCCCGGGGTAAAAGTGTTGTCGGTATCACCGGCCGCGTCATCTACTACACCATTCACATAGAGTTTTATGCTGCCTGCAGCATTATCAACGACGCCCACAAGGTGGTACCACTGCCCCGGCGGATATACCCCTCCCCAACCAGAACCCTTCCAAACGTCGCCCGCAAGATAGTGGGTCATGCCAAAATTGCCATTGTGATCGTAGATAAGACCCTCATGATAACCGGTCTTAATCACGACGCCGTAGGTCGAATCGTTTGCGCTTGTCATCGGATCGCCCGGCGGGAGGTTGCTCGGGTAAAACCACACACTGATCGAGTAGGAGCCGTTTTGGAGATTTTGGAAGGTAGTGTTGTTCGGTATCTCGCCGTACTGGTCGGTGCTATTGGTGTTGGTGTTGTCATTAACAAGCTTGATTGCGTTATTAATCTTGCCTGCGACCACCGCAGGGCTGTTGTAGAAGGTCGCATCGATAGTACCGAGGTTGCTCGAGGTTGTTTGATTACAGGTAAGTGTATAGGTAGTGGGAGTGGTTATCGCCGGAGTGGTCACATTGCTTGCATTGTTGGTACTAGCAGGATTAAGCGAGCCGCCGGGATAGGTTACGTTGCATGAATTGGTATCCATGCCAAGCGCTGTCCACGAAACGCTCGCACTGTCACCGATGCTTGAGAGCGCAGCGGGGGTAGTTGCACCAACCGAGCAATGAGAACCGTCGGTGCGGCATGCGGTGATCGCTAAAGCAGTGTTCGACACCGTAATATTTGCCGCGGTGCTCAGCGTGCCACCCTCGACTGGGACGCACATAAGGGTGTAGGTAGTATTGCTATACAGCGGCCCCACCAAGAACGTACCGCTCCCGGTCGAAAAGTCGGTTGACTGAGCAGACGAGAAGTCGAGATGGAAGCCGTTGGTGCCGTACGTCCCGGTGTATGCGGCCGGGCGCCAGTAGCCGTACGTATCGTAAGCGCCGAAGTTGCTCGGGGCCAACTGTTGGCCATCGACAAAGTATAGGTCGGCGATGTTGCCATCGAAGTAGCCTGGGTTACTGCTCGCACCCATAAGTACCGAGCGCCCGATGTCGTGCTCGAGAGCCGCGTCGATATCAATGGTCGCATTCTGCGACGGATACACCGAGTTGGTGGTGTCGTACGGCACTTCGGCACCATTGACATATATATGTGCGCGATTGGCGGCAGTAAACTGCGTTGTGTCGACCGCGACCACGACCTGCATCCACGCGCCCGGATCGCGGTACAGTCCCGAGGTCTTGACCGACCACTGCGAGCTTAAGCCAGGGTAGTAGGTGATCCCGTCGGTAGTACACGCCGAGCCACTATACTGGTAGTTGCCAAATTCAAGCACATCGCCACCTGCAGGACTACTGCATCCGGGCGAATAGGTGCTGCCCGTTGCAAGCCCCGCACCAAAGAAGAGTTCGGCCCCGGAGCTTCCACTGGAGTTTTTAGAAGAAAAGAGGTCGCGGTTTTGGGTTAAGTCGGAGACGATCGCGCGTTTGACCCACATCGAGATGGTGAATTTTTGTTGATTCCCCGCCGTGGGGAAGGTGCGTGCCAAGTAGCCATTGCTCGCGCTGTCGAAGCGGAGCGAGTTGGGTATGCTTATTGCCCCAGGAGCGGCCGAGTACTTGTATGGCACGTCAGCAAACGCCAGGTAGAGATAGGTCTTTTGATTGGTGTTGGTCGGCCAGTAGCCTGGATTGCGTAGCTTAAAGCCGTCGACCAAAAAGTCTACGGGGCAGTTGGCGCTGTTGCAGTAATTGTCAGTATTGCCTTCTTGGTACGCTTGGTTGGGGTAGAGCCATTTGTAGAGTGGATTCTGCGGCTCGCGCGCACTATCATATATAGCCCAGTTGGTGTTGCTGTTGCCGGAAGCAACTTCTTTAATCATCACAAACTTCGGCTTAAAGCCGGTATAGACAAACGGGCCGTCGCTCGAGCCGTTGCCATAGTAGATACCCGTTTTTTGTAAACCCTCGCGGTTAGAAAAGAGGTAGGCTACATACTGCGAGCTCCCGCTCCCCGCCGCCCACAAGTTGACTTCGGCGATAATGACGGGATTGGTGCCGCCCTGGGTGCGGGTGATGCTGAGGCGGTAACAACGGTACGCGGCTTGGTTTGCTTGAGCCACAAAGAATGTTTTGGCCTCTCCGTTGTCGATCCAATATACGTAGCTGCGGGCGTCGAGTATAGTCCACAGAGTGCCACTCGAACTGCAGGTGGTAGCATCATTACTCCCCTGCAATTGCCAGTCGACCGGAGCGTTGGGAATGTTGCTCGACGAATTTTGTACAGTGTATGCAGCGATCGTCCGTGTATTGCCGGCACCAAAGTCGGTTTTGATCCACTGCGGAGTACCCACTGAGGGTGCGTTAGGGTAGCTGTACCAATACGAGCTGGCGTTCTTGTCGCCTGCGTTATACGCAGCGTAGTATTCGGTCGACCCACTCATGGTTACTCCATTTGTTGTGGCCGCGGTCATGGTGGGGATTTGGTCACCACCAAGCGGCACATCATTGAGACCATGGCCACCGTTGTTGGAGGTGACAGTAAAACCGCTGGTCGATGGGTTAGGTGCGTCCCACAAATTGAGCTCCTCGATAATTACTTCACCGCTAGTAGTACGGGTAATGTAAAGGCGATAGTAGCGATAATTTGCTTGGTTGCCCGCAGCGATGGTAAACGTGCGTCGCTCGCCATAACCAATCCAGGAGACAGCGCTGCGCGTATCGAGCGTCGTCCATGTAGTATTCGTAGTGTCGTTGGTCCCCTGGAGTTGAAAGTCGACCGGTGCATAGGTGTAGTTGTCTAAATTGTAGGCAGTGATCGTATACCCGCCGACCTTTTTTGCTGAACCCAGGTCAACTGTAAGCCACTGCGGATAGCCGTAGTTAGGATAACCCAAGTTGCTCCCCGCATAGCTTTGCCAGTAGTTGGTGAGGTTTTTGTCGCCCGCGCGCCACGCGTAATTACCATTATATTCCTTGCTGCCGCTCATCGTGACTCCGTTGGTCGTGGCGGCGGTCATGGTTGGGATAAGGTCGTCGGTAAATGGCGAAGATGACTCTGAGCGCGCATTGGTTGAGTTGAGTGTAAGAAAATCGCCCAACCCCAACGCCGAGCTCCACACGTACCAATGGTCAGCCGCATCGACGCGTTTGCCGATGATGAGGTCGGGTGTTGTGCCAAGGCTGTGCAGGATAGTTTGACTCGACGTGCCGGTACCGCTCCAACTCACCACATCAAAGCCGCTGGTCGGAGACTTCTTCCACAGCCAAGAGACATAGTTATTCCCCACCGCGTTTACGTTGCTCGAGCCAGCTGAGCAGGTCGCCCCCACAGTAAAGCCAGCGGCATTAAACGATGTTACGGTGCCGTTGATGTCGTTTTGTGTTTGTGCGCCGGTGGAGTTGGAGTAGAGATTAAACGCTGCTCCGCGCGAGGAGTCGACGAGTGTTTGCCAGTTGGTCGTGAGGCGGTTTTTGATCCACACCAAATCGGGTTTAAAGCCAAGTGCAACATTCTGCGAGTCGCTGCCTGCTGCCAAGCCACTAAAGCCAGCGGGAGGTTGATAGTAGAAATAGCCCCCTTGGCTTGCGTAGTTGGTGGTGCCCAAGCGGCCCGGTTGGCCAAACATCGCCTGCACCACCCCGTTGCTTGCATACGGCGTCAGAGCAAAGGCGTATGTCCCCGCGGTAATGTTCGAGTATTGTGGGTTGGCGCCGGTGGCTGGGTTACCACCACCGTACCACGTGCCGTTTTTGCCAAACCATACTTTTTTATTATCCATGTCGACCGCAATCATGAGCACATCGTTGGCGCTTGCGGTGCCGAGCGAGCCCTGGCTCACATTATTGGTGTAGCGGTTGCCCCCATATGGTTCCCATGCGTAGTCGGTCGCGGCATTGCCGATATAGGTGCTCACCCGCTTGCTCGCATCCGAGATCCCAAAGTAAAAGACGTAATTTGCACTGCGCTTAAACTCGGCATACCACTTGCCCGTGCTAAAGGTATTGGTGCTAAAGGTGTTGTTGTTAGAGTCGCTGTTGGTGCCGCTCGTGACATCTTCAAAATTGTTATTGAGGGTGATGTTAGAGCCCTTGTTGACCTGGTCAAAGCTCGGGTTGCCGCTCGTGCCGATGTAGGCCTTGGCGTCAACATAGGTCGAAGGTGTGTTGATGGTCGCGGCAGGCAGATTGCTCGTCGAGAGCGCCTTATACCCCGTGGGCGGTGTGTACACAAAGTAACCACCTGCCGCAGACTGGTAAAAGGCACTTTTTTCGTTGTCCAGGTGTGCCAAAAAGACCGTGTTGCTGTCCGCGGTGTATGCTGCCGAGGGCACGGCAAAACTCGTGCCGCTCCAGCGCGCGATATTGCTCAAGCGCACCTCGTCGACATAGCCGGTAAAATATGCGCTGCTGTTGTATTGCCGACCGATTATCAAGGGTGCCTGACTGGTGGTCCACGGCACTACAGCGCTCGTCCAGGTGGTGGTGCGCACGCCGTTGCAGTAGGTTGAATAGGTGTTTCCCGAGCGCACCACCGCGAGGTGATACCACTGATTTGTCACCACGCCGGTGCAGATGTTTTGTGCACTCGCGATAGTCCAGGAGTTGCTCTGCCCCGCTGAGTAAAAAGTAAATGACGAGCCATTCTGATACACCATGTATGGCACGTAGCCGCTATAGCCATTGGTATCGCGCGAGAACACACCGCCGCCGCCGAGCGTCGTCGGATACGCCCATAGATCGATCGTATAGTCGCCCGTGATATTAAACTCGGGAGCATCGGGGGTGAAGGCGTAACTGCTACCGTTGAAATAGGCACTATTGCCAAACTTAGCTGGAGTCGATGTAGGCGCAACACTATCGGAGAGGCTTATAGGGTGCGCATAGCTACTGGAGTCGCGGAAGAACGTGTCGCCCGCGCCGCCCTGGCCAAAGTTGATCCGCGCCTTGCCACTGTTGCTATCAAGCGACGGCGCTCCGCCCTGTATTACACCCACATAGCCGGTACCCGCAGTTGGGTCCGCGCCCGATTGTCCCGCACCATAGAGCCCAAACTCGTTGATACTAAGATAGTTGGTTGGCGACGGGATGCTCCCTGCGGCGGTGACTTTGAGCCTATAGCAACGATAATTCGCCGACGAACTCAAAGGGAACACCTTTTGCTCGTTGGTGATTTCCCACAGCACGTTGGTCTGTGTATCAAGTACGGTCCAGACGGTACCACCGCTCGATATCGTACACGTGGTCGCGTCGTTGCTGCCCTCGAGCGTAAAGTTGATCGGGTCGTAGGTGTTGACGCCTCCATAATAGATTTTGATCGAGTAGCTCCCCACAGTCGTAGCTACCCCAAAGTCGGTGCGCAGCCAGTCGGGGCTTGCTACAGTAGGCACGTGGCCAGAGGTGTACCAGTTGGTACCATTACTATCGTTATTGCTATTGCGGTCGGCCGCACGCCAGCCCTCGTAGCCCGTAGTGTAGTAATTGGACTGAGAAATAGTGACGCCGTTAGTCGTGGCCGCATACATCTGCGGTATAAGGTTCACTCCGTTTTGCCAAGTGCCGTTGCGCGATACATATACTTTGCCTGAGTCGGCGTCGTACGCGACACCAATCACATCACCATTGCGGTAGGAGGAGACGACCGGCGTGGTGCTATATGTGTTTGTGGTTATGATTCCGTTGGACTGATAGCCGTAGCCCGAGTCGTTATTTTGCCCGGCAAATGCCCGAAAGGCGTAGCCGCTACTCGTATCCTTGGCAACGCCGCCCACAGGATAGTTACCGCTTGCCCCGGTGAAAGGATAGTACTCCCAGTACCACTTGCCCGAGGTCGGTTGAAAGCTTGCGACACCCTGGTGCCCGCCATTAGTTGCCAACCCGCCGGCCTGGACCCCTTTACCATACGTCGGTGAGAAATAATAAATATTGTTGAGCACCGAATAATTGTTGGTCGGTGTGTCGGTCACTTGGTCAACAGCAACTATGTTGTTAGACGCCCAATTGTTGTTGAGCCCTGTACTATCGGCACCAAGAGTATTGGCATTGGAGAAGTCGAGATGAAAACCGTTTGCCCCGTAGGTGCCGTTGCCGCTGTAGCTTTTGGGGCGCCAGTAGCCACTGCCGTCACTCTGGCCAAAATAAGACGGGGTGAGTTGTTGACCGTCGATAAAATATAGGTCGCTCTCTTCGCCGTCAAAGTAATAGGTACCGCTTGAAGATGAGCGACCGATTTGGTGCGCCCCAGCAGAGTTGATACCCAGTGTGTTGTTGTTCTGACTGAGCGTGCTGCGCGTATCGGTGCTCCACGAGGTGATTTCACTCCCGTCGACATACACCCGGACACGGTTGGATGCCGAAGCTTGGGTAGTATCGACTGCGACCACGATGTGCATCCAGCGCGCTGGGTCTCGGTACACAGCGTTTGAGACTAACTGCAGGTAACTCCCTCCTTGCCCGGTTAAGCTCAGCTGCACGACAAGCCGATCAGAAGAATCGAAGTAGAAAGCGTTTTCATAACTCTGTACTGGCCCCGAAAAGAACGCCTGGCTGCTGCCCAAAGTCCCCCGCTTGATCCAGCCACTAAAGGTAAACTTGCTGCGATTGGTCGCCGTGCCAAGCGTGCGTGTCAGATACGCACCGAGTGTGGAGTCGAAACGCAGCGAGTTGGCGATAGACAGGTTGGCGCTCCCCGCCGACTGTTTAAACGGCACATCGGCAAATGCGATGTATACAAATTTGATTTGATTGGCATTGAAGTTGGTAGCAGAGCGACGGATCTTAAACCCATTGGCAAGCGCATCGATGTCAGTGCCGCCAGCCGACTCGACACTCGACGTGTTCGGAAATAGTTCAGCGTCAAGCGGGTTGCTCGTATCGCGTGCGCCATCCCAAGTCACCCACTGGCCGTTGGTATCCGAAACGTCTTTAACCATCACAAACTTCGGCTTAAAGCCAGTGTAGACAAACGGGCCGTCCGCGGTGCCGTTGCCATAATACACACCGCTCTTTTGCAACCCTTCGCGGTTAGAGAAGAGGTATGCGGTGTACGAGGCGCCCGACGCGTTGAGCGTGTTGTAGTTGTTGTCGGCGACCGTAAAGCTCGACGCATTCACCGTGGGCGCTTGCCACAAATTGAGCTCCGAGATGATCGGCTCGAGGCTGCTAGTGCGTGTAATATAGACACGATAGTAGCGATAGCTCGCTTGGTTTGCCGGAGCTATAGCGAAGTTGAGTTTGGTTGCACTATATCCTACCCACGGTGCATTTTGCTGCGTATCAAGCGGCGTCCACGTACTCGCATCATTACTCCCTTGCAACACAAAGCTGGCGGGGGTGTTTTGATAAATATTGCTCGCGTTGTACGTGGTGATGGTATACGCGCCTACCGTCTTCCCTGTGCCCAAGTCAACCTGGAGCCACTGCGGATTGCCAACATTGGGATAGCCGCTGGTGTTGTTGACCGCCTGCCACGCAGTACTCGTGTTTTTGTCTCCTGCATTCCATGCCAACGTGACCGACGAGTACTGTGTGGAGGCCGACATGGTTACGCCGTTTGTGGTAGCCCCGGTCATTGTGGGAATAAGATCGACACCAAAAGGCGAGTTAGCGGCAGTTGCGCTGTCGGTAGTATCGAGTTTGAGAAAGTCGCCCGATGCGAGAGAAGAACTCCACACGTACCAATCACTGGCAGAGTCACTGCGTTTAACAATAATCGTGTCGGGCGCCGTACCAAGGCCATGCCCCACGGCGCGCTCGGGTGTGCCATCGCCTTGGTAACTCACAATATCGACCCCTGCTGCGGGCAATCTTTTCCATGCCCATGCGATGTAGGAGTTCCCTGCGGCGTTGGTGTTGTTGGGTATCGCCGAGCACGTACCCCCGACGGTAAAACCCTGCGCGCTAAGCGCACTCACCCAGCCATTGGGGTCGTCGGTCGTTGCCGCACTGGTAGAGTTGCTAAAGAGATCATTGTCGGTGCCGCGCGCGCTGTCGCTGAGCGTATTCCAAAACGCTGCGGTGCGATTTTTAATCCACACCAAGTCGGGTTGAAAGTTGGCCGAAACAGTTTGGAAGCCCCCCGTGCCGCTGTACGCTTTGGCATCCACATAGAGATTGGGCTGCGCAGTCGCGGGTGTAGGCCAATTGCCGGTTGCAATGGCTTTGTAACCGGCAGGGGGCGTGTAGGCGAACGTCCCACCCGAAGCGGCATCATAGGTCGACGCTATTGCGCCGTTATATAAGTAGGGGCTCACCATGTGCGCATAGGTCGAGGCGTCGGCAAGCGTGCCGTCGAAGTGCATCAACAACACAGTATTGGCGTCGCTGCTGTAGGCGCTCGCCGAAGGACTAAAATTAGTAACCCAGCGCGCCTTGTTACTAATACGAAGCTCGTCGATAAAACCGGTAAAGTAAACCCCGCTCTGATATTGTCTGCCGATACTAAGATCGTCGGTGCTTGCCCAGGGGGCAATGCTCGAGACCCATTGCGAAGTTCTCACTCCGTTGCAAAAGGCATAGTAGTTGTTGCCCGAACGCACCACCGCAAGATGGTACCAAACGTTTGGCGCGACGTTGCCATTGCAAATATGTTGTGCGCTCGCGATGGTCCAAGAATTACTCTGGCCTGCCGAGTAAAAGTCGATCGAAGAGCCGTTTTGCAAAATCAGGTACGGCGAGTAACCGCTCGACGAGTTACGCGAGAGTAACCCGCCATTATTTTGTGTGGTTGGATATGCCCACAGATCGATCGTGTAGTCACCCGAAAAATTAAATTCAGAGGCATACGGGGTCGTGTCAAACGCGTTGGTCGCACCAGAGAAAAATCCTGCCCCGCCAAGCCTGCTTTGTGGCCCACCGCCCTGGCCAAAGTTAATCAATGTCTTGCCCTGAGGACTGGCAAGCGACGGGTAGCCACTCTCGACCACTCCCGCATAGCTCGTGCCATCTGCGGGGTTGGGCGTAGCCTCCGGGTAGAGCCCAAGCTCAGCGATAATAGCCTCGTGGTTGTTGGAGGTGGCGGTGATGTAGACGCGATAATAGCGATAGCTGGCCGGGCTCGCGACGGTAAAATATTTGGTATCACCCGGGAAAAGCCAACTTAGACCACTGCGCGTATCGAGCGTGGTCCATGTAGTATTAGTGGTGTCGTTGGTCCCTTGGAGCTGGAAGTTAGTCGGTGCATATCCGGTATCGCCGTAGTAGTTGCGGATACTATACGAGCGCACCGTTTTAGTATTACCCGAACCAAAATCAACTTTAAGCCACTGCGGGTTGTTGATGGGATAGCCGGCGGTGCCGTTGTAGCTCGACCAACCGGTGTTTGCGGTGCGGTCGGCCGCGTAGCGCGCCGGCTGGTACTCGTTCGAGCCCGACATCGTGATGCCCCCCAGAGGGTTCGTGAGCATGTTGGGGATAAGATTATCGCCCGAGAGCCACACCCCGTTGCGCGAGAAGTACACTTTGCCCGAATCGGCGTCATACGCAACCCCAATCGTGTCACCCGCAAAGTACTGTGGCAATCCTATGGGGTTGATGTTGTACACGTCGTTATAGAGCGACCCATCCGACCCCCAACCTATGCCGGTGTCGTTGCGCTGCCCGGCATACTGACGATAGTCAAAGCCGCTGGTCGTATCGCGCGCTACGCCCCCTACGGGGAAGCCACCACTGGCTGCGGCGTTAAGTGGTGTGTACTCCCAGTACCACTTGCCCGAAGTGAGTTGCACATTGGCGTTGGCCTCTTGTCCACCATTAGCTGCAAGCCCCGCCTCTTGCACCGTGCCTTTGGAATAGGTCTGCGGGAAATAAAATAGTTGATTGAGCGTTGCAAAGCTATTGGTCGGCGAGTCGGCCACCTGGTCAGAGGCGTCGATGTTGTTGAGTGTCCAAAGATTTGCGTTACCCGAAGCGTCGCTCCCAAGGCCAACCGAGCCCACCGCACCATTGGGACCGTTTAGTATGCAGCTGTTGGCGTTGGTGACGTTCCATTGCAAAAGGCTCTTGCCTCCCGAGGCGATAGTCTTATTGGTTGAGCAGTTTTGGCCATTGGGGTCGCAGGCCTGCAGGCTCATCGTTGCCGAAGTGATATACACGGGCACGGTGGCCGCCCATGTCTGCGCGCCGCTGCCCTTGCAAGTAAGCGTGTAGTTGTCGATTGTGCCTGCACTGCCGGGTGGATTAAAAGTAATCGTGCCGCCAGTGAGCATCGTGCTGCTTGTAGAAACACCCGGGCCAGTAACGGTAAGATTGGTCGCATAGTAGTTGTAGACCGTGCCGCCGTCGGGGCAATAATTTTGAGAGCCGTCGACACGGTGGATACTGACATACGGCTGACATGCCCAATCTAACTGCACCGACCCTCCGGGTGGAACAATCGCCGTGCCGCTTTGATCTTGGGTGCCGTTGCTGTAGACTCTCCCCGCAACGCCGGTATTACCAAGCGCGCTCAGTACCCCAACATAGGGGTTCACACAAAACTGGTTTTGAAAACAATAGCTCGCGCTGCAGCCATAGCTTGCGTAGTACGGCGCTTGCAGATACACGAGCCCCGGGGCTTGGAGCGGACTGGGGTAGCCGCCGTAGGAGGTCCAATTGGGTATAGTGGTCCAATACGCTACCGCAGCTGCTTGCGCGCCGTCAAATTTATTAAGCGCGAGCTTGAGTCCGGGGATAGTAATGCTGCCCGAAAGTACTAGTGCAGCAAAAATCAAAAAAACCGCCCCCACGGTGGATAGTGCAAGCTTCCGGATGTTCTTATAGCCAAAATAATCCATCACAAAAAATAAGAACTACCCAAATTATACTGCGGTGTAGCCGTTTTTTGCGCTACAGAAAGAGCAAACTGTGACTAACCACCCTGTCTAAAGAAGTACAGCCAGCCGCTATAGCATCCTCCTGAGAAGAAATTAGGTGCTCAAAAGAAAATGAGTGATTAATGCTCACTTAGAAAAAAGCCAAAAACCGGTTGGCTTAATCATAGTTCAAAACAGCAAAACACTCCTCGCTCAGGCGAGAAGTGCTTTATCTGCAATACATCTCGGCACAACCAAATTTTGACGAGGTTCGGCCTCGTCAATTTTTTTGATGATCAACAAACCAGTCAGTTATATGGTTGCTAAGCTCCCCAGCGTTACTGAAGTAATTCGGAAACGCCTCGGGAGTTGTAATCTTGTGCTCCTTGTGTATATATTCGCCTAAACTCGAGTAGGGATACTGTTCTACATACTTTTTAAAAGCCCTCAGCTCTCCCACTCTCCGATCTTTCCAACGTCTGTCTCTCAATTTTGCCGGATTGAGATGTATATAAGAAAAAAGATATTTCGCATACGCATCGTGCCCTACATACTCAGCTTTAAATGCGCCTTGAAAGAGTACACCAGTGCGACCATATTTTCTATTGAAATACATAGTGTATCCTGTTTGCACCCTTTGCATAAATTTTGAGACTCCATCATTAACCATCGGCGTAAGATATAAATGAAAATGGTTTGGCATCAGACAGTATGCTCCGATAGCCACCAACGGCTTGGCTGGTTTACGAGGCCGAACCTCGTTAATTTTGAGATCATAGGTTAGGCGAGTACGTTCTTGGTCGTTCATGAGCGAGAGATACGCCAAAAAGCGCTCGTAATCCTTCGAACTGGTGAACACAGTTCTTTTGTCTGCGCCACGATTATAAATGTGATAATACTCCCCCACCACAAATTTTACTTTTCTCATACAGATTCATTATAACTGGTAGTTGACGAGGCCGAACCTCGTCAATTTGTTGGGCTACGGGGTAGTGGATGCGGTGTCTCCAGTCGCGCTAGAGTCGCTGCTGGTGGTGGCGGGTGGGGTTTGGTCGGTAGTGCTTGCATTTTGATCGACACCAGTTGAAGTGCTCTCAGGAGCAGTCGGTGTCGGCTCGGGGGTTGGCTCTGGTTCAGGAGTTGGAGTCGGTGCCGGAGTGGGCGTAGCAGCGGGCGGAGGCTGCGGAGTAATGGTTACTATGTTGCCAGCGGTGTTTACTTCCCCACCCGGGTCGGCAGCACTACCCACCAATACCACACGGCGCACGACCAACTGCGCGCCGCTCGGGTCACTAAGTTTGTATTCGACTATGTGGGCCGTTGTGGTAGAGGTATCGATCACGACGCTGCTTGTTTCGTTGCCATCAACATACGTTTTGTATCCAAGATTGATACTAAAGGGGTCAAACACATACACGCCTAGGTCGGCATAGGCCGCGCCGATGGGCACCTGCGCAGGATTATTACCCATAAGTTGGAGCGTCATGCGCGTCCCACCTGCGGGAGCGCTGCCTCCACTCCCCCCTTGTGCTCCGCCGGCGAGTGCGGCGGCGGCCGACTCGCCGGCGCTGCCCTCTATCCCGCCATAGTGTTGCGGAGGCGCGACCACCACCGGCGTGTAGCCCGGCAGCGTCTCGGTTTTGTCGTTGAGCAACTTGCCAATAAGGCCACCGTAGATAGTGGCAACCGTTTTTTGAGAGGTTTGCGCGCGTGCTTTGCTCTGCACCTCGGTTAGATAGCTGAGTTCGTTGCCGATTATATTTTTAAACTGCCGGGTGACATACACGCCCAAGTCGCCGTAGGGCCCCAAGTCGGCTTTAGAGACCGTCATCGTCTCTGGTTTGGATACGTCTTGCCAAACGTAGTCCTTAACATCGATCGTGGTAAACGTGTAGGCAACGTAGTAGTTTTCAGTATCCTCGGTCACTGCGGTAATAGAAACTTGCGGACTCCACTGCACAAGGTCTTTGTGCGCGATGTAGGTGTTGTCGACCGAGAGTACTTGCTGCTGGCTGTTGAGTATCGCCTGCGGGTCGGTCGCTGCAAACGCCGATGCCGACCCCAAGAATATGACGCCAAGTGCAATCGGCACCGCGTTGTTGTATTTTAAGAAGTTGAGCATAGGCGTATGGTGATTATAACGTCCAGAGCACTTTGCCGATAATGTCGCTTGGCTGTACTGCTCCCCAGGCGCGGCTGTCGGTGCTCTGCGAACGATTATCGCCCAAGACAAAGTAGTCATACGGTCCCAGCTGCATACTCAGGTCGCTGCCATTGCCCCCGCGGCCAATCCTCGAGGTCGCTGCGTAAGTTTCGATCGCGCCATCGGTATGCCTGACCGAGAGTTGGCCGCCTTTAATCATCACCGTCTCGCCGGGGAGCCCTATCACGCGCTTGATATCAGTTTGCGCAGGCGTATGGGGGTTATGAAAGACGATAATCTCTCCCCTTGCCACCCCAAGGTGGTAGCTCAGGCCCTCCACCAAGAGACGCTCGCCCTCGTGGTAGGTAGGCTCCATCGAGCCGCCGCGTACTATATATATATGGAGGAGCGCCAGAGCCGCCAAAGTGGCCACCAAGACCACTACCGCGCATATATATAGTGTGTTTTTCATAGCTAGAATGACTCAAACAAGAGCGATTGCTCTTGACCATTAAACGGCGGCGCAGCCGAGAACTTAAACGGCTGCGCCGCGAACGCCGCATAGATGTACGTCGAGCTGGTGGCGTTTTCGTTGGTCGATTGATTGCGGAGCTTAAACCCATTCGATACAAAATTTATATCCGGGCTACTCCCTCCGCCACCGGTTGCACCGCGGAAGGTGGTGGTATCAAGTTGCAACTCGTTATACAAACTATCTTCAGAGTTGGTGGCATTGATCAGATTGTAAGCGCCATCAGCTGTCAAATCCCACTCAAACCAATGGTCGGCGGTGCCCAAGCGCTTGACCCACACGTATGCGGGCTTAAAGCTTGTATAAATAAACGTGCCATTGCTATACCCATTGGCCACATAAGTGCCAAACTTGGAGTACCCGTCGATGCTACGAAAGAGGTACGCCACATAGGTGCCGCTTGAGGCGTTGAGGTTGTTGGTCGCGTTGTTGGTGACCATAAACTGCGTCGAAGAGAAGTTGCCTGTCCCCCAGGGCGTGTTGGTAGTCGACTGATCGGTGGTCGAGTCAAGGGTAAGAAATGAGGTCGCGCCAGTGAGCCCTGTATGCCACACATAGGGGTCGCCGGTGGTGTCGCGGCGCTTCACCATCACGAGTTCGGGCGCAGCGCCCAAACTGTGGCTGATATTGCGGTTGGCCGTGTTGTCGCCCGTGTAGGTAACGATGTCTATCCCGTTGGTCGCCGACTTGACCCAGGAGTAGTAGCCGATTTCATTCGCACCATCTTTTTCGTTAAAAGGGCTTGCGCTCCCCAGCGTAAAACCATTGCTCAAAAAGGCAGTAAGCGAGTTGGTGTCGGTGGTCTCGCTCGTGTTTGCACTCGGGGTCCAATACTTGGTCGCACCACGGACCGTGTCCCAAATAGCCCCTGGATTGGTGTTGTAGCTCTTGGTCCATACAATATCTGGAGCAAAGGTGTATGCAGCCGCGGGTACATAGGTTATGCGGATAACCCCCACGCCGCCCTGGCCACCAGCGCCAAAGGTGGTCGAGCTGTCGCCTCCTCCGCCTCCGCCCCCGCCAAATACTCCTCCCGTGCCGCCAGCGCCTGCGCCTGTCCCACCCGAGCCAGCACCCCCGCCACCACCCGAACCAATGTACGAAGCCCACTCGATACTCTGCCCCCCCTGGCCACCACTGCCAGTGACACTGGTGCCGTTGCTGCCCGCACCACCACCGCCGCCGCCAAAGTTGCCGGTGCCGCCGGGGCCACTGGAGGAGGTGCCGCCGGCGCCCTGCGCCGATGAGCCATACAGCCACCAGTTATTGCCCCCCGTGCCTCCG
>CAYQPO010000002.1:0-138906 GCA_964420015.1 uncultured Candidatus Saccharibacteria bacterium
CATACCTCCCGATATGCACGATACAGCTGCTCTGCCCCAGCACGCGCGCTCCATGATCGACCGCGCCCGGTGGGCCGCGTGGCTCCCGGAGCTGCGGCTGCGCGTGGACCGGCGCCTCGGACGCAGCGAGTCACTGTCGTTGCGCGAGAGCTCTTCCGCGCTGCCCCCTCTTGGGCTCGACACCGTCGATGACGTACCATACGAGGCAAGGGCCCCGTGGCGTTGGATTTGGATAATCCTTTTCTCGGGGACGCTCCAGAACAGTGCAATATGGTGGGCGACCATGCACCGGCGGCATCACAACTACGAGGACACCGAGCTCGACCCGTACACGGTTAAGCATGGGTTATGGTGGGCGCACATGCTCTGGCTTTTGCGCGACTCCGACGCGTTTTTCGACCAGCATTCTTTCGCAAAAACGCAGGACCTTACGACTGATTCGGTCTTGCGCTTTCAAGAGCGGCACAAGCATGCGCTGGGTATTTTGGTTGGGCTCGTGTTGCCCACGACGCTTGGAGCGCTGTGGGGCGATGTTCTGGGTGGTCTGCTCGTTGGAGGATTTGCCCGACTGGTGGTGCAGTATCACACTACCTGGTCGATCAACTCTGTCGCGCACTGCATGGGGCCGTGGCGGTACAGTCCGCGCAAGACGGCTCGCGTGTGCTACTGGGTGCTTGCCTTTACGGTTGGGGAGTGGAACCATCAAGGGCACCACCTCTACCCCAACGACTATCGGCTGGGCAATTGCCGATGGTACGACGTCGACCCGGGCAAGTTGGTGATTTGGGCGTGCAGCAAGCTGGGGCTTACGTGGCACCTGGTGCGTTCGCCCCAACAGCACTAAATAATTTTCAGCCAAAACAAAAAAAGCGGCGGCCCGATCGATATCTGGGGCCGCCGCTTTCTGCGTTTGGTTATTTATTTGGATTCCAACCCGAGAGCGCGTCAAACCGCTGCTCAATCACACCCCAGTTAAGATTTTCGAAGAACGCATCGATATAGTTGCCTTTCCCTTGCGCGCCGTAGTCCAAAAGATACGCGTGCTCCCACACATCAAGCGCCAAAACAATCGGGAGTGTTACAAAGTGGCCTTGGTGCTGCTCGCCACTAAACCCAGCGAGGAGCTGCTCTCCGTACGCGTCCCAATAAAGGATTGCCCACCCAGGTCCGCGCATAGAGCCGATCGCTTTAAAGTATGGTTGAAAGTGCTCGACTTTCATATACTCTTTTACAAATTGCTGTGCGAGCTTGTCCTCGGCGTTGAGCGGCTTTGCGCCGCCCTCAAATTGCTGGAAGTAATACTCGTGTAAACGCATCCCGCCAAACTCGAAGCTCCGGCGGCGGATCAACTCCGAGAGCGCGTGTGCATTCTTTTCTGAGTCTTGCGCATACATCGGCAGTGCGGCAGAGATTTGGTTAAAATTTTTGACGTACCCCTGATAGAGTCCGAAGTGCTCGTCGATAGATTTTTTAGAAATCCCTTTAAGCTCGGGAATGGTAAATGATTTTGGTTGATACTCCATAAACTTTAGTAAACACCCATGAACTGAAGTGGGGAAGAAGATATCCACACAACGCCTTGCGTAAAGTCCTTTAGTGTGTTACTGTGTGAGGCAAATAAGTACGGAGGTTTTTGATGAAGAAAGTTCTGATTGTGGCGTTGCTTGCGGGCGCGGTCGCCCCAGGCCTCGCCGCCGACTCGCGGGTGCAGCAGAAGTATTGGTGGGTGGAAGTCGCTGACGACACCTACCAAGGCTTCAGCGATCTCAACAAGTTCTTCAGGTCGCTGGACAAGACCTCGGGCGGCCGTCTGCTCAATCCAAAGTCGGGCAGTCGCTGAGACCACAGGGTCGAAATGGAAACGGGCGCCAGCAATGGCGCTCGTTTTGTTTTTGTGGCATAGTTGCCGCAGATGAGGTTGGGGCAATCGGGTCCTGACTCAAGACAAACGGGGGTAGATCATGCGTCGGCTTATCTTCGGCGCGTTGGCGTGTTTATTTGCGGCCTCGCCGGTTTCGGCTGGGGGCTATGGGAGCTGGCACACTTCCGCGATTGCTTTGAGGTCGCTTCAGCCGGAGTGGGATGTTGTCGACCCCGGGCCGCCTCGCGACGATGACTTCGACTGGCAGACTATGCACAATGTGCCGCAGGAAGTGCAGCGTGTGCTGGTCCCGCTCCCGCCGATGCGGCCCGAGCGCACGGCGGTGGTGATCTGGATCATCTACACCTCGCCGCAGGAATGGGAGTGGCGCGACCGCCTCGCCATGACCTACAACACAGCGCTTAAAGAGGTCGAATACCGAGCTCTCCACGAAGGCTTCCCGGTGTTCATCTCCGACGACTCGCCGTTTTACAAACTCGGTCTTAAGGCGGCACGCGGTACCATCGGGCAGCAGGAGCGCAAGATCCTCAACGCCTTCTTGCAGACAGTTCTGGGCGCGCAAAAGAAGCCGTAGAATAAGCGTATGTCTCGCGCAAGCGCACCAAAGTGGTTACTCGGTGCGCTTGTTGTTTTTTGCATAGCAGTGTGGAGCTTGCTGTTCGCGCCCAAGGGCACTGCACTCCAGAGCGCGCCCGAGCAAAATGTGGAGAAGGTGGCCGCGGTGCTCAGGAGCATCCCTCAAGAACAAACGCTCGACCTCCAAACTAAAACGGGCAGCTGCCAAGTCGATGGTTCGCTCCCGGACCACGCGTGCACACCCGGGGCGGTGTTTGCTTCGGCGACGCCCGAGGTGATTTGTGTTTCGGGCTACACCAAAGGGGTGCGCAATGTTTCGACTGCAACCAAAAAGCGGATGTATATTGCCTACGGTATTGCCTATCCGCAGCCAACAGGGAACTACGAAGTTGACCACCTGATCCCGCTCGAGCTCGGCGGCAGCAACGAGACCGCAAACCTCTTCCCCGAAGCGGCCGCGCCTCAACCGGGTTTTAAAGAAAAGGACGTCGTCGAAGACTATTTGCACGACCAAGTATGCGCAGGCCGACTCGACTTGCGCGAAGCCCAAATACAAATCGCCACCGATTGGGTGGCGGTCTATCAAGCGCTCTCGCCCGAAACCATTGCCGAAATCAAAGCACGCTTCAGGAGTTGGGCAGACTAGATGACCCCCGCTTTTTTGAGCGTTTTGTAGGCGCCGTTTTTGGCGATCGTGCGCAGACCCTGCGTGGAAACGGTAATAGTCACCGAGCGGTTGAGCTCAGGCACAAAAATGCGCTTGCGCTGCAGGTTGACCTGTTTGCGCACATTGCCCGTGGGGTTGAACTTGGTTGCGCGCACGCGGTTAGAGTAGCCGCCCGCTACTTTAGATGATTTGCCCGTGATGACGCAGACTTTTGCCATATAAAATGCCCCGTCTGGGGATACTCGTATGATACTATAATTTTCGTCCTATGCAAATAGACCTTATCTTCGGTTTAGTGATCCTCATTTTTAGTGTGATCCTCCACGAAGTGGCGCACGGCTATATGGCACTCTGGCTCGGTGACCCAACCGCGCGGCTGCAAGGACGGCTCACCCTAAACCCTATCTCGCATATCGACCCTGTTGGCTCGCTTATTTTGCCGGGGCTACTTTTGCTTACCCACTCGCCGATGCTGATTGGTTACGCCAAACCGGTCCCGTATAACCCTTACAACTTGCGCGGGCGCTATGCCGAAGGGTTGGTGGCCTTCGCCGGGCCAGGGACGAACATTGTTGTCGCGCTTATTTTTGGGCTGCTCATTCGCTTTGGTTTTGCCGCGCTCGGCCCTAACCTCATCTCGGCTTTTGCCATCATTTGCTATATCAACTTGCTCCTGGCTGCATTTAACCTCATTCCGATCCCGCCGCTCGATGGCAGCAAAGTCCTTTCGACTTTGTTTGGAACGGTTTCGTCCCGGCTTGAGCGAGCCTACGACAGCTTTCGACTCAACTTTGAGCGGCTCGGCGTGCTCTCGGGCACCCTCCTTATATTAGTGGTCTTCTATGCGTTTTCGCCGCTGTTTAGCGGCTTGTTGCAGCAGCTTTTTGTACTTTTGACAGGCGTCGCGTTGTGATAGGGTGAAGCTGGAATCCGAATGAGGCGAACCGATGAGACAGACATTCGGTCTGTTTTACGGGAACGCCGAATCGGGAGACACGAGGAGAAATCGATGTCTTTGCGGGCTTATTTGAAAGACGGAGACACTGCGTCTGAGCAATGCAAAAGGCGTGGCTTCAAAATTGCGGCTGACAAAATCGGCAAGTATATCGAGGAGCAAGCGAGTCCTTTCGATCCAATCGGGTCGATCCGCCAGATATTCAGCGAAGATCCAACATCGTTCAGGTGTGTGACCTACTGGGACGTTCTGGCCGGGCGCGGAGGCTTCTCCCTCGAAGGGTTCGCGACCGAGGGCGATTGCGAGATATTGGTCAAGTTTATCTCCAGGAACCAGGACCTGGTGCCCGAAGTCCGCGCATCAGCGCCGACTTTTGAGAAGCTCCGGGAGATGCTCTTTAAGGTCGCAGATGGCACTTTAAAACTGAGGGCTCTTCCTGGGGTGGCTTCATTTCCACCCCCGCATTAACAAAGTGTGTTAGAGATTTTGCCGGGGGCCTGAAGGCCCCCGGCACTTAATTTGCGCGATTCGTAGCTATATAGTAGATTACCTCTAACGCCTTTGGGCGTTTTCTTTTAGCTAACAATGGCACGCATCTCACAACTCGTCCGCAAGGGCCGCAAAGAGCGCCTGAGCAAATCTAAAGCGCCGGCGCTGCAGCGCGGTTTTAATGTGCTTAAAAATAAACCCACGTACTATCCCTCGCCGTTTAAGCGCGGTGTGTGCACCAAAGTGACCACCGTTACGCCGCGCAAACCAAACTCCGCTATCCGCAAAGTAGCCCGTGTGAGGCTAACCAACGGTCAAGAGATCACCGCCTATATCCCCGGCGAGGGCCACAACCTCCAAGAGCACTCGGTAGTTTTGGTGCGCGCCGGCCGTGTGAAGGACATCAACGTGCGCTATCAGATTGTGCGTGGCAAACTCGACGCTGCAGGTTTGGATAAGCGCCGTGTCTCGCGCTCGCGCTATGGTGCTAAGCGCCCCAAATAATCCTTCGACAAGCTCAGGATAAAATTAAGAAATTTTATGCGCCGTCCAGTAAAAAATCGTAATGTCCCCGGTGTCGACATCAAGTTCGGCAACGTGCGCGTGGAGAAATTTATCAACTCGCTCATGTGGGATGGGAAAAAGTCGATCGCGCGCAAGGTGGTCTATGATGCGTTTGATATCATTAAGGAGAAAGCAAAAGTAGAAAACCCTGTGGAGCTTTTTGAAACGGCGATCCGCAATGTGGGGCCGGCGATGGAGATCCGCTCTCGCCGCGTGGGTGGCGCCAACTACCAAGTGCCGCGCGAGGTCCGTGCCGAGCGTAAACAAGCATTAGCATTCCGTTGGATTTTGCTCGCCGCACGTGGCGCCAAGGGCAAACCAATGGCGCAAAAACTCGCCACAGAGTTGATGTCTGCGGCCAACAACGAGGGCAGCGCGATTAAAAAGAAAGAAGATACGCTCCGCATGGCCGAGGCCAACAAAGCGTTTGCTCACTTCGCCTGGTAATTCTTAACGAGCTGCACCGCGGCATCTGCTCCGCATCATGCAGTGAAATGTAACCAAAAGCAGCTGGGGCGACCTTTGGGTCGTTCTTTGCTCAAGGTAGAGTCGTGAAGTGCTTTGAGCTGGGGATGGGGATTTCTGACGATTGACGAGGCCGAACCTCGTCAATTAGATTTTATCTTTAGAAACGGAAACGGCGTCGCAAGGCGCCGTTTTTCATTTTATGCTAAGGTGGTGGCGGGATTGGAGGACAACCTATGCTATTGTGTCGCAACCCTTGGAAGAGGCTTTCATCAGTGATCGAGCGGTTGGAGCGGTGGCACGATGTGCGGCCACTCCAGTATTTTAGTCGCTGCCCCTATGCGCGGAGTTTGTTGCGAGAGGGGATCGTGCTGTGCAAGGTGATCATCGAGATCAACAACGACCCCGAAGCGCATGAGTGGTTAAGGCTCCTCCAACTGATGTTGGACATTGATCCGCCGCCCAAGTCGCCACCCGTTATCAAAGGCCGCCTGTCAGGCGGCCTTTGCTTTTTGCATGCTAGGGTAGGGGTGTGAAGCGGGTGTATCCCTATTTAGGATTTCTCTGTCTAGCTGTAATCATCGTTTTGGTATGGCAGCAGCTGCATGCTAAGTGGATTACTAAAACCTATCCCACATACAACTTCTCAGTTACGGTACCAGCCGATTGGAAAGAGAGCGACTTGGGTCCTATGGTGAGTGGAGTGGGGTTTTATGCCCCGGGTAATGAGAACTTAAATTTTCGTGTTGCGTATGCTTATCCCGACAGTGACCCTCAAGGGCCTATCGAGGAGAAAGCGCGATTTGATCTCCGCAAGGTCGAATCGGTTACGGTTGCAGGTGAGCAATCATATCGCGGGGTATTTGAAAACCCGTCACTTGGGTTAATCCAGACCGAGATTTATCTGGAACACGATGGAGTCCGCTATGATCTCTCGTTCCCAACCCCGCAGAGTGCTACCACTACCCGTATTCTAAATTCGTTTACTTTCATAAAATAAAGGACTTTTCTTTTGGAGGCAGCTGCTATATAGTGTGTGCAATGCCGCGAGGCGGCTATTTTTTATCGCCACTATATTTATGCCCACTAGAGACTATCCACTCGAAAAGGTTCGTAACTTCGGCATCATTGCCCACATCGACGCGGGCAAAACTACCACCTCTGAGCGCGTGCTCTATTACACCGGGAGCCAGCACAAAATCGGCGAGGTGCACGAGGGACAAACCACCACCGACTGGATGGAGCAGGAGCGCGAGCGTGGCATTACGATTACCGCCGCGGCTATCACCTGCTTTTGGAGCAAGAGCAGCGAGCCAGACAAAAAAGACACGTCTAAAAAAACACGCTTCAACATTATCGACACCCCCGGCCACATCGATTTTACGGTGGAGGTGAAGCGCTCCATGCGCGTGCTCGACGGCGCAGTGGTTGTCTTCGACGGGGTGGCGGGCGTCGAGCCACAATCAGAAACAAACTGGCGCTATGCCGACGAAGCAGCAGTGCCACGCATCTGCTTTATCAACAAAATGGATCGCACCGGTGCGAGCTTTGAAAAGTCCTATGCCTCGATCCTCGACCGTTTGACCAAACATGCGGTGCGCATGCAGATCCCAATCGGCGCAGAGGCTGAATTTGATGGCGTGGTCGATTTGCTCACTATGCAGGCCTACAAGTTCGAAGGCGAAATGGGCAGCGTCGTAACTCCGTACGAAATTCCCGGCAACTTGCTAGACGAGGCCAAGAAGCATCGCGCAACGCTCGTCGAAGCGATCGTCGAACACGATGACGCTCTGATGACCGCCTATCTTGATGGCAAAGAACCGACAATTGGTCAGCTCAAGGCGACTCTGCGCAAAGCGGTGATCGCTAACAAAATCTTCCCCGTCTACACCGGCTCGGCGCTCAAAAACAAAGGTGTACAACTCGTGCTCGACGCGGTGGTCGACTATCTCCCGAGCCCCACAGACATGCCACCGGTCACGGGCACTGACCCTAAGTCGGGTGAGGCGAGGCTGCGCCAAGCGTCCGACCAAGAGCCGTTTGCCGCGCTCGCGTTTAAACTCCAAGCCGACCCGTTTGTGGGCCAGCTGACGTTCTTCCGCGTGTACTCAGGCACGGTTGAGGCGGGCTCATATATTTTGAACTCTTCTACTGGAGAAAAGGAGCGTTTGGGCCGCATTGTGCGCCTCCAGGCCGACAAGCGCGAGGAAGTAAAGAAGGTTTATGCCGGAGAGATTGCCGCGGCGGTGGGCCTCAAATCTGCTAAGACTGGCCACACCCTTTGCACCGAAGATGATCCGATTATCCTCGAAGGCATCACGGTGCCTGAGCCCGTCATTTCGATGCGCATTGAGCCGAAGACTAAAGCCGACCAAGAGAGGATGGGTATGGCGCTCAAGAAGCTCCAAGACGAAGACCCAACCTTCCGCGTGACCTCAGACCAAGAGACCGCTGAGACGCTCATCTCGGGCATGGGCGAGCTGCACTTGGAGATTATGGTCGATCGTATGAAGCGCGAGTTTAATGTCGAGGCCAACGTGGGCAAACCGCAGGTGGCCTACCGCGAAACCATCCAGGCTGCTGCCGAAGCAGAGGGTAAATATATTAAGCAGACCGGGGGCAAGGGTCAGTACGGCCATGTGCGCCTGCGGGTGAAGCCGCTTGAGCCGCTCGATCCGGATAAAAAGATTGCTAAAAACGTTACGCGTGAGGACCACTTCGAATTTATCGACTCGATCAAAGGGGGTGTGGTGCCGCAGGAGTTTATCGGCCCGGTCGAAGACGGCGTGCGCGAGGCAATGGAGCGTGGCTTTGTTGCTGGCTTTAAGATGGTGGATATTTCGGTTGAGCTCTACGACGGTTCCTACCACGACGTCGACTCCTCAGAAATTGCATTTAAAATCGCGGCATCGATGGGCTTTCAAGAGGCGCTGCGCTCTGCCCGTCCGGTGTTGCTTGAGCCCATCATGAAAGTTGAGGTGGTGACTCCAGAGAAGTTTATGGGTGACATCACTGGCTCACTTTCAGGTAAGCGCGGCCAGATTGAAGGGATGGAGGAGCGCGGCATGGCACGCGCAATCAAGGCCAAGGTGCCCCTTAGTGAGATGTTTGGGTACACCACCTCGCTTCGCTCGATGACCGAGGGTCGCGCGAGCTTTACCATGGAGTTTGACCACTACGAGGTGGTGCCACCGCAGGTGGCCCAAACGATCATCGCCGCGCGCAAATAGTCTTGCGTAATCCAGAGACTCTGGTAGTATGTCCAGAACGCTAGTGCGGGCGCCTGCCTGCCGGCAGGCAAGTGTATCCCTTTGCTCGAAAATTAATTAGTAGGGTTAATAATTAGTAATTGTTTATATGGCAAACTTTGAACGTGCGAAGCCGCACCTAAACGTCGGCACCATCGGCCACGTCGACCACGGCAAGACGACGCTCACCGCGGCGATCACCCACGTGCTTGACATGGCGAAGGGCCAAGGCTACGGCGCTCGCGTCGAGGGTGTTGACAAGATCGACAACGCTCCCGAAGAGAAGGCGCGCGGTATTACGATTGCGCTCCACCACTCGGAGTACGAGACCCCGAACCGCCACTACGCGCACATCGACGCGCCTGGCCACGCCGACTACATCAAAAACATGATCACGGGTGCGGCACAGATGGACGGTGCGATCCTCGTGGTCGCCGCAACCGACGGTGCGATGCCGCAAACGCGCGAGCACATCTTGCTTGCTAAGCAGGTCGGCGTGCCGAAGATCATCGTCTTTCTCAACAAGACCGACATGGTTGACGACAAAGACCTCATCGACCTCGTCGAGGAGGAGGTAAAAGACTTGCTCAAAAAGCAGGGCTACACCGACTCGCCGGTTATCCGCGGCTCTGGGCTGAAGGGTTTGGAGTCTAAATCGATGGACGATGAGTGGGCTAAAAAGATCCTTGAGCTCGTAAACACGCTCGACAGCTACATTCCTGAGCCCAAGCGCGAGCTCGACAAGCCGTTCTTGATGCCGGTAGAAGACATCTTTTCAATCGAAGGCCGCGGCACCGTCGTGACTGGCCGCATTGAGCGCGGTGTGGTTAAGGTGGGCGAGGAGGTAGAGATCGTAGGACTGCAGCCGACCACCAAAACGACCGTGACCGGTATCGAGATGTTTAACAAACAACTTGACCAGGGTCAGGCCGGCGACAACGCAGGAATCTTGCTGCGCGGTACTGCTAAAGAAGACATCCACCGCGGCCAAGTACTGGCCAAGCCTGGGTCTGTAACCCCGCACACCGAGTTTGAGGCTGAGGTATATGTGTTGACCAAAGACGAGGGGGGCCGCCACACGCCATTCTTTTCTGGCTACAAACCGCAATTCTACATCCGCACGACCGACGTGACCGGGGAGGTAACCTTGGCACAGGGGACCGAGATGGTCATGCCAGGTGACACCGCCAAGTTTAAGGTCAAGCTCGTAGCGCCAGTCGCCTTGGAGGAGCAGACCCGCTTCGCTATCCGCGAGGGTGGCAAGACGGTCGGCGCAGGCGTCGTTACTAAGATCACTGCGTAATCTAAGAAAACTAAACAGAAAAACCCGGCCTCGCGGTCGGGTTTTTCTTATGCTAGTATGGTTTTGTTCGAATATTATCTGTAAGCGTTAGCTAATCGGGTATAGGTTACTCCGAGCGTAGTCGAGGAGAGAACTAGACCCACGTAATTATGGCAACCGAAAAGAAAGAGAAGAAGGCGCCCTCTTCCGTTAAAGCTGCGGAGAGCAAGCCGGCAAAGCCGCGCGCGCCTCGTGCAAAAAAGGCAGACGCGCCGGTGGCGCGGCTGCGCATTAAGGTCCGCGCCTACGAGCACAAGGTGCTCGACGCGTCGGTGAAGCAAATATTAGACACCGCGCTTCGCTATGATGCGAAAGTTGCGGGGCCAATCCCTTTGCCGACCGAAATTAAAAAGTATACGGTCAACCGCTCAACCTTCATCTACAAAGATGCGCGCGAGCAGTTTGAGATGCGCATCCACAAGCGCGTGATCGATATTCTCGACCCCACGCCGAAGGTGATTGAGGCGCTCACTAACTTGTCACTCCCATCTGGAGTCACCATTGACGTCAAGATGGCCTAAACAAAAACTCCCGCTCCGGCGGGAGTTTTTCGTGTATAGTGATGGTGTCCGAGTCGAGTCGAGAGGGGCCACAAGCCTCAGACCCTCGGAAACGGGCGAGGATCAGTTCATTAACCCAAATCCTTGCTGACAGGCCGGCGGCACACCCCCGCCGGCTTTCTGTTTGCATAAAAAATTGAAAGAAGTATAACCCTTATGGGCGTTGCACCTACAACGGCAAAGGAGGAGACCGTGCGCGCATTACAGCAGTGGCTCCTCAGGGAGCCGTCTGGGAATCTGTTGCTCGGGTTGTGCCATTTTTTCCTGGCGCTTCTTGTGTTTGATCTACTGTACCCAACCGCGTGGTTTGCCGAAGTGGCAAAATCCCTACCACTCCCAGAATATCAGCGTCCTAGGCCTCTTGATCCAAATCTGAGGTCTTATATGGTCCTGCTTCTGGCCACTCCCCTGCTAGAAGAGTTTTTCTATCGAGTTGTGCCCTTGACCGGAGCTGTTTGGTTGTCGCGATGGGGCGGTTGGGTTGGAATATGGGCAATCACAGTGGAGAGTTCTTTGTTCTTCGGGTTTAGGCATGTACCTACGTGGGGGTGGGGAACAATACCTTTCTATTTTTTGGTGGGAGTGGTCTACTCTCTGTTGTATCTGAAGTGTGGTGGATTGCAGGGTAAGATCCTAAAACCTTTCGCAATCTGTGTAGGATCCCATATATTCTGGAATTGGTTCGCTCTGGTCTTGCAATGGATCCAATTGATCTACAGGTGAGGCGTCGCAAGTTAAGCGGCGCCTCTTTAATTTGCATAAAAATTTGGCCTAGAGTATAGTGCCTGAGACGTTAGAAATAGCGTTGATGAGCGTCCCAGCGGCTTTGCCGCACTCAGGCGTAGAGCGGACCAACCACAACTATGAAGTTTATCCTTGGCACAAAGGGCAAGATGACCACCGTGTATACCGAAGAGGGCACGGCTTTTGCCGCTACCATCATCAACGCAGCCCCCAACACGGTGACGCAGATTAAGACCGCCGAAAAAGATGGCTACGATGCGGTGCAGCTCGGGGCGGGCGAGACTAAAGCAAGCCGCATCAACAAGGCGCAAGTTAATCATGCTAAGGGCAAGGCGCTTAAAAATTTTCGCGAGCTGCGCCCGCGCCCCTCGACTAAGCTCGGGGAAATCGACAAAAACTTTCCCGAAGTAGGCTCGACGGTTGACGTATCGACCTTTGCGGTCGGCGACAAAGTGGTCGTCTCGGCAATCTCCAAGGCCAAGGGCTTTCAAGGCGTGGTCAAGCGCCACGGCTTCCATGGCGGCCCGCGTTCACACGGCCAAAAGCACTCTGAGCGCGCGCCGGGCTCAATCGGCGGCGGCGGCGGTCGCGCAGGCGGCCGTGTCGCTAAGGGTATGCGCATGGCCGGCCGCATGGGGGGTGAGTTGGTGACGGTACGCAACCTTGCAATCCTTCAGGTGCATCCCGAGACCAACGAGCTCGTGATTTCAGGCGCGATCCCGGGCCGCAAGGGCACACTCGTGGAAATTAGGGGTCTCAACCCTTCGACTGACGCTCAGGGTAAAAAATAAGAATTTTTTATGGAAAGCAAAATCTATAACTCACAAGGCAAAGAGGCAGGGAAGATCGATCTCCCCGAGAACCTCTTCGGTTTGCCCTGGAACGCCGACCTGGTGCACCAAGTGGTGACCTCGATGCAGGCCAACGCCCGCACGCCGGTGGCACACACTAAAGATCGCGGTGAAGTACGCGGCGGTGGTCGCAAACCTTGGCAGCAAAAGGGCACTGGTCGCGCTCGCCATGGTTCGTCGCGCTCACCCATTTGGAAGGGTGGCGGTGTAACCCACGGCCCGCGCAACGAGCGCAATTATTCGGTTAAAGTAAACCGCTCAATGTCGCGCAAGGCGCTCCTCGTAGCACTCTCGCGCAAGTACAAAGACGGTGAGGTAGTCTTCGTCGATTCGCTCGAGACCACAGCACCAAAAACTGCTGAGGCTAAAAAGGCGATCGTGGCGCTCAGCAAAAACTTTAAGGGCCTGGAAAAGCCGCGCAACGCTGCACTGGTAGTGTTGCCAGCGCGCAGTGTCCCGACCATCAAATCCTTCCGCAACTTTGGTAACGTGGCGGTCGAGGAGGCGCGCAACCTCAATGCCTTGAGCGTCCTTTCGGCCAAGTATGTGCTCGTCTCCTCGCCCAAAGAGTCGCTTGAGGTGATCGGTAAAAATGGTAACCCTTCGACAAAGCCTCAGGGTAAAAAATAGGAATTTTTTATGAAAAAGCACGCATCCCAAATACTCTTTGCCCCGCGCATTACCGAAAAGGCCTCGTTCTTAAGCGAGCAGGGTGCTTATACATTTGATGTAGCAAAAGATGCCACCAAAGAGGCGGTGGCAACCGCGATCCGCGAGGTCTACCAAGTGGTGCCACGCAAGGTTACGTTTGTCACTGTGCCGCGCAAAATGGTTATAACGCGCGGTACTAACCGCTACGGGCACACCCGCGGTGGCAAAAAGGCCTACGTCTTTTTGAAGAAAGGAGACAAAATTGAGATTGCGTAAGGGTAAATTTTAAGAAAAATTTATGAAATCCTACCGACCATACACCAAATCGCGCCGCCACATGAGCACCGTTACCTTTAAGGGAGTGCTCACGCATAGCGAGCCGCACAAAGCACTTACCCAAGGTGGCAAGCGCCACATGGGCCGCTCAGCTGGCCGAATCTCGGTGCGCCACAAGGGCGGTGGTCACAAGCGCCTCCAGCGTTTGGTCGACTTTAGCTACAAAAAGTTGGTCCCCGCCAAAGTCGAAACAGTCGAGTATGATCCCAACCGCTCGGGCTTTATTGGTGTCTTGGTGTATCGCGACGGCGAGCGCCGCTACGCGCTCTTGCCACGTTCGATTAAGGTGGGCGCCACGATCGAAACGGGCGAGGGCGTCCCCGCAACTCCAGGCAATCGCATGCCGCTTAAACATATCCCGCTTGGCACCTTTGTATACAACGTCGAGATCAAACCGGGCCAAGGTGGCAAGCTCGGCCGCTCTGCGGGCACCCACATCGAGATAGTGGCGCGCGACCAGGGCTATGTTGACCTTAAGATGCCTTCGAGCGAAATTCGTAAAGTGCCTGAAACTTGCTGGGCGACCGTCGGCGAGGTCTCTAACGACGAGCACCACCTACGCGTGATCGGCAAAGCTGGCCGCTCCCGCTGGCTCGGGATCCGCCCCACGGTGCGCGGTACCGCGATGAACCCGGTAGATCACCCGCACGGCGGCGGCGAGGGCCGCCAGGGCAGGGGGCTTCGCCGCGCAAAAAGCATGTGGGGTAAGCCCACCGGCAAGGGCCAAAAGACGCGCCGCCCGAAAAAGTATTCTAACTATCTCATCGTCTCTCGTCGTAAGGTTGGTAAACGCGGTCAACAGCAATAGAAAGAAAAACAATCACCCTGGCTGAAAAGCCAGGGTGACCGCGCTCTGCGCATCATTATTTGCGCATCGTCTGGTAGTCTCTCAAGAGCGCGTTGTAGCGCTCTGTGCACTGCTCGCAATCTTCGGTGACGTGCTTCCACGTCAGTTCCATTGATGCGCGGTTATTGAAGAAATGGCAGAAATACGCGCTGCGTGCCAACCGGACTTCGTGGAGGCTTCTCTCTCCAGTCGCCGTAAAACTACGCAGATCATACTCCAAGCGCTGAAGCCTCGTCTCTACCGGTCCCCGGAAGGGAACCGTATCCACGGACAAGGTGCTCATGGTTCCCTCCGCACTGTCTGTCCAACAACACTGTACATTTTACCGGACGCTTGCACAAGATATCCTGCTAGGCTATAGTGTCCACACATCGCGTACCGCAAGGCCCAGGCGCTCTCTGCTTGTGGCGGGTAGGCGAATTTATATTGGCAGAGTATGGCACGCAGCCTCAAAAAAGGACCCTATGTAGATGAGAAGCTCCTCAAAAAGATTGAGGGGAAACGCCCTTTGGACACCGGGCTGATTAAGACCTGGGCGCGCCGCTCACAGATTGCTCCTGAAATGGTGGGCTTTAAGTTTGGAGTGCATAACGGCAAAACTCATATTGAGGTGCTCGTCTCTGAAGACATGGTGGGGCACCGCTTGGGGGAGTTTTCTCCTACAAAGAAGTTCTTGCGCCACGGCGGCAAGATGCAGAAGGAGATCGAGCTCAAGGCCAAGGAGGCCGAGGTTGCAGCCGCACAAGCTGCCAAGGCCGCCGCTGATGCAACGGCCAACAAAAAGCCGGCCGCAAAATAATCTATACATCACTCGTAAACTCGTATCCCTATGGCAGCCGCAACCGCACAACTCAAAAACTATCGCCAAGCACCGCGCAAGGTGCGCCTTTTGGCCGATTTGGTCCGCGGCAAGAGTGCCGAGCGTGCACTCTCGCTCCTCTCGGTGCTCCCCAAGCGCGCCTCTGAGCCCATGCAAAAACTCATCAAGTCGGCCATCGCAAACTCGGGCGCCCCTGCCTCGGAGCTCTACATCTCAAGCATCCAGGTTAATGGCGGAATTGTGTTTAAGCGCATGATGCCGCGTGCTCGGGGCAGGGGTGCGCGCATCAATAAGCGCACGAGCCATATCTCGCTTTCTTTGGATAAGAAAGTGAAATCCGAAGCACGAAGTCCGAAATCCGAAAAATAATATGAGTAAAGTAGTACACCCATTTGCACACCGCCTTGGCACGCTTCGCGACTGGCGCCACCGCTGGTTCGCCGAAGGCCCCGCCTATATTGAGAATCTCAAGATGGGCGTCCTTTTGCGCGAGCATCTTATGAAAGAGCTGCGCGGTATGTACGTGGGCGGCATGGAGCTCGAGCGCAACACCAAGCAACTGCGCGTCGTGATCAAGACCTCGCGTCCAGGCCTCATCATCGGCCGCTCGGGAGAGGGCTCGGCAAAACTGCGCCAAAATATCGAGAAGTTCCTCCGCAAGAAAGGGCTCGCGGTGCCCGAGATTAAGCTCGACATTGAAGAAATCCGTAGTCCAGAGTCGTCCGCTGCGATCGTAAGCTACATGGTGGTCGAAGGGCTCGAGAAGCGCTTGCCATTTCGCCGGGTGCTCAAGTCGACTATTGAAAAGGTGATGGCCAACCGCGATGTAAAGGGCGTGCGCATTCAAATTTCGGGCATGCTCGGCGGTGGCTCAATGGCCCGCACCGAAACCTTGAAGAAGGGCCGGATTCCCTTGCAGACGATCCGTGCCGACGTCGACTACCACCGCGAGCGCGCTAACTTACCGCTGGGTGTCGTTGGGGTCAAGGTCTGGATCTACAAAGGCGACATCTTTAGCAAGAGCGCTAAGGACAACAAAGCGTAATTAACTTTTTCTTACCATGCTGTTTCCTAAAAAAGTAAAATTTCGTAAGTCGCACACCATGCGCAAAAACCCCAAGATCGTTAAGTTTGCAACGAGGGGGGTAACCATTGCCTTTGGCAGCCATGGCCTCAAAGCCACCTCGGCCGCGCGCGTGCGCTCGAACCAAATTGAAAGTGCGCGCAAGGTGATCGCGCGCTCACTTGGCAAAACCGGTAAGCAGTGGGTGCGCATCTTCCCCGATAAACCGTTTACTAAAAAGCCGCCAGAAGTAAAACTCGGCAAGGGCAAAGGCGAATTGGAGGGCTACGAGGTGCAGATCTGGCCGGGCCGTGTTTTGTTTGAAGTAGACGGCGTGCCGGCAGAGCTGGCGGTCAAGACCTTGAACTCGGCTGCGAAGAAACTGCCGCTCAAGGCCAAAGTCGTTGCCCGTCACTAACACGTATCCCACTACTATGGCAAAGAAAACTGATTACAAAAATCAATCACACGAAGAGTTGCGCAAGGTGATTAACACCAAGCGCGAGGAGCTGCGCAGCTTGCGTTTTAATTACTCCGGTAGTAAAAATCGTGATGTTAATGCGGCGATGAAGCTGCGCCGGGAGATCGCCCGAGCGCTCACTGCGCTTAATAACCCTTCGACCAAGCCTCAGGGTAAATAAGAATTTATATGGACAAGCAAAGCAACAAAGTCGGCCCTAAAGAGTTTCGCGGTACCGTCGTCTCGACCAAGATGGCACAGACGGCCGTGGTTGCAGTTTCGCGCTACGTGAAGCATCCCAAGTACAAGAAGTATATTAAGCACACCAAGAAGTTTGCGGTGCACAATCCCGAGAACCGCGCTCAAGAGGGCGAAGTGGTCACCATTCGCGCGACCCGCCCGCTTTCTAAAACGAAACACTTCGAGATCGTGTTCAACCCTGCCGCTCACTCGTAAACTCGTAAATGTATGATTCAAGATCGCTCACTCGTACACATTGCAGATAACTCCGGCGCCAAGATCGGACGCATCTTTAAAATCCCCGGCAGCTCAAAAAAGCGCTACGCCGAGATAGGGGAGCATGTCGTGCTCTCGGTGCAAACTGCCGAGCCGCGCAAAGCGGTAAAAAAGAAGGACATCCTGCATGCGGTAGTGGTGCGCCAGCGCAAACCGTTTCGCCGCAAAGACGGCTCCTACATCCGCTTCGACGACAATGCGGTCGTGATTTTGGAGTGGGGCGCTAAGGATAAAAAAGAGCCGAAAGCTGGGCGCATCTTTGGACCGATCCCGCGCGAGCTCCAAGACTTGGGCTACCAGACTATTATTTCGCGCGCTCCGGAGGTCGTCTAAGGTTAAACCTTGAGAGCTCTTGTGTTAAGGTTTAACCTTGAATCTATGCAACCGAAACTACATATTAAAAAAGGAGATACGGTGACGATCCTCAGTGGGGTCGACAAAGGCAAAAGCGGCAAGGTCGTGCGCGTTTTCCCCAAACTCGGCAAAGTGCTTGTCGAGGGCGTGGGCAAGCGCGTTAAGCACCAAAAACCGCGCCGCGCTGGGCAAGCTGGCCAAGTGGTGGAGAAATTCCACCCCATCGCTGCAAGCAAAGTGGCGCTCAAGAAATAATGGATAGACCCTTCGACAAGCTCAGGGTAAATTTGAAGACAAATTTATGGATCTAATTCAAGCAAAACAAAAGAAAACACACGAGGCGCTCAAAGGCGAAATGGGCTGGAAGAGTGTAATGCAAACGCCAAAAATTTCTAAAGTGGTGGTCTCGGTTGGCGTGGGCAAAATGACCAAAGACAAAGGTCGCGTTGAATTGGTTGCCGACCGGCTTGCTAAGATCACGGGCCAAAAGCCCGCTACTCGCGGCGCCAAAAAGTCGATCGCAACCTACAAGACCCGGATCGGCGATTTGGTGGGCTACCAGGTGACGCTCCGGGGCAAGCGCATGGAGGACTTTCTTAACCGCCTGTTGCATGTGGCGCTGCCGCGCACCAAAGACTTTAAAGGCATCTCGCTTGCAGGTGCCGATGAGATGGGCAACTACACGCTCGGCGTGCGCGAGCACACCGTCTTCCCCGAAACCGCCGACGAGGATATCAAAGATGTGTTCGGGATGGCGATCACAATCGTAACCACTGCTAAAGACAAAAAAGAGGCGCAAGCCTACCTCAAACACCTCGGCTTCCCGTTTAAGAAATAGGGAACAAAAAACTCCAGAGGCGTTTTTGAGATATCCTCGGCGGGAAGGAATTATAAAGAAAAAGGCACGACCGTAAGGCCGTGCCAAATTGATTGAAGGTTCTCGCTACTTTTTCATGAGAGCGTCGACCCTGAATTCCGCCCACGTCTGGGGATCGTAGATCTTCGCTGAAAGTTGCTCGAGCTCGGCGATGCGATTGTCGTCCATGACAGGATGGTAGCGCTGCATGAACTCGCCGAGTGGACGGAAATCCCAGCCGCCCTTGATCTTGTAGACGTAGGCTTCTTGGTCGAGAGGGCGGTAGACCACCACTTCTTCCCAGCCTGGCGGTGCATCTTTGCAATAAGCCAGCTTGAGCCACTCGACCACCCGTACCCCGGGTGCAGCGTCTTCGGGACGCTCGACGTGATCGAAGTACTTCACCTCCTTGATCGGCATGTTAATAGTCCTTCTTGGGAGGGACGACCGAGTCGCCAACCTTGAACATGCCGCTCTTGACGACTTCGGCGATCAACCCACCGCGGTCGTGGAAGACATCGCGGAAGGCAACCGACTTGCCACTGAGGACACTTGGCCGCAAGCAAGGATCGCAGTATTTCACGCCACGCAGTGTTGCCTCGCCGACCTGAAATTCCTTGCCGATGAGATCCATGAGCTCGACGCCGAGCGTCACGATGTTGCGGCGGGTGTCGACGTAGTCGAATCCGCTGCCAGCGAAGAAAGCTCCGTTGATGAGGCTGACTTGGCGTTTGCCTTGCCGCCCCTTATTGAAGCTGCCTTCGCCACGGGAGTAGCGGTCTCCTTCGAGACCCTGCCCCTCAATGGCGTAGACAGTTTGCTGTTGCTGCATCGGGGCTCCTGCTTCGGATCCGATGCAGATGGCTAATACGCTTCCGTTCGCCATTTTGTGCCTCCCTGGTTGGAACAAAGCGGCCTTTAAAATACAATGGACACCCACGATTAGCAAGGAAATTTTTGCAAAGCCTCTTTCACCGAAAGGTATTTTAGAAACGTGGAGGAGTTTTTGCGGAACAACTGTCAAGAAATAAAAAATGAAGAGCCTGGCGGTGAAGCCGGGCTCTTTCTTTTGTGGCGTACTAGGCGGAGTAGGTGACGAGCACCTGTCGCATATAGCGGCGATGGCGAAGAAAGTTCTGAGCTTTTTTGAGGAGATCTTGGCGCAGCTCTCGCAGTATTTGCGAATACGCCACCTCGCTTTCTGGAGGCTCCTCTCCAAGCGCTTTTCGCGTCTCGATGGTCCGAAAGAGGAGAAACGCAACTGTTTCTAAACTTTTACTCGTGTTGCGCATCGCCACCACTTCTTTGAAGCAAGCTCGGCGCTTGGCCAACGTAGCTTCGAATCGACAGCCCTGGGCAAGCCGAACAAAGAAGTACTCAGAGGGTGCCTCCAGAAAGCCCTTCTCGATGGAGTAGAAAGGTTCTTTCAGAGCCGGGCCAAGAAAAAGTTTCTCTGCGCTCGCGGTTGTGGCCAGACAGAGCCACGTAATCAAAACAAGAATGGACCTCATCTGCAGCCTCCTTGGCTGGTTTCTACTCAGCAGTATATACAAAAAACAAAGGCCCGCCGATGAGGCGGGCCTTTTTGATTGCGGGGCGAGGATCAGGCAATGATCTTGAGCCACCGGCCGTTGATCCAGAAGAACGCCTTGGGGTGGGGGTAGCCATCCTTATCGATGATCTGGATGTCCTCGTCGAGGACCTCCCAGTCGTCGCTGCGGAGAATTTCGCCCATGTGAGTGGTCATCTCCTCCGGCGACTCGTGGTGGAGTGATACCTCGGCGAAAGCATCGAGGAGGGCGTCGTGAGCTTGGTCCTCCTTCGACTTGAGCGCAAGAACAGCTGCAGCCATAGTGGCTCCCTACGTTGCCGTTGACCTGTATAAACTAGTAACCCAATTCGTAAGAGTTGTCAACTTTTTACCCAGATATTTGCATTATTTATAGCCCTAGGCTATAGTGCTCGAAGCCCAATCAGGGCCCCTTTTTCTTGTTAGGTCTCCCAGACATAGGTTGGGGAGATACCGACAGGATCATAGCCATATGGCAAAGAAATCTACCGTTGCACGCTCAAACCGCCCCCCGAAGTTTAAGTCTCGGGTGGTTCGCCGTTGCTTTCGCTGCGGCCGCAAGCGCGCCTTTATGCGCGACTTCGGCCTTTGTCGCGCCTGCTTTCGCGAAGCAGCAAATGAGGGTCTTATCCCAGGCGTGAAGAAATCGTCTTGGTAATGTATGGTAACTGACCCTATTGCAGACTTGTTGGTTCGCCTCCAAAATGCTTCGCGCGTGGGCAAAGTGTCTGTCTCGCTCCCATACTCGCGCATTAAGCTTTCGATCGCTGAAGTGTTGGCCAAAGAGGGCTACGTAGAGAGTCCTTCGCAAAAAAACTTCTCGCTCACTATTCCTTTGCGCTACAGCGCTGGCAAACCCGCAATCCAAGGCGTTAAGCGCCTCTCCAAGCCCTCACGCCGCACCTATCTCGGTGTGCGCGACGTTCGCTCGGTTAAGCGCGGCCATGGGCTTTTGGTCCTCTCGACGCCAAAGGGTGTTATGAGCGGCCAAGAGGCGCGCAAGCAGCGCGTCGGTGGCGAAGCCCTGTTCGAAATTTGGTAATTATTATGAGCCGCCTTGCTAAACGCCCCATTGCTATACCGCCCAAAACCGAGGTTACCGTCTCCGGTTCTTCGGTCGTGGTTAAGGGTCCCAAGGGCACGCTTGAAAAGCCGCTGCACCGCCTGGTAAACATCGAGGTGGGAGGCGAGGGTGTGCAGGTTTCTCCCAAGGGCGAGAGTCTTGAGAGCAAGGCGCTTATTGGTACGTACGCTTCACACGTGCGCAACATGCTCCAAGGGGTCAACAGTGGTTTTTCGAAGAAGCTCTTGGTTGAGGGGGTGGGCTACAAATGGGACCTTAAGGGTAAACAAATCCAGCTTGCGCTGGGCTTCTCTCACCCCGTGCTTGTAGACGTCCCCGAGGGGATTGCGATCAGAATAGACAAGGGAACGATGGAGATCGTTGGCGCCGACAAAGAGTTGGTCGGCCAGTTTGCCGCCAACATCCGCGCATTAAAAAAACCCGAGCCGTATAAAGGCAAGGGCATCCGCTACGAGGGTGAGGTTGTCCGTCGCAAGCAAGGCAAGAAGGCTGCATAGTTCGATATGACTCACCACCAGTAACCACTATGAAACTCCAACGCCGCCACAACCGCATACGCGCCAAGATCTCTGGCACTTCGGAGCGCCCGCGCTTGGCAGTGTATCGCTCCAATCGCTTTATGGAGGCGCAGGTTATTGATGACACAAGGGGCCGTACGCTTTTGAGCGGCAAGATGGCTGACCCCGAAAAGCTCGGGAGTGAGATTGCTTCTAAAGCCAAAGTGCAAGGGATCACCAAGGTGGTGTTCGATCGCGGCGGTTTTCGGTATAGTGGCAAGGTCGCTAAGCTAGCGGAGGCGGCGCGCAAGGGTGGTCTGGAATTCTAAAAATCACTCGTAAACTCGTATTCAACACATTGTATGGCTGACGAAATTATCACAACGCAAGAGGCAGTTACAACGGAGGCTACCCCCGAGGTTGCTGCGACGCCTCAAGACGCACGCCCGGGCCGCGGTGAACGAGGTCGTGGCCGCGGCCGCGGCGACCGCCGGCCATCGAGCCGCCCCCCTCGCCAAAAGAGCGAGTTTGACCAAAAAATGATCACAATCCGCCGTGTGGCACGCACGGTCGCTGGGGGCAGGCGCTTCTCTTTCTCAGTGGCGCTCATTATCGGCAACAAAAAGGGCAAAGTGGGTGTGGGCTTGGGTAAGGCCGGCGACACCACGCTCGCGATCGACAAAGCGGTGCGCGATGCCAAAAAGCATATGATCACGGTCAATCTCACCGAAGAGAACTCGATCGCGCACGAAACGCACGCAAAATATGCCGCGTCACGCGTTATGCTCATACCGGCCAAGGGCCGCGGTTTGGTCGCCGGCTCCTCGGTACGCCCCGTGCTCGAGCTTGCGGGCATTACCAACACGGTTGCCAAGATTCACTCGGGTTCAAAAAATGGTCTCAACAATGCGCGCGCTGCAATTGCCGCACTTAAATCACTGAAAGCGTAAATTTCTATGCAACTCCACGAACTTAAACGTCATACTCCCAACAAAGGCTCCAAACGCATTGGTCGCGGTCGCGGCTCGGGCAAGGGCAAGACCGCTGGGCGCGGCACCAAAGGGCAAAACGCTCGTGCTGGCCACAAAAAGCGCCCTGATGTCCGCGAGAAGCTCAAAAAACTTCCCAAGCTGCGCGGGCGCGGTATTCATCCGCTCCACTCTATACAGCTGCGTGCCTCGGTGGTCAACCTTACCGTGCTCGAAAAGGTGTTTAACGCAGGTGAGGTGGTAAGCCCGACGACGCTCCTTGAGCGCGGCGTTGTGCGCGCACGCAAAGGGCAAACTCCTGCAATTAAAATTTTGGGCGAAGGGAGTTTGAGCAAGAAACTCACGTTTGAAAAGGTGGCGACCTCGGCCTCGGCCAAAGCCGCAATAGAAAAGGCCGGCGGCTCAGTTGCCTAAGATCATGGGTACTTTTATCCAAAAACTCACGCTCCTCATCCAAGACCCACAGCTGCGCGGGCGCCTCTTTTTTGTAATCGGCTCTTTGGCGGTCTTTCGCGTGCTTGCCTCGATCCCCATCCCGGGCATCAATGCCGCGCAATTGCAAAATTTTTTCACCAATAACCAGTTTTTTGGCTTGCTCAACCTCTTTTCTGGCGGGGGGCTCTCTAACCTTTCGCTCGTGATGCTCGGTGTGGGTCCCTACATTACCGCCTCGATCGTGATGCAGCTCTTGACCCTCATGATCCCGAGCCTCAAGGCGCTCTATCAAGAAGAGGGCGAGGCCGGCCGCGCCAAGTTTAGTATGTATACCCGCCTTCTCACGCTCCCCGTGGCGGTGGTCCAAGGCATCTCATTCCTTATTATTCTTGAGCGCCAAGCGGTGCTACCGATTTTGGGCACGCTCCCATTTGTCATCAACCTCATCACGATCGTTGCGGGCTCGCTCCTGCTCATGTGGATCGGCGAACTTATTTCTGAGTATGGCCTCGGCAACGGGGTGTCGGTGCTCATCTTTGCAGGTATTGTGGCGCGCTTGCCGAGCGACTTTTCTCAAACACTGTTCGCCTTCGACTCGACGCAAATCCCCGTGTATCTCGGGTTTATTGTCGCTGCGCTTGCGGTTATAGCTGCGGTGGTACTCATTACCGAGGCCGAGCGCCCCGTGCCGGTAACCTACGCTAAGCGCGTCCGAGGAATGAAGTTTTTTGGTGGCTCCTCGACCTATTTGCCGCTGCGCCTCAACCAGGCAGGAGTGATCCCAATCATCTTTGCGCTCTCGTTTTTGCTCATCCCGCAGATGTTCGCAACCTTCTTTCAGGGTTCCTCGCATACAATTTTGGCGAGTATTTCGGCATGGATCTTGAGCGTACTCCAAAACCTTACGGTGTACGGTCTCGTCTACTTTGTGCTGGTCTTCCTCTTTACCTACTTCTATACCGCGGTTACGTTTGACCCACACCAAATTGCCGAGAACCTGCAAAAAAACGGCGCGTTCATCCCCGGCGTGCGCCCGGGCAATTCGACCGAAGAGTACTTGGGGAGCGTGATCACCCGCATCACCTTTGTAGGCGCTCTGTTCCTCGGCGTGATCGCGGTGTTACCGATCATTATGCAAGGAGTAACGGGGCTCACCACACTCTCACTTGGCGGCACCGCGCTCCTCATCGTTGTCTCGGTTATTTTGGACCTCGCCCGCCGCATCGACGCGCAGATCTCCATTCGCGAATACTAGCGGTAGAATACGCCTATGAAGCGCATCGGGGCACGCATCATAGCTGAAGCTTTGTTTGTACTCCACAGTGGGCTTATGGTGGTGCTTTTGGTAGGATGGCTCTTCCCCGAGCCGTACTACTACATTTACCTTTCGATCCTCTCGGCCACCTTTCTTACCCAGCTTTTCTTCCGCTACTGTTTGCTCACCGCGTGGGAGTTTTATTTTAGACGCGTGCTCCAGCCCGACTTAGGCCCCACGCCTTACTTCTTGACCTACTACTCACACAAAATGTTCCCGGGCTGGGTAACCGACAGCTTCGTCGATCGTATCTCGCTGGTCTTTTTGGGTGTCTCGATCGCCTTTGCCGCACTGCATCTATCAGGGAATTTATAGTAGAGTGGGGCAATGCAACTCCACACATTTTTGATGATGGGTAGGCCCGGCGCGGGGAAAGGGACTCAAGCTAAGCTCTTGGCCAAAAAGTTGGGTGCCGAAATTTATTCTTCGGGCAATCGCTTGCGCGAGATGGCTAAAGGTCATGGATTTGTGGCCGAAAAAGTAAAACATGTGATAGAGCGCGGCGACCTACTCCCCCCATGGTTCTCCTCGCATCTGTTTGTTGACCTCTTGCTCGGGCGCGAGCCGAGTGAGCTGGTGGTGTTCGAAGGGGCGTGCCGCCGGCTTGAGGAGGCACAGGCGTTTGACCAAACCGCCACCTGGCTCGAGCGTCCGTACAAAGCGATCTTTTTAAATATTTCTGACCAAGAGGTAGAAAAACGCCTGCGCTTACGTGCGGGGGTAGAGGGGCGTAAAGATGATGCTTCAGACACGATCTCGCATCGCATTAAAGAGTACGAAGAGAAAACTGCTCCCGCCGTTGCATTTTTTAAAGAGCGCGGCGTGTTGGTCGAAATTAATGGCGAGCAATCGGTGGAGCAGGTGCAGACTGCAATTGCTACAGCGCTTGGTCTCTGACAATCAATCGCAAGCTCGTATCCCATGATCACTCGTAACGAAGAAGACCTTAAACAATTGCGCGCTGCTGGCAAAATTTTGGCCGGCGTGCTCGATGATCTCGAAAAGCTCACTAAAGATGGAGTCTCGGCTGCCGAGCTCGACTTAGCAGCCGAGCACACGATCCGTGCGCGCGGCGCCACTCCGGCATTTTTGGGCTACCAACCCGAAGGGGCGACGCATCCATTCCCCGCGACATTGTGCGTTTCACTCAACGACGAGGTGGTACACGGCCTGCCGCATGCCGAAAAAGTTTTGCGCAAAGGCGACGTGGTCATGTACGACCTCGGGCTCTCGTACAAAGGCTACTTTGTCGATGCTGCGCGCACCCACTTGGTTGGGTATCATACTAACTTTGTCCAAAGCGGCGAGCAGTCGCTGCGGGTCATCGAGGGCGACGCAGCAGCGCAAAAGTTGATTATGGCCACCCACGAGGCGCTCGGCGCGGCGCTTGCGGTGATCCGCCCTGGCGCACACACCGGCGACATTGGCGCAGCAGTCTCGCGTGTTGCAAAAAAGTATGGATATACCACACCGCACGAGCTTGGCGGCCACGGCTTGGGCAAGGTGGCGCACGAAGGCCCGTTTGTCCCGAACGAGGGTAAAGAGGGCGAGGGAGAGGAGCTCGTTGAAGGTCAGGTGCTCGCCATCGAACCCATTTTTTGTGAAGGCAGCGCCGTGCTTAAAGAAGATGCCGACCACTGGACGCTGCGCACCAAAGACGGCAAGCGTTCAGCCGAGTTTGAGGACACCATCATCGTCACCAAAAACGGCTGCGAGGTTTTGACTCGGCTCTAACATATTTTGGCTTGTGTTTTAAGCCTTTTTGGGCTATTGTGGGGCACTATATGGCTACAAAAGTTAAAGAAGAGCGGACATTTGTGTTGGTTAAACCTGATGCCGTCCGCAAAGGACTCATTGGCGAAATCATTAAGCGTTTTGAGCAGCGCGATTTAAAAGTAGTTGCACTAGAGATGCATCACGCAACGGCAAAAGAAATGGATGGTCATTATCCAAAAGATAAGGCATGGGTGCGGCGCTTGGGTGAGAACACCGTCAAGTCGTATGAAAAATATGGCCTCAATTTAAAAAAAGATTTTGGTACCGAGGATCCACAAAAAATAGGAGTATTTGTACGCGGCTGGCTTATAGACTTTATGGTTTCTGCGCCGCTCATCAAAATAGTGGTCGAAGGATTGCACGCGATCGACATGGCGCGGAAAATTGTCGGCAAATCGATGCCGTACATGGCTGATATGGGGACTATCCGCGGCGACTTCTCGGTTGATTCCCCCGCCCTGGCCAATGCTGAAAAACGTGCGGTTTCCAACCTTATACATGCCAGCGAGACCCCCGATGAGGCCAAGCATGAGATCAAGCATTGGTTTGGCGACAAAAAAATCTTCTCCTATAAGCGCTTTGGTGTTGACGAATAATCAAACCGAATCTCAAAACTAGAATCCACAACCATAGAAAGGTGATTTTGGTATACTAGGCTCAGGACTACCGAAGGCAAAAGTTACTTAAGTGATCTACAGGGAAGCTCGAAACCCCTCGCAATCGCGAGATTGTCTGCGCCGCCGTGGCGGCGCGATAGAGCACCCACTTAGCGCAACAAGTAGACGCTTTGCTTTCGAAGTCCTACTAAAAATACCGCCTGGAGGCGGCATTTTTAGTAGTCCTGAGCTTGTCGAAGGGCTATAATACTTTGGTGCAATCAACACTTTACTTTTACGGCGCGGCGGGCTCGGTGACGGGCTCGCACTTTTTACTAGAAATAGGCAGCCCCTCGACTTCGCTCGGGACAACCAGCACCAAGCTGCTGGTTGATTGCGGTTTGCGCCAAGGGATGGGCGAGGAGCACAATTGGGACCCGTTCCCCTATAACCCAGCCGAAGTGTCGCATCTGTTGGTGACCCACGCTCATCTCGACCACGTTGGCCGGATTCCTTTTTTGGTTAAAAACGGGTTTAAGGGGGAGATCATTTCGACCAAGGCTACACGCGCGCTAGCCGAGCCGATGCTCTACGACGCGCTCGAAATTTTGCAGCACAATGCAAAACATAATGGGCGCCCCGAGCTCTATGGTGAGCAAGATGTTGAATCAACGTTGCGTCTATGGCGCGGGGTCGACTATCACGACAAAATTGCTTTGTCCGGCGAGGTAGAGGCGCAGTTGTATGACGCAGGGCACATCTTGGGCTCGGCGATGGTGGTTCTTGGCAGAGCCGGGCGCGCTATCGTCTTTACCGGAGATGTGGGTGGCGGTAACTCGCCGCTCTTAGCTCCGACCGAAGAGTTACCCGTAGTCAATTATGTGGTACTGGAGGGCACGTATGGGGACAAACTGCGCCCCGAAGATCCCGACCGTTTAGAAAAGCTCGAAGACGTGATCGAGGACACCGCCGCGCGCGGTGGCACGCTCGTGGTGCCCGCATTTTCCACCGAGCGCACGCAGGATCTCCTCTTCGATATTCGTAGGCTCATGCTCGAGAAGCGTGTGCCCTTAATGCCGGTGTATCTCGACTCGCCACTGGCCGAAAAGATCACCGAAGCTTATTTGCAGTATCCAAACTATTTTGCACCAAAGATCGCAAAGCGCGTCGAAGATGGAGAAAAGATCTTTTCCTTCCCCGAGCTGCACTACGTAAGCACGCGCGAGGAGTCTCAAGCGCTCAATGCCAAGGAGGGAAGTAAGATTATTTTAGCCGGCTCGGGCATGAGCAGTGGCGGACGCGTGTTTAGCCACGAGCGCGCTTACTTGCCCGACCCGAATTCGACCGTGCTCATTGTGGGATATCAGGCTGCAGGCACAACTGGCCGGCAGCTTATCGAAGGCTCCAAAACAATCAAGGTGCGCAGCGGCAACGAGGTAGTCGAGGTCAGGGCGCATGTGGAGCAACTCTACGGCTACTCCGCCCACCGCGATGGCGAGGGCTTGCTCGATTTTGCCAACCAAGCAGCGACACAGCATGCCGAGGAGATTTTTGTGGTCCATGGCGAGCCGCAAGCGACGATGTTTTTGGCACAGCGTATCCGGGACTATTTGGGGACTAAGGCCACTGCGCCCGAAGCGGGGAGCGCTGTGCAACTCGACTTTTAGGCTCCATTCTGCTACTGTCTCGGGCAGATCAACCGTCGATGAGGTGTGCTATGCGCACATTTGGAGAGTTGCTGGATGATGCTCGAGGCGGCAGCGAAGTGGGCATGTCTCATTTTTACGCTGGGCTGCCCGATCATGCCGGTGATCAGATGGTGTTGCTGTGGGCGATTGGGGTATTGATCATACAGCAACCGGTATTACGTGTGCCGGCTGCTGCTGCGGTTGCCCATACGGTGCTCGGGCTTCCGATCGACGAGCGGCGTACGCGACTGCTTGGGGTTATGTCAAATGACCCCGATCAATACGTGCGGCGGTGGCTCGCGACGGCGTTTTACAAAATCGACCCTATTCAAAAGATCGATAATCGAAACCCAGAAGTCTTGGCCCTGTTTGGTGAAGCTTGCAAGCAACAGGGGCCATTGGGCAGATATGCCCGCAAGCTCAGAAAACAACTGGCTTAAGCAACAACTGGCAGCGGCGCGACGAGAGTCGCGCCGCTTTGCTTCCTGTCTGCCGGAAGGCAGGTGTGTTAAAATTGCACGGATGGACCCCAACCACACGCATCTCAAGATCAAACTCTGCGTCTCGGGTGCGGCCGAAACTGGCCACTGCGGAGCCGACGCCTACGACAAAGGTGTCGAACTCGGCCGCCAAATCGCCAAACAAGGCGCCGCGTGTGTCACGGGCGCGACAACCGGCTTCCCCTTGTGGGCAGCGATGGGTGCTAAAGAGGTCGGAGGGTTCTCGATCGGCTTTTCGCCGGCTAACTCTGAGCGCGAACATATCGAGCAGTACAACTTGCCGGTCGAGTATATGGACGTGATCGTCTACACCGGTTTTGGCTACCCGGGCCGCGACCTTATCCTAACGCGCTCCAGCGATGCGGTGCTGTTTGGTTGTGGGCGCATAGGCACGATCCATGAGTTTACGATCGCGTTTGAAGACCAAAAGCCCATCGGTATTTTGGAGGCCGGGTGGGAGACCGACGAAGTGATCAAAAATATTTTGGAGAACGGGCATCGGGCAAACGACCGCATTGTCTTCGACACCGATCCCAAAGCGCTTGTCGAGCGGGTGATGGAGTTGGTCAATAAAGATCGCATCAACCGAGCATCGTTCCACTTCGACCCAGCAGCGCCTGCGCAGCCGCCACACCCAGCACCATTGGCGCTCGGCTCCGAAGAGCAGTAGACTCCTTTTAGCTTAGGCTATTTTGTTGACCACCCGGGCAAAACTTGCGGGGTTGGTGGCGGCGAGCTCGGCGAGCATTTTGCGATTGATCTTGATGCCTTTTTTATTCATCGCACCGATAAACTTGCTGTAAGAAAAATCACTGCTAATACCCCTAAGCCCAGCATTAAGGCGGACATTCCACAAGCGGCGAAAGTCGTTCTTCTTGTCGCGGCGGTGGGCAAAGGCATATTTGCCCGCGTGGAAGATCGCCTCCTTGGCCATGCGCTTCTTGGTCGAGCGACCAAAACGATAGCCCTTGGCCTGCGCCAAGATATTCTTGCGGCGTTTGTTGCTCGTTTTGCCTCCTTTGACGCGTGCCATAAATTTTTCTTAAAATTTAAATTATTTAGCAAAATGCTTCGGATTGCCAATGTAGCGCTGGAGCACTTTGGCAGTCATGATGTCTTTGCCGAGCTCTTGGGTACGATTGTTGTTCATCTGGGCGGCGCGACCCTCTTTGGCATTAAAGTGATTCTTGCCTGGTTTGCGCGCAACAATCTTCCCCTTGCGGGTAATCTTAAGACGCTTGGCAAATGATTTATTGGTTTTCATGATTTTGTCTTCAAAATCACCCTGAGCTTGTCGAAGGGTTACTATTTCTTAGCTCGCTCGAGCGTGGTCGCAAGCCCTTTGGGGCTCTTCGCAATCGGGTCGGCGAGTTTGTACTCGGCCGGTATCAGTTTGAGGAAGCGCTCCAGTCTTTCTTTAAGAAAGGGGAACTCCATATATTTGTACCGGCCCCACAAAAACAAGTCGACCTTAACCCGGTGGCCCTCCTCGAGCCACTGTGCTGCCTTTTTGGCCTTAAGCTGCATGTCGTGATCGCCGGTCCCAATCTTGACCTGGACAGACTTCGTCTCGGTCGTGTGGGATTTGGCCTTTATTTCACGCCTTTTTTTCTGCTGCTCGTACTGGAATTTACCATATTCCATGATCTTTGCAACCGGCGGGACAGCATTGGGGCTTATTTCTATAAGGTCGAGGCCGACTTCTTGCGCTTTGGCGATAGCGTCGCCCAAAGGAAGCACACCGAGGTTCTCTCCTTGGGCGCCCACGACGCGCACCTCCTTGGCCTTGATCTGGTGATTTACTCGCGTATCCAAAGTTGGCCCTACTATAGCACAAGGGCAAAAGTTTGACAGCGCGGGCTGTAAAGGGCAGAGTGTAACAAGGAGAAACAAGTTTGTGAGGTGAGTGATGCGAAAGCTCGCGTACTTCTACCTAGCGGTGCTGCTGTGTTCTGGAGCGGCGCTCGCGATGGTCTATCTATGAGACCGATCCAAACAGGCCCGCCCAAGAATAAAGAGGGCGGGCCTTTTGCTTGCACAAAACACATCCACTGAAGTAGTATGACCGCGGATTGAAGCGCATCCGCGCTAAGACCTTCAAGAGTAAGCAGGGGAGACCCATGCCGATCATGCAGTATCACTCAACGCGAGGCGCCCTCATGGGGCACTTTGCCGAGGTGGCAAACACAGGTCTCGCCGAAGATGGCGGTCTTGCGGTGCCCGAAGTGTATCCGCGGCTCGACATCCACGGCATGCACCAGCAGAATTTTCAACAACTCTGCTGGTACGTTCACACCAATCTTTCGGGCGATATCCCGGGGCACGACTGGAAGCAGCTCATCAGCAAGGCCTACACGGCCGAGCTGTTTGGTACCAAGGCGATCACGCCGCTGGAGTGGCTTGAGCCAGGCCTGGCGCGGCTCAAACTCTCTGAGGGCCCGACGCTGGCGTTTAAAGATGTGTCGCTGCAGCTTGTCGGCCACGAGATGGAGTACATCCAGCGCAAGAAGGGCACCGTGCTCAACATCGTCACCTCGACCTCGGGGGACACCGGTTCGGCCGCCGGCTATGCGGCCAAAGGGAAGGAGCACCTGCGACTCTTTGTACTTTTTCCCAAGGGTCGTGTGAGCGAGGTGCAGCGCCGGCAGATGACCACCATTGGTGCCGACAATGTGCATGTGCTCGCGGTCGAAGATGCAACCTTCGACGACTGCCAAGCAGTTGTTAAGGCGCTGCACAATGACCTCGCGTTCAAGACAAAGTACGAGCTCGGGACCATGAACTCGATCGCCTGGCCGCGCATTGCGGCACAGGCGGTCTATTGGGCCGACGCGTGGCGGCAGGCTACCAAACACGTGAGTGAGAAGATCGATGTGGTGGTGCCTTCGGGCAACTTCGGCAACGCCTTCGCAGCCTATGTGGCCAAGCGGATGGGAATTCCCATCCGTCGGATCATCGTGGCATCTAACGTCAACTGTGTGCTCTATGACTTCTTCCTCTCGGGTTTCTATCGGCGCGGCAAACGGGTCATAGAGACCATGAGCCCGTCGATGGATATTCAAGTATCCTCGAACCTCGAGCGCCTCATCTACGAAGAAGGCGGCCGAGATCCGGAGCTTGTGCGCCGGCTCTACAAAGAGTTCGCCGCAAATGGTGAGTTCGATGCGTACTTCCTGCTTGCCAATCTCGAGGCCGCTGGCTTTACCACTGGCATGGCGGTCGAGGAGGAGGTGCGCGAAGCGATGCGTACGATGTATCGGCTCGAAAGTCGGCCGGTGATCGACCCACACACCGCGGTGGGGATGCACGTTGCGCTGCAAGAGCGTGACATCAAAGTCCCAATGATCGTTGCCGAAACCGCTCAGCCGGCAAAGTTTGCCGACACGGTTCGTCATGTGTTGGGAATTAATCCGCCGACGCCCCCGGGCTTTGAGCGATTGATGGAGCGTGAAGAGCGGATGATCACCGTCTCGTGCAACCTCGATGCGGTGAAGAGCTACATCGTCAAACACGCTGCGTGAGCGGCGTCTAAAAAAGGAAAGGCCCCGCGGATGCGGGGCCTTTTGCTACATACAAAATTTAAAATTCTTTCACCCGGCATTCAGCGCGCTTGCGTTAGGGTGGAAGCTTAGCAGCTAATCGCATACACACATGGCGACAATACTAGAGCGCGAACGCCCCAGTGGCGTGCTCATCGAGCGCCAAGACGAGAGCACTGGCTGGGCCGTGGCGGCGGTCATCATCATCGCACTACTCGCGGTTGGCGCGTTTGTATGGGCGAGATATTATGCAACCCCGACGCCCGCGCAGACCAACACGCCGGGCACCAATATTAATGTCACGCTGCCGCAAAGCGGAGGGGCCCAAGCTCCACAAACGCCAAGCGGTGCAACGCAGCCGCAGACCAACACGACCTATTAGATCCAGACACTATAAACGCACAACGCCCGGCGTAAGCCGGGCGTTTTGTTTTGGTGGAGATGCCGGAAATCGAATCCGGGTGCAACAACTAGCAAACTGTGCTTCTACGAAGCGTAGAGCGTCTTAGATTCTCGTCTTGCTGCATCAAAGATGCTCAAAAGCGCAGCAAGATACAGTTCAAGTCTTAGTTAGGGTAGGGAACAGCTACCCCAAAGCAGTGTGGTGATATAACAGCGTACTTTCTCTCACACACTTTGAGAAAGCGCCGACGACTAGGCTATAGCGTAAGCGAAGTCGAAATCATTCGCCGCAAAATACGGCGATGCAACTGATTTGCCAGTTAGAGTTTGGAGCAGTTTAAAGAAGTACTCCAGTTCTGCCTCGCACATCAATTTGCGACAGTTATTGTCTAAGCCTGTCATCCCCGAAGAGTGCCCGACGCTAAACCGGCGCTTTTCGCGAATTAAGACTCCTACTATTTATTTTTCAAAGTCCTATCAATCTCGCGCTTGGTGTCCCTTTCTTTTAATACCGCGCGCTTGTCGTATTTCTTACGGCCCCGCGCAATACCAATAGAGAGCTTGAGATTTCGCCTCTTATTGTACACCTTTAAGGGCACTATTGTCAAGCCTTTCTGCCCTTCGGCCTCAGCCAGTTTGGCTATCTCGGGCTTGGTTAGCAGGAGCTTTCGGCTCCTCTCCGGGTCATAGCCCTCGGGTGTGTTTTTGGGCTGGTAGGGCGGGATGTGCGCCCCCACCAAGTATGCCTCGCCATTTCTTACAATTGCATGAGCACCCTCGAGCTTGCCGTTGCCTGCGCGGAGCGACTTAACCTCGCCGCCAAGCAGCTCTAACCCCGCCTCGAACTCTTCGAGGATTTCGTAGTTGAGATAGGCTTTTTTATTCTCCACGAGTGCCATGGCGACACTATAGCACTAGCGCACTGTTTTGTAGCCGCCGGGGACGCCGCCTTTAGAGAGCACCACGTGCCACAGCTGCGCTTCGCGCGAGCGAAAGAGCCCAGCGCACGAAAGGAGATAAAACTTCCACATGCGGTAGAAGCGCTCGCCATATTTTGTTTTAAGACTCGGCCACGCGCGGTCAAAGTTTTCAAACCACGCGCAGAGGGTTTTGTCGTAGTCGGGGCCAAAGTTGTGCCAATCCTCCATCACAAAGAGTCCTTCAATAGCCTTGGCAAGTTGCCCGGGCGAGGGGAGCACCCCGTTGGGGAAAATATATTTATTAAGCCATGGATCGGTCGCCGCAAGAGCTCGGTTGCCACCGATTGTATGCAACAAAAAGATCCCACCGCGCTTAAGTAGTTTGTGTGCGACCTCAAAGTACGTGCGGTAATTTTTGGGCCCCACATGCTCGAACATGCCGATTGAAATAATGTGGTCGAACTGCCCCTTGGTCGAACGATAGTCTTCGACGCGGATCTCAACCGGCAGCCCCTTGCATTTCTCACGTGCGAGCGCGGCCTGCTCTTTAGATACGGTGATCCCAACACCCTTCACCCCATAATGTTCTGCGGCGTATTTTAGGAACATTCCCCAACCGCAACCGATTTCCAAAATGGTATCGTCTTCTTTGAGCCCCACTTTGCGGCAAATCAGGTCATACTTTGCCTCTTGAGCCTCTTCGAGCGTGTGCGCGGGTTTGTTAGGCGAGCTCCAATAGCCGCAGGAGTAAGCGAGCGTTGGCCCGAGCATGGGCACAAAGAGGTCGTTGCCGATGTCGTAGTGCTCCTCGCCGACCTGGTAGGCCCGTGCAACAGTCTGCATGTTTTGGAATTTTGCGCGCAAAAAGTAGAGTGCGGTTGAGAAGGTGTACAGCTCTTCATCGAGCTTGACTTTGAGTACGCGATTAAAAAACTCGGCCAAGTCCTCAGCATCCCACATGCCGTCCATGTATGCTTCGCCCACGCCCAAGGTTCCCTGGCTAAACGCGCGGGCATAGAGTGCCTTATCGCGCACTTGGATGTCGTACGGCTCGGGGCCGTTGATGGTGACTCCCGCCTTGACCAAGAGTTGTTGCGCTTTTTCCTCGAGGCTCTTCATAAAAGTTGAGTTAACGAGGCTACTATATGAGAAATTTACACAAAATGCTATGATGTTTCCCACATGGCAGCCGCGCCCAAAAACCCCCAAGACAGTGGCCAGCGACTACGCAAAAGCCGCCGCCCGCAGCTCCCGAACATGCCCAAAATGCCCAAAGGCGACAACTTTTGGGTCAACTTGGCGACCAGCGTGTTGCTCTTGCTCTTGCTCGCGGGTGCGTACAGCTACTTTGTAAGCTCTGGTGGCTCAGCCCCGCAGGACATTCCGCTCTCGCAGGTTGCGCAGGACATCAACGCGGGCAAAATTACTAAGGTTGAGGTTAATGGCGACGACCTAACGCTCACCTACCTGCCTGTGCAGGCAGGCGCCGAGCCAGTCGAAAAAAAGAGCAAAAAAGAGCCCGAAGCCGCGCTCTCGGACACGCTCAAGAACTACGGCGTCGAGCCAGCGGCCTTGAGCAAAGTCTCGATCGACATCAAGCGCGAAAATTCTTGGATCTATTGGCTGCAGCTGCTTGCTCCGTTTTTGGCACCGGTGCTGTTGCTTGCGTTTTTTGTCTGGTATCTCTCCCGGCAGGTCAAGGGCGCGGGGATGCAGGCATTTAGTTTTGGTCAGAGCAAACCGCGCCTGATCGACCCCAACGACGAAAACGCGCGCATCACGTTTAAAGATGTGGCTGGCGCCAAAGAGGCCAAACAAGAGCTCCTCGAGATCGTCGACTTTTTGAAGAATCCTAAAAAGTTTCTCGACATCGGCGCGCGGATCCCCAAAGGCATCCTCTTGATGGGTGCACCGGGTACCGGCAAGACGATGCTCGCGCGTGCGGTAGCGGGCGAGGCGGGGGTGCCATTTTTCTCTATCTCAGGTTCGGAGTTTGTTGAGATGTTTGTGGGCGTGGGGGCAAGCCGCGTACGCGACCTCTTTACCACTGCCAAGCGCAGCAGCCCCGCGATTATTTTCGTCGATGAGATAGACGCGGTTGGTCGCGTACGCGGCACCGGCGTGGGTGGCGGCAACGACGAGCGCGAGCAGACCCTCAATCAAATTTTGGTTGAGATGGACGGCTTTGAGCCCAACGAAAAAGTGATCGTGATGGCCGCGACCAACCGCCCCGACGTGCTCGACCCGGCGCTCTTGCGCCCTGGCCGTTTTGACCGTCGCGTGGTGATCGACCTCCCCGACCGCCAAGACCGCCTCGAGATCCTCAAGATCCACGCGCGCAAAAAGCCGCTCGCCGAAGACGTAAACTTTAATGTAATCGCCGAACGCACGCCGGGCTTTAGCGGGGCCGACCTCTACAGCCTGATGAACGAAGGTGCTATTTTGGCTGCGCGCGAAAACCGCCGCGCGGTCGCCCAGTTTGACCTCATTCGCTCGATTGAAAAGGTGATGTTGGGGCCTGAGCGCAAGAGCCATGTTTTGAACAAAAAAGAAAAGGAGATCACCGCCTACCACGAAGCGGGCCACGCGCTGGTTGCTTCGGTGCTCCCGTACGCCGACCCGGTGCACAAAATTTCGATCATCAGCCGCGGGAGAGCTGCGGGCTACACGCTCAAACTCCCGTTTGAGGATAAAAAGATGCAGAGCAAAAAAGAATTTTTAGACGACATTGCGATGTCGCTTGGCGGTTATGTGGCCGAGCGCGTGGTGTTTGACGACGTGACCACAGGGCCGAGCAATGACCTGCAGGTCTTGACCGCGCTTGCCCGCACGATGGTGACGCGCTACGGCATGTCTGAGAAGATGGGCACGATCGCGCTCGAGGGCGACGGGGGCCGGGCGATGTTTGGCCAAGGGGTCGAGGGCTCGCAATATTCAGAAAAGGTTTCGGCCGAGATCGATGCCGAAGTGCGCAAGATTATTACTGAAGCCTACGACAAAGCTGAGTCGATCATCACCGAGCACCGCAAGCTCCTGGATGCGATCGCCAAGCGTTTGATAGAAAAAGAGACCATGGAGCGCGAGGAGTTTGAGCAGATGTTGGTGGCCCACGGAGTAAAGCCAAAGAAAAAAGAAGAGATCAACATCGAGGCGCAAACGGTAAATTTCTAATCCTTCGACTACGCTCAGGACAAGAAAACAAAACCCCGGCCGCAGGCCGGGGTCTCTGATTTTGGGCGAGAACAGAGCTATTTCACCTCCAGTTCTTCTTCGTACACAAACTGGATGTACGCCCGCACGACGGTGACGGCGGCGTAGATCCCTACGAGGATTCCTATAGAACCCAAGCCATTCCAGACAATCCACGCCGCGGTGCCATAAGCGGCAATGCCGATGGCGGCGAATAAGATGACCGCCGTAGAAGGAGCGTCTTTGTGGCTATAGTCGCCTCTCATCCCATGCCACAGGCCGGTAAAGGGCCAGATGAGCACAAGCAACCCGATCAGGCCGGCGGCGTATGCGACATCGAGCCCACAAAAGAGCTTGGGGTGACGGTCTCTGAACTTCACCCACTTGCGCCTGAGTCGGGCCCACTCGTCTTCGCGCAGAGGCTCGACCGCGAGCCCAGTGCTCACCGTCGCACCCAACGTGAGAAATCCCACCCCAATAAAAAAGTAGTAGGAGAAGCTGACGCTGAGCCAGACAAAGAGCACTAAACAGACCCATGTGCCGATGCAGACCTCGCGAATATTGGCCTGCGGCCCCACGCGACTTTTCTCAGAAGTGGTGCTCATGGTTTTCCTCCTTGAGCGGTTTGGGGTTCTTACTCGCTCGACGATAGCATGAAGCATAGGTTTCGGGTAGAGTTTAAGGGCGCGAGTAGCTCAGTGGTAGAGCGTCCGTCTTATACACGGATGGTCGTAGGTTCGATCCCTACCTCGCGCACCAAGTAGAAATACGCAAGCCAATACTTTGAAGTTCCCGATTTCACATTCGGGAAAAAGAAAACTTTTTGTCATACAGAATGCAATAATTTTTTGATTTGTAATTCTCGTGAATTTGTGTCATATTGCTATCGGAGTAGCTGTTCTTTTCCAGAACAGTGTCTCCATACACCATCAACACAGGAGTGTGCTGAAATGCCCGAACCTATCGCGCCCGGAGGTCTGTACAGCTACAGAAATCCTCCACCATCTCACGAAGTCGCATTGGCGCGCCTTCACGAGTTGGAAGTTGCCGTGCAGAGTATCGAAGTTCAACTCCAGCACGGAAATCCGAACGAGTTCCCGAGCGACGACGACTTTCTGACGTGGAAGGGTCGCGCAACGGGAGCGGCAGGCCACTACCGCGCCGAAATCGCCTATCTCGAACGCTGGATGGGTGTTCGTGGGTCGCAGTCCGGTCAGGGCGGCCCGCAGCATGTCTCCAGTGCGCAGTACCGCACCGGCATCGAGGAAATCTCGGGAAAAGTGCGGAACATGACTGCGCAAGTGCGTGAGAAGTACAAGCGCGTCTACTCCGAAGGCCACCTGCCCGCCGATGTCGTCGCGGCTCGCACGAGACGGCAGGAATTGTCGGCGCTGATCCAGATGTGCACCGGCTTCTTCAAGGACCTGAAGTTGTCGGCTGAAGCAGGAGGTGTCGGCGAAGAACGGATGCAGAAGCTCCGCAAACCGCTCTCGACGATCTACATGGAGATCCAAGCGGAGAACAAGTTGATCAACAGAACCTTCCACAACGCTGTGGAGGGTCCGCAAGTTGATTGGACGTTGTTCCTGCTCTCGCTGCTCGATCGCGCAGTCACTTCCGGCTTCACCCTGACCGACGAAGAACGGAAGACGGCCGAGGCGATTCGGGACGCGAAGTTGTCGCAGATTTAGCCGAACTCCGTCGGCTTCACGCGACGAGCCCTGCGCCACAAGCGCCGGGCTTTCTTTTTGGAAATTTCAAAGAACAATTTTGCATGCGCTCCGCGCATTCTCGAATTAGTCCACCAAAGAAAAATTTGATATTGTCAGCGGAGCGGCTTCGCCGCGTTCGGCATTTTTTGCGCCGGATGCGCCGCGCCGCCGCTCCCGCCACCGGCGGCGCGGCTGGTTCGCACTAATTCAAGTATTCTGCACCAGACTATTCATGGTGCATTTGGAGGCTTTTGGCCTGCAACGCTTTGCGCAAGAGAGGATAGGCTTTGAGCTCGAAGTCTCCTTTAATTAATGCTTGTGCTTCGGCCCGCGCGGCTTCGACTAATTTCAAATTTTTAAGTGCCTCCATACCCACGTCCGAGATGCCCCATTGCTTGCGCCCGGCTAGGTCGCCCGCGCCGCGCTGCAACAAATCTTGTTCGGCCAGTTCGAAACCGTTTTTTGCTTGTACTAAAGCGTTGAGACGCTTGAGCGTTGCCTCGCCCTTGCTCTCGGGGGCAACAAAACAGTACGCCTGATGCGTCGAGCGCACTACGCGGCCGCGCAGTTGATGGAGCTGCGAGAGCCCAAAGCGCTCGGCCCCTTCAATAAGGATGCACGTGGCGTTGGGCACATTGACCCCCACTTCGACCACGCTGGTGGCGACCAAGATATCAATCTCGTGTTTTGCAAAACGCAGCATCACATCGTCTTTTTTAGCCGGTGTCATCTTGCTGTGCAGGATGTCTATTGCGTACTCGGGGAAGACATCTTTTTGCAGCCGCTTTGCTTCTGTCTTGACCGACTTGGCCTGCAAGGCAAATGCTTTGTCTGGGTCGGGCTCGTCGATACGCGGGCAAATGATGTATGCTTGGCGGCCCGCTTGGAGCTGCGTGCGGATTTTTTCGTACGCGGGGTTATTTTTACCCTGGCCGGGCAGGCCTGGAGGCACTATCTCAGTAATCACTCTTTTGCGCCCTGGCGGCATCTCGTCAAGCAGTGTTAGGTCGAGGTCGCCGTAGAGGGTGAGGGCGAGCGTGCGCGGGATTGGGGTTGCGGTCATGCTCAGCAGATGCGGGAGCCGCGCGTCTTTCTTTGCCAGCTTGCGGCGCTGGTTGGTGCCAAAGCGATGCTGTTCGTCTATTACTACCAACGCGAGGTGCTTAAATTGCACTGACTTTTGTATGAGTGCATGGGTGCCAATGAGGATCGGGATTTCGCCGTTTGCTACCCATTTTAAAAGCTGCGCACGCGAGATGTTGGTGTAGCCATCTTTGTTTACTTTGGAGGGGAATTTGTAACATCCCGAGCCCATGATGAGCCCGATGTTAATAGGGAAGTGCTCAAAAAATTTTATAAACGACTCAAAATGCTGCTTGGCCAAAATTTCGGTTGGGGCCATGTAAGCTACTTGGAGTGTGCCAAAATTTTGGCCTTGGGGTCTGGTTTGTACCGCTGCGTGTGCGGCTGTGGCGGCGACCGCCGTTTTGCCTGAGCCGACGTCGCCCTCTAAGAGGCGCGACATCGGCCGACCGCGATGCAAGTCGGCCAAAATATGTTCGGTCGCGCGTTTTTGAGCAGCCGTGGCCTCAAAAGAGAAATCGCCCATAAACTCCTCGACTTGCGCGCGCGTTGGGTTGATTTCGTAGCTGTGCTCGCGCGCCGTCTCGGCGCGCTCGCGCGCGCGGTCGAGTTGGATAAAAAATACTTCTTCGAACGCAAAACGCTTGCGCGCAGCCTCGGCCTGCTTCAACGTTTGCGGCTGGTGCGCCCATACAAGCGCGGTGCGCAAGGTGGGGAGATTATATTTCTTGAGCATTTCGCGTGGCAGGGGGTCTTCGACCCCATCGAGCCCGCCCTCGACTATTTTTTTGATCGCGCTTCTAAACCAAAGCGATGAGATGCCGCGCGACTCGGGGTAGATCGCAAACAGGTCATTCAAAAAGTCCTCGGGTCGCCCTCTGCGGGGCTCAACCAGACTTTTTTCATGACCTGTTTGCTTTTGGAATAAACTTGCTTCGGTCGCAGAAATTTTTTGCAGCTGCGGGTTGGCCAAGTAGAGCTTGCCTGCTGAGCCGGTGACCTTGCCCACGGCGCGCACCAAGGCACCCTCTGCGTACATTTTTGCAATGTAGGGCTGATTAAACCAGCGCAGTTTGACCCGGCCAGAGGAGTCGCGCAGCCACCCTTCAGTCATGGGCACACGCGATTTCCAGCTTTTTTTGGCCTCGAGCTTCTCCAGTGTCCCGACGATCGCGACCTCTTGGCCGCTTGTAAGGACTGAGACGCTTGCCTCGGCTCCAGCTTGGTCGTAGCGAGAGGGGAGGTGGTAGAGCAGATCGCGTACTGTTTTAAGGCCTAATTTACTGAGCGCCGATCGTTGTGAGTCACTTAACCTAAAGGCGTTTTCGAGTCGCACGTCAAAATCCATCACTTCATACTATACTCTCAAAGTTGGTAAAAAAGAGGTACCATATGCGTCATAGTATGCGGGACCTGGAGCGTGAATTTGGCGAGGCCTTTGAGGCTTATAGTGACGAGCTTTTTCGGCACGCCGCCCTTCGCCTACGCGATCGAGAGCGAGCCTTGGAGCTTACCCAAGAGTGCTTTTTAAAGGTCTTTGAGTACGCCAAGAAAGGCGAAGAAATTCTCGATCTGAGGCCCTTTCTCTACCGCACACTGCGCCACCTGATTATCGACGAGTACCGGCGCAAAAAGTCGGTTTCGCTCGAGGCGATGGCTGAGGCGGGAGAGTTCGAGGTCGAGGACCTGCTGCCGCACGACGAGAGCAATACGCTTGAGCGCGCGATAGAGCGCTTTGAGGGCAGGCGCGTGCTTGCATGCTTGCAAGAGTTGCCCGACCCATACCGCGAAGCGGTGTCACTGCGCTACATCGACGGGCTTTCTCCCAAAGAGATAGCGAAGATAGTCGATGAGAGTGAGAATGTGGTTAGTGTGCGCGTGCACCGCGGCTTGCAAAAACTGCGAGCATTGTTACAAAGCGATGAATAATCTACGAGACGAAGTGAATAAAATTCGGCTTACGCCGACCGAAAAGGCTCAAATGCGAGCTGCTATTTTCGGTGTACCTGCACCAATGGCTCCCAAACGCTCGCCCTACTTCCTCTTTACATATCAATTCCGCGTAGTGGTGGCGGGGCTTTTGGTGGTGGTGTTCGCCAGCGCGGGCACCGCACAAGCTGCACAAGGCGCGCTCCCCGGCGATTTGCTTTATCCGATCAAAATCAACATCAACGAGCGTGTCGAGGTCGCGCTTGCTGCTACGCCAAAAACTAAAGCAAACGTGGAAGCAACCATCGCGCAGCGCCGTGTGCAAGAAGCACTCGTACTCGAGGAGCAGGGCCGGCTTGATGCGACCACGACGCAAGAAATCGAGGATAACTTTAATGAGCACGCCTCAGCGGCGCTTGCGCTTGTCCCTGGCGCCGCTATGGGCATTGCGCCCGTATCGGAGAGTGGCACTCCTCAATTTGAACAAAAAAAGAGTCTCGCACCAACTTCCACGCGTAGCACTGCGGTGCGCACCAAGACTCCCCCCCGTGCTTTCTCGGCCTCCAGTACTGCTGTGCTTGAAGCGTCGTCGAGCGACACTGCAATGGCAAGCTCAAGCATCAACGAGCAAGGTCAAGACGAAGAAGAGGGTGTCCACATTCAAGCGAGTCTTGAGCACCAGCGCGATATTCTCGAGGGGCTTAAGCTGCGCGTGTCTGAGCAGCGTCACGGCAAACAGAAGGTTGAGTTGGATAGCCTTTCTGACTAGCGGGGTCTTAAGCATTTGAACCGTCAGCAGCGCATCGGCGCTCTACGTACTAGCACATCTCCAACACTTTTTGTCAAGGGCGGAGAGGGAGGGATTCGAACCCTCGGTCCCCGTTAAGGGACAACAACTTAGCAGGTTGCTGCATTCGACCGCTCTGCCACCTCTCCAATAGCAAACACTTTAGCACTTTCAGGCCCAGTGGTACACTGCAAACGCAGAGAGAGAGTTACTCACCCCTCTCATCTAGGTTAAACCTAGGCGCTCTAAAAAATCACTTTGAAAATCTTTCTATTTTCTTACAAATCCGTTACCATATAGTGGTGATATTTTCGAGTCGATGTGTTCGACCCTTCGCCGCAATTGCGCTGGCTGCTTTTTTGACGGTGGGCATCTTCGGAGTCTCTCACGGCATGCAGATGGGGCCCAAAGGGGAGATGCCCAATTGTCCGTTTATGTCGGGCTCCGCGATCTGTACGATGTCTCCGTTCGAACATTTAGCAGCGTGGCAGTCTGCATTTTCCTTCACACCGATGAAGTACGGAGCTGCGTTTTTTGCTCTTATCATTATAACTTTTGTCGCAGCGTTTGTTTTTGCGGATATACGACGGCTTTGGGGAAACAGAATAGCTTTAGCGGTCAGCATGCAAAGAGTTCGGTACAGACGTCGACCGCAGAGCGCTGTTCTCGAGCCGTTCCAAGAGCTCTTTTCAAACGGCATCTTAAATCCAAAGGTCTTCTAGCGAAGGATATTTCCCGCGCGTTAATCTTGCGCGGCCTTTATCGTTTGTCTAAAAAATCTATGGAAGAATCATCTCAAAAATCATTCACCCTCTCGACTCCCATGGCGATCATAATCGTCGGAGTCATCATTGCCGGTGCCGTGTATTTCGGGACGTCAAAAGGTGGAACTGTCGCAGGGACTCAAGTCCAGCAGCCCACAGAGCAACCTGCCGCGCAGGCGGTTGATGTGTCCAACGTTAAGACGGCCGGCGACCCATTTATCGGAAACCAGAATGCTCCAGCCACCATGGCGTATTGGTACGACTATCAGTGTCCGTTCTGTGGACGCAACGAGGAGCAGGTTATGCCACAAATCGTCAAGAATTATGTTGACACTGGAAAACTGAAAATCGTCTTTAAAGATTTCGAGTTCCTAGGGCCCGATTCGCAAACGCTCGGGCAGTATTCGCATGCCGTGTGGGAGGCCGCGCCAGACAAGTTCTACGCATGGCACAAGGCGGTATACGACAATCAAGGTACTGAGAATACGGGTTGGGCGACGCAAGCAAAGATCCTCTCGATCACGAAGAGCGTTCTTGATGCGGCAACCACTGACCAAGTGGTCAATCTCGTGAAGACGAAAGGAGCCGAGTACCAGAAAATTATGGACGCCGACAAAGCCGAAGGCTCGGCGCTTGGTATCAACGGCACTCCCGGTTCGATCATCGGCAAGCGGCTCGTCGAGGGTGCGCAGCCGTATGCAGCCTTCCAAACAGCAATAGATGCAGCACTTAAATAAAAGTATATGGAAACACAAAAGATCAGAGTGCCGGCGGCCATTATAGGTGTCGCGCTTGTGGGGGTAGTGCTATACGTTGCGGTACGACATCCGTCGCCCGTGTTAGCAGAGAATCAAAAAATCTATGCGAGTATCCCTACAGAAGCGGGTAAGAAAAACTTTCTCACGCAGAGCGCGAACATGTCTGTTGCGGTCGACCCCGAACTCGTTGATCTTGATAGCCAGATAAGCAGCTGCGATGCGGATGTCGACGGCGCAGTAAATGCCACGGGCATGAGCGGCAGCTGCATCGACTCCAGCGTGATTGATATCTCTAAAATGCAGGGAAAGTACATGGGCGGCCAGTGCTGCTCGGCGATGAAGGATACCGTCGAATATCATGAAAATCTAGAAAAGCTGCAGGCCTACAAGCGTATGCCCGACATCGTGCTTGACCCCATGCACACGCCGGTTGAGACTGCAAAAAAATGGATTGACTACGACAAGGTAACAGAGCTTACATCAGCCGAGCAAGAGGTCTTCAACGAAGCGTACGCCCTCTCAAAAGAAAAACCGTGCTGTTGCAAATGCTGGCACTACTACGTTAACGAAGGCATCGCCAAAAAAATGATTAAAGACGGCTCCTACGGCGCGCAGCAGATTGCTGACTATTGGGATGCATCGGATATCTGTGGGTAATGATCACCGGAGGAAGATGAGCGCCAAGGCGAGTGCGACCATACCGAAATCTTCAATAAGCGTGATCTTGGTGAGTGGTACTTTAAGAAAAGTGCCGAGACACGCGCACTGGAACTCTTCGCCTTTTGCGAGCTTTAATGCGACACCCACGCCGCTAAAGAGCATTACTACAACTTCTGCCCACAAGAGCGTGGGAGTAAGTACACCTCCTAGCATCGCTAGTCCAAAAAAGAGCTCAATGAACGGATAGACGTACCCATACCCGAACCACCGCCCTGCTAATAAGTCGTATGTCGAGTACCCTTCGGCAAACCCTTTGAGATCCATCAATTTAAATCCGGCAAAGACGATAAAGAACCCAGCCATAAAATTTGAAATAGTATCTGTGAATGAAACACTGCCCGCCACATAGTTGTGCCACGCTATTGTCCCCGTGCTTGCGGCGAGGAGAAAAAAGATAACCACCAGTGGAATATAGCTGCGCCAGGTGAGGGTGCCCAAACCTCTATCCTCAACATTCATTCTGATTGCGGGGGCATGCTTCTCCACTAGAGCCATGCCGCATTTTGGGCAGCGCCCTGGCCCACTCTGACGTATCTCCGGATGCATGGGGCATGTGTACATGCTATGGATTGTACACCTTGTCGTAGATCCTATACATTATTCTGTTTTAAGAAGATATATACTGGGTGGGTACTAATCCTCTTTATTTTTATGTATGAAAATTACTAGTTGTATTTTGTCGCTCTCCCTCGCCGCTCTTCTTTCGGCAGGCCCATCGCTCGCATACGCGCAGCTAGGCGGCGTGGTGCCGCCATCGCCTAGCACACCATCTAGTGCAGAAGTCCAACAACAAGTGCAACAAATAGTTACTCCGCCCGCAGACACGACAGGACCGGTGATCTCGGGAGTCGCCGCCCTGTCATTGCTCTCTACGACCGCGGAGATCGTGTGGGCTACCGATGAACTCGCGGTCTCGGGGCTGCACTACGGAGTTACCGAGAGTCTGGGCTCTACCGCTACACTCCCCACGACAGCGCTTTTGGTACATGGGGTAGTGCTCACCGGCCTTTTGCCAAGCACCACCTATCACTATTGTATCGACGCAACCGATGTCGTAGGCAATGTCACACACTCCTGCAGCCACACCTTCACGACCGCAGCTGCTTCAGTGCCAAGCATCGGCGACACGAATCCGCCTACGGTCTCGATTGTCTCTGCAGCCTCGGTCACCTCCTCGTCTGTGGTCGTTACCTGGACCACCGACGAAGTCGCTGACGCGCAAGTGGAGTACGGCACAGAAGGATACGATTTGACCAGCGCGCTCGATACCAATCTTGCGCTCACTCACTCAGCCGCGCTCAACAATCTCTCGCCCAATACCACTTACCACTATCGTGTACGCTCGAGCGACGAGTTTGGCAATGTTGCGTACTCGCCCGACGAGACGTTTACTACTCTTTCGACAAACTCAGGGCAAGCAGCACCTTTAGGGTCCGGGTCGTCGGGATCGATTTCTTCCGGCGATCAAACAGTCTCTGCACTCACTTTTTCGTCAGTCGAGAGCACTTCGATCACGCAAACAGGCGTGGCTATTACGTGGACTACGAGTTTACCCGGAGACTCGCAAGTCGAGTATGGCGAGAGCGAAAACTTTGGCTACCAGACACCGCTTAGTGCTGTACTTGCGACATCCCACTCCGTTTCTGTTGCGGGGCTTTCGCCCGGTACCAATTACCTCTTTCGGGTAAAGTCCAAACCCGCAGGTGCTTCTGCTGCGGTCGTATCGGCAGTCTACGAGTTCAACACGCTCGCCGCGCCCGAACTGCTTACTCAGCCGGCAAACATTACGGCGGTCGCAGCGTCGAGCACGACCATCTCCTCGGCGACGGTTACCTGGAACACGGATATAGCGGCCACAAGCCAAGTCGAGTATGGCGTCTCGACCGCTTACGGGCAAACAAGTACCCCTTCTAACCTACTGGTCGCTTCCCATTCTGTAGTGCTCTCTAGTCTTGCGGCCGGCACCCTGTATCACTACCGCGTAAAGTCGGTGACCGAAGCGGGGGATATCACGTATTCGGACGATCATGCTTTTGCGACGACCTTGCCTCCAGGATCGGTCGGACAGGGCGCGCCCGTAGAAGTAGAGACGCTCTCCGTCTTGGCGCACGACCAAACTTCCGCGACACTTTCGTGGCACGTTGAGGGTGATACAGACGCGGCCGCGGGGTACGAGATTCGCTCTGCGACGTTTCAGATAAATAGCGCCTCATACGCGCAAGCGAGCCTGGCGCAGGAGACGACCATCAGCTATGCCGACCTCTCACCAAACGGCGCTTCGCGCACCTACGTTGTCGCTGGACTCGATCCCAACACTACTTACTACTTTGCCCTCAAGTCTAAATATCAACACAGCGATTGGTCGGCAGTATCTAACATTGCTTCGGTAACGACTTCTGCCTCGGCACAAGGGTCGGGCGCACAATCGGGCGGTGGTGGAGGCTCAGTATCCGTCACTCACGCACCCACCCTCGTGAGCGCCTCGGGCGAAGACGGTCAGATAGTCTTCAATTGGAAAAATGCGAAGGAGGACAGCTACGTGCACACGGTTGTCGTGCGCAAGAAAGAGGGTTCGTATCCTACTTCGCCGACAGACGGTGAGGCTATTTATGAGGGTCGCAGCGAGACCTTTACCGACACCAATCTTGAGAATGGCAAAACATACTATTACGGCATCTACTCGTTTGATCGCGCAAAGCATTACTCGGTGCCAGTGCGTGTGTCGCTCACGCCCAAAAGCGGGACGGACGAAGTGAAGCTACAACAGAATCCAAACCTAATCGCAGTAGGTTCGAAAGAACATTTTGTGCGAGAACTTAAAAAGGGCGACAAAGATATCGAGGTTGAGCATCTTCAGCAGCTCCTACTCAACGAGGGCATCTATACCTTCGGCAAAGTGACCGGCTACTTTGGGGGTCGCACAGAAGTGGCGCTCAAGGCCTTTCAGAAAAAACACAACCTACCACAGTCGGGAGTTACTGACGCGGCCACGAGAACTTTGCTTGCTGCACTGTCACAAAATCAAATAAGACTCGAAGTTCCGGGAGACGCGCTTTTGTTTACCATCAATCTGCGGCAGGGTGCGACCGGGGGCGTCGTCGAGGCTTTGCAGGAGTTTCTCATCCGCGAGGGGAGTTACCGAGGCACCGTTACGGGCTCGTTCGATGTAGCCACCAAGGCCGCGGTTATGGCGTTTCAGAAAAAATATAATATCCAGCCCTCCTCAGGGTATGTGGGCCCCAAGACCCGGCACGTGATACAAACCATAAGCGGGTTCTGAACAATGAGGCTCCGCTAACTTTTAGCGAGCGCGACTAAGTGCACCGCGCGCGCTCCGGCTTTGCGGAGCGCGCGCTTTGCTTCCTCAAGCGTTGCACCGGTCGTGTTTACGTCATCAACTACCACGCACACCCGACCGCGCACGAGTAATTCATTTGCGCGCATCGAGTGGGCCACATTTTTAATTCGAATTGTTTTGGGCAACCCCTGTTGGGTTGGGCTGTGCACCACGCGCTCAAGCGCTTGCAGAGCATATACAAAAGTGTTTTTAGGCAGCTCTTGTAAGGCGGCTACACAGAGTGTCTCGGTTTGATTATGACCACGCAACCGGCGGCGCTCCGCGTGCATCGGCACCGGCACCAAAAGCGGCGTGCCGATCTCCTCGGCAGCAACGCCAAGCAACATTTCGGCCAGATACGCGCCGGCGAGTGCGCGTGCAGCGCGAGCGTTGTGATACTTAAACTCCCACACGAGTGCCTGCACGCGCGGCTCGTGGTAGGGCAGGCCCTCTTCGTTCGAGAGCCTGAGGAGTTGCTCAAGCGTAAGCGTACGCACAAGCCGCTCGGTTGCACGCGGCGGGATCAGCAAGTCGAGTACGTCTGTAATAAACTCAAAGGCCATGGTGTTATAATAGAACGAATGGCTTTTTCTCTGTCATCGTTGTTCAACAAAGAGGCAAAAAGCGTACTCGGAGTCGACATTGGTACCTCGGCGATCAAGATAGTGCAACTGCGCAAAGAAAAAGGGAGGGTGATCCTCGAAACCTACGGCGCGATAGCGCTGGGCCCCTACGCCGGGGTCGAAATCGGTCGGGCTACAGCGCTGGAGGCTTCGAAAGTAGCCGAGGCGCTCAAAGACGTGATCCGCGAGGCCAACGTCACCACACAAGACGCAGCCGTTTCTATTCCGTATTCCTCCTCGCTCGTCTCGATCATCCGCCTCCCCGCCACGGTAGAGAAGCAGCTCTCCCAGGTGGTGCCTATCGAGGCGCGCAAATATATCCCCGTGCCTATTAATGAAGTATTGCTTGACTGGTTTGTGGTCTCAGACAACAAACGTGCCGCAGCAGATGGCAAAATCGACGTGCTCTTGGTAGCAATCCACAACGATACGATAGCCAAGTTTCGCTCCGTTGCCTCCGATGCCGCTCTTACGCCGGGATTTTTTGAAATCGAGGTATTTTCCTCGGTACGCGCCGCACTCGACCACGGACTGGCTCCCATAGCGGTGGTAGACATAGGCGCCGCGACCACCAAGTTTTATGTGGTCGAGCGCGGGCTCATTCGCGAGAGCCACATCATCAACCACGGCGGGCAAGATCTCACGCTTGCGGCAAGCCGCGCGCTCGGGCTTTCTGTTTTACAGGCCGAAGAGCGCAAGCGCAAATATGGCCTCAGCGGCGAGGGGCCAGCCGCAGCAGCCGGATCGACCCTGCCAGCAGGAGTCGCCGGGGCCGACCTCAAGCGCTCGCTTGAGCTCTCCCTCTCACCAATGCTCAACGAGCTTACCCGTACCATCACCGCATGGGAGACGCGCACGAAACAGACACTCAACGGACTGGTCTTGACCGGTGGGGGAGCAACGCTGCGCGGTTTGCAAGAATTTATGCAGAGCAAAGTCTCGACGCAGATCCGTCTTGCCGACCCGTTTGGTAAAACACAAGCACCAGCGTTCCTTGAGCAGATCCTTAAAGAAGCAGGCCCCGAGTTTGCGGTTGCCGTTGGCTTGGCCTTGCGCCGCCTGCAAGAGCAAGGCTAAAGTGGGCTCATGCAAGAGGCGGAATTCAAAAAACTCCTCAAGCCGGACTGTTATCAAGTCTTTTTATTTACCTGCCCGCCGAGCTTGCCGCTCTCGTTTGCCCTCCATCCGTGGTTTGTAGTCAATCATCGAGGCGAGATAGCGCGGTATGAGATCATCGCGAGCCCCCGGGCGCTTAAAAAAGACGCTTTTCGTGTCGGGCATTTATGCAAAGACATACTCCCGCCGCTTGTCGGCTTGCGGGTGGCGCGCTCAAGAAACTGGCTGCGTTGGCCGGCATGCCTGTGCGGGGTAGTTGAGGGAGGCGAAGGATCGCTCGCCCACCGTATGGCCGAAGCGATAGAAAAATCATTCCAAAACTACCCGCATTCCCATGAGTACGCTTACACGGGCCCCAACTCAAACACCTACGCGCAGTGGGTGATAGACCAGTTCCCTGAATCAGGCTTTACACTGCCGTGGAATGCTTTTGGCAAACACTTTTTGCGCCGTAAGCGCTCATAATTTCTGTTAATAAACGGACACTGGTCAAAAAATCAAAGTTATACTAGAGACAAATGGATCCTAATGTCCAAGGCTCCTTTATTCCCAAACAGGCGCTTGCCGCGCAAGCGCGCGGTGGCGGCGTGGGGCTCTTCTTTTTGGTTGCGCTCATCGTCTTTATCATGTCGATCGTGGCTGCAATGGGAGCGTTTCTCTATACTCTCTCGCTCAATCACTCGATAACCGACAAATCAGCTTCGCTCCAAGCTTCTGAGGGGGCCTTCGACCCGGCGGCGATCCAAGACTTGGTGCGCATGGACAGCCGGATACAGCAAGCCAAGCTCTTGCTTGCAAAACATGTCAGCAGCTCGGCGGTCTTTACCCTTCTTTCGCAGCTCACCTTGCAAAAGGTGCAGCTCTTGGGCATGAACTTTACCCTAAACCAAGATGGCTCGGGCACTATCTCGCTTAACGGCTCGGCCGACTCCTTCTCCACGGTAGCATTGCAGTCAGACTCCTACGGCGGCAGCAAGGTACTGCGCGACGTGATCTTTAGCGGCATTGCCGTGGGCGAAAGTGGGCGCGTCACCTTTACCGTCAACGCCTCAGTCGACCCCGACACGCTGCTCTACGCCAACAATCTCAACCAGGCCGCTCCAGCCTCTCAATAATATGCGACTCATACTCCCCATAATCCTCATCGTTGCAGCAATAGGGCTCTTCGCGCTCTACACCAACGGCGCCTACCAACACATTAAGGGGCTCCAGGTGCAGGTGGCCTCGTATGATAGCGCGCTTAATACCGCTCAGGAGCTGCGCGGTGTGCGCGACCAGCTCATCTCTAAACGTAATACCTTCTCCTCCGAAGACGTACAAAAACTCCAAGAGGTGCTGCCCGACAACGTCGACAACATCCGCTTTATCATCGACATCAACAATATCGCGAGCCGCCACAGTCTAACGCTTACCAACGTTGCCGTGGGTACCGTCTCCGACTCAAAAACAGCACGCAATGCACTTTCGGTGGGCAAATCGGGCGACCCGGTGGGCTCCGCGGCGGTGTCCTTTTCGGTCAACGCTAGCTACGACAACTTTCTCGCGTTTCTCCAAGACCTTGAGCATAGTCTGCGCATCGTTGATGTGCAGACCATGGACTTTAAGCCCGTGCAAGGCAATCTCTATAGCGTCTCGCTCACTATTCGCACCTATTGGCTCCACTAGTTTGATATGACTCACTACCGGTAACACACTATGCAAAACCTTCTCCAAAACAAATTCTTGATGGGCGGGGTAGTTGCGGTGGTTGTACTCGTGCTCGTCTACTATGTTTGGAGTTCCTCCTCCGCGACACCGCTCTTGAGCGACTCAAGCGCGACCGTTTCGCCCGGCTCGGAGCAAATTCTCCAGAGTTTAGGTCAGCTGCACACGATCAACCTCGACGCATCGATCTTTACCGATCCGGTGTTTGCGTCGCTGAGCGACTTTGGCGTGACCATCCCGCCCGAGCAGGCAGGCCGTCGCAACCCATTTGCACCGGTCGGACAATAGAGAGGTATGTATGAATCTACTTTCGCTTCTCGCTGATCAAGGAATACTCGAGCGAGGTCGCGTGGCCGAGCTTACGACCGAGCTCGCTAAACCAGGGGTAAAAGAAGAAGAGGTCTTGCAAAAGGCGGGTGTCTCTCTTAAAGACATCCTCAAGGCTAAAGGCGATTATTTTGGCGTGCCTACGCGCGAGGTGGGAGAGAGTTCTGTGCCGTTCGATATTTTGCGCTATGTGCCCGAGGAATCTGCGCGCCACTACCACCTGGCCCCTTTGGGCGAGCAAGACGGGGCGCTGGAGGTTGGGATCACTGACCCCGACAACCTGGAAGCGCGCGACGCGCTCACCTTTATCTCTGCCAAGATCGGGATGCCGTACAAGCTGTTTTTGATTACGGAAACCGACTTTGATAAGCTGCTCGGTCAATACAAAGGCCTCTCGGGCGAGGTAGGCAAGGCGCTCAATGAGCTTGAGACCGAAATTACAATCGACAAAAGTACCAACGCCCCCAAAAGCAAAACTAGCTCGCTTACCGAGACCGAGGTTACCGACACGGGGGCAGAGGCGATTACCGAAGACGCGCCGGTCACTAAAATTGTGGCAACGGTGCTGCGCCACGCGGCCGAGCAGCGCGCCTCAGACATCCACATCGAGCCGATGGTCGATGTTACCCGCGTGCGCTTTCGCATCGACGGCGTGCTCTTAACCAACATCACCCTGCCGCCTAAAGTGCACGCCTCGGTTGTGGCGCGCATTAAGGTGCTCTCCAATATGCGCCTGGATGAGAAGCGTAAACCGCAAGATGGCCGCTTCTCCGCGCGGGTCGGTGGCGGCAAAGTCGACTTTCGCGTATCGACCTTTCCTACCTACTACGGCGAGAAGGTAGTGATGCGTATTTTGGGTACGCAGACCAAAGACTGGAAGCTCGACGGCATTGGCCTCTCGGAGCGCAACTTAAGCCTCATCCGCAGCGCGATCAAAAAACCCTACGGTATGATCCTCATTTCGGGGCCCACCGGCTCGGGTAAGTCGACCACGCTCTATACACTGCTCAACGAAGTCGATCGCGATCGCCAAAACGTACTCTCGCTGGAGGACCCGGTCGAGTACACGATCGCCGGGGTTTCGCAGTCGCAAGTGCGCCCCGAGATCGGATACAGCTTCGCCAACGGATTGCGCACCACACTGCGCCAGGACCCCAACATCATCATGGTCGGCGAGATCCGCGACAGCGAGACCGCTAACCTGGCGGTGCAAGCGGCGCTCACTGGCCACTTGGTGCTCTCGACCATCCACACCAATAACGCAATCGGCATTGTGCCGCGTTTGCTTGACATGGGGGTGGAGCCCTACCTCATCCCGCCGGTGCTTATTTTAGGGGTGGCGCAGCGCCTGGTACGCACCCTTTGCCCGGGTGGGGGTAAACGCGTACAAGCAGACGAGAGCATGCGCAAGATGATCGACGATGAGTTTGCCGATTTGCCCACCGAGTTTAAAAAAGACGTTCCAAGCCTCAACGAGTTTTATCGTCTCAACCCAACGCCGGAGTGCCCGGCGGGCACCTCGGGGCGTGTGGCGTGCTTCGAGATGTTTGACATGACGCACGAGCTTGAGCAGGCGATTTTGCAAAAAAAGCCCGAGGACGAGCTGCGTACGATCGTCCGCAAGCAGGGCATGGTGACGATGAAGGAGGATGCTATGATTAAATCCGCAAAAGGAGAGGTGCCGTTTGAAGAGGTTAACACGCTCGGTGGCGAGTTTGAGCTCGACGAAACCGCTGCCAAGCCGCTGCCTGCTCCGGCGCCCGAGGCGATCACCGAAGAAACCATGGGCGAAGGCGAGGGCGAGGGCGAACTCAAGGTAGAATTGAAATAGTCTCGATATGCCCGATTACAAGCAAAAACTCAGCAATTTAATTGACATCACCGTTGCCCAAGGCGCCTCGGACCTCCACTTAGGTACGGGTATGCAGCCGACTATCCGCGTATCAAGCGCGCTCACCGCGCTTATCCAAGAGGCACCGCTTACGCAAGAGGACATGCTCGGGCTCCTCGACCAACTCCTGCCTCCCGAGCGCAAGAAAAAGTTTTTGGACACTCAAGAAGCCGACTTCTCCTTTGCCTACGGCGATAAGGCGCGCTTTAGAGGCAACGCCTACTTTGAGCGCGGCCATATTGGGGTGGCGCTGCGCCTTATCCCACGCACCATCCGCACGATCGGGGAGCTCAACTTGCCTCCCTCGCTTGAGCAGTTTACGCAGCGCGAACAAGGGTTCTTTTTGGTCGTAGGACCGGTAGGGCAGGGCAAGACCACTACACTCGCGGCGCTCATCGAGAAGATCAATGAGGAGCGCGCCGAGCACATTATTACGATCGAAGATCCGATCGAGTACTTGTTTGCAAACAACAAATCGCTCATCGACCAGCGCGAGGTGCGCGTTGACACGGCCGACTTCCAAACGGCGCTCGAGAGTTTGTTTAGGCAAGATGTTGACATTGTGATGATCGGCGAGATGCGTACGCCTGAGACCATCGCGACTGCGGTGACCGCAGCCGAAACTGGCCACCTCGTGCTCTCAACCCTGCATACCAACAACGCGGTACAAACGATCGACCGGATTATCGACGTCTTTCCCGCGGGGCAACAAGAGCAGATCCGCATCCAGCTTGCAGGCTCCTTGGCAGGGATCTTTAGCCAGCGTCTTATCCCGCGTATTTCTGGCGGGCTTATCCCAGCCTACGAGCTTTTGCTCAACAACACCGCTGTCGCCAACCTGATCCGCGAAAAGCGCACCCACGAAATTCAAACGCTCATCGAAACCGGAGCTGCCGAAGGGATGATCGACATGAACCGCTCGCTAGCCGACCTCGTGCGTGCAGGAGAGATCACTCCCGAGTCGGCCTACTCCCGCTCGCTCAACCCCAAAACCTTGGAGCGTCTGTTGTAAACAATGGCTGAATTTAAGTACGAAGCACTAGACCCGCAGGGCAAGGCAGTTGCCGGCAGCATTAATGCCGCGTCGCAAGACGCAGCGATCGCAGCGCTGCAGCGCAAGGGGCTTACCCTGACCTCCGTGGTGCTCGGTGGGCAAAAAAGCCTCTACCAGCAGATGCAGGAGATCACCGTCTTTGGTGGGGTCTCGAGCCGTGACCTGGTGCTCCTCTCTCGGCAGATCGCAACGCTCTTTGAGGCGCAAGTTTCGGCTCTGCGCGTCTTTCGCCTCTTGGCCGAGCAGGCCGAAAAGCCCTACATAAGGAACGTCTTGGCCGAAATAAGCGACGACTTGCAAGGGGGCACCTCGATTTCTAAAGCCCTCGAGAAGCATCCTAAGGTCTTCTCCGACTTTTATGTCAACATGGTGCGCTCGGGCGAGGAGTCGGGCAAGCTCGACCAAACCTTTCTCTATTTGGCCGACTACATCGACCGCAGCTACGAACTGGGCTCCAAGGCTAAAAATGCACTTATTTACCCCGCGTTTATCTTGGTGACCTTTGTGGCGGTGATGACGCTCATGCTCACCTTCGTGATCCCTAAGATCGGGGCAATTTTGACCGACGGCGGCCAGGCACTCCCGGTATATACCCAGGTCATTCTTGGCTTTAGCTCTTTTTTGGTCGACTACGGGATCTTTCTCTTAATCGGGCTCATTGTGGGCGGGTACTTCGTCTGGCGCTATATACAGACTCCCTCGGGCAAAATAGCCTGGTCGCGCTTTAAATTCGCCATACCCTACATTGGCGCGCTCTATCAAAAGCTGTATCTCTCGCGCATCGCCGACAACATGAACGTGATGCTCTCCTCGGGCATCGCGGCAGTTCGCGCGCTCGAGATCACCGCCAACGTGGTCGAGGACGACGTATTTGAGGCGATTTTGCACGAAGCAATCGAGGCGGTTAAGGGCGGCGCTCCGCTCTCGCAGACGCTTGCACGCTACCCCGAGCATATCCCGGGGATCTTTGTACAAATGCTCCAAATTGGCGAGGAGACAGGCGAGATGGGCAACATCCTCGACCGCCTGGCCAAGTTCTACAGCCGCGAGGTCAACTCGGCGGTCGATACGCTGGTCTCCCTCATTGAGCCGGTGATGATCGTGCTGCTCGCCTTGGGGGTGGGGTTCCTCCTCGCGGCGGTGTTGCTGCCTATCTATAACAGTGCTTCGAGCCTCTAGCGGGTGGCAAAAGACTATCCACAGGGTGCCAGGGTTGGCTTGCCAAGGGTGGCTATAATAAGGGGGCCTTGCGGCTCTTGTGCAGGGCCGCTTTACTAGAATTATAAGTGGGCAGTGATTAATAATCTTATTTAGTACAGTATGTACAAATCTATTAGCAAGGGTTTTACTTTGATCGAGCTTTTGGTGGTGATCGCCATCATCGGTATCTTGGCAGCCATCGTGCTCGTGTCTTTGGGCAACGCTCGCCAAAAGGGCGCTGATGCGGGCATCCAGGGCAACGTGGACTCAATCCGCACTCAGGCGGAAGTCTATTCGGGGAATCAGACCCCCAATACCTATGGCACACAAGCAACGACTACCGCCGGCGATTGCTCCTCGGCAGCCGCAGGTATGTTCTCCGACCCGACCATCAAGCAGGCGGTTACTAATGCCGAGGGTCAAGCAGGCACCGCGACACTCTTCGGCACCGCAAGTCGCAAATCGGTGTGCGGCAGCAACACTGGTAGCGTAGGTCAATACTGGGCTATTGCCGTGGTTCGCAACACGGATAACACCAAGCTTTGGTGTGTCGATAGCTCTGGTCGCGCCAAGGATATCTTGGTAAGCACCATAACGGCTGCGGGCGCCAACTTCCAAGGTTGCCTCTAAATCTAGTTTCGTCCTCCTGACGCAAAAATCCCCACCCAACCAAAGAGGTGGGGGTTTTTCGTTGTTATACTTAGAGCTACATGGATCGGCTTGTCTTAGGGCGCGGGTTTACGCTCATCGAGCTCTTGGTAGTCATCGCCATCATCGGTATTTTGGCCTCGATCGTACTGGTTTCTTTGGGCAACGCTCGCCAAAAGGGCGCTGATGCGGGTATCCAGGGCAACATCAATACAATCCGCAAGCAAGCGGAGATCTATGCCAATACGCCGAATTACCAATATGCTCCTTCGATACTTTCGACCACCACCAACTGTTCGGCTCTCACTGGAGGCATGTGGGATGATACTACTATTAAGACTGCCGTGGCTAATGCTGAGGCTCAAGCAGGTACTGCTCAGCTTATAGGTGTAGCTGGCAAGAAGTCGGTTTGCGGCGCAGGCGGCAACTATTGGGCAGTAGCAGTGGTTAGGAATACTGACAGTAGTAAACTTTGGTGTGCAGACAGCCTTGGTCGCACCAAGGACATTACCGTGAGCGGCATTACCGCAGCGACCGCAAACTTCCAAGGATGTATCTAACTACTATGAAACTACGCGGCTTTACCATAATTGAGCTCTTAGTGGTCATTGCGATCATCGGCATTTTGGCCTCGATCGTGCTCACTTCGCTCAGTGGAGCCAAGGCCAAGGCCCGCGACTCGCGCCGCATTGCCGACATCAAGTCTATCCAGCTTGCGCTCGCGCTCTACTACAACGACAACGGCATGTACCCCAAAAACATCTATGCGCTCTCTACCTCAGGCAGTGCGCCGAGCAACGGCTTGGCGGGCGGCTACTTGGCAGTGGTCCCGACTGACCCTAGCTACACCAACAACTGTGGGACTGCGGGTACTGACCAAAGCTGCTATCGCTATGTGGCTCTCACCAATAGCGCAAATCAGGCGTGCAACAATACCAGCAACCTGCCGGTACTTTATCATTTGGGCGCCGTGCTTGAGGACAGCAACAACTCAGCCCTTGGCAACGACGTTGATCAAAACTCGACTCCAGGGACAGGGCTCAGCGGCTACTTTAGTGGATTTGTCACTTGCAACGCCTCCGGTACAAGCGGGTTTAATGGAGTGCGCAGCGACTGCGCGGCCAACAACACCAACACGACCGATCAGTGCTACGACCAAAAGCCCTAGCCGATGCTCGTAGTGGTTGCAATTTTGGGGGCGATACTCGGCAGTTTCCTTAATGCACTCCTGTTTCGCTATCAGACCGGCCGCTCCGTTATGCGTGGGCGCTCGCAGTGCATGTCCTGTGCCCACACACTTTTTTGGTACGATCTCATTCCTGTTGTTTCTTGGCTCATGCTCTGTCGTCGATGTCGTTATTGTAGGACTAAGATTTCTGTCCAGTATCCACTCGTTGAGCTTGCAGCGGCTGCGCTTGCACTCGGTGTTTTTTTGCTCCACCCCGAGCTCTTGCGCTTTGCACTCGACACGGCGCTGTGGATGGTGCTCCTATTTGTGTTTGTGTACGACCTGCGCCACCAAGTTATCCCGTGGCCCGCACTGTGGATTGTAGCTGCGCTCGGTTTTGCTTCTTTCCTGCTCTACTCCGACCTCTCCCTCTGGTCTTTCTTTGCAGGGCCACTAGTAGCACTGCCACTGCTTGCTATCTCGGTGGTCTCGCGGGGGAGGTGGATGGGGTGGGGGGATGGTTTGCTTGAGGTGGGGCTTGGTTGGTTGCTGGGGCTCAGCGCTGGCTACAGCGCTTTGGCGGTTGCATTTTGGAGCGGCGCACTTGTGGGCATTGGGCTCCTTGGCTTGAGTAAAGCATATACAATAAAGAGCGAGGTCCCCTTTGCGCCATTTCTCATCCTGGGCGCAGGGGTAGCTTACTTCTTCCATGTGGACTTTTTTCAAGCGTTGCCGCTACTCTTCTCCTAAACCGCGAGGTTTTACCCTCATTGAGCTTGTGGTGGTCTCGGCGATCATCCTCATCATTACGGTCTTTATTTTTTTTCAACAATCCAAGTTTAACAGTGCGACCGTGTTGCGCAGCCTCACCTACAGCGTGGCACTTAGCTTGCGCCAAGCGCAGGTGTATGGCGTCTCGGTTCGCGAGTCTTCGCCCGGGAGCGGCGTGTTTGGCTCAGGCTATGGAGTCTATTTCCCCTCTGGTGTCACGACGCAGTACTACATCTTCTCCGACAATAACAGCAACGGCCAATATGACTCCGGCGAGGAGTTGCCAGTTTATACCTTGGGCAGTGGCTATACCATCAGCAATATCTGCGTGATGCTTTCGGGTACAGCCAACCTGCAATGCGCCTCGGGCACCGGCACGGCGATCACCAAGCTCACCGTCTACTTCCGCCGGCCTAATCCTGACGCTTGTTTTGCAACCGACCAGGCTTCTGGCGCCTGCGTCACGGCGGCTTCGGCGGTATATTCGACCGCCTATATCCAGGTAAGGTCGACCGGCAATGGTGACACACGCAGCATCAAAGTTTCTTCAACCGGGCAAATTGCAGTGTGCAGTGCTAACCTTACCGATCTTACGCAATGTTAAAGCTGTACCAAAAAAATCCAAAGGGTTTTACGTTGATTGAGATCCTGGTCTCAGTGGCAATTTTTGCGATTGTGATGGTGATCTCGCTCGGCGCACTGCTCGCCATGTCCGAGAGCGATCGCAAGGCCCAGACGCTCAAGTCGGTCATCAACAATCTTAACTTTTCGCTCGACTCTATATCGCGCGCGATCCGCACTGGCCAAAATTATCACTGCGATATAACGCAGACGCCGCTTGCTGCTCCGCTCGACTGCGCGGTGTCCCCCGGGACCTCGATTGCGTTTGTGCCTTCGGGCGGAGGGACCACCATGTACAAGTTTGAGAGTGCGAGCGCCAGTATCTGCGGGCAGTCGGGCACCGTGGGGTGCATCACCCGCTCGACCGACGGCGGTGCGACGTTTGCCGCTATCACCGCACCCGAGGTGGTGGTTTCTTCGATGAAGTTCTACGTCACGGGCGCGCAGAGTGCCGGGATCCAACCAAAAGTGACCATTTTGCTCTCTGGCGTGGTTGCTCCCAAGGGGGTGGTGGCCAACTGCGGGGGGCAATCGTCCGCTTCGACCTGCTTTAACCTCCAGACCACCGTGACGCAGCGTCTCTACGACCAATGATAAAAAAAATCTTCAATAGGGGTTTTACTCTAATCGAGACACTGGTCGCGGTGCTTTTGCTCGCCTCAGCGATTGCAGGACCGCTCACGATTGCCTCCAAAGGTCTCTCTGCAGCATTGGTGGCCAAAGACCAAATTACCGCATTCTTTCTTGCACAAGACGCGATGGAGCAGGTGCGTTTTTTGCGCGACAGCGCGTGTCTTGCCTCAGGCGGCGGGGCAGGGGGCTGTGCTGCGAATGTATGGCTCTCTTCTCTGTCCCCGTGTGTGAGCACCGACGGCGTTGCCTCGTGCAAGCTCGACTCACTTGGCTTTTCACCCGCAAACCCGGTCGCATGCGATGCGGCTAGCTGCTCTGCGAGCACCGATGTCTTGCACTTCGACAGTACGAACAACAGCTTTAATTACAATCAGTCTGCACCGCTGAGCACGCAGCGCTATGTGCGTGTTATCCAAATCCAAAACGACCCCAACGGCACCGCCCCCGACGAGGCAGTAGTCACGGTTAAAGTAAGCTGGAGTGACATCGCCGGGGTCACGCATGCGCCGATCATTGTGCGAGAAGATATATTCAGATGGCAATAAATAATCGAGGGTTTACAATCTTTTTTGCAATGCTGGTGGGCGCTTTGGCGCTCGCGGTTGGCGCGGCAATCTACGACCTCACGGTGCGCGAGATCGACCTCTCTAACACAGCAACGCAGTCGCAGTACGCCATTTATGTTGCCGACACGGGTGCTGAGTGTGCGCTCTACTGGGACCTTAAATGCAGTTTGGGGGCGTGTTTTGCAGGGAGCGCGTTTGCCACCTCGAGCCACTCAACCGTGCCCGGCTCAGGAGCATCCTGCAGTGGGCAAGACATCGCCGCGGGGTGGACCGTCGACACCGCGGAGAGCGCTGCGACCACCACCTTTAAACTCACCTTTTTGCCTCAGCCCTATTGCGTCTTGGTAACGGTGGCTAAGCGCGGCAACCCAACACTCACCACGATCGTCTCGCACGGCTACAACACCAGCTGTCCACCGGGGACCCCAACAGCAACCCGTCTTGAACGCACCTTGCAGGTAGACTACTAAGGGCTAGACTGATGTCATGGTTCCTAAAGAAGCTACGGAGCGCTACGAAAAGCTCAAAGCAACGGTTAATACATATCGAACACTTAGGCATGTCCACGACCGGGAGGAGATCTCGATCGAGGCCGAGGACGCGCTTAAAAAGGAGCTCGCCGACTTAGAAAAAGAGTATCCAAGTTTGCTTGCGCCTGATTCTCCGAGTTTGCGGGTGGGTGGGGTGGCGCTGCCGCAGTTTAAAAAAGTGCCGCATCAGGTGCCGCAGTGGTCATTTAACGATGCATTTACCGAGCAAGACATCATCGACTTCGACGCGCGGGTAAAGCGTCTTCTTGGTGCGCGCGAGGTTGAGTATACGTGCGAGCTCAAAATCGACGGGCTCAAAATCGTGTTTACGTACGAACGTGGGCTGCTCAAAACGGCCGCAACGCGCGGCGATGGCGCCGTGGGGGAGGATGTGACACACAACATCCGCACGATAGAGTCGGTGCCGCTCCAGCTTGAGCGGCCGGTAAACATCATCGTCGAGGGAGAAGTGTGGATGAGCGAGAAAGTGCTCAAAGAGACCAATGCCCTTCGACGAGCAGAGGGCGAATCGGAATTCGCCAACCCGCGCAACGCCGCCGCCGGAGCGGTGCGCCAGCTCGATCCAAAAATCGCTGCCTCGCGCAAGCTCGATTCGTTTATGTATGATGTTGCACAAACATCTGAAAAGCTGCCCCCAACACAAGACAAAGAGCTCGAATATCTTAAGGGCTTGGGGTTTAAGGTCAATAAGCACCATCACGTGGCAAGCTCTGCTGCCGAAGTAATGGAGTACTACAACAAGTGGAAGGGCAAGCAGAAAAGCCAGGGCTATTGGATCGACGGGGTTGTGCTCAAGATCAACCGCCGCGACTACCAAGAGCGGTTAGGCTACACCGGCAAAGCGCCGCGCTTTGCGATTGCGTTTAAGTTCCCCGCCGAGCAGGTGACGACCGTAGTTGAGGACATTATGCTCCAAATCGGCCGCACCGGAGCGCTGACGCCGGTGGCACACCTACGGCCTGTGTTGGTCGCCGGCTCGACGGTCTCTCGTGCCACACTGCACAACGAGGATGAAATTAAGCGGCTTGATGTGCGTGTGGGCGATACGGTCATTTTGCAAAAAGCGGGGGATGTGATCCCCGATATTGTGCGTGTCTTGACTGAGTTGCGCCCAAAAAGTACCAAGCCCTATCGCTGGCCAAACAACGTAGCCGAGTGTGGCGGTGGCGGCGCGATCGAGCGGATCCCGGGCGAAGCCGCCTGGCGGTGCAAAAATAAAACATCATTCGCGGTTGTGCGCCGCAAACTGCGCCATTTTGCCAGCCGTAGCGCGCTTAATATTGAGGGATTAGGCGAAAGCACCGTCGACGCGTTGCTCGAGATGGGGTTTGTAAATTCTTTTGACGACTTTTTTACCCTCAAAGAGGGTGATGTGCTCGAATTGGAAGGATTTGCCGAAGTGAGTGCCAAAAAGCTGATCGCCTCTATTGCCAGCGTTGCCAAAGGGGTCAAATTCTCGAAGCTACTCACCGGCCTCTCGATCCCGCACGTGGGGGAGGAGACGGCGATTTTGCTTGCACAGCATTATAAAACAATCGATGACTTGGCTCAGGCGAGTGAAGAGGATCTCGCAGATATAAACGGCATTGGCCCGATTGTGGCCAGGGCGATAACGAGCTGGTTTGGGCACAAAGAAAATCGCGCTATGGTAAAGCGTCTACAAAAATACGTGCAGATACTTTCTGAAAAAGTTTCGAGCAAAAAGACGCAACCGCTTGTAGGTAAGACGTTTGTCTTAACCGGGGGGCTCTCTGCCATGAGCCGCGACGAAGCCAAAGAAAAGTTACGCGCGCTCGGGGCCTCCGTCTCTGGCAGCGTTTCTAAAAACACCGACTATGTAGTGGCGGGGGAGGAAGCTGGCTCGAAGCTGGACAAGGCTCGCGAGCTTGGCGTAGCAGTGATGAGCGAGGAGGAGTTTTTGAAGCTATTGAAATAATAATTTGGTTGTTATTCTTGGCTCTATTTTAGAAAACACAGCTATTGACAACATATCTCTCGGTATAGTATAGTAGAGTGTCAGTTCTTTGATAGGGAATCAGCATTCGCCGCAGCGAAAAGCGCCTTTATTAGGACGTTTCTCGCTGTGGCGGACCCGATCGGGGACGCTTGAACGGCACTGTGAAAAGCGCTCAAAAGGAGGACTCCATGAGCGAACGACAGCTTGCTGAACTCACCGGCAATCTCGTGCGGCACCAGCACTGCTTCGGTGCGATGTCGAACGACGACCGTCAGTGGACAATCAACAATCCGGCGGCGGCGATTGGCCTGTTTGCCGAGGCGGTGAAGAACCGCAACAGCGGTACGGCGGCCGAGCGGAAGTCGCTCGAAAAGAAGAAGCAGCCAAAGCTTCTTGTCTCGGACGGCCACTACGCAGCCGTCGAGGCCACTGAGCGTCACGAACCAGGTACGTTCTGGCAGACGCGCTCCGGCTTGTACGTGTACGACGACTTTCGTACACGCGTCGTCGCGGCAGCCACGCCGACCGAAGCTGGAGCGACGTTCAAGAAGCTCCCGCGCTTCAAGCTCGGCCGTAATGCCACTGGCGAGGAATTGAAGACGGCGCGTCCGAATGGTATTTGGACGGCGACCGACTTCTGCCCCTGGCTTGCCGCAAAGCTTGCAAAGCAGGCGAAAGGCGAGGACGGTGAGTTCCTCACCAACGGTTGGGCCAACCTATTCTTGGTCGAAGGAGTTGGAGGCGAGGTCTTCGTCGTCCGCGTGCGCTGGGGCGTCGGCTTGTGGCTCGTCTACGCGTGGCCTCTCGGCCACGGCTGGCACGATGGTCGCCAGTTCGGCTCTCGCAACTGACCAATTGCAACTTTGTGCGCCCGCCTAAGGCGGGCGCATTGACCCCTTGGACACTCTGGCACTGTGCCGGAATCCAAGGGGTCTTTCGTTTTGATATAATGGCCCTGAAACCTTTGGTGATGCGGCGGTTAGGGCTTCCGTGTGGAGGTTTTGGAAGAGACAAATGCCTGAGTTCTTGCGGCCAAGGCTTCAAGAAGAGTGCGTTGAATCTTTCTAAAAAATAATTGGTAGTTGGTACTTGAAATTGGCGGACTTATAAGGTCCCACATTCGATACAGCCCGGAGAGTATTCGGTGGGTGGTGGTTCAGAAGGTTTCGAGTACGAGAGGCGAGGTCTTCGTCGTCAACGTGAACTGGAACGACGGCAAGTGGAACGTCAACACGTGGCAACTCGGCAACGACTGGAACGATGGTAACCAGTTCGGCTCTCGCAACTCTAGTGATTTCTCTCGCGCTCTATGGTGCGAGAGTTTTTGCAACCAACCCTTTTCTCCACCCGCCTAGTATGCGTCCAAGTTCGTGCGTTTTTTCTGATAGATTCACGTATTTTTTATCGTCTAGCGCCTGCAGTTCCCATGCGACACGCAGAAGGAATTTTAACGTATCCGTTTTCTTGATTGCAATTTCAATCGTTGGCAACTTGTTTGCTCGACCCTGGTAACTCGCTGTAAAGAGCAATTCAAGGATTTGAATAAACAAGCTATCTATTTTATCGCCAAGCGTATAGCGAGACTTTTTCGGCAAATGGTCGCGGCATTCGTGCCAAAACTTGTATACTGCTACAGCATGCTCGATAACAGGAAGAATTCGTTGGGGGGGGGGGTCGTAAAGGACTCACGCATACATACGAGAATATCATTTCTGTTGAAAACTTGCTCTCTGCGTGGCGCGAGTTCTGTCTTGGCAAACAAATTAAAAAATATTTAAGGGATTTTCAATTTTTTTGGATGGACACATTTCTTTGCTTTCATTCCGATTTAAAAAAAAAACCATAAAAACACGGACGATATCACGCCTTCAACATCTCCGACCCAAAACCGCGCAACATTCACAAGGCCTCGGTACGCGATCGTCTGCTCCACCATGCCATCTACCGAATATTGTATCCATATTTTGATAAGAAATTTGTATTCGATTCCTATTCTTGCAGGATAGGCAAGGGCACCCACAAGGCCATGAACCGCTTCCGATCTTTTGCCTACCAAGTGTCCAAAAACCACACCCGCACTTGCTGGGTACTCAAGTGCGACATCCGTAAGTTCTTTGCGAGCATTGACCACCAGATACTGTACGCAATCCTCGAAAAGTACATACAAGACGAGGCAATGCTCTGGTTGCTTCGAGAAGTTGTTAATAGTTTTTCATCAAGGTCGAACCTTGATGTTGGTCTGCCGCTCGGCAATCTCACGAGTCAGCTTTTGGTCAACGTTTACCTAAACGAGTTCGACCAGTATGTGAAGCACCAACTCAAGGTTAAGTACTACATCCGCTACGCGGACGACTTCGTGCTCCTTTCGCACGACAAATCGGTACTACAACAAACACTTCCATATATGGAAGTGTTTCTGAGGGAGCATCTCAAACTAAGCTTCCATCCGGACAAGGTATACATTAAGACTCTGGCTTCGGGTGTCGACTTTCTCGGCTGGGTACACTTTGCTGACCACCGCGTGTTGCGTACTGCTACCAAGCGACGGATGTTGCGACGGCTGTGCGAACGATTGGGGCAGGAGGGAGCAGAGGCAACGAGGCAGGCGTACTTGGGAATGTTGAGTCAAGGTAATACCAAAAAATTGCGGGACAGGTTAGTATAGCTACATGATTTCGCGCGAGGAAGTGCTCAATTTAGCCGAGCTCTGCCGGCTCAAACTTACCGACGAAGAGGTAGCTGCTTTGCAAAAGGATATCTCCAGTATTTTGGAGTATGTCGGCCAAGTCAATACAGTTTCGCTGCCTGACAAAAAAGATGAGAAGCCAGTGGTGCGCAATGTAATGCGTGAGGATGTGCCGCGCGAGGGTAGCCACCCAATGCAGGGCAAAGAGGAGGCTCTGCGCGCACAATTTCCAACCCGGGAGAAAGACTTTAATGTGGTGCGCAAAATAATCCAGAAGGATGAATAGTGGATTGATATATCAATCCACTTCAAGAGTATGAAATTAAATGAGCTCACGATCGTAGAGGCTTCTAAAAAACTCGCCGCGGGCGAGATAACTTCGGTTGCGCTCACCCAAGCATGCTTAGACGAAGTTGAGAAACGCAACGGAACATTGAATGCATATTTGGAGGTGTTTGATGATGCATTAGAACAAGCAAAAAGAGCAGATACCCTTCGACAAGCTCAGGGTAAAAGTGCTCACGCACTTTTAGGCATCCCGCTTGTGATCAAAGACAACATCCTAATTGAGGGTAAAAAAGTTTCTGCAGCGAGCAAAATGCTCGAAAATTATGTTGCAACCTACGACGCAACGGTTATCAAAAAGCTCAAAGCGGCAGGCGCGGTCTTTTTAGGCCGTACCAATATGGACGAGTTTGCGCTCGGCGGCTCTACCGAAAACTCCGCTTTTGGGGTTACTAAGAATCCGCACGATGAATCGCGCGTGGCTGGCGGGACTTCGGGTGGTTCGGCGGCAGCAGTTGCTGCACATTTGTGCTTGGGTGCTCTTGGTACCGACACTGGAGGTTCGGTGCGTAACCCGGCGAGTTTTTGCGGCATCGTAGGATTGAAGCCAACCTACGGCGTAGTATCACGCTCGGGCGTTATTGCCGCAGTGTCATCGTTTGACCAGGTTGGCCCGATGGCAAAAACGGTTGAGGATGCCGAGCTGCTCTTTACTGCCATCCGCGGCAAAGATATTTTGGATAGCACCACAATTGATGAAAAAACTTACGAAACAAAAACAATCCAGACAAAAAATATAGGAGTTTTTGATTTGAAATCTACTGGATGGGAAGGTGGTATCGATAGTGATGTTCAGAAGTTGTATCAGTCTTTCCAAAAAAAACTTGAGGGAATGGGTTATGAAGTTGTAACTATTCCTATGGTATATCTACAGCCTGCGCTCGCTTCTTACTACATCACCAACTTTGCGGAGGTTTCCTCTAACCTTGCGCGCTTCGACGGTGTCCGCTATGGGCTGCACAGTAAAGGCACCTCATTGTTTGAGGATTATGCCAAGAGCAAGGCTGAGGGCTTTGGCCCAGAGACGCGCCGCCGCATTATGCTCGGCACCTATGTACTTTCGGCCGGTTACTATGACTCATACTACGGTAAAGCAGTCGCTGCACGCGAACAGCTACGCCAGGAATTTATAAAAGCATTCGAGTTGGTAGATGCGATCATCACACCCACGATGCCCACCCCGGCCTGGAAGGAAGGGGAGAAGTCCGATCCGCTTTCAGCGTATTTGGCAGACGTCTTTACGGTCTCAGCAAACCTTACGGGGAACCCAGCGATATCTATTCCAATGGGAACTATTGAAAAAGACGGTAAGCAGTTGCCGGTAGGCATCCAACTCACCGCCGCGCACGGGGATGAAGCGGGACTGTTTGCGCTCGCTCGCTCCATAGAATAAAAGAGACGGTAGAATGGGGGAGTGTATCCCTCCAATGTCGACTATCTCAATCTTGAGTACTTTTTGGCCAAGGCCTACGATTTTGTAGTAGGTTTTCATTGGAGTGCAGGTGTTGCCGCTGCACCCAGCTGGACCATTACCGCCGTGACCACAATCGTGATCATTGGCATGAGCGCTTCGCTCCTCCTCCTGCTCATGATCGTCTATGCGCAAATTAGACTGCTCCAAGTTGAGCACGGCGGCTTTCATGCCCTCGAGCATGCTGCGGTGCACGAGCACGAAGTGCACAAACACGAAGCAACCGAGGAGGCGCATGCGCAAAACGAACGCTGGCGCCGTATAGAAGAGTTGAGTGCCTCGACCAACCATGGCGACTGGCGCCGCGCAATTTTGGAGGCAGATATCATGCTCGGCGACGCGCTCAATCAGGCCGGCTATGTCGGCCCGACCATTGGTGATCAATTAAAGATGACCAATCCATTGCAGCTCACGACACTCGACCTGGCCTGGCGAGCGCACAAGGTGCGCAACGACATAGCCCACGGAGGCGAGGCCTATGAGCTTACGCAGCGTGATGCTCAGGCGGCAATAAATAACTTTAGAAGGGTGTTTGAGGAGTTGGGAGCGATCTGATATACTAGGGGAGTAACGGGCGACATAGCGGGGTGGAGCAGTAGTAGCTCGTCAGGCTCATAACCTGAAGGTCGCAGGTGCAATTCCTGCCCCCGCAACAAGATGCAGGTGTTTTCGATACAAGAAGCGCTCAAATTTGGTTGGCATAAAACCAAAGCGCACAACAAGCTTGTGTTCCAAGTTGTGCTCACCCTCTTGGCTGTACAAGTGGCCGCAGCAATTGTGCAAAAGGTGCTTGCGGGCAGCGGACTGGGGTTTGTCGCGCAGGTGGTGCTCGGAGTGCTTTCTTTGGCGTTTGGGATTGGCGCAATGAAAATAGCACTTTTGCTCGCGCGCGGTGAGCACGCAAGCTATGCGCAGATTTGGCCAAGCTGGAGACTCTTTTGGTATTACCTAGGCGCCTCGCTTTTGGCAGTGCTCTGCATCATAGGCGGCCTGATCTTGCTCATCATCCCGGGGTTTATCATTGCGGTACGGCTCTCGATGGTGCGATTCGAGGTAATCGACGGAGCGCACGTGAAATCAAGTCTACAAAAAAGTTGGGAACTTACCCGGGGCCACTTCTGGAAACTGCTCGGGTTTTTTATCACGATTATCCTCTTAAATATTCTTGGAGCGGTCTGTCTTCTGGTGGGCCTGCTCGTGACCATTCCCATCTCGATGCTCGCGTTCGCACACGTATATCTAAAGCTTAAAAATAGGGGATAAGTATATTCGAACACTGGTTTTAGGCTAGAATAGAACTTCAGTGTTTGGTGTAGAGATGTCGTGCTTACACCCCATCAAAAGAAGCTGCTGAACCAACGTGAAGCTAAGGGAAGAAGGTTGGGAAGTATAGAGGATATAAGGCCGTACTTGTATATTAGAGAGGTTCATAAACCGAGAGTAAACAAAATCTTGCAATTTTGGTCTAATTTTTTAAGTCTACCAAAAGAACAATTTCCCGTTATTATTTATATAAAAAATAAACATAAAAAAGTTTACGAAAATCACGATTCGTATTATGGTGTAATAGCTTTACGGGTAAGGGCCGGGACAGAATTAAAATATAAAATCTTAGGCCTCATTAAGGCCTGTAAAGAAGAAGCCGGGGTAGCTCAGATGGTTAGAGCATCACATTCATAACGTGAAGGTCGGCAGTTCGATCCTGCCCCCCGGCACATGGTAGAAAAATTCGTGTTTTTACGATAGAATCGCCTTGTTTGCGGGAGTAGCTCAGCTGGTTAGAGCGCCGCCCTGTCACGGCGGAGGTCGCGGGTTCGAACCCCGTCTCTCGCGCAAATTGAACCGGAAACAGAAGTGTGTCAATTTCTCATTCTTTTTTCACGGAGGCTTTTGTACGCTCAGTGCATGAGCTTGCAGAAAGTACATTTCAGTCCCATGCAAGACTCGCTCTGGGTAAATCCGCTCTGGAGCGATCCGCAGTTGCTGCGCTGGTTTTTTATACTGCTCGCTTTCTTCGGTTTGGGGTTTGCTGCGTTTATGGCCTCGCTTATGGCCACTACACACGTCGACACAGGGACCTCTGTACGTGCGGCGGCGCATATTGATGCTCGACCGCTCGAGCTCCATATAGCAGACAGCGGGCTTATCCTGCTCCGGAGTGCTCGCATTGTCTCTATTGCGGGCCCAACGCTCATGCTGGAAACTGCGTGGGGCAGAAACAAATTTATGTGGACCGTACATACTGATGCCTATCAATACGAGGCGCGCAGTGCGGGGACCAAATTTCTGACGCGTGATGGTACGCCGATTACGATCAATGACTTGCAGCTTGGGGATTTGGTAACGGTCACGGGCACACTCGCACAAAGCGGCTCAAGTTTTGTAGTTACTGCTGACGCAGTGCGACTCTCAGCTCAATAATTCTGAATTTTTTTGCGCTTCTTTAAAACTTCATCAACCTGAATGAAGTTTTTTGCTCATGCATGGCAATGACATCCAGGATTTTTTCATTGCACTGATGGGTTGCGGTTGCCGTCAACCACACGTATGACCCTACACTGTAGAGCGCATGAAGAAACAGATGAACAAAAAAATATGGTTCGTGTTCGTAATTATAGTATCTCTAGCACAATTACTCATACCCCTTAGCCAGGCAGTGGCAGAAACTCCTGACCCCGACCCGGTACACGCCCTGCAGATGCAGGCGCTTGCTCAGGCGGTACAAACGGGTCAGGATACTGACCCGGTGCATGCTGCTTGGGTAAACACCTATACCAACACGCAGCCCAAGTCCAATAAAAAAAGTATTGCCGTAACACCGCCTCCGGCGCCCACTCCTGCGCCAGTTATCACGACCTTAACCACTAACACGGCGGGATATTATGTCGACCCGAACTCCGCTGCAAAGCAGCAGGCAGATGCGTGGCGCGTGGCGCGCCCCGCGGACGCCGCAAAAATGGACGTGCTCGCCGCACAGCCAACTGCCAAATGGTTTGGCGACTGGAGCGGCGACATCCAGTCGGCAGTCAATAGTTATGTCTCACAGGCCGCTGCCGCAGGTAAAGAAGCACTCATCGTCGCCTACGACATCCCGCAGCGCGACTGTGGTGGCTACTCGGCTGGTGGCAATGGCGACTACAGCGCATGGGTCAAAGGGCTCGCTCAGGGCATCGGTAGCCGCCAAGCAACGGTGATCTTGGAGCCCGACTCGCTTGCGCTCGTCGACTGCCTTTCTACGAGCGATCTAAACACGCGCTACCAACTCTTGAGCTCAGCGGTCTCAGTGCTCAAAAACAATTCGAACACCAAGGTCTATCTCGACGCAGGCCACAGCGCTTGGGTCGACCCGACCACAATGGCGGCCCGATTACAAAAAGCTAACGTTGCGCAGGCAGACGGCTTCTACACCAACGTCTCAAACTTTATGACGACGAGTGACGAGACTGTTTATGGCGCCAATGTAAGCCAGCTGCTTGGCGGCAAGCACTTCGTAGTCGACACCTCACGCAACGGCAACGGGTCAAACGGCGAGTGGTGTAACCCTACTGGTAGGGCAATTGGTCAAACTCCGACCAACCAAACAGGCAACGCGCTTGTAGATGCGCTTCTGTGGGTCAAAACGCCTGGCGAGTCCGACGGTACCTGCAACGGCGGCCCGAGCGCCGGAGTGTGGTGGCCCGACTACGCACTCTCGCTCGTCCCCTAAATTTGCGAGGCCGAACCCCACAAATATCAAGTTGATGCAAAAAGAGCCCTAGAAATAGGGCTCTTTTTGTACTTGACCAAATAGGAGATGACGCCATGACTCAAGTCATGACCCCATCCGAAATGACCGACGGCCAAATCAACAAGGCCGTGGCCAACTACCGCGCAATGCTCGAAAAGCACCGCGGGGAGCTCATGTCCGAGCCGGCACAGCAAGTGCTCGGCTCAGCCGAGCTCGGCGCCGAGATGTTCGGCATCCTGCGCCGACGCGTTGAGATGCTCACGGGCATGATTGTCCGGCGGGTCAAGGTCGATCGCTCGCGCACGCCGCAGGCGATGCTCGACGCGACCGGCCGCAAGCAGTACACCACCCGCTCGGTGGTGGATGCGATGCCTCGCGGCGAAGGGGAAGAGACCGATGTGGTCTTCTTCAAGCCCCGGCCGGAGGAGTACGATCACGACGGCTGGATGTCGGATGAGGCGCTCGATCGCGCATACGATGCGCGCGGGCTCAAGCCCGCCGACCCGTACTCGGTCGGTGCTGTCAATGAGACCGACCCCGCTTTCGCCGACGAGAAGCCCCACGGCACCCACTGGAAGGATGGGCGGGGCAAGTGGTGCTTCGCGGCCTTCGACCGGTGGGGCGGCGAGCGCTTCGTCGACGTCTACCGCCGCGGCAGCGGCTGGGATATCTACTGGTCGTTCGCCGGTGTTCGCAAGTAGCACTCGGATTTTTGCCCGTTTGCACTTGCGCTTTGATTCATGCACTTTGTTTCCCGCCGCGTCCTCCAAGGACGCGGCGGTTTTGTATATAATAAAAGGCGAATAGTAGGCGAATCTGCTTTTGATTAAGGTCAAAGCGGCCGAGTTTCAGTGTACTTCAGGGGGCTGGTAGGATTTATCAAACCAAGATCTGACTGAAACTACTGAGCGTAGGCGGTTTTTGCTGCCTGCGCTACTGGGGTGTTGTAGCGCAGCTGGTAGACGTACAAGTTAAGGTCGTTGGAGAACCGGATCGCTTCGGTGCGCTTAAAGTGACTGTCGAAGTAGTCTTTGATTTTTTGTTCGTAACCCTGGTCATAGCTCAAAAGCAGGTACGCATATTGATGATCCCAAGTGGTCGAGGCTACCTCCTGTGGGAGCGTGTGCTCATTAAACGAGGGGATAGGTCCGTAGGCGTAGCGGTGCCACTCCGGGATAGTCTGCAGCGGCGACTGGCCGTGGTAGTAGTAGTCTACGGGGTAGAGCGTAAACGGCGCCGAGAGGATCACGGCGTCTTGTGCAGCAACGTGGTCGTTGAGGTAACTTGCAGCCTCGACGTAGTTTTCCTTTACCGGTGTTTTGGGGTTGACGAGCTCGACGCAGAGCATCACCGCCATCGCTCCTACTAAGACCCCTTGTGCAACCGCGCGCCCATAGGGCGGGTAGAGCGCAAAAAATCTTCCCAACAACAAATACACTGCCGGGAGTGTAAAAATGAGATAGCGGCTCTCGAATACGGGCGTGAGCACCAGGCTTACTCCAAAGGAGAGCAGTACCGCGAGCACACTCGAGAGCAAAAGATATTCGGTCTCGGGCTCCATCTTTCTCCCTTTGCGCATAGCCAAAAATCCCAAAATAAGCGTGATAGGCCAGAGCGAGAGGAAGACGGTGTTGAGTGCGTCGTCTTGGAACCCGACGATAAATTGTGCAAGGGCGTTAAAGAGATCTACCGTGCTCGGTGCGTGGAGTACGGGCGAGGCGTTTTGTGCTTGGCCTTGAATAAATACAAATGCCACCCACGGGGCGAAACTTACGAACACAATAAGTGCTGCCACGAAGAACCGGCGCAGCGCATACGGTGGGAAAAGCGCTCGCCGCATAAAGAAGAATACTGCTTGGGCAAACAGCGAGAGAAAGAAAAAATAGTGCGTAAAGATACCTGCGACTGCGCTTAGGACATAGAGCGCCCAAACATGGTCTGAAGCCTCGCGGTCTTTCCACAAACGGATAAAAAGATATTGGTTGATGATCACCAGCAGCGTGAGTAATGTATACATGCGTATCTCGTTGCCATACCAATTCATAAACGGCGAAATCGCCAGGAGCGTTGCGCCGAAGAGACCGGTGCGTCGGTCAAAAGCTCGTGTACCCAGCAGATAGGTTGCGGGAATGGCAAGCAAGTAAAAGAGGAGCGAAAGCAGCCGGCCGCCTTTGACCGAGTCGCCACCGAAATAGCGCCAAAAATGGAGTAGTTCGTGGTAGAGCGGCACATGTACGTCTTGAGCGACCAGTGTGAGGATGGCGCCAGCGCTGCGTGAGCTTTGCCAGATGCTCTGCGCTTCGTCGAGACGCAAACTTGCATTGAGAAAAAAAGGGAGGAGAGCGTGGCGCATAGCACTATAAGGAGCCCAAGCCACAGAGCGCTGGTGGTTCTAGTGAGCAACATAGGCCTTTAGGTGTGCCGTGGCCTCGGTGTGAGACTTGGTCGAACGCTTTTGAGGCAGCGACGAACGGATAAACGGTATAAACACCGCAGTCATAAACAGTGCCCACGCGGCATTGTTGATGAGCGATGCAGAAAGCCCGTCGCGCGCGAACGCAACTATGAGCCCAAACGCAACTGCGGCGATGTAACCGATGTGCATAGTCGAAAGGCGGATAAAGTTGCCCGAAAGTGCCTGTTTAGAGGTGACCGCAAAGGCAGACTTGGCTCCTGTCATCGCGGCAAAGAGCGCTCGTAAGTGGATGGTGAACGCGCTCATCGAGAGTGCAACGGAGGGGAAGGTAAAGGTAAAATTACTCGTGCGCTGGAGTGTGTAGAGAGTAACAAAGAGGTAGGGCAAGAATACGCTCGCCAAAAACATCCCCGAGGCGACCACGGGTACGAGCCCAAAGTAAAAGTAGATGAGCGGCAAAAGAGCATCCAGGAACACCACCACACCCGAGAGAAAGAAGCTTGCAGAGGCGAGATACTGTACACGTTGTGCAAAAGAGAGTCCGCGCATAAGGAGTGGGTTGTAGCGGAAGATTACATCGAGCGCGCCGCGTGCCCAGCGAAATTGTTGCTTAGAGTAAGAAAGAAAGTCCTCGGTAGCGAGTCCTTCGGCGAGCACTTCGGGCACGTACACACTTTTGTAGCCGCGCGCGTGCATTAAAAGTCCCGTAACAAAGTCCTCGGCGATCGACTCGGTGCACATGCCTCCCACCGAGACGAGTGCATCGCGCGCAATGAGCATGTTGGTGCCGCACATGGTTGCCGCATTGAGTCGGTTTTTACCCTTGCAGATTGGTCCAAAAAACAGCTGCTGCTGCTCCCACGAGCTTTGGGTCAAATAGTTGGTGGTAAAGTTTTTGTAGTACTGCGGTGTTTGCACGAACGCTACTGAGTCGTCGGCAAAGTAGGGTACTGTTTTAGAAAGAAAGTCTTTGTGAGGCACGTGGTCGGCATCGAAGACTGCCACCAAGGGCGCTTCACAAAAGCGCAGCGCGTTGTTGATGTTGCCTGCTTTGGCGCCGCCAGGCGTCGTGCGCGTGATGCAGCACACTCCTTCTTGCTTGGCGAGCGCTTCATACTCGCGCCAGTGCTCTTTTTTGGCGACAAACGAGTCGTTGAGTATGTAGACCCTGTGCTTGCGGTAGCGCATGTCGCGCGCAGCGCGCACCACCTCGCGCACTATCTCCAGTGGCTCGCCAGCCACAGTAATAAACACATCTACCGGCGGCTGGAGCGATATATCTTTAGGCGCTTGATAGGTAGTGTCCCAGACAGTGTAGAGGAAGGTGAATACCTGCCAAATGTGAAACACTTCGCCTGCGATGAGGAGCCAAAAAAGCACCGGCTCTCCGTGGGGGAAGAAAAAGGCGAGTACAAAAAAGTACGCGAGTGCGAGCGTGCCGTTAAGCGCGAGTAACCACTGTGGCGTATGTGTATCTTTGAGAAAGTCGGCGCGGGCGTCTTGCGGTGGCTCATATACGGTCGGCATTTTGTATGATGGTGAAGCCTCTAATGATGGTGAAGACTGGGTTCATTGACTGTACGGGCCTGATGCTGAAGGTGAGCTTAAGGGGTGAGCGCTCGAGCGGGTAGACTCGCGGCCAGGTTGGGCAAGAGTTGGTTGTAGAGTCCTACCCCAAACCAAGCCCAGTTGTCGTCGTAGTAGGTGAGGGGTTGCTTCCACGTGTTTAGGTCAGGGTCAAAGAGCGATTGTAATTTCTTGTCGTACACTGCACTCCCTTGGCTTGGGTCGACGAGCATAAAGAAGCCGATCGAACCGCCGTACATCGCCGGAGTTTCTTGTACGTCGAGCACAGTGCCGTCGTGGTTTATGACGCGCGGGAGCGCGCCTTGCTTACGCCACAAATCTGAAAGGATCTTCATCCTAGCGAGCGTATCGGTGGCGCGCGGCTCCCCAAACCACACGTAGTCGAGTGCTAAACGCCATGATATGCGCAGCGCATCATAGCTGTAGTTGGTGTTGGGTGTACTACTCCCTTGCGCAGTGCTCGGCGCGCTCAAGACTCCAGAGTGTTTGTTGAGCCGCAGCCAGTCCGGCGGCAGCACACCTATCTTTGTATCAAGTGGTGCGGTAATACTGCGTCCAAGTAGAGCGTACGCGCTGTCGACTAGTTGCCCCCATGGGTGTGTTTGGTCGACTTGAGCAAAAATGCGATAGCTCGCGGGCGAGAAGTATGAAGGGTTGAGTGCAGCAGTCGGATCACTGGAGGTTTTTTCGATGTCATCGGCAACGAGGTAGGGCGTGCCGCCTACACTCATGACCTCCTTGTTCCAAATGTCGCTGATGATCGCGCGGGAGGCATTGAGATACTGAGTGTCTTGCCAGCGCGCGTAGGCAAACACTAAAGCGAGTGCTATGTCTTGATCGGCGTCGCTCGCGGTGGTGTTGCCACCTTGGTCGATGAGTATGCCAAAGGTGCCGTCGGGGCGCCTGCCAAAGAGCCACGCAAACAAGTGATCGTTTTTGTGCTGAAGATTATTTTTAGTCCACTGCCACGCGGCGTCGAAGGTGGCATGGTCGTCCATCCACACTGCGCGCAAAAGGGTATACCCCTGGCCTTCGGAGGTGGTGACGTTGTTGCGTTGCTTGTCGAGCGTGCGCAGTGTGCCCGCTTCGAGATAGACTTTTTTGTACTGGTCCCAGGTCGAGCCAAGGATTTGTGAGGGGGAGAAGATAAGCGGCACCTCGCTGCGACGTGAATTTATAAAGAAGACCGCGAGGGCAAGTGCGATCGCGCCGCCGACCAGTAAGTAGCCTACAAAGCGCCGCTCCATGGTTATGCTTGCGGGGTGGCGGGATTAGAGTTTCTCACAAACAAAGTATGGTCGGCTCGGAGCGCTTCCTTTTTTGGTGCGGCGACGAGTGCGAGGCCTGCAGCAAAAAGCCCGACACTGAGTGTAAGGAGTGCGTAGGTGAGCTGTGGTGAGAGGGCGGTTGAGGCGTATACAGCAGTGTCCATGATGATCTTACAGGTGAGCGAGTAATGGTTTTCGAATGGAGCGAAACACAAATCTGCGCGAGAGCGTGTAATTGAGTGCAAAGGTGGCAAGGGTGGTGACGACGAGCGCTATAAGATCATACACGCCTGCGATGCGCACGAGGAGATACATCATGGTGATGTTAAGGAGCAGTGCGCTCGAGGTGGCAAGATAGAATCGGATCACTTCAGCGAGCCGCACGCGCGAGCGGAGGCGGAAGGTAAAGCGGCGGTTGAGCACAAAACTGGTCATTGTGGCAATCACAAAGGAGATGAATTTGGCCCATACGGGCATTGGCGCAAAGAGCGGTACAAAACGAGTGAGGCCGATATAGATGCCGGTGTCTACGAGCGTGTTGACCACGCCAACGCCCATAAAGCGCAGCAACTGAAGACTGTTCTGCGGTACGCCGGTCTCGTCCAACTCAAAACGAACACGAAATACGTCGAAGAATGAGCGCACCACATCGCGTGGCCGCACGGTGCTGCCGTCTTGGTGCTGCCAGCGCACCGCAACCTCGGCTACATGTAGGTGGAGTTTTTGTGCGCGACTCAGCACCTCGTAGTCGAACGAAAAGCGCGGCAAAAGCAAGCGGCGAAAGAGCGTGCGCGCTGCCTCGCGGCGGTAGAGCTTAAACCCGCACTGTGTGTCGTAAAAGGGGAGACGGAGCACCAAACGTATAAGCAAGTTCCCCAGATCGCCAACAAGGCGGCGCAACAGGGGCTGCCGTATGCGGCTTTGGGGGAGTTTGCGCGAACCTATGGCAGCATCGAATCCTTGCTGCACGCGCGGCAGGAGTTTCTCTATCTCTTCGATCGGGGTAGAGAGATCGGCATCGGTGCACAAAATATAATCGCCCGAACTCGCCAAAATGCCGCGGCGTACCGCAGCGCCTTTGCCGTGGTTTTCGGTTTGAGGGAGTACCCGCACTGCGTCAAGTTCTTGAGAGAGTGCTCGGGCAAGCATTGTTGTTTGGTCGTGGCTCCCATCGTCGACAATGAGCGTCTCGTGCTTGAGCCCGCGGCTTGCACAGTATTGTTCGATGCGACGTATCGAAGCTGCAAGACGTCGAGCTTCGTTATACGCAGGGATGACAATCGAAAGGGTGTAGGGTGGCATGTACCCCACAGTAGTGGCCTCGGCCTTAAAAAATGCTGAATCATAAAGAATTCCTGTAGCTCAAGCAAAATTGAAAAATGCCTAAAAGTACGCTACGCTCCAGATACAACTAGTTTGCCGATGTAGCTCAGTTGGTAGAGCAACGCCATGGTAAGGCGTAGGTCGCCAGTTCGATCCTGGCCATCGGCTCCAGAGTTTTAATGGTATAGTCCGGGTAGGTGTATCAATTAGGGAGATGTCCCGTGGATGACGAGAAACCGTCTCCTCCGTTGGAGATAATTCTGACCAAGCAGCAGCGCTACGAGCTCGGGCTCTCGCTTGCAGAAGCGAAGAAATATCGAGCCGATCTCAATCAGAGGCTACGTGCGCAGCGTCACGAATATTTCACCAGTGGCGAAGTTGCGCAGCGGCGCGGCGTAGAAAACGAACTGCGCCTCGGCAATATTTTTGAAAGCTTAAGGCAACAATGGCCCGCCTGGCTGGTCAGAGTGGTGAAGGCGAGTCGTGGTCAGTGGGGGTACGATTACACCTTTGTCACCGAGGATAATATTGGCGTACTCGTGGACGTAAAGTCGTCCTTCGGTGGTTTGAGGGGCGAACGGAAAGATCGGCGAAACTGTCCCGAACGTCGAGGGATTGTCCTCGTGGTCGTTAACCCCAGGCGCACAGACCAAGAGATCTTTTCTGAGTTGATAGAGAAGATCCAAAACAGAAGACAAGGACTTCTGGCGAGCGTGGCGTAAGCCACGATGCCACACTCAAAGACCACCGGTGGTCAGCCGGTGGTTTTTTTGTTGCTTTTGCTATATATTTTTGCTATTGCCAGAGTAGCTCAGTTGGTAGAGCGAGGGTATCGTAAACCCTAGGTCGCCGGTTCGATCCCGGCCTCTGGCTCCAGTTCGATAGGACTCACTGTAGACAAGTGGAGAACGAAAAAATAGAAACGCGGATACGAGAGCTCGAAGCAGCGATGCAGCGGCCTGATTTTTGGTCTGAGCCTCAAACTGCTCAAGCGATGATCAAAGAGCTGCGGGATTTAAAAGCCGAGGCAGAGGGTGGCTCGGTCTACGATCGCGGTAATGCGATCGTGAGTTTTGTTGCTGGTGCCGGTGGCGATGATGCCGAAGATTTTGCAGCGATGCTTTTGCAAATGTATACAAAGTTTACAGCAAAACGCGGATGGAGTGTCAAAGTTTTGCACGAAAACAAAAACGACCACGACGGCTACCGCAACGCCTCGATAGAGATAGAAGGGAAGGGTGCATATGGTGTTTTAAAGAATGAATACGGAGTGCACCGCTTGGTGCGCCTCTCACCGTTTAATGCCAACGACAAGCGCCATACCTCGTTTGTGCTTGTAGAAGTGCTGCCGGTGTTGCAAAAAGTCTCGCGCATTGAGCTCGACGACAAAGATTTGGAGATTTCGGTGGCGCGCTCAGGCGGCCCCGGCGGGCAAAATGTCAACAAGCGCGAAACGGCCGTGCGTATAGTCCACACGCCGACCGGCATCTCGGCTCATGTTGATGGCGAGCGCACGCAAGGGGCTAACAAAGAAAAGGCCCTCGCGATTATAAAGGCAAAACTTTTGCGCAAACTCGAAGAGGAGCGCAAGGAAAAAATTTCAGAGCTCTCTCAAGGCCAAAAAATAGAGTGGGGCAACCAGATCCGTAGCTATGTGCTGCATCCCTACAAGTTGGTTAAAGACCACCGCTCTGGTGTAGAGGTCCACGACGCCGAGGATGTTCTTGAAGGGAACATAGAACCATTTTTAGGCGGTGTATACTAGTTGAAGGGTCCACAACTCTCACGACGGCCCTTTGCTAATGATTTATTACGACCGGGTAAGCAAAATCTACGCCGATAATTCCGTCGCACTCGAGGATGTGTCCTTCAGCATCGAGCCGGGGGAGTTTGTCTCGGTAGTGGGCCACTCAGGTGCAGGCAAAACAACGCTTGTGAAGATGCTCTTGGCTGAGGAGAAGCCCACTGCAGGCTCGGTGTTTTTTGAGTCAATCAACGTGCATGAGCTGCCGCTCAATAAAATCAATGACCTGCGCCGCAAGATCGGCACCGTGTTTCAAGATTTTCGGCTCCTCCCCAACAAAACCGCATACGAAAATATCGCCTTTGCTATGGAGGCCGCGGGCAGGAGCGAAGAGGAGATCCGCTCCGATGTGCCGCACGTGCTCGAGCTGGTCGACTTAGGCGAAAAAGCGAGCAATTTCCCCGATCAACTCAGTGGTGGCGAGCAGCAGCGGGTGGCTATCGCACGCGCGATCGTCAATCAACCCGACGTGATTGTGGCCGACGAACCCACCGGCAACCTCGACCCCGTTAACACCTTTGAGGTGGTGCAGATTCTTAAAAAAATTAACGACCTCGGCACCACCATCATCCTCACCACGCACAACAAAGGGGTGATCGACAGCCTCAAGCGCCGTGTGATCACGATGGACCGCGGTAAAATTATCCGCGACGACAAAGAGGGCAAGTACATCTTGTAAGGTTGCACGAAGATAGTATTTTTCCTATAGTGCGGGTAGGCCAACAACAGGGGGACCCCGACCATGGCGAAATTGTTCCCGAATATGCTTCCGCAGGGCTCCAAGGGCCCGGCGGTCAACTTTCTCGGCTTCTTGCTGAGCGGGTCGCATTGGGAAGATCCGACGAAAAAGATCGTCCTCGACGGCGACTACGCGCCCGGTGGGGCGATTGCGACGGCGGTCAAAAGTTTCCAGTCGGATTCTGACTTGGAGCCCACAGGCGACCTGGACGAAGCAACCAGGAGCGAGCTCTCGAGCGAGTTCAACGTCGACCTCGACCTGCTCACTGCGGAGATGTTTCAGGGCGAGACTATCGTGCCCGACGACAACCAGGGTACGCTCGCGCTCCAACAAGCCAAGTAATTTGTCCAGCCACGCGCATCGTGATCGCGCCCCAACCAGGCGCGATTCTTTTTTGTATGATACTCGGGCAATTTGGTCTTAAGCTATAAAAATTTTAAGGTATACTTTTTATGTATGGACTGGGTACTCATCAAACGCATCTTGCGTGCGGGCATGCTCGATTTTAGCCGCAATGCGTTTGTCTCGATCGCGTCGATTTTGGTGATGACGGTGACGCTCTTTGTGGTTGGGGTAACCATTTTTGCAGGTGTCATTTTGGGTTCGGCCTTGCAAGAGTTGCGCGAAAAGGCCGATGTCAACGTCTACTTTGTACAAAATGCGCCCGAGCAGCAAATTATGGAGCTTAAAGCTTCGCTCGAGGCCTTGCCCGAGGTGGCTAAGGTCGACTATGTCTCATCCGACGAAGCGCTCGCGCAGTTTAGAGAGCGCCACCAAAACGACCAGCTCACCTTGGGTGCTTTGGATGAGCTTGGCCAAAACCCGCTGGGTGCCGTGCTCAACATAAAAGCCAAAGATATTTCGCAATACAATTCGATCGCTTCGTTCTTGCAAGACCAGCAAAACGAAGCAACAGGCACCGGCTCGATCATCGACAAGATCAACTACTACGACGAGTCGCACCAGCAAGCGCTCTCGCGACTCGAACAAGTGACCAACTCCTCGCAGCGCTTGGGCTTTATTTTGGTAGTCATTCTCATTGCAACGACGATCGCGATCTCGTTTAACACGCTGCGCTTGGCCATTTACACTAGCCGCGACGAGATCCAGGTAATGCGCCTGGTGGGTGCGGGCTCCTTCTACATCCGCGCGCCGTTTATGGTCGAGGGAGTGCTCTATGGGCTCATCGCGGCGCTCATCACGTTGCTCATATTTTATCCGCTCACCTGGTGGCTCGGTGGAGCAACGGGCAACTTTTTTGGCGGAGTGAATGTATTTAACTACTATCTTTCGCACTTCCTGTACTTTTTCCTCATTGTTGTAGGCACAGGCGTACTCCTCGGCGCCGTGGCAAGTTTCCTCGCGGTGCGCCGCTATCTTAAAATTTAGCTAACTGTGGTTTTGTTGCCACTGTTTCGACTCGCGATGCTCGACAATTTTGCGCTCCTCTTCGTCGACCTCTTGGGGGTCGCTGTAGAGCGTGAGCAGTGCGCTCAGCGCCAAGAGCAGTACAAAGAGTATAAGGCTCGCGCCTAAAAGGATATCCATAACCCGCAAAGCGTACAGCGAGCGGCCTGAAGTTTGAGTGAACCAAACGGACTTTTAAATAGAGGTGTTTTTTGCTATCGTTCTTGTGTATTGGTCGGAATGGGGGATCGTCCCTCGGCCGTAGACCCGTCCTACGGGCGAGGCTAATGGTAGGACGACGGAATTCCATGCATTATGTTTACGTCTTAAAAAGTGTGAAGGATGGTAACTTATACATTGGCTGTACGATGGACATTAATAAGCGATTTCAGCAACATGTGCGAGGTAAGGTTCGAGCAACCAAAGGCAGATTGCCGATTGAATTGATCTACAAGGAAGAATATAGTGATAAGTACGAGGCGTTTAGAAAAGAACGTTTCTATAAAACCCCAAAAGGAAAGAGAGAGCTCAAGGGGAAGATATAATTGCCGGATCGTCTAATGGTAGGACAACGGACTCTGAATCCGTTTATCTTGGTTCGAATCCAAGTCCGGCAGCTCTTCAATTTTCGCAGACTCAAATTTCAGAGTCTGCGCCCCGTCCCTCAATTTCTCGGGAGGGGGCTTCGACCCGTAGAAAATTGAAGATACCGAGCGAGTGCCTGACGAAGGAAGGCCGACGAGGTAGAATTGTTTTGTGAGTTATTTTGTCTATATTCTTGAATGCGCGGACGGATCACTCTATGTCGGTTGCACCAACGACTTACAAAGACGTTTATCCCAACACAACGAATCAAAGTGGGGTGCTCATTACACCAAAATCCGCAGACCTGTGATATTGAAATATTCAGAAACTTATACTGACCTAAAAACAGCGCGTCGCCGTGAAACCGAAATCAAAGGCTGGCGAAGGGAGAAGAAAAACGCACTTTTTCAAAAATAAATTGATCGCGCACCCACTTTATTTTCTCATCAGAGGTCATAGTAATCGTAATATCTCTTAAATCTACGCTTTTTGGCGCTGTTTTGGAAGCGAAAGTTGCTTACGGGAAAGTATGCCAGTATAGTCCGTATGGAAGCTCTATCAACGCGAGCAAGAGGGAGACGAACTATGGAGTACGAAGGTACTCTCTCCGTCCTCTCGCAGCTTGCGAAAGGACAAGGGAAAACAGGGCTTTTGGTACTTTCTGGCGGTACGCGCGGAGTATACGGAGCGGCACAAACCCGCGCTTTGGAGGAACGCGGTCTACGAGACAACTTTGAGGTGCTTGCGGGTATCTCAAGTGGAGCGGGGCCGATACTCTATTTCGCTGGCGGCGTCGTGTCGCGGGGAGTACGAGTGTATTACGAGGAGTGCCCCAAGTCCGACTTTCTATCGTTTGCGCCACGACGGGTACGCAACGGCACGATGTTAGACCCGAACTTCTTGGGTGCGGTATTTCGCGGCAAGATTGGCACTAACGGCGTGTGTCTTGATGCAGTGAAGTCGTGTGCTGCTGATGTCGTGGTCGGACTTACTGATTGCGAAAGCGGGCAGGGCGTATTCGTGGACATCAAAACTGCGATGCCCGACCCCGTGGAAGCAGTCATTGCGTCAATGGCGATGCCCATTCTGTGCAGGCGACCGTTCGTCGTGAACGGCAAGCGGTATCGCGATGGAGGCGTAGAAAGTATCCCGTTTCCAGCCCGCAAGTTGGTTGAGGGTTGGGGGCTTGATGCCCTTATCGTGTTTGCTAACCGACCCCGCTCGTGGGTGCATTCGCGCCCGCGACAAGTGGTGGAGCGCCTCGTGTCAAAAGACCGCACAGCTTTTGATGTGAACCTGCATTACCTGCGAACCGCAGGACTGCCGTACTTGCTTGTCTGGACTGATAACGAGCTTGGCTTTCTGGAACAACGGGCATCCAGATTGCAGGCGGCTGCGGAACGCGGCTACAACTTTATGAGCGAGTTGCTCAACCGCGCGGATGTTTAGTACCGCGCGGTTTTTTCATAACAAAAATGACCCGACAACGCAGTCAGGTCATAGATGCAACAAGCCCACAATGAGCGGCACAGCCATCAGCCCGATAGGGAGAGCTGTGCTTGACCACTCGGGTAGCCGTATCCCAAACCATTTGTGGATGTAATGAGTGAGACAAGCTCCCTCAAACACCTCCTTACCCTCGCGCATTAGCGCTTCTTTTTCTTTGAGGGTGCACGGGCAGCCACCGAACTTGTGCCACAGATAGCTTGAAATGGCGATACCTGTGGCGCAGAGGCAGACGAGATAGAAGCCCGAAAGCAGGTTGGGATAGTAGATTACGGCAAGCGAGGTACTCGGCGAGGCGACCACAAGGGTCGCAAACATCGCCGTATGAGCGGCGAGGATGACCCTTGAGCGCATAGCTGCGTACTCCGTTGAGAGCGTCCACGAGGGAATATAGGCAACTTGCCGCGTTTTGTCTATCGCGCTTTATGCAGTAGCCAATAACTCTGGTATAAAGATTTGGTAGGCAAAAGCGGATTTACCAGCCAAAAGCACGGTTCCAACTTCGTCCAAGACCCCCAGCCAGTTTGAGGTAGGTTCTCGCGCTCAAGTCGCGTTGACTTAGCAGACACAAACCAAAGCGATACAATAGAGAAGTGGAAATTAATTTTACCTACAACACAGAGAAAGATATTTGGTGTCTTTTGAACAAAGGCAAAAGTTCAAATAATTCCCAAAACCCTACTAAAATCTACGAACAGCTTGTGGCCGAGCATGGAGAAAGTCCCACTTCTGAAGCTACTGTTGATTTCATAGAAAAATATATTTCAGAAAAAAATATTGATCTTCAAAAATGTGTAGAAATCTTTCAGAAAGATTGGGACAGTGTTTCAGATGAATATCACAAACGCGCAGAGGCAATCTTTGGAGCTTCTCTCCCTAACGCTGTTACAGCGTATCTTACGGTAAACACAAGATGCCCCTACAGCATAGAAAATAATTATTTCTATGTATCTGCCCAGAATTCATCTCCAAGAAAAACTGCTATGCATGAGTTGTGGCATTTCTACACCTGGTATGGTCTTGGAACTGATCAGGAAGAAAAATTAGGAAAACAAAAATACAACGACCTAAAAGAATCTCTTACAGTTTTGCTAAATGTTGAGTGCAAAGATCTGTTGCCTGAGGGAGTTACTGACGCTGGTTATCCTCAGCATACAGAAATGAGAGCCAAGATTTTAGAGTTTTGGGAAAAGGATAGAAATATACGAAACCTCTGGGAATATTTAACAAGTTTATAAGCGCTCGAGACGCGTCGATTGAGTCATGTAGAATGTAGCTAAACCGTCAAGCAGGGTAAGGCCGACCACGGTTCGAGCTCAAGTCGGCCAGCAATGATTTTATGAAAATATTTATCACTGGAGTTTCTGGTACTGGTAAATCGACGACAATAGAAAAGCTAAAGGAAAAAGGAATACGCGCGATTGATATTGATGCAGTTTCTGAGCTTTGTCGGTGGATACATACAGGTACAAAAGAAGTTGCTCATTGGCACTCGGGCATTGGAAATGAGTTTTTTAAAACCCATCAATATATTTGTGACAGAGATAAACTCATTGAACTCATGAACAAAACTGCAGGTCCTGTTGTGGTTGCAGGGCTTTCTGATACACAGGCGGACACTTTATTTGATTTATTCGATAAAATTATTCTCTTCCGATGCGACGAAGAAGTATTTTTTGGACGCATCAATAATCGCATCAACCATGACTTCGGCAAACACGAATCCGAACAGAAAATGATACGGGGGTGGTACAAAGAGTTTGAGCAAGAGATGTTGGATAAAGGGGCCATACCTATTGATACAGACCAGCCGATTGAGCAGATAGTGAACATAATACTTCAAGAGTTTGAGGCACCAAATATCACTCGCTAGTTCTAAACTTATCCAAGTTGGGCAGCTAGGGTAAAATTATTATATGACCCAAGCCGAGCAGTTGAAGCGGGTTTTGAAACTCCATCAATTATTTCATGATGGAAAAATTCCTACACTCGCGCAGCACGAGGTGAACCCTGGTCTGCCAAAGGGGAGTAGAGAGAACTATCTGTACTTTACTTTGCCACCCTCCATTAACTTTCAACGGCAATCGCCAGCCATGTGGGCTTCGGCGTTAAAGACTTGGAATGATCCAGAAACGAACTATCTTTTCTTTCCTGAAAAAGTAGCAGAAAAGACGCGAGAGCAGGTTCAAAAAGATTTATTAAAACACAAGCTCGCGCTGCAACTCAACAAGCATACAGATATTTGGATGGCTGTGTGCAAAGCATTTCATGCGCATTTTAAGGATGACCCTCGAGAGTTGTTTAAGGCGGGGGATTGGGATGTGGTTGGTATCCACCCCGACACCCATGTTTTGCAATGCTCAGTAAAGTTGGGCCTCACCACTCCCTCCATGTCCTCTTTGGAAGTCGCTGCTGTATGGAAGGAGCTGCTTGGTAATGGCAAAGTGGCTCCTGTAGAAATGCATCCTGTTTTATGGAATTGGAGCCGCAATAACTTCTTCCCCGAGGTCTAAAAAGGTTCCAACATCGTCCCACAAACCCAGCAAAATTGCGGTGTTAGAATACACTCATGTGGCACGAGCGGGCGAAGCACTGGTTTACTTCTGAAGAGAAGTTTTTAAAGACCCCCGTCGGCATCTTTTTGCTCGGGGCGTTTTTAGGTGAGCTTGCGCCCGACCCCACGGATGCAGTCCATTTTTGGCTCCAAGAACACATACTCAACAACCCGGCGATCTCCGCTTTTTGGCGCGCATTTTTGCAAATATTCGACTGGTACTTCATGAGCGCATGTTACTTCCTCTTGCTTTTAGTGCTTGCTTACTTTTTACACATCACTAACGTCGGTGCGGTTAAGCGCTTTACCATTGTCGCGGGCATCTTGAGCATCGGCGCGGCGGTAGGTATCCTTGCACGGTTTGTCCTGGGGGCTTAAAAGGGTTGTCGCTGAAGTGTTTTTTGCTATCCACACGGCATCTGCACGTTTTTAAAAATTAGAGTACTATAGAGAGCACAGGATTGGCTCGCGCGGCGAGCCGGCCGTTTTTATTTTTTGGCCGGTCTCCAGTGCGAGAAAAGCAATGAAGACCAACCAAACCCTTACTCAAAATTTTTATGAACTCTCGGCGCGCCCGGCAGTTCTTTTTGCGCTGGCGGTAGCGCTCTCGCTCATACCCAGTTTGAGCACGAGTGTTCTCGATCAACCGGCTGCCCTGTTTCAACAAGCAACCGAGACGTTTGTGTCGAGCACCTACGAGGCAAGCGACCTTTTTGTGGCGAGCGCCTATGGTTCGTACTGGGGAGCTTCAGACCTTGGCTCTGCATCGAGCGAAGCGTACGCCGCAGTGGTCGCCCGCGCCGCGGAGAATATGAGCGACGATCTTAACCTCTCGACCAAAACAGTGGTCGCCTCTGTGCTCAGCGCATTTGCGGTTGACCCATCGGTGCGCGCGGCAGCGGTGCCGCTTGCAAATCCGCTGGGGATTACCCTCAGTGTTGCCTACGACCCCAGCTCGCAAACTACCGCTTTACAAGACGAAGGTCGTTTCGGCTATCTACAGTATTTGCCCGATGCGATGATCGATACAACGCTGCAGTATGAGCACGCCGTGGGCAGTGCATTTTACTCTGCGGCCGATACGAGTGCCGCTGCGCTTAATGCTTCCGTCGAGTGGGAGCGCGCGTTGCGCGCGGGCGTAGACGAGCGGCTCGCCGCAGGAGGTTCGGTTTAAGGACGAGTTCACTCCCGTCTTGCTGCGCGTGCAATTTTAAGGTAGGTTGTGTATACAAGCGCGCGAGCCCTGGGCCGTAGCCGGGCGAGGCGCTTTTTTCATATCTCATGGAACCACGGGAAATCCGCAACATAGCGATCATCGCGCATGTCGATCACGGTAAGACTACACTTACTGATGCGCTTTTGCGTCAGCTTGGAGTGGCGGGTGAGGGGACCTCGATGGACAGCAATGATCTCGAAAAAGAGCGCGGCATCACAATCTATGCCAAAAACGCTGCGGTCGAGTACAAGGGCACCAAAATAAACATCGTCGACACGCCAGGCCACGCCGACTTCGGCTCCGAGGTTGAACGCGTGCTTCGCTCGATTGACTCGGTACTCTTGGTAGTCGACGCTCAAGAGGGTCCCATGCCGCAAACGCGCTTTGTACTCAAAAAAAGTCTCGAGCTTGGCCTCAAGCCGATTGTGGTCATCAACAAAATCGACAAGCCTGCGGCTAATCCCGCGATGGCTGAAGAGGCGGTGCTGGAACTTTTTTTGGAACTTGGTGCCAACGACGAGCAGAGCAATTTTCCGGTGGTGTACACGGTCGGTCGCCAAGGCATCGCCAAAAAGAAATTGAGCGACGAAAGCGCCGACCTCACTCCGCTACTCGAAACCATTTTGGAACACGTCAAACCGGCCTCCTCGCCAGAGCTTGCCCAAAAGCCGATGCGGGCGCAGGCTTTTAACCTCGCGTACGACAACTTTTTGGGGCGCCTAGCATTCGTACGCATCTACGACGGCGTTATGTCTGTGGGACAAAGCGTCTTTGTAAAAAATACTCAAGGAGCAACGCGGCCGGGTAAAGTACTCAAGATTTTTTCTTTCCGCGGACTCGAACGAGTTGAAACCCTCCAAGCTTCTGCTGGCGACATTGTGCTCATCGCGGGGCTCCCCGACATCTACATCGGTGAGACGATTTGTGCGCAAGAGAGCTCGGAGATGTTGCCGACGATCGCGGTCGACGAGCCAACGATCGGGCTCAACTTTTTGGTCAACAACTCGCCGTTTGCGGGGCGTGAGGGCAAGTTTGTTACCACGCGCCAGATTCGCGAGCGGCTCGAACGTGAGCTCGAGGTCAATGTGGGGCTTAAGGTTGATTTTTCTTCGGCTGAGGCATTTCGCGTGTATGGTCGTGGCGAGCTCCACATTGCGGTCTTGCTCGAAAACATGCGCCGCGAAGGCTACGAAGTACAGGTCTCCCAACCGCAAGTGATTTATCACGAAGAGAGCGGAGTCAAGATGGAGCCGTTCGAGGAGGTGATCATCGACATCCCCGCAGAGTACCAAGGCGCTATCATCGAAAAGTTGGGCCAACGTAAAGTGGTGATCAAAGACATGCGCGCACACGACAGAGCGGTGCGCATTATTTTAGAGGGGCCAACCCGCGGGCTCCTCGGCTATCGCTCGCAGTTTGTGCTCGACACGCGCGGCGAGGGGATTTTTTCCTCGCGCTTTAGCGAGTTTAGGCCCTATGCCGGCGACATTGTTAAGCGCGCGGTGGGTTCGATGGTTGCGATGGCCGCAGGCAAAGCACTTGGGTTTTCGCTCTGGAATTTGCAAGACCGTGGAGTGCTCTACATCGGCCCAGGCGTTGAGGTGTACGAAGGCGAGGTGATCGGCAACACCGCTAAGGGTGAGCAAATGTTTGTAAATCCGACCAAGGGCAAACAACTCACCAACATGCGCGCTTCGGGCTCTGACGAAGCAATCTACTTGACCCCGCCGTATGAACTTACGATCGAGCGCGGGCTCGAGGTCATGGCCGATGACGAATATTTGGAGGTCACTCCCAAAAGTGTTCGCCTGCGCAAGCAGCCCGGCGCACGCTTCTAGTTTTGAAATAACTTTTTGTCTGTGTGTGTACTACAAACGAGGCTCTTATCTGCCTCGCCATGGCCCAATTATTGGCTCACATAAAAGTCTACATGAACAGATCTACATTACTAGCTGTCCCACTCGCTGCAGTTGCACTCCTTGCCGGGGGTGCTGCGGTTGGATACACCAATCTTGCCGCAGCACAAACGCCATCGAGTACCACCACGACCGATACGCAAGGTGACTTCCATCATGGTCCCGGTGGTGAAGGGTTTAGAGGACACGGTCCAGGTGCAATGGGCACTGTAAGTGCAGTCGACGGCAACACCATTACGCTCACGGGTAAAAATGGCACGACCTACACGATTGATGCCTCAAGCGCTACGGTGGACAAAATTTCTGCTATCAATGTCTCGCAAATACAAGTGGGTGACACGATCGGGGTTCAGGGTTCTGTCTCTGGGAGCTCAATCACCGCTAAGCACATCATGGACGGCGTCCCCCCAGCTCAGCAGCAATAAAGCTCTCACAACCTGGGGCAAACAAAACCCCGCTGTGCGGGGTTTTGTGCTGCGTAATAAAAGATGAATCAAAAGTGTAGTATACAAAGATGGGACCTCTATCCGCGCCAAGCGACGAGCAGGTCGCTTTGCGCGTACAGCAGGGTGACCGAGATGCTTTTGGCCTCTTGGTTGAGCGCTACCAAGAACGGCTCTCGCGTTACGCGCGGCGCTTTTTGCAGCGCGACTCCGATATAACCGACCTGGTGCAAGACACGTTTATCCGCGCGTATGAGCGTTTGCAGAGCTTTGATGCGACGCAAAAGTTCTCCCCATGGATTTACCGCGTTGCGCACAACGTGTTTATCAACGAGCTCAAGCGCTCATCGCGCAGCCCCTTAACCTTAGTTGACCTTGATACGCTCCTGGTGCACCCGGTCTACGACGACCCAGCAGTACGCGATCGCGAGCGGCGTGAAATCGCGGAGGCGCTTGAGGTGGGGTTGCAGAAACTTTCGCCGAAATACCGCGAGGTGCTGGTACTCTATTATGTAGAAGAGCTCGGCTACAAAGAAATTGCCGATGTGCTCGAGGTGCCGCAGGGCACCGTGGGAGTGCGCTTGCGGCGGGCAAAAGAAGCGCTCGCGCAAGTCCCCGAAGTGCAGGCACTACGCCCATGACCACCGACAATCTCAAAAACCAAATACTCGAAAAGATCCGCACAAAGCGGGTGAGCATGCGCCCTAAGATCTTCTTTACACTCCACGTGGGGGCGCTCATAGTGGTCGGGTTTTGTGTACTCGCCCTCTCGGTATTTTTGTTCAATTACATTTCGTTCATCGTGCGACTTAATTCCCACGACGCACTTTTGGGTTTTGGGCCGCGTGGCATCGAGCTCTTCTTGCAAGTGTTTCCTTGGCCACTGCTTTTGCTCGACCTGGCGCTGGTGGTGCTTTTGGAGTGGCTGCTTAGGCATTTTAAGTTCGGCTATCGCCGGCCGGCACTTTTGTTGTTTGCAGGGCTGCTTCTCTCGAGTCTTATCGTGGGTAGTTTTCTCGATCGCGGCTTGCGGTTCAACGACAACTTCTTGCGTCGCGCTGATCGGGGTATGCTTCCGCCGCCTCTGGGTGCGTTTTACGAGTACGCGCGCCGCCCGCCCGGGCCCGAGGAGTATCGGGGCACGATTACAGCGATCAACGGCACACAACTTACCGTGCAACTCGACAGCACCACCACAACCATAACAATAGAGGCGCCGCCTGAGCATGGCGACATTGCTGTGGGACAGCGGATCTTTATCTTTGGGCACTTTGGCACCTCGAGTATTCAAGCTTTTGGTATCAGGGGCCTGCCCCAAGACCGAGACGACCCGTTTGTCCCGCCGCCCGCCGTGTTGATGAAATAAAGTCGCGGTGGGCGTGGTACTAATGCTAAGGCTATTGTTTTGCCGGCATGAAAATCCTTTTGCATTATTTGGGCAATGCTAAGCGCTACGCGCTTGCACATACATTTGTAACCACGGTGGTCGTGGTGGTGCTCTTAGGGGGTGGGTGGTATGCCTACGCCAAGATAGGGAGCGGCACCACGCAAACGCGCTACATGCTCGGAACCGTTACGCGCGGCACCATCATCTCGACCGTGAGCGCCTCGGGGCAAATTTCAGCCAACAATCAACTCGACGTAAAACCACTCGTCAACGGCCAGATCACCTGGGTTGGAGTCAAAGCGGGAGATAAGGTCCATACCGGACAGGCGATGGTACAGATTGATAATCACGATGCGCGTCAAAGTTACCTCGACGCTGAGCGTGCGCTCGAGGCAGCAAAACTACAGTACCAAAAAGATTCGGTACAGGCGCCGATCAGTTATCAACAAGACCAAGACGCGCTCACCACCGCGACACAAAACCTCGCTAACGACTATAACGATACATTTAATTTGCTCTCAAGTAGCTATCTCAACCTGCCTGCAGTGGTAAACGGCGCCGAAGACGTACTCTATGGGTACGATTTTGATACACATCGCTCGCAGTGGAATGCCGATTATCTGTTGAATCTTTTCAAATACGGACAAGATGTTTCGTCAGCAACTGCTTTTAAGACGCAGACTACTGCCGATTATGCCACCGCTAGTGGAGCGTATACACAAGCGCTTAGTGCGTATCATGCCCTTGCGCGCACCTCGGCAACATCGACCTTGGAGATACAGTTACAAACGACTGTCGATCTAGAGACTAAGGTTGCGCAAGCGCTCCAAGACGAACTCAACTATCTGGGTGCCATTTCTGATCTCTCACAAACGTATGGCATCGCACTCCCGAGTGGGTTTAACACTTTGCAGACCACGACGCGCACGCACCTTTCGACCGCTAATAGCGACCTCTCCTCTCTTTTGGCTGAGCAAAAAACACTTACTTCGGGCAAACAAGCAATTACAACCGCGCAACACAACCTGACGCTCGATCAAGTGGGCAACCAAGATGGCAGTAACCCCATTTCACTGCAGATCGAGAAAAACAATCTCGACAAACAGACTGCCGATCTTGCACAGCAACTCGCCGATTTGGGCGATTACACCGTGCGCGCGCCGTTTAATGGCATGGTCGCCTCCGTTGCAGCTAAGGTGGGGGATACTACCTTAGGCGCGGTGGCCTCGGTCGTGAGCGCGCAGCTCTTGGCGCAAATGAGCCTCAACGAAGTCGACGCAGCCAAAGTAAAACTCGGCGATAAGGCGACACTCACCTTTGATGCTATCGACACGCTTGCGCTTACGGGCAAAGTGGTCGAGATCGACCCGGTCGGCACGGTATCACAAGGCGTCGTAAGTTACACCATTAAGGTGGCACTCGATGTCCAAGACGGACGCATCAAACCGGGGATGACAGTCAACGCAGACATCCAAACCGCTGTTGTGCAAGATGCGCTCATGGTGCCGAGCTCCGCGGTTAAGGTGCAAAACGGAGAAAGCTACGTGCTCCTGTTTAACCCACCACTGCAGGCCTCGAGTACTGCACAAGGGGTTTTAAGCAACACCGCCCCGCAACAGATGCCAGTTGAAACAGGCATTTCGGACGACACATTCACTCAGATTATCTCGGGTTTACAAGAGGGCGAACAAATTGTCTCGAGCACTCGAACTACTACTGCCGCGGCCACTACTCGCACTACTACATCCACCAGTGGTGCGCGGGCTTTTGGTGGTGGCGGCGGGGCTATAAGGATCGGCGGTTAAGCATGATCGAACTCAAACACATAACTAAAACCTACGGAGAAGGCAGTAATGAGTTTCAAGCACTCAAAGGGATCTCGTTTATGATCGAAGACGGCGAGTTTGTGGCGATCATGGGGCCGTCGGGCTCGGGCAAGTCAACCGCGATGCACATTCTTGGTTGTCTCGATACACCCACGAGCGGCGCGTATCATCTCGACGGTAAAGATGTCTCGCAAATGACTGAGGAAGAACTCGCTGACATCCGCAAAGACAAAATCGGTTTTGTTTTCCAAGCGTTTAACTTGTTGCCGCGCACCACCGTGCTGCGCAACGTGATGCTCCCGTTGGTCTACGCGGGCGTGGGCGAGTATGAACGAGAGCACCGCGCCAGAGCAGCGTTGCGTGCCGCTGGATTGGATGAAACTCATTTTTTGCACAAGAGTAACGAACTTTCAGGCGGGCAGATACAGCGCGTGGCTATCGCTCGTGCACTGGTCAACAATCCTACGCTTATTTTGGCCGATGAGCCCACAGGCAACCTTGATACTAAAACCGGTGAACTTGTTTTGAGCACCTTTCAAAAACTAAACGAAGAGTATGGCCGCACGATTATACTCATCACGCACGAGCAGACGATAGCCGCGCACGCCAGACGAATCATCCACTTGCGCGACGGCAAGATACTCTCTGACAGCGCTCTGCACGCGCACAAACACGCCCACTACCATGCAGTTTAGAGATATTTTCCAAGAAACTTACACCGCATTAAATGCCAACAAAGTGCGCTCGGGCCTCACCGTGCTCGGCATTGTGATCGGCATCGGCTCGGTGATCGCGCTTGTTTCAGTTGGGCAGGGTGCGGCAAGTGGAATCCAAAAGAGTATCCAATCGCTCGGTTCAAACTTGATCGAGGTGATGCCGGGCGCGCAGCGTGGCATAGGTGGGTTTGCGGTCTCGACCGGGCGTGGCTTGGCCTCGACGCTTACGCAGGCGGATGTCGATGCGGTAGGCAGCGGCGTACAAAATATTGTTGCAGTCGCTCCCGAGGTTTCGAGTCGGCAGCAAATTACTGCCAAGGGCACTAACACCAACACCACGGTGCTCGGGACTACGGCTGCCTACGCTGCCATACGCAATCTTGCTATCGACCAAGGAAGCTTTTTTAGTGATGAACAAAATCGTTCACTCGCAAAGGTCGCCGTGCTCGGACCGCAGGCCGCAAGTGACCTGTTTGGCACCGACGACACTAGCGAAGATGGTCTACCTCAAGACCTGGTTGGGCAGAGTGTCCGGATCAAAGGCGTGGAGTTTAAAGTAATCGGCGTCACCGTGGCTAAAGGCGGCAGCGGTTTTAACAACCAAGACGACATGGTTTTCATCCCATCGCTTGCGGCGCAGCGGTTTTTTACCGGCAATACCTCGGTGACTGCAATCGATATAGAGGCGCAGGACCAAAACTCGATGGCTCAGGTACAAAGCGACGTAACCGATCTTTTGCTTGTGCGCCACACTATTGCTGATCCAACCAAAGCCGATTTTAGTGTGCTTAACCAAAACGACTTGCTCTCCGCGGTTTCGAGCGTCTCGCAAACGCTTACCCTCTTGCTTGCTTCAATCGCGGGGATCTCGCTTTTGGTGGGTGGGATTGGGATCATGAACATGATGCTGACCACGGTCACCGAGCGCACGCGCGAGATCGGGTTGCGCAAAGCAATCGGTGCGCGTGCGCAAGACATCTCTCGGCAGTTTTTGGCCGAGTCGGTGGCGCTCACCGCGGTGGGCGGGGTGGTGGGCATTGTGCTGGGGCTTGGGGTGGCCTTCGGAGCAAACGCTACCGGGGTGATTGCCACGAGCGTTTCGCGGGGCTCGGTTGCGCTGGCGTTCGGGGTTTCAGCGCTGATCGGTATGGTGTTTGGATGGTATCCGGCGCGGCGTGCTGCCGCACTTAACCCTATCGAGGCGCTTCGGTACGAATAATTAATAAATAATAGTACGGCTATGCACAAACAAATTATTGGAGCGGCAGTTGTCAGTGCGCTGGTATTCGGGGGTGTAGGGTTTTGGGGAGGCTCACAGTATGCGAAGAGCGCAGTGCCCGAGCGAGGAATGTTTGTTGCAGGAGGTCAGTTTGGCGGCGGGCGAAGTATGCGCAGTGCGGGAAGCTTTGTGAGCGGCGAAATCGTCAGTACTGACCAGAGTAGCTTTACACTCAAAATGCAGGATGGCAGCACCAAGATTGTGCTCCTCGGTGCCTCGACCACCGTAAGCGAGATGACGCAAGCACCCGCCTCGAGCCTCAAAGTAGGAGCGCAGGTGGTGGTCACGGGTGCGACCAACAGTGACGGGAGTCTTAGTGCGCAAATGGTGCAACTCCGGCCTACCAGACGCTAATCCACGCAAAAAAGCGCCGGCAGTTGCCGGCGCTTTTTGGATATGTTAGAAATGGGTTAGATACTAATCTAATTAGTGTCTACGCTATGCAACAAAGAGAGCGGCAAGTGCGTGAGTTTCTCGATGGGCTGCAGGCACTTAAACGTCTCGGCGCCTTTAAGGCACCGCACGGCTCAATGATGCCCAAGGTCACCCCTGCGCAGTGGAACGCACTCTTTTATATTGCAGAGACAAAAGGGAGCACGGTCAAAGAGGTTGCTCAAGTCCTGGGGGTTACGAGCAGTGCTGCAACGCAACTCATCGAGGGGCTGGTGCGCGAGGGCCATGTCGTACGCACGCAGAGCAAGGAGGACCGCCGCAGGGCACGTCTTGAGCTGTCTAAAAAGAGCCGCAGGCAGGTCGTAGCGCTGCAGAAGAGTACTTGCAGGGGCCTGGCAAAACTGTTCGAGGTGCTCAGTGACCGCGAGTTTGCACACTACTTACAACTCCATAAAAAAATAATCGATCGCTTTTCAAAACGCATATGAGCTTCATCAGATCACTTTGGGCACGCGCACTCCGCCTCTCGCTCACCTACAAAATAGTCGGGGGAGTAGTGTTCGTGGCAGTGGTGCTCATCGGGGGACGTGTACTCCTGCGCCCCGCGGCTACTGAGAGTGCGCAACAAATAAGTGTAGTGCACATTGCCTCGGTCGCGAGCCTCTCGGACCAAAGTGGCCCGCTGCCCGTAGTGGGGAAAGTAAGCTCGGTAAGCAAGGCAAACATTTTGGCGGTGAGTTCAGGCGAGGTGGTGAGCTTGGTACACGCGCTTGGTGACTATGTGTATGCAGGAGCGGTCATCGGTAATTTTGAAAACAGCTCGCAGCGTGCGGCGGTTCTCCAAGCCGAAGGCGCTTACGAAGCTGCGCAAGCTGCCGCTTCTAAGGCGACCGGCAGCACCGCACAAAACTCCTCGGTCAGCTCTGCCCAAGCGACGCAAGCTGCGCAGAATGCCGCCGTGTCGGCTAACGCGGCGATCCGAAGCCTGTATGCGGCGCTCGACGACGCGGTGCACACCAAGGCAGACACTATTTTTAGTAACCCCCGTAGTAATCTTCCCCTGCTCAATGTCTCGGTCCCTGATGGACAGTTGGTGATCGATATTCAAAATACGCGTACCGGCCTTGATACGCTCCTGCAGGGTGTTAACGGGCTCGACACCTCGAGCACACAAAATCTCGATGCGCATATTGCAACAACGCTCGCGGCAGCCAACACGGTGAGCGGATTTTTGGGTGATCTTATTGATGCGCTCAACAAAGCGGTGCCCTCGATTACTGTCTCGGCAACGACGATTGCATCGTATCAGACGACCGCGGCTGCGGCACGCACCGAAGTATTGAGTGCGGTTGCGACACTTAACAATGCAAAGAGCACCTACGACAGCGCTCTCTCTGCAGCTGCAGAGGCGCAGACCTCGGCCTCTTCCGGTATCACGAGCGACATCGCTGCCGCACAGGCCAACGTCAAGACGGCACTCGGTTCGCTTAACGTTGCGCAGGCCAATCTCGAAAAAACCATCATCCGCTCGCCGATCTCGGGCACGATCGTGAGCTTGCCGATCCACCGAGGCGACTATGTTGCTTCATTTAGCCAAGTAGCTGCGGTGTCTAACCCCGGCGCACTCGAGGTAGACGCTTACATCACTTCTGACGATGCCAAGACTATCGCAATAGGGGGCAAAGCCACTATCAATGGCTCGGGCAAAGGCACCATTGTATTTATCGCCCCAGCTCTCGACCCCTCGACCGGCAAGATTGAGGTCAAAATCGGTATCGCGGGGCAAGCAGGAGTCACCGACGGGGAGGTGGTGAGTGTCACGCTTGAGCGTACCTTGGGTACGCACAGTGCACAGGCTCCTGTGCTCATAATTCCACTCGCGGCAGTTAAGATCACACCCCAAGGGTCAGTGGTGTTTACCGTTGCAAGCAGCACTTTGCATGCGCAAGCAATTGTACTCGGCGAAGTATTGGGAAATAGCGTGGCAATACAGAGCGGTATCAGCGCAGAGGAGGCAATCGTGACCGATGCACGCGGGCTCTCAGACGGGCAGGAGGTCTCGATTGCGCAATAACCAATGCTTTTCCTCTGGAACTTTTTTCTTGAACGCCGCCAGCTGAGCTACGTGCTCATCTGCGTGCTTATCATCGCGGGGACGTATGCCCTGCTCAAAATCCCTAAAGAAAACGCACCCTCGCTCGACATCCCGATCGCGATCGTAACCGCCACACTCCCGGGTGCCTCGGCCGAGGACATCGAGACGCTGGTTACCAACAAACTCGAGAGCCAGATCTCAGGGATTTCGAACATCGACACCCTGACCTCTAACTCCAGCGACGGTCTGTCTCAAATTACGGTGCAGTTTACTGCGAGCGCCGACACTGACCGTTCGATCCAAGATCTGCGCGACGCGGTTTCGCGCGCGCTCCCCAATTTGCCCACCGACGTGACCGCGCCGCAAGTGACCAAACTCAACTTCAATGACCGACCAATAGTCGTGGTCTCGATCGCGGGCGACCTCACCCCGATGCAATTTTCTGAACTCGGCCGTTCGCTCTCGGATGAACTCCTGGCGGTTTCGGGTGTCTCGCAAGTCTCAGTCGCCGGCGTGCCCAAACGCGAGGTCGATGTAATTGTACGCAAAGAGGCCCTCGACCAATATGGATGGAAAATTACTGATGTAATCTCGGCGATCAGCACAAGCAATCCTGCAGCGACTGCGGGGCGGCTTTCGATCGACGGGATAAGATACCATGTCAACTTTAAAGGCGACATCTCCGACCCCGAGCAGGTCCGCGACATCGCGATCTCAAGCAAAAACGGTGTACCCATTTACTTGCGCGACATTGCCGATATTAGCGACGCGCTCGCGCCCATCACCACCTACTCACGCCTCTCACTTGGTGGGGAGCCTGCCAAGCAGGGGATTGCGCTTCAGGTATACAAACAATCGAGCGCGGGGATCCAAAAAGTAGCCACTGCGGTGCGTGCCAAGGTCGATAGTCTGCGCTCGAGTGAGTTGCAAGGCCTTGATGTTTTTGTGCCGCCCTCGACCGACCAGGGCACGCAAGTTACAAAGCAGCTCGGCAACTTGAGCCAAACGGGGCTTATCACCGTGGCGCTCGTCATCGTGGTGCTCTTCTTTACTATCGGATGGCGTGAGTCGATTGTGGCAGCACTCTCCATTCCCTTGTCGTTTCTCATTTCGTTTATCGGCTTGTATGTAACCGGCAACACACTCAACTTTATTTCTCTCTTCGCGCTCATCTTGGCGGTAGGCATCTTAGTCGACTCGGGGATCGTAGTAACTGAGGCGATCCATGCGCGCTTGCGCACCCACGGTGGTCCGATGCCCGCAGCGCGCGCAGCACTCAAGGATTATGCCTGGCCTTTGATTGCGGGCACTATGGCAACCGTTGCGGTATTTGCGCCACTCTTTTTTATCTCAGGGATTGTGGGCAAATTTATCGCAGGCATTCCCTACACGCTCATCTTTGTACTTGTTGCCTCAATTCTTGTAGCACTCGGGATCGTGCCCCTGATCGCGGTCCTCTTTACTGCTAAAGGTGCGCCCAACAGGCTTGAGCAAAAGTTGGAGCACTACACTACCACCACGACGCGCTGGTACACCACTACGCTGCATACGTTTTTGCAAAACGACTTATTCCAAAAACGCTTTCGTTGGGGGCTTATTGGTATGCTTATACTCTCGCTCACGCTTCCCATGCTCGGGCTCATACCGGTGACCTTCTTCCCCCAAAGCGACGAGGATTTTATCTACATCAACATCCAAAAACCACAAGGCACGGTGCTCGAACAAACCGACCTCTCAACCCGCGCGGTCGAAGAGCTACTCTATAACGACCCCGATGTAGCCTCCTTCCAGACCACAGTGGGGGAGAGTTCGGCGCTCAGTGGCCAGAGTTCTAGTGGTAGCAATCAGGCAAACATCACGGTCAACTTGCCTGAGCATCGAAGCAAGACGAGCACCGAGGTGCAGGCACAGTTACAAAAGCGCCTCGCGGTGCTCGAAGGGCTCGACGTGCAGGTGCTCCAGGCCAACAATGGCCCAAGCGCTGGTGCGCCAATTCAAATTCAATTCGAAGGCGACAATCTCGACGACCTCATCACTGCTGCAGAAAAGGGCCGCCAGCTCTTGAGCACACTGCCTGACGCGACCAACATCACCGCAAGCACGGAAGCCAACGGTACCGCTTTTGATTTAACCGTCGATCGCGCCAAAGCCGCTGCGCTTGGGCTCAATGCACAGCAGCTTGGCGCCACACTCCATGCGGCCATCAGCGGCACCAAAGCAACCACAATCAACGAGCCCAACCAGACGATCGACGTGATGGTCAAGCTCAACTTAAACCCTTTGTATCAAGACAACAGCCACACTGCAGACGCGACGATAGACGCAGTCAAAAATCTCTCGGTCCAGGGCTCTGCGGGCCCAGTGCTCTTGGGGTCGGTGGTAAACAACTCGCTCGGGATTAGCAACGCGGCGATTGCCCACAAAGACAAAAAGCGCGTCGAAACAGTCTCAGCTTACCCGGATGCGCGCACCACCACTTCGGCCGTGGTGAGCGCGTTCCAAAAGCGGGTGGGAGAACTCAATTTGCCCGCGGGCGTAACGGTCTCTTACGGCGGCGAGAGCGAGAGCATCAACGAGTCGTTTACCCAAATGTTCGTAGCGCTCATCGCCGGTATTGTGCTGATGTTCCTCATCCTCATTGTGTCCTTCGACTCGATCCGCTACACGCTCTACTTGCTTTCGATCGTGCCACTCTCTTTAATCGGCGTACTCTGGGGGCTTGCGCTCACCGGACAGTCGGTGTCGTTCACCTCGCTCCTTGGGGTGATCGGTTTGGGTGGCGTCATTATTAACCACGCAATCATCCTCATGGACTCGCTCATCACCGAGCGACGTGAGCATCCTCAAAAGCCACTCATCGACGCAGTGGTCGATGCGAGCAAAACACGCTTCCGCCCCATTGTGCTCACGACCATCGCAACTGCAATCGGGATGATCCCACTTGCGATCTCGGACCCAACGTGGGGGCCGTTTGCCATCACCATCATGTTTGGGCTCCTGTTTGCCATTTGCCTCACCCTTGTGTTGGTGCCGATGCTGTTTTACCGCGCGCTCAAGCGCAAAGAGGGACAGCTCACGTAATAAAAACTTCATAATCACGTCTGGTATAGTGATGAGCATGCGTAAGGTTCTGGCTATTGCTGCCGCAGTTTTTGTACTCTCGCCGTTTGTTGCGTTTATGCTGAGCCCTGTCGAAGTGCAGGCCGCGACGCTCAATTCTAAGGGTCTCGAGGTTTCGGGCTGGCTGCCGTATTGGCGTGAGGCGTCCTCGACACTCGACGTGCTCCCCCACTTGAGCCAACTCACCGAGATCAACCCCTTTGTCTACGTGGTACAACCGGACGGAACCATCCAAGACATGGCAGGGATCGCCGACGAGCCATGGAAGAGTCTTATTGCTGCCGCTAAACAAAAAAAGGTGCGCGTAGTCCCCACCGTAATGTGGAGCGACACCAACGCGATCCACACCATTTTAAGCAACGCCGTCTTGCGCGTGCAGCTCGAGGACGACATCGCAGCGCTCACCGCGAGAGAGGGGTTCGACGGTATCGACATCGACTTCGAGGGTAAAAAAGCAGAAGACAAGAAGTACTTCTCTACGTTTCTCAAAGGGCTCTATCAACGCATGGGTAAAAAATGGGTGATGTGCACGATTGAGTCGCGCACCCCGATTGCCGACCGCTACAGCACTGCGCCGCCTAAAGACGCTGGGGTGTATGCCAACGACTGGCTACAAATCAACAAATACTGCGACCGCGTGCGGTTTATGACCTATGACCAGCAGTCGATCGACCAGACCCTCAACGCCGCACAAAAGAGCGCTCCCTACACCCCCGTGGCCGATGTGCAATGGGTAGAAAAGGCGATCAAACTCGCGATGCAGACTATTAGTAAGAAAAAGATCATGATCGGCGTTGCAACCTACGGCTACGAGTGGCAGGTGACCCCACTTTCGACTTCTGGGTACGACTACAAACTCCTCTGGGCCTTCAACCCCAAATACGCAACTGATCTTGCTGCGCAAATTGGTTCGACGATAAAACGCAACTCGGCTGGAGAACTTTCGTTTAGCTACCTCCCACAGATCCAGGTGCCTCCACCTGCTGCTGCAGACCAACAGCTCTCGACGGGCAACAGTAATGAGGTGACACCACCACCGGCCCCGCTCCAAACAACAACACCCGCTGCGGTAATCCTTGCTCAGGCGTCAATCAATATCCTCTGGTGGAGCGATGCAACCGCGATCAAACAAAAAGTCGACCTAGCAAAAAAACTCGGCGTGCGCGGAGTGGCGGTCTTCAAGCTGGACGGGGGAGAGGACCAGGCCATGTGGCAAGTTTTGAAATAGTTTTTTACTGCGATTCGGGTTTAAACTGTTTTACTAGTTTGACAAAATAGGTTGGATTTGCTATAATCTCGTCATTGATGCCTAGACACCGTTCTGCTGCGAAGCCCTTTACTCGGGGCCGTTTTAATACCAACCGCTCGCGGCCTCCGCAGCACCGCAACCAACCAAAACCCTTTTCGGATATTGGTCGTTTTATCAACAAAGCAGTCATCGTCGAAGAGGCTCCGGTTTTTGTCCCTCAACATCAATTTGCCGACTTTGCACTCGATCCGCGGCTTAAAGCAAACATTGCCCACAAAGGCTATGTGGTGCCCACGCCGATCCAAGACCGCGCGATCCCGCATATCCTCCGTGGGGAAGATGTGGTGGGCATAGCCAACACTGGCACAGGCAAGACCGCCGCATTCCTTATCCCGTTGCTTAATAAAATTTTGAGCGGCAAGGGGGAGCGTGTGCTTGTCGTGGTACCCACTCGCGAACTTGCCACCCAAATTGGTGACGAATTGCGCCCCTTTGCCAAAGGGCTTGGGATATACGCTGCCACCTGTGTGGGAGGCGCCAACATCAATCCGCAAATTGCTGAACTGCGCCGCAAACCGCAAGTGGTGATTGGCACGCCGGGGCGGCTCAAAGACCTACTCGAGCGAGGGAACCTCAAACTCGATACGTTTGGCACCGCGGTTTTGGACGAAGCCGACCGCATGCTCGACATGGGTTTTATCAACGACATGCGCAAGCTCTTGGGGCTTTTGCCTACACCGCGGCACACACTCTTCTTCTCAGCGACGCTCTCATCAGAGATCGAGAAGTTGATCGGTGAGTTTTTGCATGCGCCGGTGCGAATCTCGGTTAAGACGCAAGAAACCTCGGCCTCAATTGAACAAGACGTGGTGCATATCCCTCGTGGCACAGATAAGTTTGAGGTGCTCCACCAGTTGCTTCTGCAGCCGGGGTTCGACAAGGTGCTTGTGTTTGGCCGCACCAAATACGGTATTGAGCGTCTGTCTAAAAAACTTCTCCAGCGCGGCATACAAAGCGAGTCGATTCATGGCAACAAAACACAAGGCAAGCGCCAACGAGCTCTCGATCTATTTAAAAAAGACCATGTGCAAGTGTTGTGCGCCACCGACGTTGCTGCTCGTGGGCTCGACATTGTCGGGGTCTCTCATGTAATCAACTTCGACCTGCCACAAACACAGGAAGACTACGTGCACCGCATTGGCCGCACTGGTCGCGGGGGAAGCAGGGGTAAGGCGCTGACCTTTATCGAGGGGTAGAGTGCCCCGCATTGACAAAATAGCCTTATTTTGCTAGACTATTTGCCAGTGGACGGCCCAAGGAAAGGGTCTTTTTGTTTACCCGTCTTCTGTAGTAGCCATGAAATCTTCTCCTAAAAAAATTCTCAATAAAGCAACCAAACCGGCTCCCCAGCCGGTCATGAGCATGCCTAAACCCAAAGGCCCGCCCAAGCACTATCAGCAAGACGGTCATTGGATCGTCAAGCCGCGCAAAACTGAGGTCTACACTTGTCATTGCGGCAATCGCTATCTCAAGACGCGCCCACACCAAGACGAGTGCCTGCGCTGCATGTTTGGTCACAAGTAGAAGACGGAAGCGCCCCGCCCCGAGTCTATCGAGGGGCGGGCTTCTTCATGTAATTTTCTACTCCCCTTGGGTGTATACTATTTTATATGAATAGCACATCGTGGATCTGGGCCCTTGTGGCCGTCATTATTATCGGCGGGGGCGCGTGGTGGTATCTCTCGAACAACAACACCACCCAACCTGCGGCAACAACCACAGAGCAAACCACCGGTACCGAGACCTCCGGTAGCCAAGCAAGCACGGGGAGCGACCAAGGCATGCAAGACAATGGAGTGACGGGGAGCGTCTCTGCGGGGGTTGGCACTCTTAAGACTGTAACGATCACCTATGGCGCAAACGGGTTTAGCCCCGCAAACGTCACGATCAACAAGGGCGATACGGTGAGCTTTATAAACCAAAGCGGCGGCAACATGTGGGTCGCCTCAGACGCGCACCCTACGCACGCTGAGTTTGACGGTACCTCGCGTGCCGAACACTGTGCCGCAGGCTACAGCGGTCCCACGCCATTTGACCAATGCACTTCGGGTTCTTCGTACAGCTTTACGTTTACCAAAACAGGTACCTTCAACTTCCACAATCACGTGGCGGCGCAGTTTGGGGGCAAGATAGTGGTACAGTAGAGGCATGTACTCCAGAGCGGCGACTTTGGTGCTGCGGCTTGCCGTTGCGGTGGCGTTTCTCTATCCACCCTATGCAGCGCTCCAAGACCCGATCTCGTGGCTCTCATACTTCCCCCAGTGGTTTCTGATGGCGGCACACACTGCTCAGTTCTCCGACATGGTAGTGCTGCACGGGTTTGGAGTGGTTGAGGTGGTAATCGCATTGTGGATTCTCTCGGGATGGCGGGTCTATATCCCGGCCACGCTTGCCATGCTTGTCCTGCTTGCGATAGTGGGCTTCGACTACCAAAACTTTGACGTCTTGTTTAGAGATATCTCGATAGCCCTCGCCGCGGGTGCACTTGCGCTGCAAGCTCTGCAGGACCATACTAGGAGGGTATGACCCGCACCGCCTGGACGATCGCCATCATTGTAGTGCTTATGCTCTTAATCGCTGGGGGAGTGGTTTTCCGTGGTCGGCTCACCAACTTGATCCCCTCCGGTGGGCAACAGACGGAGCAGCAAGCAACTACGACGCCTACGCAGGCAGTGTGGCAGAGCTACGCAACTTCGACCTACTCGATCCAGTACCCGCCGAGCTATCACCTAAACGCGGCCTACCAATACACACAGTTTGGCCCGAATAAACCTATTGCGGGCACTTCGTTTACTGTTTCCCCAGAGATGGCAACCGGTACCAACCTTGCTTCTGATACGTACCTCTCGGTAGAGCAGCTTCCGCGGGCCAAAAATTGCACGGGCGACATCTTTATCAACGCCGATGTGAGTGCGCAAAAAGTTACCGAAAACGGTGTGCAGTATTCGGTGGCAAGCTCAACCGGCGCCGGAGCGGGCAACCGCTACGAAGAGACCGTCTACGCGCTTGTAGGCTCCTCGCCGTGCACCGCGCTACGCTACTTTGTCCACTACAGCGTAATCGAGAATTACCCCCAAGGCGCGGTGCGCGAGTTTGACCGCACACAACTCATAAGCGAGTTTGACCAGATCCGTCATAGCCTCACGCTTGGTGCCGCCGCCGGTAATACACAGCCCTAAGTTCGAGCTTTTAAAAGCGGGCTACAATTAAATGATCAGGGTCTTGGCCCTGTCTATTTACTAGTTTTAGTTTGTTTATGATCCACAAAATTACACACATTAAGTACCACAAAGCGATGGGCATGCTTTTGGTACGGCTCGCTTCGGGCGTCGTGTTTCTTAATCATGGTTGGATGAAGTTGATGAACCTCGGCATGGCCGATGGGTTCTTTAAGGGCCTCGGATTGCCAGCCGGGACCGCGGTCTTTATTGCGCTTGTCGAGACGGTCGGTGGCGTTATGCTCATTTTGGGCATCGCTCCGCGCTTGGCCGGTTTGGTACTCGGTATCGAGATGATCGTCGCGCTCTTGCTGGTCAACATCCCGCATGGCAGTTATGAGCTCGAAGTGTTACTTGCGGCAGCCTCGCTCGCGGTCTTTCTGGTGGGCGCTGGGCGCTACTCGCTCTACTCGCTCGAGAGAGAATAACCCGCTCTTCGGTTGGAATGTAGAAAGCCCCGCCCCGAACAGATCGAGGGGCGGGGCTTGTTCGTTGCCACAGTGCATGACGCTACTGGGCCGAAGCGAGATAGAACGGTTGACCCTGCCGCGGCGCAAAGGGGTAGCGCCGGAGCATCACCACCGCTTGTTCGCCGGTCTTTGGATCACGAAAGGTCTCGTCGCGCGCACCCACGATGCGCTGAGCCTGACGCTCGCCGGCTTGGGGAAGCCAGCAGGCTTGCTTGGCCTTCAAGACGCCAAAGACTATAAGCACTCCCGGCTCGCCAAACTTTTCGTACGCATTGGCCAGCAGCTTGAGCGACTCACGCTCCCAGCAAGCAACGATTCGCTCCCCGGCATGAGCAGCGGGCATTGCGACTGCCAATGTGCCTGCGCTGAGGGCAGCACTCACCAGTCTCCTAAGCATAATGGGCTCCTTCCATTCCTTCGGTTCATCGCGCGTTGAACTCCCCCGGCAGACTATAGCTGAGCTATGCTGTAGATACAAGGAAGACTTCTTTTTGGTGTAATATGTACGTATGGCCAAGAACGGTAAAAAAGACGGTGCGCGCAAGGGCAAGGTTAAGGGTCGCTCGCAGACCTACTCGCCCAAAAACAAGCGCTTTACCAAGGTCAACAACAAGACCGGTAAATTTATGGACCAAATGTCCAAGCGTGGCAAGGCTTTTAAGGGCGTGCGCGTGAAGTAAAAAACAACCGCGCCCCATTGGGGCGCGGTATTTTGCAGCTGGCCGGAGGAATTAGCTCAACGCATGTGCAAGTTTGAAAGTTGACAGCTCGCAGCTAGCCGCCGCTTGTGCTTCGCTGGCCTGGTTGCCATCAGGCAGCGTCCAGTTGATCTTAAACAGCACATTTGGGCGCAACATCCGCGCACTGTCCTCAAGCGCCGAGGGCCAAAAGTCGATCGGATCGTCCGACGCCTCGAGCATGGCGGAGTGGTCGATCTCAAAGGTGAGTTGGCCTCGCTCGCTTTGGTCGATGTAGTTGGTCCGCAGCAGCTCCTCGACGCAGTAGAAGCCCGCCGCCTTAGACTTAAAGGCGACCTTCGATTCGTCACGACAAATGATCGCGCCGTGGAGCACCTGGCAGTAGGGGCAACCAAAGGTGCCGAAGTAGGCTCTTAGGATTTCGTTGACCATGGAAAACCCTCCTCTAACCTCGACTATATCAGTAAAAAACAAACCGCGCCCGGTAGGGCGCGGTTGTGGTCAGGGTGCCCCGATGCTAGTGCCGTGTTTCGGGGTTAGGTTCTCCCAACTCGAAGAGGTGTTCGACCGCAAAGACGTCGGCACGAAGTACGGGGATGCCTTGCGGTTTGATAGAAAGCCCACGCACACACTCGGCGGGGTAGAACACGCATGCATCGACCTTAGAGCGTTCGGGGAGCGCAGAATTTTGTATCTCCTGCAAGACAAATGCCCGTTCGTTCTCGGTGAGCAGACCGTTGTTCATTAAGGCTTGCGCACAGCGCCGAGCGCTATAGCGCGAGTAGCACGACATCAGTGAGCCATTCGGGCATACGATGACTCCCTGGGTGGCGGCCGACCCAACTTTTACATCGAGTCGTGCAGCATTCCTATCGCCGTCTGACATGGGACCCTCCTAACCCCGACTATACCAGTAAAAAGCAAACCGCGCCCCTCTGGGGCGCGGTCGTGTGCGTATCTACGAAAAATTTATGTATGCATTTCGTCGCGATGTTGGTCGATGCGCTTGGCAAGCTTGTCAGGCGGCAACTCTTGGGCTGCGCCAAACAAGGTCGCGTTCGAGGTTCCGGTTGCCGGTGCCTCGGGCTCCTGCGACACCCACGGTGCGCCGGGGAATTCGCATGCCTCAAACATCATCAAACCGCTGCTCGCTTTGTGTTTTGTGCTCATCGGGCCCTCCTACCTCTTCCTATTTTAAGACTATAGCAAAAAACCGAACTTCTGGTAGGGTGGGGGTGTGTCAATCGATACCTACTATTTCTTCTTAATAATCCTCGGTGGCTTTGCTATCGTCTGGAGTTTTAGACTGTTTAATCGCTCAACAAAATCTTTGGGAGACTTTGAATATCTTTGCTTTAGTGCTGTCTGGGGTCTTGTGCTTGTGGGTTTTTATAGTTGGGCCGAAGATTCAAAGCCCGAAGTTTTAAAAGTATTTTTTGAAAATCCTTTTGCCGCGGGGTTGGTCCTGTTTTCATTTGGTCTACTTATCGGCGGGGTTGCTGGGGACATTTTTCATACTTCCCCCGGGTTCTTTGAGGCTGTGAAGGCAAGATTTTTAAAGTAGCTTCGTGTAGTTTTGCTATACTTAAGCTATGTACGGGATAGATGCACTACTGCAAAGCATTTTAAATTTTTTACTGCAGCTCCTGACGCTCGTCATCAACTTTTTTATTGCCGTGTTGCAGCTTGTCTTGCACTTTGCCGAGGCGCTCGTTGGGGCAGTGCGTTAGTACTAACGCGATAGGTGTATACTTCACCCTATGAACAATTACATGTATCAGCAGGGCGATTGGGCCTACGGGCCCCATATGTGGAACGCGAGTATAGGTTTTGGCGGGCATGAGTGGGTGCTCTGGGCTTTGGCGCTCGCTGCGCCGTTTATTGTGTTGGCAGTGTTATGGACGATCTTGTGGAAGGGGCTTGCGCTCTGGCACTCGGCGCGCCGCGGGCAGTATTGGTGGTTTGTAATCATGCTTGTGGTTAACACGCTCGGGATCCTGGAGATCATCTACCTCTTCTTTGTAGCAGGGCTCAAGTTTAAAGAGCTTTTCTCCACGCATAGCCACCCGCGGTCGTAACCTATGGGTGAGACGGTCACTAGCCTCACGCGTATTTCAGGCGCCTGCTTATAGAGTTGGGCCATTAGTCCTAAATCGTAGTAAAGACTATGGCACTAGACATCAACAGTATATCGGCGGAGGAGCTCACCGAGGCCAGTGGTATTTCGCCTGAAGTTGCTTTTGCTGTTTGCGAGTATCGCGACGAAAACGGTGGATTTATGGATATCGCCGAGGTGAGCGACGTCCCAGGCGTCGACGAAGAAGCGATGGAAGCGATCAAAAAAGCGGGGGTCAAAGTGGGCGCTGCGGCAGACCTCGACGGTGGGGGCATGTAGGCCCACCTTGCGCAGGGGAGGGTGGCGTTTCGTAATTTTTTATCCCCAGAACTTGTGTATATTGTGTACAGGCTATGCAGAAGTTGTGCTATTCTGGTGCTATGAGATACACAATAAATAAGTCGCTCACGGGTAAGCAAAAGCGCGTGCTCGACAACATTGAGCTTTACATCAAGGCCAAAGGCGAACCCCCAACGCTCGAGGAGCTGCGCCAGAACCTCGGCTTTAAATCGCTGCGCACCGTCACGCAATACCTCGAGAGCTTGGAGCGCAAGGGCTTTATTGTTCGGCGCAAGCATGCACGGCGCAACATTGAGTTGCGCGCAATCGACGCTGCGGGCAGTGCGGCGACGCTGGTCTCGGTCCCCGTGGTGGCCAATGTGGGTTGCGACGATCTCTCGGTTTTTGCACAGGAGCAACAAGATGAGTTTTTGCAGGTAGACAAGCAGATTGTCGATGAGGTGGGGAGCGAAATTGTCGCAGTGCGCGCAGTGGGCGACTCGATGCTCGACGCGGGGGTCAAAAGTGGCGACTACATTTTGGTGCAATTTACCGACAAGGTCAAAAGCGGCGATAGGGTCGCGGCAATCATCGGCGACATGGTCACGGTTAAGCGCCTGGAGCGCAAAGAGGGTGTCACGATTCTATACCCCGAAAACAAAGATCCTAAATATAAGCCCATTGTCTTGCGCGAGGACTTTAAGATCGCGGGTAAAGTACTATGCGTGATCCCCGCTGGCGTCGCCGAGATGAGCGATCTTATCCCCATTGCCGAAGAAGACTGGCGTTAGTTTTACTTCCCCCAGCTATTTTCAAAGACACATGAATTTTTTATGTGTCCTTTATTTTTTCATGTATGGTTCAGCCAAGCAAGGTTTTAATGCTGAGGTATGAAAAAACTTTGCGCTCCAGGCTTGCTGCTCGGCCTTGTATTTTTTGTGATACCTATCAGTGTAAGCGCAGCAACAGCTCCCGCGGGCTTTACTGTGCAGACCGTCGTCTCGGGCCTCTCGCTGCCAACCGACTTTGCGTTTGTACCCGATGGTAGAGTTTTTGTCGCCCAAAAAGGTGGCTCGGTGCGTGTGATAAAAAATGGCCTACTCTTGCCTACGCCGCTCATTACACTCCCCGACATAAACGACTTTGCCGACCGGGGATTGGAGTCTATTGTGCTCGACCCAAACTTTGCTCAAAACGGCTATCTCTATCTGGCGTATACGCATGAAAACACCCCGGGCCAAAACTACAGTGGCCCCAAAACAGGACGGATTGTGCGCGTGACCGTCTCGGGTGATAGTGCCAACGTGGCTAGCGAGGCAATAATCTTGGGCGCTGTTGGGGGCGACGCAGCACACCCCAGCTGCCGCAATTTTGCCACCACCTCTGATTGCATCCCCAGCGATGCGAGCACGCACAGCATGGGCGACATGCATTTTGGGGTAGACGGCAAGCTCTATGCCACGCTTGGCGACGGCGCAGGGTACCTCACGGTTGACCCACTCGCGCTTGATGCGCAAGACCCAAGCAGCCTTGGGGGCAAAATTGTGCGCATCAACACCGATGGCACTGGTGTTGCCGACAACCCGTTTTGGAGTGGCAACGCGAACGACAACCGCTCCAAGGTTTGGACGCTGGGCCACCGCAATAGCTATCGCTTTACGTTTAGACCAAACGACCAAACCATTTTCTTTGGCGACGTGGGTTGGGCTACGTGGGAGGAGCTCGACGTTGGCGCCAAGGGCGCCAACTATGGCTGGCCCTGTCGTGAGGGCCACGTGGCGACCTCGTACAACTGCACCCCTTCGAGTGCCGCCACCGAACCGATCTATGTGTATGACCATTCTTCGGGTTCTGGTTCGGTGATCGGCGGCTCGTTTCCCAGTGCTTATTTTGCGGGCAATTACTTTTTTGGCGACTACTCTAACGACTACATCAAGCGCGTCGTGCTCAACCAAGACAACACCGTCGCTTCGGTCAATGACTTTATTACTGACGCAGGCGGCCCGGTGAATATTCAAACTGGCCCCGACGGTGTGCTCTACTACGTGGCAATCAATGTTGGTGAGCTGCGCAAGGTAGTGGCGACAAGCGGCGGTGGGGGCACGGGCACGACCACCCCGAGCGCTGACCCGATGCCGCATCTCACTTCAGCCACAATCACCAACAACCCCGCGCAAATAGGAGCGGCGCAGACGATTACCGCCAACGTGCACAACAGCGGCGGCTCAGGACCATTTATCGTCGACATTGAAGTGGTCAATCAAAATGCACCAACCACACTCCTCGCGCAAAAAGTATACGACGGCGCAACGCTCGCGACCGGAGCCGATGGCGGCTATACGTTTGATTGGACACCGTCTGCCGTCGGCACCTACATTGTCAAAGTCGGATTGTTTAAAGAAAACTGGGCAGGCCTGTGGGAGTGGGACGAGCCTGCGATCAGTGTTGTAGTTAGCCAAACCGGTGGAGGCGGCGGTGGCACTGGCACCACAACATCCACAGCGCCCAATCCGCACTTTGTGCAGGCTGTTGTGAGCCCTGATACAGTGATCGGGCATCAAGAGACACTTACCACGACGGTGCGCAATGACGGAGGTGCAGCGCCGTTCATCGTCGACTTAGAGGTGGTCAAAACGAGCGCACCCACGACGCTCATCAGCCAGCAAACGTACGAAAGTGCGACGCTTGCTCAAGGTGCAAGCGGCACCTATACGCTCCAGTGGTTGCCACCCTCGATTGGTGATTACTACTTGAAAGTAGGGCTTTTCAAACAAAACTGGGCGGGGTTGTGGGAGTGGACCGAGCAAGCGCTGCCGCTGCATGTGGTTGACCGCTCAGGCACAGGGGGCACGGGCACTACCTCGAGTGCTGCCGCTCCACATTTGGTGAGCGTGGCGGCAAGCCCCACCAGTGCTGCGGTCGGGGTGCAGCAAACCCTCACCGCCTCGGTGCTCAACCAAGGCGGCGCGCAACCCTTTTTGGCAGACCTTGAGATATATAACTCAAGTGGTACCAAAGTTGCGCAGCAGTTCTACGACAACACAACGCTCGCCTCAGGCGGCAGCGGGCAATATACATTGCAATGGACACCGAACGCCCCCGGGCAGTATGTGCTCAAGGTTGGCTTCTTTGCTCCTGCGTGGGGAGGCGTCACTGAGTGGAATGACCAAGCACTCACCATCCAGGTGGGCGGGACTACCAGTAGCGCGCAACCGATCTTTAGTGCGCACACAACGGTGAGTGCCGATTCGATACGCACCAGTAGTTATGGAACCGCCGACTCGGTCGAGCATGTTGCCGTTGTGGTCACCAACTCTGGCGGCGCAGGCGATATGCTGCTAGATATTGAGATTATCAAAGATCCTTACATCTTTGGGCAAGACGTAGTCAATAACGTCCACTTCAACGCGGGAGAGACCAAAACTTTTACCTACGACTTTCCCGTGCCGTATGAGGGGCAGTATGGAGTGACCTCGGCGGGCAACTATCATGTCGACGTGGGCGTGATGCACACCGACTGGAGTAGTCCATGGGTATGGTATAACTCTGCAGCCTCGTTTACGGCAAATTAGTGTCGTGTGCTCAAGAAAAGCGGCGCCTCAATTGAGGCGCCGCTTTTGCATCAACCTTTTAGCCTAGCCCCTGGCCCGCACAATGTTGCGGACTGGCTTTTGCAGGCAGTGGTTCTCAGCGAGCCGCTGCTGTTTGACCCACTGGGGCGTGTTGCCCCATTGGTCGCCCGGGTAGCTTGCGTTGCGGATATCATCGCACGTGGCTTTGACGGCACCGATCCCGCAGAGGCCCGGATGCTTCAACTCACCTAAGAACGCCACCGCAACGAAGATGCCCGCGACACACAGGATCATGCCTCCGACAACCCCCGCACCAACACCACCGCCACCGTGGACCGCCGGAGGCTGAGGCGGCGGCGGGGACGGGTGGGCGTAAGACTGCCCGGCTAGAGCAACGAACATGAGCCCCGCGCAAGCGGTGGCAAGTACTTTTCTTTTCATCGACGACTCCTCTTGGTCGAAGGATGCCTATTGTCCTTCTAGAAAAGAGTATGGCTGAGCCGGTGTGTAGTGCGGGTGAAGTCGAGCTTGACGCACATGATAGAATGGCAGACATGGAATACACTGACGAAGAGCTCCGAAAAAAGCTCACCCCTGAGCAGTACGCAGTCTTGCGGCAGAAGGGGACTGAAGCTCCGTTTAGCGGCAAGCTCTTGCACGAAGACCGCGACGGCATGTTCAAATGTGCGGTGTGTGGCACGCCGCTGTTTAGTTCGGATGCCAAGTTCGACTCGGGCACTGGCTGGCCGAGTTTCGACCAAGCGCTTCCCGGTGCGGTCAAGTATATAGACGACAACGCTCACGGCATGCATCGCACCGAAGTAGTGTGCGCGCAGTGTGGCAGCCACTTGGGCCACGTGTTTAACGACGGGCCGACCAAGACTGGCATGCGCTACTGCCTCAACTCGGTGTGCTTGGAGTTTGGCGAAGGAGAAAAAAAGTAACGCGGTATACTGAGCTCATGCGTCGCTCTTTTGTGTATGCAGCAAGTGCACTTTTCTTGCTGGTACCCGTGGTTGCAAGTGCGCATGAGGTGTATGTGCTCTCTGCGCAGGACATTGCTACCGATATCGTCGCGCCTCCGTTTGATATGCTTTCGGTGGCAAAAGAAAACCTCATGAGTGTATTTTTTTGGGGTTTTGTTGCAGCACTCACTTTGTTTGTAGTTTTTTGGTTCTCCACCATACGGCGCTTTGAGCGTGAGACCGCCGGTTTTTTGCGCCGTCTGCGGCCCTATGCCCCCGACATTGCACGCATCACGCTTGGGGTGGCGCTCTTAGCCGGGGCGTTTTACCAGGCAACTTATGGCCCAGAACTCCCCATGGCCCCTGCGTTTGGGGCCTTTGTCCCCCTGGTGCAGCTGCTGTTTTTGGTGATGGCGGTGTGCATTATTTTTGGGTTTTATGTGCGCGCAATGGCGCTCATTGGGCTTTTGTTTTTTGCCTACGCCACGTATCGCAATGGGGTATACATGCTCACCTATACCAACTATCTGGGCGAGCTTCTGGTGCTCCTTATCTTGGGTATGCATAAAAGTACCAAACGCTATCACCATATGCTTAGCTTTTTGCAGCAGCGCTTGGAACCCTACGCATTTGTAATTTTGCGTGCCTGTTTTGGCGTCTCGCTGTTGTATGCGGCACTCTATGCCAAAATTTGGCATAATTTACTGGCGCTCCAGGTTGCTGCAGACCCACTTGCTGACCACCTCTTTGGGGTCGCCTATTATCTCCACTTTGAACCGCACTTTTTGGTGTTGGGTGCGGCAATCATCGAGATCTTACTTGCGCTGCTGTTTATTTTCGGCCTGGAAATACGTTTTACCGCTCTCTTTTTGGAGTTTTGGCTTACGCTTTCATTATTTTATTTCGGTGAGGTAGTTTGGCCGCACCTTATCTTGATCGGTATTCCGATTGCGTTTATGTGCTATGGCTACGATCAGTACTCGCTTGAAGGGCGCTTCTTTAAAAAGCGCTCGCTCGAACCTGTGCTATAGTCCCACACCATGACACTTCTTTTTATAGCCTTGGCTGCGGCACTCGCCACAATGCTTGGCGGCATGCTCGCGCTTCGGCTGAGTGACAGGCTCCACCTTATTTTGGGCTTTAGTGCAGGCGCGGTGATCGCGGTGGCATTTTTTGACCTCTTGCCCGAGGCGTTTGACTTAGGCACAACCACCTTTGGCGTGCACACACTGACCACGTTCGTTGCGTTCGGGTTTTTGGCATACCTTGCGCTCGACCGCTTGCTCCTGTTGCATACGCACACACACGAGCTAGAAGATGATCATGCGCGCGGACATGCCCGGGCCGGTTCGCTCTCAGTCCACAGCTTTCTCGATGGGGTTGGTATTGGTTTGGCATTTCAGGTAAATGTGGTTGTCGGTGGCGTAGTTGCTGCAGCAGTGCTCGCGCACGACTTCTCAGACGGTATCAATACGGTAAGTGCGTTTATGCGCGGTGGCGGCTCGCGCAAAGGCGCTTTGGGCTGGCTTACAATCGACGCCCTCGCACCCATTGTAGGGGTGGTACTCACGCTGTTTATTTCTGTCAGTGATGCAACTCTGGGGCTTTTGCTCGCACTTTTTGCGGGGTTCTTCCTCTACATTGGTGCGTCGGACCTTATCCCAGAGTCACACCACAAGCACCCCACTTTTTGGACTACTGCCGCGACGCTCTTGGGCGCAGCGGTCTTATTTGCCGTTATTCGTCTCGCAAATCTCTAACTCTGCAGTGGTATACTGATGCGTATGCAAGAGCCCTTCGATACTACTCAGGCCGGGCAGCTTGATCGCATTGAGATAAAGCTCGCCGAACTCGAGGGCAAGATCGACGCGATCTTTCAGTCGACCGAAAAGATGCGCAAATACTTTCTGTGGGCGCTCATCATCACGCTCGCGGCGATTATCATTCCGCTCCTCATTTTGCCCGCGGTTATCCCGTCATTTTTAGCCTCGCAAGGGGTAGGGGTTGGATTTTAGAGGGCGCTTGAAAAGCTTTAAAAGCTGTTGTAAGATACGCCTTAGCTGTTCGAAATCCTCATATTTATCAACCTTTTTTGACTACTGTATGTCGTACTCGAAACTCGTCGGGTTTTCTGCCCTTGTGTTTGCTGTTGGCCTTGTCCTCTCTCCCTTGTTTGTCTCTGCCCAAAATACAACAGGGCTTTTGAACGTGTACGTCCAAGTTCTCAACCCCGACCAAGCCAACTTTAGTTCTGCTGACTTTACCGCAAGCGTTGGCGGTTCTTTGGCGACGCCTCCGACCTTCCCCGGCTCGATCAACGGCACGTTGGTAACGCTCAACCCAGGTTCATACTCTGTTGGCCTTACCGGCAATAGCTATGGTTTTAGCCCAAGCTACTCGCAGGGCTGCAGCGGCACGATTGGCGCAGGTCAAAATGCGCTGTGCGTAATCACCCTCACGCGCTATGGCACCTACTATCCAACGCCAATTGCGCAGTATTATTACTACCGCCCGCAGCTCACCTGCGCGCCACAAAACCAAAACGTTCCGCTTAATGGTCAGGCGACCTTTGTTGCACAAAATGGAGTTGGGGGAACGTATAACTGGTCAGTCAATGGCCACGTATATGCCAACCAAGGCCCAACATTTACTGCTCTGATCGACTATCCAGGCTCGAGCTCGGTTACGGTGACCAATGCCGACCAAACTGCAACTTGCAATGTCTCGACCACGAACGGCTACTACGGCACATACCCCACCACTCCGGCCTACCCCCTCTATCCGTCGCAGACCTACAACTACTACGGCAATGGTGGCTACACTAGCTATCCGTCTAGCTACGGTACCTATCCGACGAACATTGCGCCTACCGTAACCTACACGAGTTACCCGACGCTCCCGAACACGGGCTTTGAGCCAACCAATGGCGCACAAATGGCCTTTGCGGTGGTATTGCTGATCGGCGCCTTTGTGGCAAGCTACCCGTATGTCCGAAAAGCCTTTGCTCTGGCACTCCGTTAATCCGACGGCCACGAAGCCTCGTCGCTTTGCGCATCACTATGTGCGCTTCGGCGCTTTGGCTGTGGGGTTGGTCTGCGTGCTGATAGGCGCAGCCGATGTAGCTACACGAATTTCGGAGGGGACGTTTGGCACTGACGCTGCGTTTATAGCTTTCGCACCCGCCGCGGCCCTCGACAACAGTGCACTACTTGCTTCTTCAACCAAAAGTGGCGCGCTCATTCCCGCAGTCCTTACAATCCCCTCGATTGGGGTTAAGGCGCATGTGGAATTTGTGGGCAAAAAAACAGACGGTTCTATGGGGACGCCACAAAATTTTATGGACGTTGCCTGGTACTCACTTGGGGCTAAACTCGGCGAGCCAGGGAGTGTGGTGTTTGATGGGCATGTCAACAACGCGCTCACGCAAGCGGGGGCGTTTGCCGATCTCTCTAAAGTAGAGCAAGGTGCTTACATAAGCATTGCTGACGCACAAGGCAAAACGCGTGTCTACCGGGTGAGCGAGATCAATCTCCTCGACCCCGAGGCCGATACCACCTCACTTTTTGCTACCACAGGCCCCGAACAGGTGGTGCTTATTACCTGCGATGGGGAATGGCTCAAAGATGAACACCAATTTAGCAAGCGCTTGGTAGTAGTTGCCAAACCAGCCTACTAATGCTACCCTAAGGGCGTTCAAGTAAGTCTCCGTTGCCATTGGTTTGGTCAAACGTGAGGGTCGCCTTACTACAGAACTAAGTAGTAGAATCTCGTAATCAATGGCACGCAAACTCTTTGTCGGCGGTCTTCCGTACCGCACGACGGGTGATGAGCTCCGTGACGCCTTTGCCAAAGCTGGCACAGTCGAAACGGCTTCCATCGTGACTGATCGCGAGACCGGTCGCTCCCGAGGCTTCGGCTTCGTGGAGATGGCGGATGCTGACGCTGATAGTGCTATTGCCATGTGGAATGGCAAGGAATTCGGCGGTCGCATGCTCACGGTCTCCGACGCTCGCCCGAAAGCGTAAAACCTTTTGGACTGAAACAAAACATCCGCCCCGCGCCTCAAAACGCAGAGCGGATTTTTTGTTTTACAATTACCCTTGATGCGCAAGAGCCAAAAAGAAAAACTCGAGGCCTTGGTGATGGAGGCCCGCCGGCACTATTTCGAAGAGGGGAGAGACTTCCTGCCCTGGCGCGCCACGCGTGATCCGTACAAAATTTTAATCAGCGAGGTAATGCTCCAACAAACACAGGTCGACCGCGTAATCCCGTATTACAAAAAATTTGTTCGCACCTATCCAACAGCTGCAGTCTTGGCCCGAGTGTCGTTTAAAAATGTGCTCTCGCACTGGCAGGGCTTGGGCTACAATCGTCGGGCGAAGTATTTGCAAAGCGCAGCAAAGATCCTTGTCAAAAAGGGCTTCCCTAAAAAAGTGGAGGAGATAGAAGAACTCCCTGGGGTAGGCCCCTATACCGCGCGTGCGATCGCCGCGTTTGCGTACAACCAACCAACGGTGTTTGTGGAGACCAACATCCGCACCGTCTTCTTTTATCATCTGGGCACGCGCGGAAAGTTCTCAGACGAGCAGCTGCTTCCATTAGTCAAGTACGCGCTTGAAAACTCTGGCCTCGACCCGCGCGAGTTTTATGCGGCGATGATGGACTACGGCACGTATTTGAAAGCCAAAGGCATTAAGCTCAACCACAAGAGCGCGCACTATGTGAAGCAAAAACCATTTAAGGGGAGCGCTCGAGAGCTTAGAGGTGCGATTGTACGTGAGCTGCTTATCCATCGTGCAACACTTTCGACGCTTAGCCACCACATCCCGCGCTCTAAAGAGGAGCTCGTTGGCGAACTTGCGCGCCTTGCTGCCGAAGGGCTCATTACGCTCCATGGTAGATATTTTGAGATTAAAACGTAACAACCCCTCCCGCAGGAGCGGGAGGGGTTTATTGTGTTTGCTTTGCGCCAGTTACGCGGCTACCAGCTAGCTGTCAGCGCCATTTCGAGGACAGTTTGCCCTCGCGCACCTGTATCTCAGCTTTGCGGTACACCGGTTGTGGTCTTTTTGTATAACACAGCGGTGCAGAAGCAATCCTTAGGCTCTCGAAGTACGGATCCTTCGGCTTGTGGTGGCTCTGGATCTCAAAGGAACCGGGTCCAAAATTTACGGCTGAAGCCTCGCCGCCGCATTCAGGACAGATGACGACGATCATCTTGACGACTCCCGTTGCTGTTTCCCAAAGATTTTATAGCACACCTACATCCCCAAGACCACCGGGATCACGAGTGGGCGTTTGTTAGTTTTCTCAAAGAGGAAGCGTGCAACTGCATCGGTGACGTTTGTTTTGGCCATGTCGAAGTTGATTGGGTTTTGATTGCGGGTAGAGTCCTCGATCGTCTTTTTTACAATGATGCGGGCTTGCTGCAGGAGCTCTTGGTTCTCGCGCAGGTATACAAAGCCGCGAGAAATAATGTCTGGGCTTTTGCGGAGTTTTCCAGTCTTGGGATTGACTGTTGCGATGATCACAAACATGCCCTCTTGGGCGAGCACAGTCCTGTCGCGGATCACCACTTCTTGAATGTCCCCAATAGAGAAGCCATCTACCAAGCGCAAAGAATTGGGGGCCGACTCTTTGAGCCGCACAAGCTTTTGCCCTTCGTCTTGGATCTCAATCACCGTGCCGTTGTCGGGCACTACGATCTCATCTTCTTGTCTGCCACAGGCTTTGGCGATGTCTGCGTGGACGCGCAGCATGTAGTGGTAGCCGTGCAGCGGCATAAAGAAGCGCGGGTTTATCTTGCTATGGATCCAAAAGGTCTCATCGCGGTTGGCGTGGCCCGAGGCGTGCACGTCCATTTGCTCGCGGTGGATGATGCGTGCGCCTTGGCGAGAAAGGTTATCTTTGAGTTTTTGTACCGCTCTTTCGTTGCCGGGTATTACCGAAGAGGAGAGCACGATCGTGTCGCCCTTTTTAATCTTGACGTATTTGTGCGTCTTCATGGCGATCCGCATGAGCGCGGCAAACTCATCGCCTTGTGCACCGGTCGCAAGAATAAGTACCTTGGTGTCGGGGAGTTGCTCAAGCTGTTCGGGGCCGATAAAGGTTTTTTCTTGCACCTTGAGCAGCCCTAAGTGCTTGACGATCTCAATGTTGACCTTCATTGAGCGGCCCTCAACCAAAATCTTGCGCCCTACCTTTTCGGCGCTCTCGATGATGCGCATCAGACGCTCAAGTTGTGAGGAGAAGGTCCCGATGATGAGCCGGCCGGGGGTAGTCTTGATGACCTCATCCATGGTTTTGGTGACTACGCGCTCGGGGATAGAAAAGCCGGGCTTTTCACAATTAGTCGAGTCGGCGGCCAAAAAGAGTACTTTTTTATTTTTAAAGAAGGCAAACTCTTTTTCCTCGGCCTCGGTGGGTACGCCATCGACGTGGTCGAGCTTAAGATCGCCGGTAAACACCACTAACCCGTGTGGTGTCTCGATGATGATGCCCATCGAGTCGGGAATGGTGTGCGTTACTTCAAAAAAGCGTACGCGCAAGTCGCCTACCTTAATAGTGTCCTCCTTCTCGACCTCGTGGATGTCGAGGGGCTTGAGGTTGGGGAACTCCTCTTGGCGCTTGCGGATCATCACCGCGGTTAATTTGCGGGTGTAGATCGGCGGGTAGCCCATGCGATCGATGCAGTAGGGGATGCCGCCAATGTGGTCGAGATGGCCGTGGGTGATAAAGAGCGCGCGCATCCTGTCGCGACGCTCTTCGATGTATTTGGTGTTGGGCAAAATGTAGTCGATTCCTGGCGTGTTGTCCTCGCGAAATTGAAACCCGCAGTCGATCGCAATGATATCGTCGCCATATTCGACCAGGGTCATATTCCGGCCGATTTCCTCTACGCCTCCGAGTGGAATGATGCGGATGTTGCCTTCCTGCAGCGGTGGGATGGGCTTCTCGTCGCCGTTTAGGGTCGGCGTCACATCGGGGATTCCGCGCATTGGGTGCGGCTGATGGGGTTTTGGTCCGCCGTGGCGGACGCGGCCGCGGCCGTGCGAGCGTAGGGCGCCCCCGCGCCCCACGCCACGAAAGCCCCTGTTTTTGCCCCCACCTGGTCTTGCGGATGCGGGTATTTTTGGTTGATCCATAAAGATTAATTACTGAGTAGTACGTACAAACCACGGCCATACTCGCTCCTGCTCCCGGTGCCACTGCGGGATGCTCAAAAAGCGATCGCTTGGGGTCTCGATAAAACCCAAATCAACACCCGAGATGTCGTTAGGGATACTATACACGAAGTTGGGCGCATAGAGAAATACGGCAGGAATATCTTTGTTCAACTCTCCCACGAGCGTGGTGAGGAGCTGTTGGCGTTCTTCTTTGTTGTCGGTGGTGCGAAGCGAAGTGAGCGCTTTGTCGGCTACCGCGTTGGCGTAGCCTGCAATATTGAGACCCGGGTCGTTGCGCTGACTCGAGTTCCAAAATGCGAACAGGTCAAGCTCGCGACCTACCACCTCGCCAAAAAGGAGCGCGTCGTACTTACGCGGGCGGATCACGTTTTGTGCTAGGTCGCCCTGCTCAAAGATCTTTACATTTACCCGCGCGCCCACTTTGCCCCATACTATGCGCAAGTACTCGGCCGCTGCTCTAAGCTCGGGCACGTCGGCAGTTGCGAGATCAAACGTCAGCGGTACGGTAGTGGCTTTGCTGCCGGTGCCAGAGGTTTTTTGTAGGATGCCGTCGGGGCCCTCCTTCCACCCCGCGTCAAGCAGACTCTGACGCGCCGCCGAAATAAGTGCGTCTTGACTTGAGCTCGCTTGACCTGTGGCGGGTGCAAGCAGAGTAGGCGGCACGGGGGTGGTAAGCGGTGTGCCGAAACCCCCTAAGACCTGGTCGACCAGCGCTTGGCGCTCAATCGAGGAGTTGAGCGCTGCTCGTGCGGTTTTGTCGCGCAGGACCACCGACTGATTTTGGTTGAAAAAAACTCCAAACACGCGGTTAAGTGGCGCGGTTTTAATGCTGCTGGTGTTCAGCTGTGTGAGGTTGGCTGGCGAGATGCCGCTCCCCGAGTCGACGTCGCCGCGCTGTAGTGCGCTGATCAGATCATTTTCGCTCGAGTAAAAATGGAACACTACTGCATCGAGATAAGGTTGGCCAAGTGCGTAGTTTTTAAACGAATGCAGCGTGTAGACTTGCGGGATCCCCGAGGAGCTGCGCGAGACACCACGGAGCATATAGGGCCCCGAGCCGACCGGCTCTTGGTTGAGGTTAGAGAAGGGGAACTCTTCGTCCGAGACACCCTGCCAGAGTTCTTTGGGCAAGATACCCACGGTGAGATTTTCGATAAATGGAGCGTAGGGTTGTTTGAGGAGGAATTGTACTGTGTGCGCGTCGAGCGCTGAGACTTGCACGCCGTCCCAGTTGGCGCGCAGCGGCGACTTGAGTGCGGGGTCTTGAGCCTTTTGCACCGTATAGAGTACGTCGTCTGCCTCGACTGGAGAGCCGTCATGAAAGGTCGCATCGGGTCGCAGCACAAAAGTGTAGGTCCTACCGTCGGGGGAGACTGAGTACTCTTTAGCCAAATCGGGTTCGTAGCTGCCTTCGGGGGTAGCGCGCAAAAGCCCTGAGTACACAAGGGCGACCGTGTCGCGGTCGGCGTCTGAGATTGCGAGAATAGGATTGATGAAGCGAGGGCTGCCGATGACCCCTTCGTCTAAACTACCGCCATAAGCGGGAGTGCTTACAACCAAATTTTGCTCAAGTAAGTAGAGGAGCCCTGCGGAGCTAACGACAAGCAAGGCACTAAAAACTAAAAAGAGCGTTCGGCCGCCGCGACCGAGCTGCAAAACAGTTTCTTGAGCGGTGTCTAAAAACGAGACACGCATGTTGCGCTGCAGGCTCTGCCAGAGATTTTTCATTCTAGGATAAATGTAATTGCAAACAGAAGACAAAAAACGCGGAGGCGTTTGTGGTCTTGTGTCTGAGATCAGCTATTTCAAGACGAGTGCCACAAAAGCGCTCGCAGCAAACAGTACGCCGAAGATGACGGTCGCCCAAAACAAGTAGAGCTCCGAGCCGCGGCGCGTGTGGTAGCCGGCAGAGAAATTGTCACCACCAAAGGCCCCACCGAGTGAGGCGCCCGTTTGTTGCAAGAGCACGCAGGCCACCAAAAGGACCGCGAGCACTACTTGGATATAGGGCAGAGCCCCTACGAACGTCATTAGAGGGCAGTATACAAAAACCCCGTCCCAACCGCAAGCGGCTAAGACGGGGTTCTGCATTTCGGCGCTCGGCGCGGGTTAGCGCCGGGCGTAGCGGTGGCGGGCCTTTTTCTTGGCCTGCCGCTCGGTCGAGCAACGCCAGAAGGCCTGACCGCTGACCGGCAGTTTGAAGTGCAGGTTCGCCGGCCGGCCGGTCACTGCGACCGTGACGAGGCAGAGGTCGATGATATCGAGCTTTGCCTGCTCTGCCGACGGCAGTTCGGCGAACCGCGAGCCGCCATGATGGTAGCTCTGGTAGCTCGGTTGCGGCCCAGTGAGGGACGCCCAGTTGCCGTTTTGGTCGACGAGCGACGAGCGGTTGTGATAGCCAGAGCTCGGCTGCAGCCCGGCTGACGGTGGATGGTCAGTCAGGTCGATGACATAGGCGCCGTCATTGCCCTGCAGTCTGACCGGTGCATAACTGTCGGCGACGCTCGGCATCACCGGCTGCTGTTTGGCGACGATCTGGTAGTTCTTGTTAAGACCTTCGACGGTTGCCAGCGTGGCTGCGCCGAAGGCCGTCGAGAGGAGGATTGTCAAAGTAAAATGTCCTCTCGAAATACTCATCATCATTTCGTTGCTCCTTTGTTTTGCCGCGGGATTGCGGCAGCAGTTACCGTCTGCAACTATATACCATAAGTACCGTTTTGTCAATAGCTAGAAACCTTGACCCAGCAGAGCTTTTTGGCTAGATTTTATGGACTATGGCAAAGAAAAAAGCTAAGAAACAGGGGAAAAAAGCCGCCAAATCTAGTGCGAAAGCAAGCAAAAAAGCTATGCTTGGACAACCCTACGGCGACCGCGTGTTGGTTAAGCCGACCGCGGCTGAAGAGATGACCAGCTTTGGCCTCATCATCCCCGACAACTCTAAAGAAAAGCCCGAGCAGGGCGTGGTGGTAGCCATCGGCCCAGGGAAGAAAAACGACGAAGGCAAACTGATCCCGGTTGGGGTCAAGGTGGGCGACAAGATTATGTTTAGCAAATATGGATACGATGAGGTCAAAATCAACGGCAGCGAATATTATCTAATCCGCGAAGAGAGCATTACCTACGTTTTCTAATTTTCTGATTTCTAGATTATGGCAAAGCAAATTTTGTTCAACGAGCGCGCACGCCGCGCACTCAAGGCCGGTATCGACAAGGCCGCCAACACGGTCAAGGTGACGCTCGGCCCCCGCGGGCGCAATGTGGCGCTGGAGAAGAGCTATGGCGGCCCGACCATCACCAACGACGGTGTCTCTATTGCCAAAGAGATCAGTCTTAAAGATAAATTTGAAAATATGGGCGCCGAGTTGGTAAAAGAGGTCGCCTCAAAGACCAACGACATAGCGGGCGACGGCACCACCACTTCGGTCGTACTCCTGCAGGCGCTTGTGGAGGAGGGGATGAAGCACACCGAAATGGGCCTCTCGGCTATGGCGGTGCGCCAAGGGATCGAACAAGCTGCGGCGGATGCGGTTGCAGCGCTCAAGAGTTTAAGCAAAAAGATAGGCAGCGACGAAGAGGTGCTCCAGGTGGCGACCATTTCGGCTGAGTCTAAAGAAATCGGCCAGATCATCGCTGACACAATTAAAGAAGTGGGCAAAGACGGTGTGGTGACGGTCGAAGAGAGCCAGAGTCTGGGGATCGAAAAAGAAGTGGTCGAAGGCTTAGAGTTTAGCCGCGGCTACGTATCGGCCTATATGGTGACCGACGCAAGCCGCATGGAGGCGGTCGTCAAAGACCCTCTGATACTCATAACCGACAAAAAGATCTCGAGCGTTCAGGAGGTATTGCCACTGTTGCAAAAAGTGGCCGAAGCGGGCAAAAAAGATTTGGTGATTATCGCCGAGGATGTCGATGGCGAGGCGCTAACCACGTTTGTGCTCAACAAGCTCCAAGGGCGCTTCAATGCAGTTGCGGTCAAGTCGCCCGAATTTGGCGAGCGCAAAAAGGAGGTGTTGCAAGACATCGCTGCGATGACGGGCGGGCAAGTGATTTCCGAAGAAACCGGGCTCAATTTTGAGAAGGCGACTGTGCAGATGCTCGGGCGTGCGCAAAAGGTGATTGCTACCAAAGACAACACGGTTATTGTGGGCGGCAAGGGCCCGAAGAAAGAGATCGACGCGCGCGTTGCTCAGATCCGCAGCCAAATTGCCGAGACCAAATCGAAGTTTGACAAAGAAAAGCTCGAAGAGCGCTTGGCAAAACTGACTGGCGGCGTGGCGGTGATCCGCGTGGGTGCGGCAACCGAAACCGAGATGAAGTACCTCAAGCTCAAGATCGAGGACGCGGTTAACGCAACCAAAGCGGCTATCGAAGAGGGGATTGTCGCCGGCGGCGGCGTGGCCTTTGTTAAGGCTGCACAAAAGACAGCCGAGAGCTACACCAAAGCGCGCGAAAAAATGAGCGATGCCGAGCGCGTGGGATACGAGGTGGTGCTCAAAGCGCTTGAGATGCCGCTGCGCCAGATTGCACAAAATGCGGGGACCGACGCGGGTGTGGTGGTCGAAAAAGTAAAACAAGCAAAGGGCAACGCAGGTTATGATGCGACCAAAAATGATATCGTCGTCGACATGGTTGAGGCGGGTATCGTCGACCCGGTTAAGGTGACCCGCACTGGCTTGGAGCGCGCCGCATCGGCCGCCGCGATCCTTTTAACCACCGAAGCGGCTGTGGCCGAGGAGCCAAAAGAGGAGAAGGAGGCTGCGCCCGACATGGGCGGCATGGACTACTAGCCCCGGCCTGCCGGCAAGCAGGCTTGCGCTCTTCGTAGAACTGCTATACTAACGGCATGATTGTCCTCTCGATAATCGTCGCAGTTGCGATACTCTTTTTGCTCTGGGTGATCGCCTCGTACAACCACTTTGTGCGCATGGTACAGCGCTCTAAAGAAGCGTGGGCCGACATCGACGTGCAGCTCAAGCGCCGCTACGATTTGATCCCCAACTTGGTTGAGACGGTCAAGGGATACGTCACCCACGAAAGGCAGGCTTTTGAAAATGTTACCGCCGCGCGCGCTCGCGCGATGGACGCCGGTGGGATAGAGGAGAAGGGCAAGGCAGAGAATGCTCTGAGCAGCACACTCAAGACACTCTTTGCAGTTGCCGAGGCCTATCCCGATCTTAAGGCCAATCAAAACTTTCTTGAGCTCCAGCGCGAGTTGACCGACACCGAGGACAAGATCCAGGCGGCGCGCCGCTTCTACAACGGCAATGTGCGCGACTTGAACACCGCCCTAGCGAGTTTCCCCGGCAGTCTTATTGCAGAACTCTTTCGGTTTGAACCGCGCGAGTTTTTTGAGCTTGGCGACTCGGCCGAGGATCAGGCTGCGCGCAATCCGGTTAAGGTGCAGTTCTAACAATGGCGGGCAACTACACGCTCTTTGAGGTAGTAATAACCGCCATCATCCAGCGCGAGGACAAAAAATATTTGGTGACCCGTCGCTCGATGAGCAAAAAGCGCTTCCCCGGCAACTGGACCGTGCCCGGTGGTCACTTAGAGCCGGCTGACTTTATGAGCTATCCGAAAGACACCGAGCACTATTGGTACAATGTCTTGGAAAAGGCGCTGGTGCGAGAGATAAAAGAGGAAGTGGGCGTCGATATTAAAAATGTCTGGTATCTGACTTCGCTTGCGACGGAGCACAAAGACGGCGCGGCCTCGATCGTGATCTCGTGTGTTGCCGACTATGTAGGCGGCGAAGTGAAGCTCCAAGTGGAGGAAAACGATGCATACGACTGGGTTTCTACCAAGGAGGCTGCCAGACTGCCGCTCATTGACGGCATTCTCGACGAGTTTAAAATGGTCGATGCTATCCGCGCGGGCAAAGGCTACGAGTGGAAGCGCCACTAATGGCAACCCTCTACACCCACCAAGACGAAAATATCGCTAAGACCTGGATTTTGATGGCCGGGTTTTTTGGTGTGGTGGTGGCGATTGGCTGGGCGCTGAGCTACTACTTTAATAACCCGGGTATTTTGGTTTTTGCGGTGCTCTTTGCCTTAATCACCAACATCTGGGCATATTGGTCGTCAGACAAGGTGGTGATCGCTATGGCAGGGGCCAAACCTGCTGACGCCAAGGAGTATCCCGAGTTGCACACATTGGTCGAAAACCTAGCTATCACTGCGGGGCTCCCTAAACCAAAGCTCTACATCATCAACGACCCTGCACCCAACGCATTTGCCACGGGGCGCAATAAAGAGCACGCTGCGATCGCAGTCACCACGGGGCTTTTGCAGATGATGGATAAAAACGAACTCCAGGGCGTCCTCGCCCACGAGCTCTCGCATGTGGGCAACCGCGACATGCTGGTCTCAACCATTGCGGTAGTGCTGGTGGGGTTTGTCACGCTTGCGAGCGACTTTTTTCTACGCAGTACATTTTGGGGCGGGGGCAGAGATAGGGAAGAGCGGGGTAATCCTATCCTCATGATCGTTGCGGTCGTGTTGATTATTTTGGCGCCTATCGTAGCAACACTCTTGCAGCTCGCAATCTCGCGCAAGCGCGAGTTTTTGGCCGATGCTTCGGGGGCGCTGCTCACGCGCTACCCCGAAGGGCTCGCGAATGCCTTGCGCAAAATAGGGAGCTACCAAGCGCCCATGCGCACGGCCAACAACGCGACCGCGCACCTCTACATCTCGAACCCCTTTGGCCCGCGCGCGGCTGCCTCGGGCATCGCAAGACTCTTTATGACCCACCCACCAATCGAGGAGCGGATCAAAGCGCTACTCAATTAGCCTCAAAAATGGACGGACAGCTCCTCTGAGTGCACTAAGAAAAATCTTCGGATGCAAGCTGTGATTGCCGCAGGATTGAGCGGAAAGTGCCATAAGGAATCTCTTTTTTGTTTGCGGGCACAATGGCCGTAAGCGTCGCGTTACCGCTCATCTTGCGGTATTTTATGTGACTTCCCTTTTGTGAGACAAAATAAAAGCCGTTCCTTTCGAGAACGGAGATAACTCGGTTCGAGGAATGCAACCTCGGCATGGTCTAGAGCGAGACAATTTCTGGCTCCTCTACCGAAGAGGCGGAATCTTTTGGCGCATCTTCGAAATAGAGCTCGAGTGCCTCCTTAAGGTTGGCAAGAGCCTCTTTTTTAGTATTGCCAAAACTGGAGACATCCACATTCAAAGATTGAGCAACGTAATGTTTACCCTCTCTCCACACAACATTTTTAAGCTCCGCAATGGTCATACGGCTAGTATAGCATATTGCTTGATCCTTACTCCAATCTTGAGAAAAAAGCAATCTTAGAGCAATATAGCAAGATTGGAGGCGTCGCATAGTGGTCTAGTGCACCGCCTTGGAAAGGCGGCATACCGCAAGGTATCGTGAGTTCGAATCTCACCGCCTCCGCAGGATTGAGCACGGTGTTTTGCGACCGATGCCCTATGGCGGTTGTGCGATCGATCGTAACGTCGGTGTTGGTAAGTTGCTTCGAAACCGGGAAGCTGTATTAAAGTTAGGGTTATGAGTAGGGTCAATTTCATGTTTCTCGGCTCTTGGCTGCTGTTGCCGCCGATTGTCTTGATTGCTCTCCATGGTAATTTCTTAATTTCCATACTCCTGTACCTGATGCTTCCGAGTATTTACTTTTCTGTAAAAAAACCAGAAATAATTCCCAGAGCGTCAAGCATGTCAATCGTGGCAACGCTGATAGGTTTCGTATTGGATTGGATGGCGTTTTTCAACCACGCCTGGACAGTTTCGACCCTGTTTTCATTCAGAATCTTACACCTAGTGCCAGTTGAAGATTTCCTGTTTATATTTTTCGCCGCATACGTAGTAATCGCAGGCACCCATTTTTACTACCCCCAATTAAGCCCGAGAAAATTGGACGCGAAACGCTTCAAAAAAACAGGCACAGCCGTCTTTCTTTGCTTCCTGCTTTTTCTTGTAATTCAAGCAACCAAGCGGGACTTGCTATTGATTCCGTACTACGATGCGTGGTTGCTCTCCATAGCATTTATAATTCCAAGCGCGTTATTTCTTGCTTCTCATCCCTCGTCCTATACGCCATTACTCTTTATTGTCGGATTTCAGTTGGTCGCAATGCTCCCGTACGAACTTATTGCTGACGCGCTTGGTTTTTGGACGTTCCCCGCGACTGACTACGTGGGGATGATCCACCTTTTGGGCCAGACATTTCCTACAGAGGAGTTTTTAGAATGGATGATTTTCATGGTGCCTGCAGTCCTTGGCTTCAACTTGTTACTAGGAGGAAATTCAACAAGACACCCGCGCTAATTGCGACCGTTCCCCCTCATTTTGCTGAGTTCGAAACTCGCCAGAAAACGCTTGTAATACTTGGCGGGCTTTGGTTCTAGACCGACCCTGCCCGCCAAACGGGTTTTTCTGGAGCGCTACCAAAAACGGGCACAAAAATCGGCTTGTTCCACTTGTCTCGGATAACTTGACAGAGTAGTATTTTGAATGTACACTGCAGGCAGGTTCAACATCCACTGACAAGCGCTGAAAGGACGCTCAAACCATGATCGATTGCACCACTGAGGACGAGGAATCCTCTGATAAGGAAAACATTCAGAACTTCTTCGTTGGGGGGTTAATGCTCACATTGCCGTACCTCTTCGTCTGGTATTTGATAAAGGGCGGCAACTTCTTGACCACCTACATCTGGTATCTTGATGTGGCGCTGTATGCGGGTGGTGTCATCAGCGTTCTGACTGCCATCGCGCTCGCAGCCAAGAAGCGCTTTCCCGCGCTTTTTGAAAACCCGCCGAAATCGCCAGAATGGCTCGGCTTCGCAAGCGCAGGGGTTGCAGTCGTCGTGTCAACCGTCGGGGGATTCCTTGATGGCTGGCAAACGGGCCTGCTTCTCTTTTGGCCGTCTACCTTCTTCACTGCGTGTCTAATCGGTGGCTTTCACTGATTGGCATATCAGGTAAAGCGTTGGTGGCTGAACTGGCGCGCATGAAATAGAACCGCCTGTCGCAGAAACCGTCTTAATGGTCTCTCGGCGAGGCGGTTTTCTGTTTGACATAGAATATGTGTTTCTAAGCGGGTATCAAAAACTAAGCCCCTGCCTCCGCCAGCTTTTTGCTATACTTAAGCTAGGTAGTTTTTATTATTTGTTTAGCAAGATTTTTATGGAGATAAATTATGTCGCGGTGCTGGTTGCTGCGGTCGTGTGCTACTTAGTGGGCTGGGCGTGGTACTCGCCCTTGTTGTTTGTAAAGCCGTGGCTGCGCGCGCGGGGCAAAGACGCCGATGCGGTGATGGCTCAAATGAAGAACATGCAGATGCCGATGGACAAGATGCTCATTGAGCTCGTGACCACGGTGGTCTTTGCCTTTTTAGTTGGACACATAACGGTCGTCTGGTTTGGAGTTGCCACAATACAGAGCGCGATTCATCTTAGTTTGTGGTTGTGGGTTACCTTCTTTGCCGTGCCGCTTATTGGCGCAGTGATGTGGGAAGACATGCGCTGGCAGCATTTTGCCATTACTGCGGGGCGCTGGCTGGTGAGTCTGCTTATCATCACCATCATCACGGGGCTTTGGCACTAGCGCCCACTCCGCAGCAGCTAGTGCGCCGTGCAATCCAAATCGGGGGGACCACAGTCACGGTGGAGGTCGCTCAAACTGAGCGCTCGCGCGAGCAGGGGCTCTCGGGTCGCGCCAGCTTAAACTCAAACAGTGGCATGCTGTTTGTGTTCGACACGCCGGGGCAGTGGGGGATCTGGATGAAGGAGATGCGTTTCTCGCTCGACATTATTTGGCTCGATGCCCAAGGTACGGTTGTTAGTGCCGACGAACGAGTCTCACCCGAGACGTATCCAGAGGTGTTTTATCCAACCGAGCTCGCCAGTTTTGTGGTAGAGCTCCCCGTAGGCTTTTTAGCTGAGCATGGGGTTGGTGTCGGGAGTAGAGTTGATTTTAGGTAGGAGAAAACCCCGGTTTACCGGGGTCTTCTCGTTCTGCGCGCGCGTCTGTAAGCCGAATTCTGTCCTGCCTGCCGGCAAGCAGGCGTGAACAATAATTTATCTGGGCCCAGAGTTGCCTCTGGGCTCGAGCGGCACTCCTGATTGCTCAGGCACGGCCTTGCTCGACACCAAGTATTTAGCCGTTTCACCCGCACACTTCCTTATTCAGAAGGCCTGCGGCTCGTCTCTGTTCGCAACTCTTACGCCCGCAGAGAGCGTATGACGGGGGTTACCCGCTGGCGTCTTAACCCTTGCGATATTGCTACCGAGGGTGCGAGTTCGGACTTTCCTCCCCGGGGTTAACCGGAGCTACTGTTCAACGCGCTAAAAGTATTGTATCACTTATCCACACTTTTTGCATCCTTTTGAGTGAGGCGGGGGTATAGTTAAGTTAGTCCGTTGTTCGAAAATTATTACTAGCGCAGGGGTATCGTGCCTCTGTACTTATTGTTATCGCTATGTATACACGACTCGTGTCGTGGTCCAGATACGTGTTCCTCGCGGGCATAGTGCTCGCCTTGGTGCTCGTTATCCCGACCGCGTGGTTCCCGTTCCAATTATCCAAGGTTGCGGCTTTCGCCACTCTCTTGGCTGTAGCCGCACTACTCTATGTTGTAGGCGGTGGTGCGCGCGACCTATGGCGCACCCATGGTCTTTATCCGGCCCTCTTGGTCGGCTTTTTGCCGCTGGTGTATTTGGTCTCATACTTTACCTCTGCCGACCGCTCGATAGGGTTGATCGGCTACGGGGTCGAGACCGACACGGTGCTCTTTACCTTCCTGCTCGCGCTTAGTTACGTGCTTTCGTTCAATTACTTTAGGACGTTGCGCACTGCGCGCATGCTCACTATGGTGGTCTTCTGGGCTCTTGTAGCCGCAGCAGCGTTCCAGGGGATCTCGATCCTCTTTGGAAGCTCCGTGATCCCATTCCAGACCTTTGCCGATCGCTCAGTCAACCTGGTGGGCAAATGGAACGATCTTGGCTTGCTGTGCAGTTTGTTGGTATTGCTCGTATGCGTGCGTCTCGAATTCTCAACGCAAAGTATGGCTTTGCGCGCAGTGAGTTACCTCGGTGCAGCACTCTTGGTAGTGCTCATGGCGTTCGTCAACTTTCCGCTTTCGTGGCAGTTTATGCTTGCGGGGAGCATCGTGCTCGGCCTTTTGGCGCTGATGCGCCGTCGGCAGGAGCGCCTGCCTGCGCAGGCGGGCGGCGATGCGCCTTTGCGTTGGCGCGCGGCGACTCCGTGGTTTGCGCTCGCCGGTATCGTTATTTCGATTATCTTCTTACTCTATGGTACGCAAATAAACACCTCACTCACGGGGACATTTCCGGTCTCTTCGCTCGAGGTGCGCCCCGGTTTGCAGTCGACCTTAGATGTACTGAGCGGTGTGCGCACCAATGTGAGCCGCACGCTGGTCGGCACGGGTCCTAACACCTTTGGTGAGGTCTGGCTCGCGCAGAAACCGAGTGCGGTCAACCAAACGCCGTTCTGGAATCTCGACTTCAACGTTGGTTATTCAACACTCGCGACCGCTTTTGGTACGGTGGGTCTTTTGGGCGCGCTCGCCTGGTTAATTCCGCTTATCCTCATTATTGTTTCGGTCACGCGCGTGATGCGCTTGGGCGTCTTGTCGCGCGATGAGCGCATGGTGGCGCTCACGCTCAGCGCAGGCAGTATCTTCCTTATTGCAGCGACGGTGTTCTATGTCCCGAGCCAAAATATCATCTTGCTCACCTTCGTACTCTCGGGTGCAGCGTTCGGGTTCTTCTCTCGCCAAGGGCGCAGTGCTGTTGATGAGGCACAAGGTTCGACCATGCTCGGAGGTGTCGCGGTACTCTGTCTTGCTGCACTGCTTTTGGTGGGGACAATTGGTTTAGCCTATCTTACGACAAGACGCTTTGTAGCCGAGAGCTACGTCGGTTTAGGCCAACAGGCGCTTGCGGGAGGTGCCGCTACAGAGGCACTTATGTACGCCAGCAAAGCTAACCACGCCGAGCTCACGGCCGACGGCTTGCGCCTGCAAGTAAACGCAGGGGGCACCAAACTTAACCAAATTGCTCAGGATAAAAGTCTTAAACAAGAAGACGCAACCAAGCAGTTTACCGACACGGTGCAGAGCACCATTACTGCTGGGCAGGCTGCGGTGGTGCTTACGCCGCGCGACTACCGGCCGTACTTCGCGCTCGCGAGCGTCTACGACCTACTCGCTTCGCTCAACGTCACCGGCGCCTATGAGAGCGCTCAAGGCGCCTACCAAGCTGCCCAAACCTTCAACCCCACGAGCCCGGCTATTCCGCTTGCGCTTGCACGGCTCGAGGCGCTACACGGCAACGCGCAGGGGTTGCAGACCAACCTCTCTAGAGCCTTGACCCTTAAACCCGACTACACCGACGCGATTCTCTTTGTGGTGCAGATAGACGTGGCGCGTAACGACCTCAACTCGGCGATCCGCGACACGCAGACAGCAGTCCAGACCGCTCCAGGGGTACCCTCGATCTGGTTTGAGTTGGGCCTCCTGTACTACGCCGGCAATGACACCAAAGACGCGGTCCCGGCTCTTGAGCAAGCCTTAAAACTCTCTCCCAACTACGCCAACGCTAAGTACTTCCTCGGGCTCTCGTATTACGCACAAGGCAACAAAGATGGGTCGCTGCAGCTCTTCCAGCAATTGGCGCAGAGCAACCCCGACAACCAGACAGTCAAAGCGATCCTCGCGAACCTGCAGAGCGGCAAAGCTCCGCTTACTGGCTTACAGCAGCCCCCGCCGCAGCCGAGCTCTCCCGTGACCCAATAGTCCCCAGAAAAGCAAAGAAATAAGATGGCATTTGGGCGAAGCGATGGTATCTTCTCTCTATGAGCCCAAAGCAGCTTGCGTCGCGCGGCATGAAAGCACTCCTGTTTGTCGTCGCTCGCGAGACTCGGGGTATGCACGAAGCTGCCTACATATTGGCAGCTTTCGCATTGCTTAGTCAGCTGCTCGCCTTGCTACGCGACCGTTTGCTCGCGGGCACCTTTGGCGCTTCGCACACACTCGACCTTTACTACGCAGCGTTTCGCATCCCGGACTTTTTATTTGCCACAGTGGCCTCACTCTTGTCGCTCTATGCACTTTTGCCCGTGCTCTCGCGGCTCGAGCGTGAGCACGAAGGGTTGGTGGTGGCGTTTTTACGCGACACGCTGTGGTGGTTTTTTGTGGGGATGGGAGTAGTCTGCGGCGTTGCATGGCTCTTTGCACCCGAGCTGGTACACGCGATAGCACCTGGGCTTGAGGGTTCGGGCGAGCTCGTATTGCTTACGCGCATTTTGCTCTTGCAGCCGATATTGCTCGGAGCGTCAAACATTTTGGCCAACCTTACGCAGCTGCGCGATCGTTTTTTGCTCTATTCAATCTCGCCCTTGCTCTACAATCTCGGGATTATTTTTGGCATCGTAGCACTCTACCCGATACTTGGCGTGGCGGGGCTAGGGTGGGGAGTAGTGGTGGGAGCATTTTTGCACATGGCAGTGCAGTTGCCGTTTTTTACTCGTGAAAAAGTTGATCAGAAACTCTCGATGCGTGCATCACTCAACTCGCTCAAAGAAGTGTTGCTGCTCTCTGTACCGCGTACGCTCTCGCTTTCGGCTAATCAGCTCTCGCTCTTGGTGCTCACTGCGCTCGCCTCGCTCTTGAGCGCCGGCTCGATCTCGGTGTTTATGTTTGCGTGGAACTTGCAAGCCGTGCCACTGACCATTATTGGTGTTTCGTACTCAGTCTCGGCTTTTCCGACCCTGTCACGGCTCTTTGCTGGGGGGTACGGCAGCGAATTCACCCTGCACGTAGAGACTGCGCTGCGCCACATTATGTTTTGGTCTATACCGGCCACAGTGCTTACAATTGTGTTGCGCGCACAACTAGTGCGTGCGATCCTCGGGGCAGGCCTCTTCGACTGGTCAGCCACACGTTTGGTGGCAGCGGCGCTCGCGCTTCTTATCCTTTCGCTCCTTGCGCAAGCGGTCTCGCTCCTTATCGCGCGCGCGTACTATGCGGCGGGCAACACCCGCAAGCCATTCTATTTTGGCTTGATCGATGTGTTTGTTTCTATTGGCAGTGCGATCATACTCGTCTCACTTTTTCACTCCACACCGTTTGCGCGTTATTTCTTAGAAGCTTTGTTGCGCGTTGCCGACATCCCCGGCACTACAGTGCTTATGTTGGCGCTCGGACTCGCACTCGGTTCGATCGCTGAGGCTATGGTGGGGTTTTGGTGGTTTGCGCGCGACTTTGCGCTCTCGTGTCGCGGGCTCACCCGACTTGCGTTCCAAAGTTTTGCCGCAGCCATCTTGGGCGGCGCAGCGGCCTATGTGGTCCTCACCGTGATTGGTGATTTTGTAAACATTAACACTGCGCTTGGGATTTTTGTCCAAGGCACTGTTGCCGGAATAGTGGGGTTGCTCATCGACGTGTTGGTTCTTGTGTTGCTTAAAAATCCTGAGTTGCAAGAAGTGTTGGGCGCGCTTATACGCCGCTTCCAAGACGCGCCGCCAGTGGCGCTCGAGCCCACCGACGTACAGTCATAGATTCCTTTTAAAATGTCACTAAAAATGCTATTTTGATGCGGTGAACTATATCCGCAACTTCTCGATCATCGCTCACATCGACCACGGCAAATCGACGCTGGCTGACCGTTTTTTGGAGATTACGCATACCATTGAGGCGCGCAAGATGCGCGAGCAGGTACTCGACTCGATGGACTTGGAGCGCGAGCGGGGCATCACCATCAAAATGCAACCCGTCAGGATGTTGTGGCGTCCTGACGGCCCCGAGCGAAGCGAGGGGCAAACCTACCAGCTCAACCTCATCGACACCCCGGGCCACATCGACTTTAGCTACGAGGTTTCCCGCGCGCTCAGCTGTGTTGAGGGCGCAATTTTGCTTATTGATGCTACGCAGGGTGTGCAGGCGCAGACGCTTACTACGCTTCGTGCTGCGCGTGAGCACGGGCTGGTGATCATCCCCGCAATCTCCAAAGTAGATTCGCCTCTGGCAAGCGTTGAGGACACCAAAGAGCAGGTGGCACATTTGCTCGGCGTTGCGCAGAGTGAAATTCTTTTATGTTCTGGCCGCACGGGGCAGGGGGTCGGGGAGTTGCTCAAGGCAGTAATCGAGCGCATTCCTCCTCCCGCGACTGCAGTTGTTAAAGACGCTCAATCGTTGGTGTTCGATTTTCAATATTCAGATCATCAGGGGGTGATCGTCTTTTTGCGCATGTTCGGCGGCACAATCAAAAAAGGTGACCAGCTTGAGTTTGCGTTTAGTGGGCGGCGTTTCCAGGCGCTAGAGGTCGGCTCTTTTACGCCCAAACCAACGCCCACCGATGTGCTCGTCGAAGGTGAGATCGGCTATGTGGTAACCGGGATCAAAGAGCCGGGTTTTGCCCGTGTGGGCGACACGGTGCGGGCACAAAAGAGCACCACGCCGCCGCTCCCAGGCTATGCCGAGCCTCGGCCGGTTGTGTGGGCGTCGCTCTACCCAGAATCGCAAGATGACTTTACGGCGCTTCGCCAAGCACTTTCGCGCTTGCGCCTCTCGGACTCATCGTTGAGCTTCGATGAAGAGTCATCGGGTCTGCTTGGCCGCGGCTTTCGCTGCGGGATGCTGGGGATGCTTCACCTCGAGATCGTGACCGAGCGGCTCCGTCGCGAGGCGCATCTTAAGCTCATCGTAACCACCCCGAGCATCGAGTATGAAATCGAGACCAAAGAGGGTAAGCGCTTTCCGGTTTTCTCTGCGCCGCAATTCCCCGATTATGGGCACATTGCTCGGGTGTGGGAGCCGTTTGTGGAGGTAGAGATACTGCTTCCTATGGAGCAAGTGGGCAACACGGTGACACTTTTGTTTGAGCACGAGGCGGTTACCGAAAGTACAGAAAATTTCTCCGAGGGGCGCATCAAACTCACGGTCGTGATGCCGCTTAGAGAACTCATGCGCAACTTTTTCGACAAATTAAAGAGTGCAACCTCGGGCTATGCTTCTGTGTCGTATCGCATGCGCGAGCTACGCTTGGCCGACGTAGCACGCCTCGACATTTTAGTGGCAGAAAAGTTGGTGCCCGCGTTTAGTCGCATTATTGCTAAACATCGGGTGGACGAAGAAGGGCAGTCAGCAGTAGAAAAGCTCTACACTATCTTGCCTAGGCAAATGTTTACTACCAAGATCCAGGCACAGGCGCTTGGGCGCATCGTCGCCAGCCGCTCGCTCTCGGCGATGAAAAAGGACGTGACTCAGCATATGTACGGCGGCGACATCACCCGCAAGATGAAACTGCGCGAAAAGCAAAAAAAGGGCAAAAAGAAGATGCTCGAGCGCGGCAAGGTCAACATCCCCGAGGAAGTGTTTATGAAAATGGTAAAAAGCGAGTAGTCTTTACTCTGAGCCTAGTTGAGTGACTAGATCCTAGAGTGTAAAAGCAAAGGTATAGAGCACCATGGAGAGTATCACCACCACGGCCAAAATGACGCCCCCGACGCGTACCAATCGATCCCTGTTTTTGCCAAACATGCCTGATAGAATAGCATAGATATGAGGGAATTTAAAAAACCCGGCCGCCGTGTCCTAGACCCAACCGAGCTCATCAAAAGCGGCGCGTTACTCGTGCTGCTTTGTGTGTTGGCCTTTTTTGCGGTGCGCGGGGCATTAGGGATGTATAGTAAGTTTGCCGAGGCGGCCGCGGCGCGCTCGTCGGCTGAGAGCGAGCTTACACAACTACAGCAGCGCTATGGGGTAGTAAAGGCCCAAGTAGAGGAGCTCGGCTCGAGCCGAGGCATAGAGGCCGCGGTGCGCGAGCGCTATGGCTATGCTCGCCCGGGCGAAGGTGAGATCGATATTGTCCAACAGGCGAGTACGACCGCACCGAAGCAGGCGCCGCAAAGTTTTTTTGCCAAACTGTGGCGCCTACTGTTTGTATGGTAAATTGTCTTTTGTTCTTGCGGAATTAGTTTAGTGGCAGAACTTCTGCTTCCCAAGCAGGTAGCGCGAGTTCGATTCTCGCATTCCGCACCAGGATTTAAAGATACTTTTCTCCATATCGCCGCATGGCGGCTTCGACGGTGCGTAAGCCACGGCCGCGCGCGGTGGCCATGTAGCGGCCTGCGGTGTTTTTGCGCAGCAAGCCCTCTTTTTCGAGTTTTTTGAGCTTTAGGGTGAGGGTACGAGTCGAAATACCTTCCAGTGAGCGCTCCAGGTCGCAAAACCGCTGCGGGCCTTCGAGTAGGTCACGGATAATGAGCATCGTCCAGGTGTCGCTTAAGAGCTCAGCGGTTTTTTGTACTGGACAGTCCTCCATGTCCGCATACTAGCATGGGGATAAGCACTTTACAATGTAAAGTACTCGTATATACTCTAGGTATATGGATTATACAACCTTGGCAACAGACCAGAGTATTACTAAAACAGTAGCCGCGCTCAAAGAGCGCAACATCGAGGCGGTGATAGTAGAAACCAAATTTGACGCATTGGAGAAAATCAAAGAATTGATCCCCCAAGGCGCAAGCGTGATGAATGGCTCCTCGACCACACTTGAGGAAATAGGATATGTCGATTATCTCAAGGCGGGGCAGCACGGGTGGCAGAATGTACACGAGATGATCTTGAACGAAAAAGATCCGCAAAAGCAAAATAACTTGCGCCGGCAGGCACTCCTTGCCGACTACTACCTTGGCTCGGTACACGCGCTTGCGCAGACGGGCGAGATGTTGATCGCCTCCAACTCGGGGAGCCAATTGCCACACATCGTGTACTCTTCGCCGAACGTTATCTTTGTAGTCAGCACACAAAAAATCATGCCGACGATGCCCGAGGCGTATCAGCGCCTCATCGAGCACGTGGTGCCGCTTGAGGATGCTCGTATGAAGCGGGTGTATGGCCCGCAGTCGGGGACTAAGCTCAATAAGCTGGTCAACTTTTACGGTGAGCCGACCTACACGGGCCGCAAGATTACGATGATCTTGGTACAAGAAAAGCTCGGGTTTTAATTATCTAAAAGTCTGCTAAAATAAACACACTATGGACAAAACAATAACGATTTACTCAACCCCGACCTGCCATTTTTGCCAGGCGGCGAAAGAATTTCTGACCGAAAAGGGTGTCGCTTATACCAACTACGACGTGGCTCAAGACGCGCAAAAGCGCGAGGAGATGATCCAGCTCACGGGCCAGCTTGGCGTGCCGGTGATCCGCGTGGGCGAAGACATCATGGTCGGCTTCGACAGGAACAGGCTCGCCTCTAAACTCGGGATCGCGGCCTAGAGATAGTAAAATAATCTAAACAAATCGGCCGCGAGGCCGGTTTGTTTTTGCCCCCGTAGCTCAATGGATAGAGCTACTCCGTCCTAAGGAGAAGATGTAGGTTCGATTCCTGCCGGGGGCACCAGATTGGAAATTGCAAGGTGGAGCTCGCCGCCGCGCAGGGCGCGGCGGCTCGCGCGTACCGTTCGTCCGGCTCGAATTGGAGTTCCCGATTTCGCAGAGAATGGTTCGCGCCGATGTTTTTCAGAAATGCTGTCATTCCGGGCAAATCATCCTCCTCAAGCAGATTCGCGGCTTGATTCAAGGACAAAACGAACTCACGAGCCGGTTCGAGC
>CAYQPO010000003.1:0-63607 GCA_964420015.1 uncultured Candidatus Saccharibacteria bacterium
CGAATTAGTCCGCCAAAGAAAAATTTGATATTGTCAGCGGAGCGGCTTCGCCGCGTTCGGCATTTTGGAGGCCGGATGCGCCGCGCCGCCGCCCCCGCCACCGGCGGCGCGGCTGGTTCGAGCTATTTCAAGTATTCTGCACCAAAAACGATCGCTTCGGAAATATTTTATACAGCGCCTTGCGCCAGAGTTGCTGGTTCTTGGTGAGCGGTGCCTAGTCTGTGCGCGACCTCGGCCTCGATCTCCGCTCGCGGGCGGCCATATTTTAAGAAGGACAACTCTTGCATCTTGGCCACATGCTCCATAGTGCCGCTCTCAAACGGTAGCGTTTCGATATTAAACGGTGTTGCAGGCTTACCCCCCACCAGGAGCTTGAGATGCGCGTTATAGTTGTCGACGCGGATAAGGTCGGCGGCGCTGAAGGTTGGCGCGAATTGCTTTTCAAGATACTCGCCATCATCTGCACCAATGCGGAAGGCACAAATACTCCCGACGTTACCAAAAACCGCCGTCTTGATCTCGTCGGTAAGCTGGGCGATAAACTGATGCGCCACCGTGAGCGAAAGTTTGTACTTGCGCGCCTCAGAGAGGATGGTTGCAATTGAAGGTGTCGCGAAGTTTTGGAATTCATCTATGTGGAGATAAAACGGCGGCAGCTCTTTCCCAAAGGAGTCGGCGCGCGAAAGCGCCGCGATGAGAAACTTGCCGACGATGACGAGGCCGAGCAAGTTGGCGTTGAGGTCTCCGATCCGACCCTTGGCCAAGTTGACGAGCAGGATCTTGCGACTGTCCATCAGTTCGCGAAAATTGAACGCTGATTTTTGTTGCGCAATCATGGGGCGCACAAACTCGTTTGTGGTAAAGACGTCAAATTTGCTGGTCACATAGGGAGCGTAATTTTCCAATCCTTGCTCGCCGGTTGCTTGCTGCGCGATACCCTCCCAAAACTGCTTAACGATTGGGTTTTTGCACGCGGCGATTTTTTGTTTGCGGAACTGAGCGTCGCTGAAGGTGCGGCCTATATCAATGAGCGTGTTGCCAAGCTCGGGCGAGTCCATGACCAAGAGCGCTGCGTTACGGAAATATTGCAAAAAGGCCGGGCCCATGCTCTCGGGTATGTCGCCGAACAGTTTTTGGAATATACCAACGAGCTCGTCTACCACCAAGGTCTTTTGTTCCGGTCGAGACGCGTCGTACTCGAGCATATTAAGCCCCATCGAGCGCTCAACGGAGGCGGGGTCGAAGTAGATAACATCGTCTGCGCGCTCGGGTGGGATGGTTGAGAGGATATCCAAAATATCGCTACCATGTGGGTCTATAAAACATACGCCTGCACCCGAGGCGATGTCTTGCTTGACGATGTTTTTGAGCAGGACCGATTTGCCGGTGCCGGTTTGTCCTATGAGATAGAAATGGCGCAGGCGATCCTCGGGTTGGATGTATACTTTTGTTTCGCTACCGCGAAAGCGGTTGATGCCGAGTAAGATCCCTTGCTGCGGCAGCCCCACCGGTGCCGCGGCCGCCTGACTCTTGTCCTGATGCAGCTCGGGAGCAGCCTCTCGTGCCTCAGGCCTCGGCAAGTGCGCGAGTGTCGCTAACTCTAGTGCAGAGAGCGGCAGCGCGGTGTTTTCGTCGAGCAGACGGTATGAAAAAGCGTGGGCAAATTTGGTTACTTTTCGATGCGGCACTAGGGTGAAGCTTAGTTTGTTGCCGGCGGTGTCGGTAAATTGCTGGAACGGCGCTTGGAGATCGTCGAGTATTGCTTTAGCCCTGCCCGGCGTGTTTGACGATGCAATGACGCGGATGTCGGTGAGTAAAATAGGACTCGCGACCTTCTTCTCAATGTTTTTTATGCGTGGATCATCCGATTTGAGTCGATCTTCTTGGTCAAGCTTTTTGGGTGTCGAAAAAAATTCCCCGATCTCGCTGAGGACTCGTGTCGCCCCCGTCGGCACATGCGTTGCATCACCCAGCGGGGTGCCAGTGTGTACTTGTTCGAGCGCGCGACGGTAGCGAGAGAGTAGACCATTGTCGCGCGGCGAGATGACGAACTGCAGTGCCGCGCCCTCGCCTGTTGCATCCAACTTGGAAAACGCGTTGAGCAACAAATCGAGTGGATCGTTCGGAAATTCGTCGAAGGTGCGGAGCGAGTAAATGTGCCGATTGGCTTGCGTCGCGTACGCCGCTACAGTTTCTGCGCCTTCGGAGATCGCATTGTAGTCGTCGTGTTGCTCGATCATCCGTGCAGAAGGGTACAAAGACAAAAGGAGTTTCTGTACCATCTCCTTGCGAGTACTCGGCACTGCGATATAGACGTTGGTGTGCAGCGCTCCGGCAGGGTTGGCTATCTCGAAGGAGAAATATTCGCCATGCTTGGTGTCAAAACTGAGGACCCCGCGATAAAACTGCTCCATGAGCGAAATGAAGTCGCGAGTGGTCTTAGTTGGGTCGCCAGACCTCTCGCCCTCTGCGCTTGTTTGCGGGAGGGTTACCTCAAAGAGTGTCATACGCAGTGGGATAGCATAGGGCTTTTTGTCGGCATCTTTTGCAGGGAGCCCTTCGCGTACCCACTCCACGAGCACGCGATGAAAATCGTCGATGAGGTGCGGATCACCAGTCGCTTCTGCAGCTGCAATCGCTTTAGCCACCCCTTTTTCTTGGAGCACCTGAACAAACTCGCCCATGCGCTCGTCGTGCTCCTCTTTGGAGAGTTGAAGGGTGATCCCTTCTGGATGTTGCAGTGCTCGGGGTGCTTCGCCGGGCGAAGGACTTTGCACCGCCTGTTGCCAGTGCTCGCCGACCGCTTTTTGGGCGGCCTTTTGCTTTGTCTCAACAGCGCTGGCGGGGGAGGCTTCGGCTCTGAGTTTTGTTTCTAGTTCGACCGCTCTCTGGCGCAAATTTTCGAGCTCCGCCCGAGCGGCTTCGGTGGCAGTGTGTGCCTCTATCGAGCGTCTTTCCATTCCAGAATTATACAGCGGAATACGCACCTGCTGAAGTCTCTTAAAAAGCAAGGTAACATAAAGGGGTATGGACGGAGAGATCAAGCAGCTGCAAGAGGAAGTCAAACGCCTTGCCGCGGTTACCCAAGACACCAACCGCGTCGTGCACAAACTGCGCCGCAATATTTGGTGGGGGAGGCTGTGGGGAGTAGTATGGTGGGTGCTCATCGCCGGCGTCTCGGCTGGCGCCTACTATTACTATGCGCAGCCGTATGTAGAAAAGGCGCAGCAAGCGTACGCGAGCTTTCAGCAAAAGTCGGCCGAGGCACAGAGCTGGGAGCAGCAGCTCCAAGGTTTAGTCGGCAAATATTTGGGTGGCAGCTCCACCGGCAACCAGTAACAATCTCTTTGTGCTTGGGGCCGGGCTCGAACCGGCGACATCTTCCTCTTCAGGGAAGCGCTCTACCAACTGAGCTACCCAAGCAGGTAAGGAGAGTTTAGCTTAGTTGGACTTGATTTTCAATTTGGCTTGGCGGCCTTTGTCGAGTTTGGGGAGTTTGATGATCAAAAGCCCGTGCTTTTCGGTCGCTTCGGCGTCCTCAATTTCCACTTCTTGCGGGAGCATAATCGTGCGGGCAAAGGCGCCCCAGTAGAGCTCTTGAAAGAAAAAGTCTCCATGCTGCCCTGAGGACTCGCGCTCACGCTTGCCGCGTATGGTCACCTGGTCGCGGGTAATAGAGACGTCGAGGTCGTCGGGCCGTACACCTGCAATCATGGCTTTGATTATAATGTGGCTCGGAGTCTGGTACACATCGACCGCAAGCTCGCCGGCTTCTTCCTCGTCGGCCATGGCGGGAGCGGCAGTGGAGGCGTTTTTAATCGCAAGGTGCTTTTCTGCTGTGGCAGGGCGATAGCCCGAGCCGCCCTGCTCGAGCTCGTCAAAGTCGAAGTCGTCGTTTTGACTCCCGGTTAGCCACTCAAAAAGTCCTCGTTTTTCTTTAGCCATGTGTTTAACAGTAGTCGCGGGTTGGGTGCTTAAGCTGCTCGGTCATAAACAAGAGCACCACGATCCCAAACCAGATGCAGAGGAAGATCCAAAACGTTGCACCTCCGCTATTACCCAGTATAAAAAAGTTAAAGAGTGTGTGCAATGCGACCGCAAGGATAAGTCCTACAAGCGCCGCAAGGCGCTTGGCAGCTGGCTTTTTGTAATAGGTGAGCGCGAGCGCAACGCCGATCGTGGCCGACGAGAGGCTATGCAGAAGTGTCGCGCCGATAAAGCGCAAATCTCCGGTGATGATTGAGCGCAAAACATCGCCGTTGTGGATAGGCGTGAGCAAAAAGAGCATATTCTCAAATGCGGAGAAGCCGAGCGCCACCGTGATCATATAAATAATCGCGTCGAGCGGTTCGTCGAACACCCGCGCGCGTAGCGCTACGAAGTAGGCCGCACCAAACTTCAAGCACTCTTCGATCGCTGCCCAACTAAACAGGAGTGTCGTGCCGCTCCAAAAAGCTTCGGCCTGTTTTTCTAAAAAGAGCGCTGCGGCGACCATGAGCCCGCCTGCGGCGAAGGTCCACAGTATGTAGCGTTTAGGCTCGGGCTCGCAGCGGTCTTCGAGGAGCCAAAACATCAGCCACAAGAGCGCGGGGAGCACCCCGCCGAGCATTGCGATTAGGAGCGCGGGTGAGGCCATTGTTCCACCATTATAAGGCCTTTTTTATCGGGCAATGAACTCCAAATTTCTTCAGTCACAAACGGCATAAAGGGGTGGAGGAGCTTGAGCGAATTTTCGAGAATATAATAGAGCGTCTCGACATACTCGGGCTTGCCTGCCCGGCCAGGGCCTTTGCTCTCCTCAATAATTTCTGCGGCAAAACGATCCCACAGGTAGTGATAGAGTTGGTCGAAGGCCAAGTCGAGACGGAACTCATCTATATGTTTGGTCACGTCTGCAGCAACAGATTCAAATTCTTGCACAAGTTCTGGCATGAGGGAGCCTTGCTGCTCCTGCGAGAGCACAAAGCGCGAGATGTTCCATACCTTGTTGGCAAAGTTTTTGTAGCCACGGATTCGGTTTTCGTCGAGCTTCAAGTCTGCACCGGGTGCAGCGCCGACAATGAGCGAGAGGCGCACCGCGTCGGCTCCATATTTTTTGATCATCTCCAGCGGGTCGATTATGTTACCCAAACTTTTGCTCATCTTGCGGCCCTTTGCATCGCGCACGAGCCCGTGTAGATAGACATTTTTAAACGGCACTTCACCGAGGAGAAACTGGCTCATCAAAATCATGCGCGCCACCCAAAAAAAGAGTATGTCGTAGCCGGTCTCAAGCAGGGCAGTAGGGTAATAGGTTTTGAGGTCGGGCGTTTGCTCGGGCCAGCCGAGAGTTGAAAAGGTCCAAAGGCCGGAGCTAAACCAGGTGTCGAGCGTGTCTTGGTCTTGCTCCCAAGCACTCCCTTCGGGGGCCTCAACGCCGACATACGTCTCTTCGCCCCGATACCACACGGGGATGCGGTGGCCAAACCAAATTTGCCGGCTAATGCACCAGTCGCGCAGGTTGTCGATCCAGTGGTAGTAGATCTTTTCGAAATGGCCTGGGGTAATATTGATGGAGCCGCTTTCAACACTCTCGCGCATCAGTTGTTTGAGCGTTTTGTCGCCGCGCTCTTGGATTGGGGCATTAACTGCGACAAACCACTGGCGTTTAATTTGCGGTTCGATGATACCGCCACCGCGGCTGTTGATAGCCAGGTTGTTGGTGTAGGTTTCGTCTATCCTTTCGAGCAAACCTTTTTCTTTAAGTTTTTCGACAATCTTTGGTCTGGCCTTTTTAATATGCTCACCTGCAAACTCGCCGGCGATGGGGAGCAGTATGCCGCGCTCATCGATGACCTGTTCGATATCAAGCCCATGGCGCTGTGCTATCTCAAAGTCGACTGCGCTGTGTGCAGGGGTAATAGTCATTACGCCTGAGCCTATGTCCATCTGGGCCGCCTCGTCTTTGATGACCGTCGCCACAATCGGCCCATTGATCCACTCCAAATTTATTTTTTGTCCGTGTTTAAACTGTGCGTGACGTGTGTCGTCGGGGTGCATCACGACATATTTGTCGCCAAACTTGGTCTCGGGGCGCACGGTGCCGATGGTGAAGGGCCCGTATTTAAAATAGTAGAAAGGTGTGCGCTCTTCTTTGCGTTCGATTTCGTCATCAGAGACGGTGGTTTGCATCTTTGGGTCCCAGTTCACAATCCTGTCGCCGCGATAAATAAGTCCCGCGTTATACATGCGCACGAACGCCTCCATCACCGCCTTGTAACGTGGCTCATCCATGGTGTAGGCATAGCGGCTCCAGTCGAGGCTTGCACCCATGCGGCGCAGCTGGTTGATGATCGTCGACTTGCTCTCCTCGACAAAAGTGTCGATGCGTTTGAGCAACTCCTCGCGGCCGATGTCGTGGCGAGTCTTCTCCTCGGTCTTATACAACAAATCCTCGACCTTGGCCTGCGTTGCGATTGCGGCAGAGTCGGTGCCGGGGATCCAGAGCGTTTTGTAGCCCTGCATACGCTTGTAGCGCACGATGATGTCCTCGACCGCGAGCATGGCCGCGTGACCCATGTGGAGCGTGCCGGTGACATTCGGCGGCGGCAGGACTATCGAAAAAGGTTCTTTACGCTCGCCAGGCAAGTTGTCGGGATTAAAATAACCCGACTCCTCCCACTTTTTATAAATCGGCCCTTCGGTAGCCTGCGGGTCGTAGGGTTTTAAAAACTTTTCGGGCACATCAGCCATGTTTGCCCATTTTAGCTTGCTATAGAAAGATTTCCAACCGCTTTGAGATCTGCATCTGATGTGTCATTTTTGCCTGCCAAGGCCCGGGCAAGTGCGGCCTCAGCGATCATGACCGCGTTGTCGCCAGTGATTGCCGGGTCGGGGAGGCGCATTTCGACGTCTGGAAATTCTTTTTGCAAAAGGTCCTGCAATTTTTGGCGGATAAAGCTATTGGCTGCCACCCCGCCGCCGATGACAAACGTCTTGGCTGCGGTCTCCTCGAGCGCTTGGCACGTTTTTGCCACAAACACATCGGCGACGGCGTCCTCAAACTCGGCGGCGAACGCTGCTTTCGCCTCCTCGCTAAGCGAGGAGGCGCCCTGAGCTTGTCGAAGGGCATACAGCGCCGCGGTTTTGAGGCCCGAAAAAGACACATCACACGTGCCCGAGTTGAACATAGGTCGAGGCAGTTTTATTTCTGAAGTGAGATTTTTCTCCCGCGCTGCGGCTGCGTGTTTTGAAATATGTGGCCCGCCAGGGTAGGGCAGCCCAAGCATACGTGCCACTTTGTCGAAACACTCGCCAACCGCATCGTCGAGCGTCTCGCCGATTATTGCGTACTCAAACCACTCGCGCATCAGTACAAACTCGGTGTGCCCGCCCGAAATCAGAAGCGCCAAAACAGGCATTCTAATATTCTGCAGAATTTGAGAATGGTTTTCCGGTTGAGCAAGTGAAGAGATAAGATGTCCCTCCATGTGATTAATGGGGACCAGAGGCAGACCGCGCTCTTTGGCCACACGCTTAGCAAATTCTATCCCTTGCCAAAGCGCGGGTTCGAGCCCAGGGCCCACGGTGACCGCAACTGCATCAAACTCCTCTTCGGCAAACTCACGGTACAGCACGGGCAAGTTTTTTTCGTGCTCACGTTTGGCCAGGTTGGGATAGACACCGCCGTACTTAGCGTGTAAATGCGCTTGGCTCAAGAGCGCTGCTTTTTTGGTTACAAACTGATAGCCGCTGGGAGTTTTTTGCCCCTCTACCAAGGCGATCCCCGTTTCGTCGCAAGAGGTTTCAAACGCCAAAACGCGCATAGATAAAAACAAGCGTAGCATACTGGACTCTTCAGAAAAACTACAGCTTTAGCCTGGTAGGCTATTTCGCGGACGAACAACGCTCCGTAGGACCGTTTAGGCAGGGATCATAAACTAGGGGGAGGAGTCGGAATGAGAAGAGGGCAATACGCCTTTGTTGAAGCGTATCTGCACAGCGTTCCTGTGCAAAAACTCAAAGCGGGAGCTAGGGAGGTGGTGGTTGCGGACAGAGATGGGACCATCCAACCCTTCCCTCAACCAGTAGCAGCCGTGCTTCAAACTGAAATCACGGCGGGCAAAGAGCTCCGTGCTATGACGGCTGAGTTGCCGTTTATTGAGGCGTCCGCTCAAGCGATTGAGCGGGCGATCGACAGCGACGCGTATGGAGTCTCAGTCAAAAAGTATGGCTTCAGGAGACCGCGTCCAACACTCACGCTTCCTGACGGAAGGATCACGTACAACCCGGGCGATGTCCCGGAGTGGGAATATCTGCATAACCCCGATGGCTTCTTGGGTTTTGGGGATGGCGTGTATTTGCGTCGGGATGGCGGGTATGTCACCGACTGGGAGTTCCACAAAGCGTTAGGTGGTGACGAGTGGCGTCCGCGCTTTTTCGAAGATCTAGAACTGTTAAAAAGAACACTGCCAGACATAGATCTCGATCAATGCTTAGGCGTCATCGACAAAAGAGGAGTTGAACGCAATCCAGAAGCGGATGGCGCTCCGCTCTCCTTTCGCGCTCAGTTTGACAACGACCATACTTCTCGACTCAGGATCTGGACGGCGGCCGAGGCAGTGAAACTCAAAGGTGAGGCGTTTCAAACTGTGGAGTGGACCGACGAGAGCAATCCGCTTAAGGGGCGCTTTACCACATTTGCAGTTTCGCGCCTGGGGCAGAAACACTTAGTGCTCGAGCGTTTCGGCAACGAGTTGAGCTTTGCCTCAGGTGTCCCCATAAATCAGCTGACCTTCTACAAGATCGGAGATGCACCTAACGACGTGCTGAGTGGGCTCGTCTCGCTCCAGGGTGCCAGGGAGGTCATTCTGATCATGGCTGCAAACTCAAGGCTCAGCGAGTCAATAATCAACAATGAGTCAGAGTTTGCAGGCTTCCCGCTCCCCGGTTCGCCTGACCATCCCCTGGTGCGCGGAAGGTACCACCCGACAGAGATGCCGGGCGTGTATTGGTGGAAGGGGGAAGATTACCCGCGCCCACGTCAAGTGGTTGTGGCGGATAAGACTCCCTTTGCTGCCGGGCTTGGGTGCACCGAATCTGTTTTGGTGTGCCTAAAGTATCTTCGTTACGGTCCAAGATTGCGCCCCTGAACGTGGGCGCGGCGCCGGCCACACTTCGTGGGCCGGCGCTTTTTCTTTTGTAATGATTTCTGCTATATTTTTGGGGACGCGCGGTTAGCTCAGTTGGTAGAGCATCCCCTTGACGTGGGGAGGGTCAGGGGTTCGAGTCCCTTACCGCGCACTCACTACATCGCAACCGGTTGGATGATCCCAAATATGTTGCCCTCGGTGTCTTCGTAGTAGCGGATCTTGCCCACATTAGGCACATCCATAAGGTCGGTGTGCGGCTTGCCACCTGCGGCCTCGATCTTTTGCATCATCTCCTCAATATTTTGCACCCCGATGATGCATACGAAAGCGTTAGGGGAGGAACCCGCCTGGGCGTGCGGTGCGTTGCGTTGCATCATGCCGCCATTGATCCCGGCATTTGCAATAGTGATCTGCGTGCCCTTAGCCATATCATCTGGCCCGGGCCCCGATTTGAGCACGACATAATTTCCGTACTCACTGCCCATCTGGATCATCTCCCACCCAAACACTGACGAATAAAATTTCTTGGCACGCTCGATATCATCGGCGTGAATTTCGTAATGGACAACGCGGTTCATAGGACCCTACAATACCACACCTCTGTGGACTTTAGTGCATCATGGCATCGTGCTTCGTTGTCCAGTCGCGGATGATCGTTGCGGTCATACTCGGCGCATCCTCCGACACTAAGCCCATTGCTCCGACGTAGTCACCTACCTTGATTTCAGACAACGCGTTTGTGCCAAGAGTTTTTGTATTTGATGTTGCGCTCACTATCCAAGGGCCGCCCCACGCCGCCACCGTGAGTGACGTACTACTCACCGCCGACACGACGCCGCGCAAGCGACCGGTACCATCGCTGTTGACTATAAGTATCATCGGCGCCGGTGGATGCATCATCATTGAACCCCCCGACATCGCCGCGCTATCCTTGTGCATCATTGTGTCTGTTTGAGCGAACGCGACACTCGCTACAAGAAGTGTACCGACAGTCAAACTCATAGCTATACTCTTTTTCATGGGTTTAAAATCTTATATTGTAATCAGTCCGCTATTCCATTTTTTCAGCCTTTCATGAGGTGTGTACAAAATTAAATGTATAATGTCGACCTCCGCTCGAGCTATTTAACCAAACGTGAACGTGTATGCGTCGAGCACTCCTTGGTCGATATGGATTTCGATCGTGTGTTCTCCACTCTGCGCTCCGTGCACTAGTGTGTAGAGTCGGTGCTCTTTGATTTGCGCGTACCCGCCCGGGGCATCCTCGCCAGCATTTGCGTCAACCCTCTTCCCGTCGACAAAAATACTCAAAGTTGCCCCACTCTCCGAGCTTGCAACCAAGTACACGTCCCTGGCGATATATCTGAATACGATCGATGAGCCGGCGGAGGCACTCGCGTACTCTGCGCCGAAAGTCCAAGTCCCACCAAGATATAATTTATTGAGACTCACGGTGGCAGGAATCTTCAGTGTCTGCGTCCCAAAAGCCGTGCCATTGTCGAGAAATTCGTTGCGCGCCGAGCCAAAATACACCTCGGGGCTACCGATGTTGTCTGTGTGCGCTACGCCGCTTGGGGTAACCGTGCCCGACGATACTGCGGCGTTTGTCCCCAAGATTGTTGCCCGTTCGGCAAGCGCTTGCTGTATTGCTCGCTCGGTTTCGTCGTAGTTGCCTTCGCCCGCGTGGTCGTAGACGATAAAGCCGTCGATATCGACCAAATATTTGCGCGGCCAAAATTGGTTGCCAAAGGCATTCCATGTCCCGTAGTTATTGTCGAGCACGACCGGGTACTTGATGCCGAAGGTGTTGTCGACCGCATTTTGCACATTGGCAAGCACATGCTCAAAGGCAAACTCGGGCGTGTGAATGCTGATGATTTCGAGCCCCTGATCGTGATATTTGTCGTACCAAGCCTTGAGATAGGGGATCGTGCGCTGGCAGTTGATGCAGGAATATGTCCAAAAATCGATCAAGACAACTTTCTTACCCCTGAATTCACCAATCGTGATTGGTTTACCGTCGGTGTTTATGTAGCCGCCGCTTGGGTCAGTGATTTCCGGAGCTTGCTGATATTTCGCGCGCTTTGTCGCGATGCGTTCGGCCTCGGATTGCGTAGAGGTTGCGGCAACTTGGGTGTCCGCAACTCGACCGCCAGGCGCAGGAGTTTCGTTTGAAAGGAGCGAGCGCTCGATAGTGGTGACGTCGTAGAGATGATTTGCGACCGTAAGCTCGAGTGCAGGCTCATACCCCAAGAGGATGACGAGGCCGAGTATGACAAACACAGCCCCGATGACTCGCTTAAAGATGCCATTGGGATCCGCCGCCATGCCAAAACGCTCGGCGAGTTTTTGTCCGGCGAAAGAAACTATGAGCAATGTCCCGCAAAGCCCCACGACGTAGGCGAGCAGGTCAACAATGCCGCCCCCGAGGCTCTTGGGGAGCACATCGGCGAGGATAAGAAAGTAGGTGGGTGAGCAGGAAGAAAATACGGGGCCCAAACTTGCGCCGATGATAATATCGCCATACAGACTTTGCTTTTGAAAACCGGTCGCGAGGCTTTGGTTGGAGGCACGGTTGATCGAATTTACAATCGGCAACCTGTCCCAGAGCTTTGGAAAGAGCATTGCAACACCAAGGAGCATGATAATTCCCCCCGACAAAGCTTGCCAAACTGTCTCCGGCACACCCAAAAATATCGTGCTCACTTTTAGTACGAAGGTGAATATAAACACCGAGACTCCGAGGGAGACGGCAACAAGCGCGGCGCGCGCCTTGCTCGTTCCGCCGCTCATCGTACCGCCAACGATTACTGGCAGGAGCGCCAGTGTGCAGGGCGCAAAAACAGTGAGCACGCCCGCAACAAAAGCAATGAAAAGCAAAATCATGTAACCCCCAGTATAGGAGCACAGCACTCAATGTCAAGTTAACTTTACATCTAGTGTGGATAACCGACTGGTTTTTAGTTGTTATGATCGGCGTACACTCCGGCGATCATCTTGCCGACGATCATGCCAACAAGCGCAAACACGAGCCAGACGTCGAGCATGTCGTAGAACTCCTGGATCACAACAGCAACCGTAAGTACCGAGGCGCCGACGAGAAAACCGATCCTTCCAACCTGCATACGATGGAGTTGCTCCCGCTCGTCACGTGCTCGCTCGCGCAGCACAAATATAGAAAATCCCGAAAAGGCTGCGAGGACGGCCACAAGCGCTACCATGTGCAGCATAGTTGGCATCCAGAGATGAAATGGATTTACAATAAGGACGAGTAGAAACACAAAAACTAGTGCGAGTACGCTTTCTTTCATAGTTATTTTGGTCTCTTTATAATAAATATTTTTTCGACCGGCGTTTTGAAATACTGTGCAATCTTGAGGGCGAGTAAAACAGACGGGGTGTAGTTTCCTTTCTCAATGGCGATTACCGTTTGGCGACTCACCGAAAGAGCCGTCGCGAGAACTTCTTGCGTGATACCAGATTCGGCACGTAAGTCGGACACACGGCTGATGATAACCTCTTGCATAGCGGTGATAGTGGTGATTGTATGTGCTCAGAATACGGACGTCAAGGATACTTTACATACACGCTCTCAATAAAAACATCACAAGCGGAGGAGGTGAGATTCGAACTCACGGTGAGGTTTCCCCCACGCCGCATTTCGAGTGCGGTGCCTTCGACCACTCAGCCACTCCTCCTTAGTCGAACTGAAGTAAAATACCATTTTTTGTAGATTTGAGCTATATTTCTGTCTAAGGCCCTATCGTCTAACGGTTAGGACACCAGCTTTTCAAGCTGAGAATCCGGGTTCGATTCCCGGTAGGGTCACAAGAAGCAACAAAGCGGCTTTGCAACGCAGCAAAGCCCTTTTTGCACTTATAATCCAACACATTTTCGTTGAAGGTCAGTTCGGAAAAAATCACGCGAAGGATTTTATCTTTCTCGTGCGGCTCGGCCTCCGAGTAAATAACCGCAGCGTTTTTTAGGAGTTCGGAAAGCAACACGACATCTTTTATGGTCTCGCGCATTGCGACATCGGATGTGACCTCTGCTTCGCAAAGCAGCGCCAACTCCGCGCTCAAGCGTGCTTCTTCTGCAACAAAGGTTTCGGGCGTATACACGCCAGCTTTGAGCAAGGGAATACGATTGCCATTGAGATAGGCCAGCTCCTCGCGGATATTTTTCTTTTTGCGCTCGGCAGCATCAAGTTGGCTCATGCGTTTTGCCTCCAAGAGTGCAATGTCGGTGTTGGCTCGTGTATCAATCTCTACAAGCTCCTGCTCGGTAAAGGAGAGTTTTGCAATTAGCTCGCCAGCTTTGTCAGTAAGAAAATCAAAGTTGAAGCTCTTGAGCGGGTTGGCACACTCTCGCGAGCAGCGAGCACCGTAGTACATGGTGCCTTTCTTCGGATACGGCGTGTACACGCGACCGCAGATGCCGCAAAAAGCAAAGCCGCGCAGCGGATGCTCTAACACTTCAAGATAGTGAACGCTTTTATTTCGCTTCGCCAAGCGCTCCTGCACGCGATTGAAAAGGTCTTCTGGGATGATTGCCTCGTGGCTCGTGCTTGGTATCCACTCACCATTTTCGTCCATCGTCTTGCCTGTGTAGTAGCGATTGGTCAGGATTTTGTGGATGGTGTTGTAGGTCGGCAAGCGACTTATTTGCTCAATCTCAACACGAACATCGTCCTCTTCTTCCATGAGCATCTCTTCTTTGGTGCGGCGGCGGCGCATGGGCGGCATAGTAAAGCCCTGTTCAATCGCCCAGCGTGCGAGGTCGTGCAAACTCCACTCGCCAGTATCGGCAAGCTTCGCCAACTCCAAGATGATAGGAGCGCGTACAGGGTCTTTGGGCTTCCAATCCATGTTGCCCTCGTTGAGATAGCCAACTGGCGCTTTATTGGTGGTCAGTCCACGAGAGCGTGCGCTGTGAATGGTGAGTGTCACTTTCTCTCGCGTGACGCGCGAGTGATGCTCCGAAAACATCCCGTCAATATCCATGTGCAACTCACCCGAGCTGGTCTTATCATATTGTGCGAAAGCGAAGCGGATATCCGCACCCGACTTCATCAATTTACGCAAAATCGTGTCATCGCCTTTATTGCGACTGGCTCTGTCCCAGCACAAAAAGATTGCGCCTTTGAAATAGCCCTTGCTCAAAAACTCCGCGAGGCGATAAAACTTTGGGCGCTCTACGCGGTACTGCACCATGCCTTCCTCAAAGGTAAGAGCAGTATCTTCTTTGAAGGCGCTGTGACGCTCGGAGATAACGCCATCTTTGCAAAAGCCATCCAACGAGAGCACTGCAAGAGGTAGCTTCTCGCGGAAAGCAAAGCGTGTGTTCTCGGTACGCTGGTACTTCAGCGAGTTTTTTTGAATGTTGGGGTCGTCGGTGCTACGGCGGCCGTAGGTAAGATAGTGGTCGCGGTATTTGCCCGCCTGGATATCTTTGAGGAGTTGTTCGGTCGTTTTCATACTCATTCGATAACGCCCTCGCTTTTATAGATTTTACCATCTTTTATCGTGTAGCCCTTGTCACGGAGACGGCGGTAAATTGGCTCAAGCACTGCTCCCAGCTCCCGAAACGCAAGTATGGTTTCATCGCTGAAAAATTGCTCCGTTGGTGAGAGTGGTACAACTTCAGTGAGCGGCTCGGCACGCTTGTATTTGCGCGGCTTTCTCATAAAGGTTTTTTTGCGAGCGCAACGCGTCTCCTGGTGAACAGGTCGGCAATACTGATGATTTCCTCGACGTAATACTTCACGTATTCCTCGCGCAATGGAAGCTCTGCGATAACAAGAGTTTCGGAAAGCTTGAACTGGGTGACCCATTCGTTGTTGAGCTGCCGCAGTTGCTTGGCAAGGTCGTACCATTCCCGAATGTGCTTGCAGGTTGTTTCGTCGAAAAGAGGCAGGCCGTCGGCACGCTTCTCGATTTCAGCGATGGCTTGCTGGTACTCGGTGAACTCACGGATGTTGTGTGCGGCTTGTTGTGCTAACTCCGCTTTGTTGAGCATTACGAACGAGTGTTCGGTGATGTCGTCGGGCAGCACACGCATTGTTGCGATATTTTGAAACGTGAGTAGGAGCACCTGCCAAATGCGCTCGACCTCTTTGCGCCAAAGGACATAAGCCCAACGGTATTCCTCAATGAGATGCCAGCACGCCCTGTCTACGGCGTCGTTCGGCGTGTAGAGCAGCACGCGCTCATCGGGCACCGAGAAAATATCTTTGCCGTTGTTCTGGGCGTGCCAATGCGCGATGAGGAGCTTGGCACGCTCTTTGCCCGTGAGTCCCTGCGCTAGTTTGTGAGCGTCGAGTGTCATATTTTACGTTGGTCGAGGATGCTCTGCACGAGCTTCAGTTGGTCGTCGAGACGGCCGACCTCGATGGCTTTGAGGAGTACGCCACACAGGTAGCCGATAGCATTTGCACGTTGGTGCGAGAGCGGCTCCACGCGGATGCGATTGATAGTGTCAGCAAGGAGGCCGACGATATCTTCGGTCGTTTTCAGTTCAACGGGTTCCAACGGTTCCGCGTCCTTGCGGGGCTTCGGTGCCAATCCGCCCTTGAGCACAGCCAGCTCTTTTTCGGCTTGCACGTCGGGGTTATGCGAAAAGCAGTACGGCGACTGGCTCATCGCGTTCGCCCTGCACTGGGTTCCGTCTGGTTTGATAAATTGACACGTCATAAGCTTTTGCTTGTAGGGTGGGGGCCGCTCAAAACGGAATGTCCGCGGGGTCTATTTCTGGCGGGTTGTAGGCAGTTGTGGAGACGTGCACATCACTATCGCCACCTTTGATGTCCTCATCAGTGATGCCCAGGCGGTCGCGCCAGTACCCAAGCCGTTCCTCGTTACGCGAGAAAGAGAGCACATAGCCCTTACTGATGCGTTCGGGCTTGAGCTGGAGCTTGGAGCGCATCACCCAACCAACTTTCCTGGCGGTGATAGTCTCGCCGATTTCTGCATCGTTGTTGACCTCGACAGTAATGTTTTTGACCGCAAGACCATCGAGCTGCGTATTCTCGTGGAGGCGGAAGATGGCGAGGATGACCTGCGCTTCCCATGACTGGGCGCGGTCAGCAATGAGTTCTTGGTTGTAACGTTTGGCGTGCTCAATAAGAGTAGTTTGGATAGTTTCACTCGGAAGGACTGCAAGGAGAGGAATAATAATTTGCTGCATCCGTGGGTGCAATCCCTCGATGCGTTCGTCGTTGAACACGAGAGGCTTGCTGTAATTGCGGAAGCGAAAGGTTAGGAGTTTGTTGCGAAGCAACAAGGCCTCGGTGCGGAAACTATCATCAAGGCGAATCGGGATGTCTGGGCGCAGTTTGGTGCGACCCATATCTTCAATAAGGAAGCGCGACTCAAGGGCTGCGTCGTCGTAATTCTGGCGGGTGGCAATAATTTTTGGAGAGAAAACATCGTAGCTCTTGACCTCAAAGACGCCCTTGCCTTCACTGCGGAGTACCGCCGTGCCTTTCTGATATCCCGAGTTCAATATCTTCACGAGGTCGTTGCTGAAATCGCTAAAGCGGAAGTCTGCCTCGTCGAGCACCAACGTCCCGCGCACTTGGTCGAGGATACGAAAAATCGGTGAGGTGGTAGTCGCGCCTGCCGTAAAGATAGGACGATAGCAAATGCTCCCGACGACAGAGAGGAAACGGCTCTTGCCACTTCCGTAGTCGCCACGCACGCGCAGATACGGCAACTCATTGAGACGGTCGTAGAGCCAAGTCAGAAGGACGTAATGGGCGGCAATTGTTTCGAACTCGGCTGACACATCGCAACGCTTGTGGATGAATGCTTGTACCTCGGCGAGCAACTCCGCCTCCGTGCCGTATCCAGTAGCCTCGGAAGGCAACAATACGACGTTCTTGGCTACCAGGTCACTCTTGGCATCGAGCGGATGTATCTCGACCCCCTCAAGCTCGATTGAGTCTTGGTAATAGGTTTCGCCCGCGTCGTACAAAGCGAACCGTGTGCGCCGTGTGTCTGGGTTATAGACAGTCTCGGCGAGTGGGAGTTGAAGGGAGGCTTTGCGATTGATTTTCATACGCATTTGGTTGGGTTACGGCTAATAAATAGTTCGCGCACGATACAGACGCGATTTCAGCGCCCGTCGCGCGGCGGCGAGCTTCAGTGCGGAGACAGTGAGGGTGCCCGCAAAATAGGCGCTGGATGTCTCCTCAATGCCTTCGCGTTTTTTGAAAATAAAGACGGAGCGCGTGCGGGTTGAATCTATGCTCTCTACTACGAATCCAGCTGCACACAGTGCTGTGCACTCGTCAAAATCGCTTGAATAAAAATAGTGCCCGTTATCATCGAGCGGGATATAAGTGATGTCGTCGTGCTTCATACTCATTTTGTCGTTAGCGAATAAAAAATGCGGCTTCGACGACCGCATTGAACACCCGCTTTTTATTGAGCTGTGATGCTAACGGAAACCCTTAGTGTCTGGACGAAACTCCTTCCCAAAAGAGTCCGCAATCATATCCGCGACCCGCTCTACTGCCTTACGTGCAGCGTCGGAAGAAATGCCAAACTGCCTGCCGATTTCCTTGCTTGTTTTTTCATCAAAATGGACTTGGATTGCTTTTTTGTGCAGACGCTCCAAGCCACGCCATTGTTTTGGCGACATTTTGTCCCGTTTGCGAGCCATTATTGAGAGGTAGGTACTTTTCTCGTAGTCTTTCTTCAATGTTGGTTTTTTGCTTCGCTTGACGAACTCTTTGAAAATCTGGAGGTCGCGGTCGAATTGTTTTTTCACCCTCGTTTTTACAACTACTTCTGGCGGCAAATAATGCCGCTGCATATTGGTAAGCATACCCATCGCATCTCGTAATTCTTTCTTACTCAAAGGAGCGTAAGTCGTGAGAGCGAGCCACTTCGCTGTGCCCTTGCGAGCTTCAGGGTTCATCGTGATTGACCAGTTTCCAGACGGTGCACGCACGACGCCTGTCTCAATATATACCTGAAGCCCCTGCAATGGATTATCGGAAATGAAGTGCTCGGGTAATTTATATTTTTCTCCGAGCCGCCTCTTGAGGTAGCCCATTTTATAAAGCGGTGCAGTACGATACAACTCGTCACGCCTCTCCATGCGCTTTTGAGGCTGTTGGATGGTGAACATTTCCTTCTCCGCCTTGAGAAACTTTGGTGCATCCATAATGCGGTCAGTCTCGACGATGAGGTTGTGGTGCCACTTACGGCGGTCTTCGTGGTTAGAAAAGCCATCAGGCGGTATGCCTACTTCCTTACGCACAGCACGTACATCCTCTTGAAATGAAGGCAAGGCATCTAGCAGCCTGAAACGCACCTCATTTTTGTACTGAATGGGCGCTGCTTGTTTTCTAGCCTTTTTCATATTCATTGAAGTTCATAATGTGCACAAAGTGCACAGACTCACCCTTGCCAGTGCACGTAATGAACGTCGTGCACATTATAGGTCGTTTGGCTATTTCGCTCCTAGCGGCCTATTGAATCGAGTCAACGCGGCAGTTGATAAGAGCCTGGGTGCCACCTGCTTTTTCGCCTGTAACCGTTATCGTGTCGCCAGCCACCGTATTGGCAAAGTTTTGTTCGCCATTGACGATGCAATACCAACCACTTCCGTCGTTGATAGCGTCTGCATCCCCGCCGAAAATAATGGTTTGTTGGTTGATACCCATTACTTTGTTGAAGTTGATGACGCTCGTGCGGACAACACCTGATACAGTCTTTCTGACGAGGCCAGTGTCACCAGTATCTGGCGATGCGGTGTCGCTTGCAGAAGTTGTGTTGTCTTGGGACGGTTGCGTTTGAGTTGGAGCAGCGTTCTGTTGAACCTCTGGCGCTAGCTGATTCACCGACGCGTCTTGCTGTGCTTTGTTGAGAGAGGATAGGAGGATAGAACCTCCGACGAGGATAACGGCAGTCCAACCAAGCACTTTCAACCACTTTCGTTTCGGCTTTTGCGGCTCCGAGGAGCTATTCATATGTGCTAACTATAGTATGTAGACCCATAGTTAGCAAATACCTACGCTTGCTAGTGTAGGTATGAATAAAAAAATCTTAGAGCAGTTCGGGAAGCGTGTTCGAGAGGAGAGGGACAGGTTGGGCATCTCCCAAGAGCGTCTTGGACAACTCGCCAAAGTACACCGAACTTACATTGGAATGATTGAGCGAGCAGAGAAAAACATTACGCTCACGAATATGGAGAAAATTGCTCGGGCACTCGGACGTAAAGTATCCGACTTAGTGGACTTTTAGGACTCTGGAGCTTTTATATACTCGCGAGTCTTATAATAACGTACAAAGTAGAGACGCCAGCGATTGTCATTACTGTAGTCCAACGCACAGGATGGGAATGGTAGCTTTCTGGGATAAGGTCACTTGCGCCAATGTAGAGAAAGAAACCAGAGAAAAGTGCCAGTAGGAGTCCGAGCTTATCTTCTGGCAAAACGAAAAAGAATGTCGAGAGCACACCGACAACAGGAGCGATTGCATCAACGAGTAGCCACCGAAACGCCTTCCTCTTATCTCCTTTGTTTTTGAGTACAAGATTGACCGTATTGATTCCGTCTGAAAAATCGTGGGTGAGGACGGCAGCAGCCACAATTGCGCCAACGGTCGCTGAGACTTGAAATGCCAACCCTATACCTACACCATCAAGAAAGCTATGAAAGGAGAGACTTCCTGCGCCAGCATTTCCACGGCGTTCATCGCCGCCATCGTGCATAGTATGACCGTGCAAAAGTATGAATCGGTCGAGAACCAGATAAGTTGAGAAGCCGATTACCAGTACCGTAAGTACTGTTAGGTCGGAATACGCTTTTCCAGCCAAATCTAATGCTTCTGGTAGGAGGTCGAAAAAAGCAACTGCAAGAATCGCCCCAGCACTAAACCCAAGAATCAAATGCAACCTATCTTTTAGGTAGAGTGCAAATGAACCGCCGATGAGTGTCGAAAAGAATGTTGCTATCGTGATAAGGACGACCATATTTTTATGCTCTCGGACAGCTTGCGCAGAGTCCGAAAAACTCTAAGTTATGCGAATAAATGCTTTTGAATCGTCTTGAAGCTTGCGTCATCTGCCCGTGCAGTTTATCGACGGAACATTTTTCAATGTCCTCAACTGCGCCGCAGTCGGTGCAGATGATGTGGTGGTGATGCGGTCGTTCGGGTGTGTACTCGAAATGTGCAGTGCCAGTATTGAGGTCAACGCGCCTAACGACATGTGCGTCCGCGAGGTCACTCAGAGTTCTATAAAGAGTTGTTTGATTAGGTAAATCCTCTTTCCACGACCCCAATATACGTTGAATTGAAAGAGGCTTTTCAGCTCTATATAGCAATTTCAGGAGTTTTATTCTTGGAGTTGTAATGCGAAACCCTTTAGCACGAAGCTGCTCTCGGATAAATACCTCTGTGTCTTTAGTGTCCATTCCTTCAATATATACTAATGCAAATTATTTGCAATAGCAAAAACCTAGTGGTGATGTTGGTGAGCTTCCTGTTTTGCCATTTCTTTGCCGTGCAGCATATACGAAGCAATGAGCGTGGTGATTGGAACCCCTAAAATAAGACCAATACTGCCAATGAGAATGCGGACGATTTCTGTAGAAAATATCTCGTTGTTTATCATAAATGCGACCCCTGTAGTGGAGCTTTGAATTAGCAAGAGAATAGGCAAGGAAGCCCCCACATAGGCGATTGCGAGCGTATTCACCAATGCCCCTATGTGCTCTCTCCCTATCCGAATTGCCCTTTTGTATATCTCTGGTCGTGTGAGGTGTTTGCCGATGCTCAATAATTCTTCAACGGCTATAGCTTGCCCGATAGCAATATCGTATAGCACACCGAGCAAACCAATCATAATGCCCCCAAATAAAAGGCCGACCATATCTATCTTCCCCCGCGTATCGAAGTTTAGGTAAACATTTTCTTCAGTCGTATAACCTGAAAGATGGGCGGCGTGCACCGTCCACCACGCACCGAGACCTGTGATGACCACGGTAAGAATCATTCCCAGTACAGCCGCTGTAGTAGTGCGGTTGAAGCCGTGCGTAATATACGAACCCACAATTATTATGAGAGAAGATACCCCAATACTTACAAGAATTGCTGAGTAGCCGTGATAAATGCCTGGTATGAGTAAATAAAAAATAAGTACAAAGCTTCCGCACAAACTTGCGAGACCCCGAACACCCTGCCATCCACCGAAAATAAAAATGAGAGCGATAAAGACAAAGGCTAGTATTCCAAGAACATTTAGTCGATACGGGTCAGACACCGACCAAAAATCTGTACCGTCGAGCTGATTGGTTTCGTGACGGGCGTAGAATATATCGCCGACCTGAAGTTGAATATAATCGTTATCAAATGTCACTACTTTTCCTTTATCAACACCATCAAGTATCTCGGTTTTTAGTGTCTCAGTTTGTGTTGGCGTGTCTGTGCCAGGCACGGTTGTTGTATGTTGGTTTTGAACTTCAAGCACACGCGCCTTTTCAAAGTCCTGCGTATCAGCAACAACATTTGTCTGCGCGTGAGAGACGAGCGGAAAGATGATAGAAAAGACTAACAAAATAAAAAAATGTGGAAGTTTGAATCGCAGCATCACGTTTTAGTATACTCTCCACAAACAGGGATTTCTAATTGCCCTATATAGGGCAAAATAGCTACAAATCGGCTACAATGCTGATTATGGCGAGACGATATAGAAACTACAGACGTGCGGACTCTGATGGCGACATTGTAAATATCGTCGCCTCAATTTTTGGCCTCTACGCGATGTATCTCCTGCTGCTCTATTTCACCAATCGTGCAGAGTTTTGGAGGTGGACAGTTTATGGTGCTCTGGCAGTCATAGCGATTTTTGCTCTTGCTCTCGCGTTTGTAAAAGTGAAAGCTGCGACGAAAGAGAGGCATCTTCAAAAGCTGCTTGCGACTGTACGGCAGGCTGGAATGGAAGACCAGCTCAAAAACTTTTTCATCCGCTTCGGTATGGGACAGGACAGGAGCAAGAACGCCTGGGAGTATCGCAACTACAAGATTGATTGGAAGCGTTTTCATGAGATGGAGGATATCTTGCGCGGCAAGGGCGTGAGGCTCGAAGACAACAAAGACCTTGCTCTTTTGTTGAGACACTACATTGATGAGCGAGAGTTCGGCGTTACTTCCAACAGCATCCAGGCGAGCACAAAGAGTTTCAAGGAACTGAACGGCCCTGCATTTGAATCGCTGCTGCTGCGTCTCTACGAGAAGATGGGTTACGCTGTGCAGCACTCGGGCAAGGTGGGCGACCAGGGCGGCGATTTGGTTGCAACGAAAGGGGCGGAGCGGCTATTGATTCAGGCGAAATGCTACCAGAATATGTCCGTGGGAAACGACGCTGTGCAGCAGGCGGTTGCCGCGAAGACGTACTACGACTGCAACAAAGCAGCGGTTGTAACGACCAGCGAGTTTACGCGCGAGGCGGTTGAACTTGCGAAGTCCAACAACGTTGAGCTGATAGCCAAAACGAGGTTGCAGCAACTCCTACTCGACAACTTATCCGAGAGCTGGGCTTAGGCACAAGAGTTGCAATCGTCACTGAAGCCGCAGATACTTGGCTTTGATGAGAACAGACACCCCAAAAATAGACACGGGGCACATTTGTATCGCCCACAAGGAGAAAACGACGCTTGCTGCGGTTGTTTCCTCGTACTTTGCCGACGAGGGCTACTACCTGCCGCTCTTTTTGTTTCCGAACGTCGGAAGCAACTCAAGTTCCGAAGAAGACGACTTTCAAGAGGATGGTTATATCGCCAGGCATATCGGCGAGCGGGCGGCGGTGTTGACCAACAACGCGATGGCCAGGATGGATGAGTGCAAAATGGTAATTCTCGTCGGCCTGTCCGAACACCAAAAGTCCTACCTTCGAATACCACGCAAAATCCCCATCATTGAGGTTGATGATATGAGCCAGGTGGAATCGAAGCTGCTACCAATAAGTGAGAAAAAAGAGGTGTTGGAGTGCCGCAGCGACGACGCGCTCAATGCTTTATACATTGCGAAGAAAACTGGGAAGCGGCTCGTTATAAACGAAGCAGCAGCGATTGAGGTGCCAGCGCTCGAAGACGGTAAAGGTATCATTGTGCTAGAAAAGGGTGAGCAGGCGCTCGCTATCGTCGCGGTGAACTATGCCTACGCCGTGGACGCAAACTTGCTGCTCGTCGAAGGCTTCAACAAAGAGGATAGGCACGGTGTCGAAAGAAACATCCAAAAGTGGCGCGATAATGGAAGCCACAACCAGCTCCAAAAGTGCCTCAACAAGGTCTCGCACCGCATCGGTTCGGTTGCCTTCGACCGATTCAAATACGCAACATTTTTTACAGTCGGCCTGCCGTACTCGCTCGGGATAAAGAATGTCATCCCGTGCAGCTATGTACAGTTGGCGTTGAGTCCCGACCTGTTTATCGTCAACTCAATACTCTTTGAGAGCGCCGAGCGTTTCAATTCTGCCGTCGTATTCTCGCCAGGTTTCTTCCAAGACGAGGAGACCAAAAGTGTCTTTGACCTATTCGTCAAAAACAACTATTACGTGCGCCCACTGGTCAACAATCATGCGACCGTGCGAAATCTGGATTTTCACGCGCAGCACTTCCCGTATGACATTTTGCATATCTGTACGCACGGTGGCGAAGTTGACGGGTATGCTGTGACAGAAACTTATCGCGATAGGAATGGTGCAGAACACACTGTTGAGTACGATGAGGTGGTAGGCTTTGCGCCTGTCCCTGGCAAAGACCTGATTGAAGTGCATAGGAAACTCTTTTTCCGAAAGTTTGATGGCTTCGCTTGGATGAGCCCAGAACTGAAAAAACAGAAATATCCAAATTACGTCTTTGAGGATATGAGAAAGGAGATTTTTCAGAAGGAGGATGTAAAGCCTACTCCTCGAAAGAGCAAGGACAAAATACCGACATCTTGTGCCATTGCGTGCATAGATAGTATCCACCAGGGGATGTTCCAAATACTCGCGTCGCACAGCTCGCCGCTCATATTCAACAATGCCTGCTGGTCTTGGTCGGAGGTTTCGACCTTCTTCCTCTCTAACGGGGCTAGAGGTTACATCGGTACGCTATGGGACATTGAAAACTCGGCAGCGGTTGCGGGCGCAAATGCTTTTTACGGCAACCTGTTCGATAAAGGCGTGCTCAACGCATTCTTCGAGAGCATAAAAGCCGTGCGAGGCACCGATGCGGAGAATATCTATGTGTACTGGGGCTTACACTTTAGTACCCTCGACCGAGGGACGAGCTACGAAGAGAGCAGAAGCAGGGTTTTCAGAGAATTGATTCGCTCTTTTTTCGCCTGGCTAGAAAAGGTGAAGACAATCAAAAATCAAACGATAAAGAAAAACTCCATCGAAGTGGTCAGGAGCATCCACACTGAAATCCTCAACAACTTCAAACCGCGTGACCTCGAAAAGCTCGACGCCGAAATAAGGCGGCGAATGGCCGAGCTACCACAGCAAACACGGTCATCCAGCGAGGGCGACCGAGAGCTGCTCCAAGACATAGCGTCAATCGAGCCGCCTGTTGAATATCGAAAGGCGGATTAGTTCGTAGGTACTAGCGCCCGTAATTCTTGCAAGCTCAAGCCGATGGCGGCTCGGTATTGTCCGAGTTCGGAAAGCCACGTAAACTGGTCACTAGTTTCCGGGGATTACAAATTGCGCAACGAGGCCGATGACCGCGCCGATCGAGAGGACCCCGCCGATGAGTGTGATGCGTTTGACCGTGCCAACATTATTGATATGGAGGAAATAGGCTAGTATCAAAAGGAGAAAAAAGTAGAGCGAACTCATAAAATACCAATCGAACACTTGCAGCACTGCGATCAGAGTTTTAGAAATATGCGGATCGTTGAAGACGCGCGTCTGGAGCCAAAAGTGGATCGCATCGGTCGGGTCGGGTGCCAGCTCGCCGAGCGCCGCGCCGAGCAAAAAGATCCCCACCGGTGTTTTGAGAAACTTTTTCTCCGGTGTTAAATACCACCCCTTTGCGTGCTCGATTAGTCTTGCCATGTCGCTATTGTACAGCCAAGCCTGACCCCGCTGTAGGCTTTAGAGCTACTGCTGTTCGTGATAGGTATAGACCAGTGTAGAGATATCGCGGATTTCTTGGGCGAGCGTCTCAAAGTTGCTCCCGCGTGTCATCACACACAAAAGGTATGCGTCGTCGGTGTAGACGATGCCGCAGTCGTGCAGCTCTACCCCCAAGGGCGCCCCGGCGGGGCTCACAAACTTCCGTTCGCCAAATTTTTGGGCGACCATGGTCGAACTCGCCACACCCCCACGCAGCCCATAGGGGAACGAAGCTTTACTCATGAGCTCGAGTGCCTTTTGAGAATTGGTGCGACTTAAATACGTGGCGTTATAGAAAATGCGCAAAAAGTTAGAGTACGTTTGAGGCGACATGATGTCACCGAGACTTGTGGGCAATTGTATGTCGAGGCTTAGATAAATCTTGTTGAGAGCTTCTTGGGGGATCGAGTCGAGGTCGAGTAGTCTGGCGGCGTTATTGTCTGAGTACTCGATCATGTAGGTGAGCAGCTCCTCGATGCTGTAGGAGTGACCAGCCTGGATACTTGCCGTGGGCTGGTAGTATTCAGCCTTATTGTCGTCGAAGCTGCCGTCGTAATAAATCTCTTTTTGTAAAAAGCCCGGGTGCTCGTCTGCATAGCGCAGCGTTGCTGCAAGCGTGGGCACTTTAAGCATGCTCGCAGGCGAAAACTCTTTTTCTTGGTTAACTCCGGCCCAGGAGCCACGCACGTTGGGGCCACCCAGGCTCAAATAATAGACCCCAACCTCTTGCTCTTTTGCCCCTGCAATATATTGTGCGAGCTTTTTGCTGAGAGTTGTGTCCTCTTTGCGCGACTCGGTGACGTTGTTGTTGCACAGAAGCACCGGATTAATAAGCGAGTAGCCCTTTTCGCGCAAGACCGTGTTTTGTGCCAGGTTGGGCGCGCTCGTGCGGCCTGCAAACACCCCCATGCCAAAAGCCGCGACAAGCCCCAGCGCTACAAGACCACGGGCTTGGAGCGTACTCATGTGGTGTGTAAACCGTCCGCTTTGAGTACGTAATACAGATCTTCGAGCGCTTTGATTGCATCGCCCGCGGCAATGTTGTTTTGGTGGTACAGGCCGTCTGAGCAGTCGCCCGCAGCCCAGATGCCCATTTGAGAGCTGCGCTGTGTTTTAGGGTCTACCTTAATTTTGCCCATCTCGTCCATCTCCACTAAGCCTCTTGCAAACTCGGTGCCCGGCAGCATGCCTATTTCGACAAACACTCCTGTCACAGGCAACGTGCGCATTGTATCGGTAGTCAAGTCTTTGACCGCAAGTGCGGTAACAAACTTGTCACCCAACACCTCAGTGGGCTCAGCGCTAGTGATGGTGTGCATGTTGGGGTGGGAGAGTACCGCGTCGACCGTTGCTTTGTCGGCGCGCACAAAGTCTGGGTGACGATGGATAAGCGTGACCGATTTGCAGTAGGCGAGCAGCTGTGCAGCAGTCTCGAACCCCGCATTGCCACCGCCGACGACCGCTACATCTTGCCCGGCAAAGAGCGGGCCGTCGCAAGAGGCGCAGTAGGTGAGCCCACGGTGCTCAAATTTTTCAGCGTTTTTTGCGGAGAGTTTTTTGCGTATGCCACCGGTAGTGATGAGGACTGCTTGAGCCATATAATTTGTGGCGGTAGTTTGGACAGAAAAGCTCCCTTGGTTTTTGGTGATGCCCGTTGCGCGCTCGCCCAGTTTGAGCTCAAGCACGTCACCTGCATATTCGCGCAGATGGCTCTCGAGCTGTTTGGCCATCTGCATGCCAGAGATGTGCGGCGTGCCGATCCAGTTTTGTACATCTAGGCTGTCGGTCGATTGGCCACCAATGGTCTCGGCAATCAGGATGGTTTTGAGGCGCTTGCGCGCGGCGTAGACTCCCGCGGCGGCCCCGGCGGGGCCGCCGCCTATGATTGCCAAATCATACATAACTGTATTCTAACGCACTGTCCCCTTGCTGCAAAAGTGGGGCAGAGTTACTGTGGTGTGCGGAAGGCCTTAGAAACTACTCGCGTTTTTGTGTTCGGCCTAGCCCCATAAAAACACCTGACTGGAAGTGGTTTAACCCAAACAGACGACAAGGAGTTTTGCAGATGACAAGTCCCGACCAAGAATGTTGGCACCGAGTCAAGGAGCGTCTCCGAGCTGAAGTGGGCGAGGACATCTTCGTGTCCTGGTTCAAGAGCATGGAGTTGGACAAAGTTACCAACAGTGCTGGACCCGAAGGCAAGAACTACGTGGCGAGCGTCACGGTCCCTACGCGCTTTCTCAAGAGCTGGATCCAATCGCATTACATCGGGCGGGTGTTGGCATGCTGGCAGCAAGAACACCCCGACGTCATCAAGGTTGAGATCTTGGTGCGTTCGGCGGTTATTCGCACCATCCCGCCTAAGGCCCAGGCTCCCGAAGTCTCTGACACCGTGCGGGATGCTCGGCTGCCTCGGCTCGACATTGGCGATTTGCGCGCCGCCTACGCGTCGGTTTCCAGCGGCCATGACGCACTCGGCGGCTCACCGCTCGATCTGCGGCTGACCTTTGAGAGCTTCGTGGTTGGGCGCTCCAACACGCTCGCCCATGCGGCCGCCAAGCAGGTGGCCTCTGGGAAGCGCGGAGAGCCGGTGATGTTCAACCCGCTCTACATCCACAGCGGAGTGGGCTTAGGCAAGACGCACCTGCTCCAGGCGATCACTTGGGCAGGCAACAGCAAGACCGAGGTGCGTGACGAAGATCGGCGCAAGGTGCTCTACCTCACTGCCGAGAAGTTCATGTTCGGCTTCGTCTCGGCACTGCGTACACAGACTCACCTCGCGTTCAAAGACGCGCTGCGCGGCATCGACGTCCTGGTCATCGACGACCTGCAGTTTTTAGGCGGGAAGGCGACTCAGAGCGAGTTCTGCCACACGCTCAATGCACTCATCGACGCTGGCCGCCAGGTGGTGCTGGCAGCCGACCGCTCCCCGCAAGACCTCGACCAACTCGACGACCGCGTTCGTTCGCGACTCGCCCGGGGCCTCGTGGTGGAGTTGAGCCTGCACAACGAGGAACTCCGGTTGGAGATCCTCAAGATGCGGGTTGAGGCAGCCAAGCACTATCACCCCCGGTTTGAGGTGCCGCCGCAAGTGCTCACCTTCATCTCGAGGGCGGTTACGCACAACGGGCGTGATCTCGAGGGTGCGGTCAATCGTCTGCTCGCCCACAGCAAACTCACCGGGCAGGAGGTGACGATGGAGTTGGCCGAGCGTGAGATGCGTGATCTCATTCGGCCCGCAGAGCCCAAGCGGGTAAAGATCGAGGACATTCAGCGGATCGTCGGTCGGCAGTACAACATCAGTCGTGCCGACTTGCTTAGCTCCCGCCGAACCGCCAACGTGGTGCGGCCTCGGCAGGTGGCGATGTACTTGGCCAAGACGCTCACCCTGCGCTCGCTGCCCGAAATTGGGCGACGCTTCGGCGGGCGCGACCACACCACGGTCTTGCACGCGGTGCGCAAGATCGAGGGGTTGGTCGGCCAAGACACAATGCTCGCCGACGAGATCGAGGTCCTCAAGCGGCAACTGCAGGAGTGATGGTTCCTGCCACAAACGACAAAGGGCCCCGCGATTGCGGGGCCCTTTTTGTCTGTCCTATTTAATCTTCGGGCGGCGCAAGAAGCTTGGTACCGCGCCCCACTCATCTTCCTCTTCCTCAGCGGGCTTCGGCATTGCCACTTTAACCGGCTCAGCAGCTTTTTCCTCTTTTTCTTTAGAACTCTCCTTGGCGGGGGAATTAAAGATCTTACCCACCAGCGGCATCTCGTCTTCTTTCTTAGTATCGCGGAAGCCAAACAGTGGCGTCCCCCGCGGCGCAATGCCAGCGGCGGGGAAACCGGTTGCAATCACGGTCAGGCGCACCTCACCTTTTTTGAGTTTCTCGTCGCGTACCGCGCCGAAGATGATTTTGGCGTTCGGGTCGACCGACTCGGTGATAATTTTGGCTGCCTCGTGCACCTCGAGCATGCCGAGGTCGTCCTGGCCAGCAATTGCAAACAAAACGCCCTTGGCACCATTAATCGAGAGCTCAAGTAGGGGAGATGAGACGGCTGCTTTGGCCGCAACCGCAGCGCGGTTTTCACCGCTCGCAATGCCGATGCCCATAAGTGCACTCCCCGCGTTCTCCATGACGGCGCGGATGTCGGCAAAGTCGACGTTGATGATGCCGGGGTGGGTAATAAGGTCTGAGATGCCCTCGACCGCCTGTTTGAGCACATCATCGCACATGGCGAAGGCGTGTTTGAGTGTGGTGTCTTTTTGGACGGTGGCCAAGAGGCGGTCGTTGGGGATCACGATGAGCGCGTCTACCTCTTTGCGCAGCTCCTCTAGGCCCACTTCGGCCAGGCGCATGCGCTGTGCGCCCTCAAAAGAGAAGGGCTTGGTCACGACACCCACGGTGAGCGCGCCCATTTCCTTAGCGGTGCGCGCCACCACCGGTGCTGCACCGGTCCCTGTGCCGCCGCCCATGCCGCAGGCGACAAACACCATGTCGGAGCCCTTCATTGCCTGTTGAATTTCTTCCTTCGTCTCTTCTGAGGCACGCTTGCCGATCTCTGGGTTCATGCCTGCACCCAACCCGCGCGTGAGATTTTTACCAATATGGATCTTCTTTTTTGCTTGCGAGTGATGGAGATCCTGCGCGTCGGTGTTGATGGTGACAAAATCGACACCGCGCACCTTCTCTTCGACCATGTGATTAATGGCATTCTTACCCGATCCGCCCACGCCCACGACTCGGATCCGTGCAAACGCTTCTACCTCGGGCTGTACTTGCGGCATGTGAATAATTTTATGTTGCTAATTGCTCACGTAGTGTAAACCCCTATTTGCAGGCTTGGCAAGCTCGTGCAAATTCACGCCGAGTCTTCGAGCTGCTTATACAAAAAAAGCCTGCTACTGCAGGCTTTTTCTCTTTTTCGCACAAACCCTTGATTTCTTATCCTTTTGTCTCCAATTATGGCAAAAACTTTTTGAACCAACGCCAGAGTTTTGAAAAGAGCTCGCCAAACGAGCCCATCGCCTCGCCTTCGAGCGCTTCACCCTCGCTAAAACCCCACACCGTGAGCCCATAGGCGACCGCCCAGCTCGAGTCGCGCAGCTGCATGCGCTGCGGGCCCTCCGCGAGTGCTGCCGAGCGTGACGGGAGCTTCAATGCAGCTTTAGCTATCTCGGGCATCGAGGAGAGCGCCGAGCCGCCACCGGTCAAAATAATCCCCGCGGGCAAGAGCTCGTTCTTGCCTATTCTTTTCAAATGTCCCTCGACTAACTTAAACATATCCTGGGTGCGTCGTGTGACGATCTGCTCTATGGTGCGTTTGGGGTAGGGGGCCCCAAGTACGGCACCTTGTTTGAGTTGCTCGGCCTCCTCTGGCGAGATGCGCAAGCCCAAAGCGAGATCGTTGGTGATGTCGTTTGAACCAATGGGGAACACTTTTATAGAAATCGGCATGCCGTCTTCGAACACAATTATCGAGAGTGTCTCGGAGCCGATATTGGCAAGCACACAGCCCACGCGCTTTTGCATTTTAGAGAGCGCAATAAATGACGCGGCCAGTGGTGCGGCAACTATATCCTCGACCTCGAAGCCTGCCTCCTCGGTCGCGGTGACCAGGTCGTTTACGTGGCGCTCTAGGCAAGTAATAAACAGTGTCTCGACGCCAACGCGGGCTCCACTCATCCCTACAGGGTTTTTGCCGAGCACTTTCATCCCGTCGAGCGTAAAGCGCAAAGGAATGGTGTGGATGATCTTGCGGTTTTGCTTGGCTGTTTGGGAGAGCGTCTCCTCGCTCACCTTGATGGCCCGCGGGATATCGCGTGTGCTCACCTGCGAGTCCCCGCGCTCCACCACGACCTCGCCGCGGGAAAAGCTCTCCTCGAGCCCAATACCCCCGACACCAAGGTAGACCTTTTTAACTTTGACGCGAGCGGCTTTGCTTGCTTGCAAAACCGCCGCGGCGATCGAGCGCGACACCTCGGGAATAGACACAATATAGCCTTGGCGCATGCCGCGCGATTCTGCATAGCCGGTACCCAAAATGCGAGGGAGCTGTCGTGGGTCCTCTGAGCTTTCAGCGATGACAACCTTAACGTGATACGTGCCTATGTCGACGCCGGTAACGATCGTGGCCATTGAGGCCTATTGTAGCACTTGTGTACAGCTTCGGGCACACAAAAAGCCGTTTATCCACGGCTTTTTTGTGAGGTATCGATTGTTAGCGGCGGCCGCGTTTGGGCTTCTCCACCATCTTGCCGAGTTTGATGAGCTCAGTGATTTCGTCACGGCGCGCGATGCGCTTAAGGGCGCTCTTGCGAGTGACCGTTTTGGACTTAGGCCGACTAAAGTAACGCCCGGCGCGCACCTGCGGGATCACCTGGGCGCCCTGCACGCGCTTAGAAAAGCGGCGCAAGAGATTGAGTCCCGATTCGCCGTCGTTTTTGGTTACTTCTGCATTGGTTGCCATAAGCCAGAAGAATATAGCATATATTCTTCTGGCAGCCAATAGCCACTAGCTTTTAGCCACTAGGGAGGACAGCATCTTGTTTAGCATCCTCATAACTTCGTCCAATAGTTTGTTGATTTGAGCATCTTGGCCGTTTTTGATAAATCCGAGGTTCTTGGCAATAAGCAAATGAGTTTCTAGTTCTGCTCCCGAACCGAAAGCAATTCTTACGAATTGAGTATACTCGGCTCTGTGTTTGCGGGCGTATCCCTCTGCTAGATTTGCAGGGATCGAAACTGCCGCCCGCCGCATTTGGCTGGTGAGCCCAAACTGTTCGCTTTTAGGAAATTGCTCCGAGACTTTGTAAATCTCAGAAACAAGTTCCACGCCTTTCTGCCAGACGATTAAGTCTTTATAAGATTGCATGCAATTATTTTACGTCGTCTTTGCGCGCGTCCGTGGTTATCATCTCGCCCTTTAGAATCTTGCGTAGAGCGATGTCGCATTTGCGGTCTATATCTTGGTAGGTATTAGGTGTGTCTGAATGATTTACATACCGTTCGGGTTCTGAGTAAAGATAGAGCGTTCCATGGTGAGAATGAACGAAATCCTTTTCGGTGCTTGGGAGACTCATGAAATCGTCTCTTGAGAGTCGACTCAGATTATAAGAAACAACCACGTCACCTTTTTTGAATTCTCTATCTGCGTAAACCCCCTTGTCATGCAACTTACCTTGGCCGATTACCACATTGTTCATACCCTAGTGGCTATTGGCTAGTGGCTAACTACTACTTAAGATTCTTTAAAAAGCGAGGGAGTTCGAGGAGCGGCACAATGTGTTGGGAGTTGTCGTCGGTGGCGCGGATGAGCACGGTGCGGTCGAGCGCTTCGCGTTCGCCCATGATGATCAAATGCGAAACGCCCGCCTCACGCGCTTGAGAAAGTTGATGCGAAAGACGCGAGGAGTCAAACGATTGCAACACTGGCACGCGTGCGCGACGCAGTGCATCGGCAACCAAGAGGCCTTCGAGTTTGGCGCGTACCCCCAGCTGGATAAAGTAGACCGAGGGGCTGCGGCTTGAGATTTGAAAGTTGAAGTGCGACGGCGTGAGCCCTTTTTTGCGAAAGTAGATGCTCGCGGCAACGCCGCCCTGCTCTTTGCGTGGGTTAAGGCGGCGCAAAAAGTCGTCGTAGCGCCCGCCCCATGCGCCTATGATGGTGGGGTCTTGGTGTTCAAGGTCGAAGGAGACCATCACGCGTTGCTCGCGCTCATCGCCCAAAAGCAGGTCGTCAAACTCATAGGGCAGGGAGACCTTGTCGAGGTGCTCGAGCACCTCCTTAAAGTGCGCGCGACTTTTTTCGCTCAAAAACGACATCGGCCGCGGGCCACTCTCGACTACCCCGCGACAGAGCTCGGTCTCACAAAAGTAGGGGGCCAGGGGCTCGTGCGTAATCTTGTTACGACATTCTTCGCCCAATTGTTGGGCGTGTTTGCGCACGTAGGCGGCCACCTCACGCTCGAAACGCACTTTAGAGTCTCTGTCGCCCAAGGCGTTGAGGCGCACGCGCAGGACGGGTGCCCCCCAGTCGGCCAAAATAGTTGCGATCGCTTTAAGCAATACTGCCTCGGCGGTCGCCTCGGAGACGCCCACAATTTGGAGAGTAAACTCTCCGACGCCGCCCACCACCGCTTGTCGCTCGAGCTCTTGGTCGACTGCGGCATGCAGGTGCGATGGGTTGCTCGAGGCCCAGTAGGTGAGCACGGGTTCGGAGCCTTTGGTGGAGGCGGCCTGGACCGCGATCGTGCTCGCGCTCAAAAAGTTAGATACGCCCTTACTCCCTTTTTTGAGTTCGGGGGCAAGACTCTTCTCCACCTCGCGCAGCGGCTTGAAGCCGTAAGAGGCAGCAACCTCGCCAGCGTGTTTAAGAAACGATGCAGGGGCAAGACGCGACGGTTGGCTCATATTAGTTTTGCGGGTTTGTCGCACCAGGGAAGAGGCCGAGTTTGTTTACAGGAAGCAGACGCATAATCGCGCGGCCGATGATGTTTTGTTTCGGCAAAAGGCCCCAGATACGCGAGTCGGAGCTCTCAGGACGATTGTCGCCGAGCACAAAGTACTCGTCGCTTGCAATGGTGTAGGAGGCGTCTTGCCCGTTGCCTTGGTTTTGTACATAGGGCTCCGAGAGCGCGATCATTTTGCCACCAATTTCGGTGATGGAGAGCGCACCATTTTTAATCGTGACGGTCTCACCCGGTAGGCCAATGATGCGCTTGATGTAGAACTCCTTCGGATCTTTAGGATAGCGGAAGATAATCACGTCGCCGCGCTCAGGCGCTACAAACCGGTAGGTCAGCTCGTCGACAATGAGGTATTGACCGTTTAAAAAGGTCGGATTCATCGACGCACCGGAGACGATGAAAGGCTGCGCTACAAAAAACCTGATCGGGATAACGATCACGGCGGCCACGACGACAAATTTGAGCAACTCGGTGAAAAAATTTTCGGTTTTCTCACTGAGCTCCGAAGGCATGCAAGCATTGTATGCTCTCTGCTATAGTAGTCAATATGAAATGGACCGTCGTCGGACTCGGCAATCCAACTAAAGAGTACGCAAGTACCCGCCATAACATCGGCAAGACCATCGTAGAGGCGCTGGAAGAGAAATTGCCTGCAAGTGCCGAGGTCGTTGGCCTTGATGTTTACATGAACAACTCTGGCCCGGCTATCAAAAAAGCGATAGGAAGCGCAAAAAACCTCGTGGTGGTGCACGACGAGCTCGATTTGCCCTTGGGCAAGGTTAAAATCTCGTTTGGCTCGAGCGCGGGTGGGCACAATGGGGTAAAATCGATCGAAAAAGCACTCAAAACGCGCGACTACGTACGCGTGCGCGTGGGAATTAGCCCTTCGACAAGCTCAGGGCGCCTTCGCAGACCCGAAGGCGAGAAACTGGCCGACTTTGTGCTCGGCAAATTTAAACCCACAGAGCAAGAGAAGCTCAAAAAAGTAAAAAGGATAGTCCAAGAAGCACTCGAGCTGATTGTGGAGGAAGGCCGCGAGCGCGCGCAAACCGAAATCAACGCACGATAGAGCGCAAACTTATTTATTGAACGCGCCACTATTTATTAAAAGACAGGGCCATGCGCATCTCAGCTGCATCAAACAGTGAGATGGTAAAGCTGTAGCGCTTGCCGAGCTCCAGAGCCTGGCGGAGTTTCTCTTCGGAACCAAACTCCGAGACATGTACCAACCCCGCGATGCCCTCCTCGATCGAGGCCAGTGCGCCGTGCTTGTTGAACTTGATCACCACACCCTCGACCTTGTCGCCTTTTTTGTATTTGTCTGCAGCGACTTGCCAAGGATTATCTTTGAGCGCTTTGACCGAGAGGCTAATCTTGCCATCTTTTATGTCGATGATCTTTACACGCACTTGGTCGCCGACTTTAAAGAAGTGGCGCGGGTCGTCAACGAGACCCCAGTCGATTTCGGAGATGTGCACCAAGCCCTCGAGGCCCTCTTCGAGCTTCACAAATACGCCGAAGTCGACCATACCAGTGATCTCGCCCTCGACCGCTTCGCCCACAACGTAGTTCTGCAAAAGCTGCTTCTTTTCCTTATCTTCGATACCCTTTTCGCTAAAAATAAGTTTGCCTTCTTTGGGTTGTACGCCGATGATCGAGACGGTGAGTTTGATGCCCACGAGTTTGCGCAGCTCGTCAAGAATTTTGTCTTTGTCACCGTCTACCACGCGCGGGTAGTGCTCGGCTTTGAGCTGCGAAGCGGGGAGAAAGCCGCTGAGGCCCTGCCAGTCCACTATTAGGCCACCCTTGTTCGCCTCAGAAACGGCGAGCTCAAAGAGCTGCTTGTTTTTAAGCGCCTCTTCGGCCTGTGCCCAGAGCACCGCTTGGCGCGCCTCTTTGAGCGAGAGCTCGATGTAACCGTCTTTGGTGTTGACCGCAATGACCTTGGCAGCAACCCGGTCGCCCACGTTAGTGCGCTTGATCACCTCGCGCGCGTTCATGTACTCGCGACCGTAGATCACCCCCGTGCCAAAGGGTGGGAGGTCGATGTAGAGGCGCGCGCGGTCGAGCGAGAGCACGTTGCCTTCGACGATGTCACCCTCTTTGGGTGGCTCCTGCGTGCGCTCAAAAAGCGCCTGCATAACAGGATTGAGCACGCCCTCCTCTCTGAGATCTTTTGTTTCCATATATTCGGCTGTTAGTCGGGGCCCTTTTTACAAAGGATGACTCCCGAGCTACTTAATAAAGGTAGAAAACCTTTATGGGAGGACTATAGCAAGATCGGAGAAATTAGGCAAGAAAAAAGCCCCGCATTCGCGCGGGGCTCAAGTTTGCGTCCCAACCGGTCGGCTTGGCGTGAACAGGGGCGAACCGGTTGTGCCTATCTATTGTAGCACAAAAATAAAAACCCACCGGGCTGCAGCTTGCGTGCAGCACTCGGCGGGTCGGCCCTCCCGGGGGCATTTTGTTCAGTTGAGCGATGCGTGCGGGTAGTCCCGCTTTGCGAGCCAATCACTCGGCTCGTTTTGGGCACCTTTTGATGGTGCTCTATCGGCCAATTGGGCCGTAGAAGCCAGTTCGACTGGCTTCTCTCGCGGTTTGGCGGCGTTGTTGCTTCCACCATGCCGCTGCATAACCTGGGCAATCCCAGGCTCGAACGGTCCACTCATCTTGTTGGTCTCCTCAAGAACTTCTCCCGACAGTAAAACGCCCCCTAGTAGGGCGTCTCGAACCACCGAGCGTGAGCACAGGGTAGCAGGGTGTGTCTGAGTTGTCAATGAATTTGGAGGGCAAGAGCTATGGAATTCTGAGCCAAATTTTGCTATAATTTGGGCATGGTAATCAGCTACGCGGGGGGTGAATGCTTCAAGGTGTCCCAAGGAGATTTGGCCCTTTCTTTCAACCCGCCGGGCAAAGGCTCTGAACTTGCCTCAGCTAAATTCGGCGCCGACATTGCGCTTATTTCGCTTAACCACAAAGACTTCAACGGGGTAGAAAATGCCAGCTTTGGCGAGCGCCAGCCGTTTGTAATCGAGGGCCCTGGCGAGTATGAGGTCAAAGGCGTACGTGTGGCTGGTTTCGGCGCGCCGACCGAGTATGGCGGCAAGCAGACGATCAATACCATATATAGCGTCACGCTCGAGGGCATGACGCTCGCCTACATGGGGGCACTCGGTTCAGGCGAGCTGCCGGGAGCGGCCAAGCAAGCGCTCGACGACATCGACATTTTGTTTGTGCCGGTAGGGGGGCAGAGCACTATCGACCACGCGGCGGCCTACAAACTTGCAGTCCAGCTCGGGCCCAAGCTCGTGGTGCCGATGCACTACGACGACAAGAGCCTCAAGGCATTCTTAAAAGAGGCCGGTGCCGAAGGGGCAAAAAAAGAGGAGAAGCTCACCTTGAAGAAAAAAGATCTCGAGGGCAAAGAGGCCGAGGTCGTGGTACTCTCTGCATAAAATTCTATGCGCAAATATATCGAGCACATAAAGAACACCCGCACCCCACACGAGCGCCGCATGCATGCGCTCCAAGTAGCAGGTGTGGTAACGGCGCTCGTGTTTGTGGTCTGGATCGGCACACTCGGCATCCGCTTGGCACCCCAGGCTCCAGCGGTTGCAAGCGACGACAGCAATCAGACAGCAAACAGCGACCTGCCTGCGCAGGCAGGCCAGACCTCGCTTACTGCAACGGCGCTCCAGGCGCAGGCCAACCGCGCCGCACATCTGGAGGTTTCGACCACGAGCGTATACAGTAACTAACCATGGCTAAAGGAGACAAACATACTCCGGAAAATCCGGAAGTAGAGCGCGATGAGCATGGCGGGATAGTCTTGCGCAATATCTCCGAGGAGATGCGCGAGAGTTTTATCGACTATGCGATGTCGGTGATCACCGACCGCGCGCTCCCCGACGTGCGCGACGGATTAAAGCCCGTGCATCGCCGCATCCTCTATGCGATGCACCGCATGGGGTTGACCTCCGGAGCGCGTTTTCGCAAGTCGGCTACCGTGGTGGGCGATGTGCTCGGCAAGTATCACCCGCATGGCGACTCTTCGGTCTACGATGCGATGGTTAAAATGGCGCAAGAGTTTAGCATGCGCTATCCGTTGGTATTAGGGCAGGGCAACTTTGGTTCGATCGACGGCGACTCGGCCGCAGCAATGCGCTACACCGAGGCCAAGATGAGTCGCATCGCCGATGCCTTGCTGCAAGATTTGGAAAAAGAGACCATCGACTGGCGCCCCAACTACGACGGCACCCAAAAAGAGCCCTCGGTGCTCCCGGCCGCGGTGCCCAACATTTTGCTCAATGGCACACTCGGCATCGCGGTAGGCATGGCCACCTCTATCCCGCCGCACAACTTAGGCGAGGTCTCAAGCGCACTCACGCATTTGATAGAAAACCCCGACGCCACGGTCGAAGATTTGATGGGGTTTGTCCAAGGACCCGACTTCCCGACCGGGGCTGTTGCCTACAACAAGAAAGATATTTTGCACGCCTACTCGACCGGCAAGGGTGGGGTAGTGGTGCGTGGCGTAAGCGACATAGTCGAAGGTAAAAAAGGCGACTATCAAATTGTGATTACCTCGATTCCCTACAGAGTTAACAAAGCCGACCTCATTGTGCGCATTGCAGACCTTGTGCGCGAGAAAAAGCTCGAGGGTATTAGGGGCCTTCGTGACGAGTCGACCAAAGACATTCGCATTGTAGTCGAGCTCAAACAAGGTGCGCACCCGCAAAAGGTGCTCAACTATCTCTACAAACACACCGCGCTTGAGGAGACCTTCCACTTCAACATGGTGGTACTGGTCGACGGCGTGCCGCAAACGCTCTCGCTCAAAGGGATTTTGCAAGAGTTTATCAAGCACCGCCGCGAGGTGGTCAAACGCCGCACGCAGTTTGACCTCACTAGAGCTCAGGAGCGCGAACACATTTTGCTGGGGCTCAAAAAAGCACTCGATCATATTGACGAGGTGATTAAGACCATCCGTGCTTCAAAGACGGTTGAGGATGCGCACCTCAATTTGGTTAAGAAATTTAAATTCTCCGACCTCCAGGCCAAGGCAATTTTGGAGATGCGCCTCTCGCGCTTGGCCAACCTCGAGCGTCAAAAAGTTGAGGACGAACTTGCTGAGATTCAAAAACTCATCCAAGAGCTCGAGAGCTTGCTTAAGAGCGACAAAAAAATGCTCGCGGTTATAAAAGAGGAGATCGATGGCTACTCAACCAAATACTCGGGCGAGCGCCAAACCAAGGTGATCAAAGGCGCCGCAGGCGTGATCTCTGAGGAGGACATGGTCGCCGACACCGAGCAGGTGTTGGTGCTCACCCAAGGCGGCTATGTAAAACGCACCGATCCGGGCGAGTTTCGCAAACAAAAGCGCGGAGGCGTAGGTGTGATCGACCTCGACACCAAAGAAGAGGACTTTGTAACAACCTTCCTCACCACTTCGACGCACTCGGACCTCCTCTTCTTTACCAACCTGGGCAAGGCCTATCAGCTGAAGATGTATGAGCTCCCCGAGGGCAAGCGCTCGACCAAGGGGCGACCGATCGTCAACTTTTTGCCACTTACGACCGAAGAGCAGGTAACCTCGGTGCTGCCGATGCGCAAAAATCAGAAGGAAGGGGAGAAGTTTCTCTATATGATCACCAAGCAAGGTACGGTCAAAAAGTGTGATGCAACCGCGTTCCACGATGTGCGGCGTTCGGGGCTGATCGCACAAAAACTTCAGAAGGGAGACGAGCTCATTGCTGCGCTCTTGGTAGAGAAGGGCGATGAGATCTTTTTGTCGACCGCTCGGGGGCAGTCAATCCGCTTTAAAGAGTCTGACGTGCGCCCGATGGGCCGCGCCGCCGGAGGCGTGCGCGGGATGAAGCTTAGCTCAGGCGATACGATTGTCGGTGCTGATGTGGTTAAGAAGGGTGCCAAAAATCAAGAGGTGTTGGTGGTAAGCCGCAACGGCTACGGCAAGGCAACCTCAACCGATGAGTACAAAACCCAAGGCCGCGGCGGCTCAGGCATCAAGACCATGCAGATGACCAGCAAGACCGGCCCGCTCATTACCTCGCGCATCATCACCAGGGGCGAGGGTGGGGAGGAGGAGATCGTGGTGATCTCTAAAAAAGGCCAGGTGATCCGCACCGATTTGAAAGAAATCAAGACCCAGTCGCGCTCAACCCAGGGCGTGCGCATCATGAAGCTGCGCGACGGCGACGCCATCGCCTCCTTCGTTTGTTTGTAATGATAAAGTTTGGCAACTTAGAATTTAATGCTGCTACAAATCACCCCGAGCTTTTGGCTGCGCCGGTGGCGGAGGCCCTTCGACAAGCTCAGGGTCAACAAGTTGAGGTGGCGGAGATTGACCCTACGCTTTCTGACACGGCTGCGTTTTGTGCAAAGTATGCGGTTGGGCCCGAGGTTGCGGCCAATTGTGTGGTGCTCAAATATAAAAAAGGCGAAGAGTCGGGCTTTGCAGCCTGCGTGATCTTGGCCACCACCAGGGCCGATGTAAACGGCCTTGTCCGCAAGGTGCTCGACGTAAAAAAGATCTCGTTTGCACCGATGGAAGAGGCCGTCGCCCAAACGGGCATGGAGTTCGGGGCTATTACCCCAGTCGGTTTGCCCGTAAGTTGGCCCATTTTGGTCGACAAAGCGGTGGCCGAGAGTGAACGCGTGATCATCGGCAGCGGCATCCGCAAGTCCAAATTGCTGGTCCCTGGCCGCTTCTTCGCCGTACTTCCGAATGTGCAGATTTTAGAAGGATTGGCGCAAATAAAACAATAAATATGCTGCTCGTAAAAACTAAACTAGGACCGAGTGCGATAGCGGGGATAGGACTTTTTGCCGACGAGTTTATCCCTAAAGGCACCCAGGTGTGGAAGCTGCAGAAAGGTTTCGATGTAATTTTGAGTGAACAAGCGTTTAAAGAACTCTCGCTTCCAGCCCAGGCGCAGGTGCGCAATTACTGTTATTACAACGCGGAGACCAAAAGTTATGTTGTATGTGGCGACGATGCGCGCTTTTTTAATCATGCCGATGAGCCGAATGTCTCAAGCGGCAATTATGACGAACACATTGACTGCGCGCTGCGCGACATCAATCCCGGCGAGGAGCTGACCCAAAACTATAAAGACTTCGACGGTATGATGGATGAAAAATTGCACTAAAATACTACGATATATGGTGTTCATTTGCAGACAGGATCTGCTACACTAGCACTAGGATCAAACAGTACGGAGTGCAAGACAATGGCTGGACACTATCGGCCCGGGCGCAGGTCCCAGGTCAATGATCGCTACCATGTCCCGAACTACAGCCAGTTTAAGAGCGCAGCTCAAATCGAAGCCCACGGTGCTGAACTAAGCTCACACATGGCAGCGCTTGCGGCCAACACCGAGCTCACTCGGGCTAAGGAGGCCACCCAAGACCATCACGCACGCAAGGCGGTGATTGAGGTGGTTGAGATTGAGCCGCAGATGCGTGCTCGCGCAGACGCTCGCACGCGACCAAACCGGGTCGCCAAGGCGCCCTGGAAGCGCTCGCGCAAGCTGAAAGTCCGCTCCCACAACCGGCTCAAAAAGAGCAAGAAGAAAAAGAAGTAATAACGCAATCTCGCCCGCGGACACTGAAGGTGCCGCGGGCGATTGTTTTCTGTGGCAGTTGCAATTTCCCGCTCATCCATATAGGTTGTGGGTAGGCAACGCCAGCCTAAAGCTATGGCGTAGATGAGGAGCACTTCGTGCATACACCAGCCCCCAGTACTAACCGGGTCGGGCTGGCTGCGCTCGATTTGGTCAATGGCAGGGTCCTCGTGGTCCGCGAACAGGGTAGGGCGCTCTTTACCTTTCCAGGTGGAGTGCCCAACGCGGGGGAGAGCGACTTTCATGCGCTCCGTCGCGAGCTCAAGGAGGAGCTCGACGTCAATCTCCTGGAGCACACCATCAAGCGACTGCACACCTTCTCTGGCCAAAGCCACGGCAGGCCAGACGGTCACCAAACGGTCATGACCATCTATTCGGCAAACTTCGAGGGCACTTTGGTGCCCTCGGGCGAGATAGCCGAGATGGCTTGGTTTGGGATGGGCGACCGCCACCGCATGATGGGGCTCACCCGCGACGCCTGTGACTGGTTTTACAGCCATGGCGTCCTCAAACTCTAACCGCCTGCGGCATTCCCACGCTGCAGGCGGACTTGTTTATACGCAGGAGCGATTTACAAAACTTTAACGGTTGGGTAAGCTGCTTTTCGGAAGAGGCCAAGTCTGGCCTCAAGGTTCAGCCAGGGGAGGAGCCGTTGAGAGCATTTTTCGCCTTGATTTTTGTGCTGCTTTCTTCGGCAGCCGCCGAAGCCCGATGGAAGCGCGAGTACGCCGAGCAACCCGTAGCAGTCCAAGACTGGTACAGAAAAGCAAAGATCATGCCCGCGGCGAGACATCGTTTTTCGTTCACCGGTTGTTGCGAGCACGCCGATGTCGTCAAGACAAAATTCAATGTGGTTCTTGCCGACGGTGAGAAATATCCTCAAGACGCCTGGTTTTGGCTCGATGGAGACCGATGGCGTCGCGTGCCCGACGATGTGATCCACTGGGGTGAGCATGCCCCCGATGGACAGCCGACGCTCTTTGTCTACAGTGGTAGGGAAACTTGCTTCTACCCACCCGGTGAAGACGCTCAATAATGTTCAGTGAGTGGATAATCAACTTGCGCGTAGCTATGGCGGGCGTATAGTTGCGGCAGGATCTTGGGGCGGGGGACGATGCCCGCTCCGCGCGGCAATGCGCGGAGCGGGATTCTTTTTTGGCACACGTAGCGGGTTCATGTAAGAATCACCCTGCTCGTGCGTAACTACTAGTATGCGCACGATTTACAAATACTCGCGCTACTTTGGCCGCAACTTGGGTCGCCAGCAAGAGACCTTGGTTGTCTTTTTGGTAGCCTTGATCACCGTGGTGCTCTACTGCCTGTGGGGTGCGACACTCCTGCACTAAAACCCGTAGTACAATTTAGAGGATGGTAGAGTCGTCCTTTTTAAACCCTACGGCCGCTTTGCGTGCGGCCAAGCTGCATGAGGGGATGCGTGTGGCCGACTTTGGCTCCGGCTCCGGATTTTTTACTCGAGCTGCAGCTCGCCTCGTGGGCGGGTCGGGTTTGGTATGGGCCGTTGATGCCCACCAAGAGATGTTGCCCAGGCTCAAGAATCTTGCGCTGCAAGAGGGGCTGCGCAATGTCGAGGTCGTGCATGGCAATGTCGAAGCCCAAGGGGGCAGCCATCTTCCGGCCGACAATTTTGACCTCGTCATAGCCGCCAATCTCTTGTTTGCGACTGAGCACAAAGATGCTGTGGTTAAAGAGGCAACGCGCGTCCTGCGCAAAGGCGGTAGACTGCTTTTGGTCGATTGGCAAGACTCTTTTGGGGGCATGGGGCCGCATCCTGATCATGTGGTTACCGAAGACCATGCGCGAACCTTAACCGAGCTCCACGGCTTTACCTACCTGCACACTGTGCCGGCAGGCTCATTTCATTGGGGTATGCTGTGTAAAAAGGGCGGAGCAAACTCATGAGCACCTTCCAGTTTATTGTTACAACGATCTTTGCCGCGTTTATCCTCATCGGTGTTGGGGTGTTTGCAATTTATGGCGGCGTGTTTGGCGGACAGGGCGTGGGCCAGGTCACCATTTGGGGTACGATGCCGCAGGCGCAGGTCGACTACCTGCTCGACGCGCTGCGCTCAACCGACAAATCGCTGCAAGATGTTAAATATGTTGAGCAGAGCGCCGATACCTACCAAGCAGTGCTACTCAACGCGATGGCTTCAGGCCAAGCACCCGACCTTTTTATGGTTACTCAAGAAGAGCTCGGTGCGTTTGAAAACAAGGTTAGGCCGATCCCCTATGGTGCCGTCTCGCAGTCGACTTTCGTCTCTTCGTACATAGACGAGGGCAACCTCTTTTTGACCCCCTCCGGAGCGCTCGCGCTGCCGTTTAGCGTCGATCCGTTGGTGATGTACTATAATCGCGACCTGCTTGCGAGCGCGGGGGTCGCCAATGCGCCCCAGTTGTGGAACGATTTTCTAGGTCTCTCGCCTAAACTCACCTCGCTCGACTCCTCGCAAAACGTTAAGCGTGCCGCAGTGGCGCTCGGCGCCTGGCAGAACGTTTCGCACGCCAAAGAAATCCTCTCGACGTTATTTATGCAGGCGGGTGAGCCCGTCACTTCGCGCAATAGCCAAGGCGCGCTTGTAGCAGTGTTTGGCCAAGGCGAACAGGGGAGTAGCGGGACCCCCGCCGAGTCGGCGCTGCGCTTCTATACCGAGTTTGGGAATCCTTCAAAAACCACCTACTCATGGAACCGCTCGCTACCGCATAGCGACAGTGCATTTAGCGCTGGGCAGCTTGCAGTCTACTTTGGGCCGATGAGCGAGTATCAACCACTCGTTGAGCGCAACCCCAACTTGCGCTTTGGGGTGACGCTCATGCCGCAGTTGCAAGGCTCTGCCGCAGTCACGTTTGGCACATTGACCGGCTTTGCGGTGCCGCTGGGCGCTCAAAATCCCTCGGGCGCGATGCTGGTTGCCCAAAAATTGACCTCAACTACTGCTGCGGGTGTGCTCTACCAAAGCGCAGGGATTTTGAGCGCACGACGCGACACGGCACCTGCAACTGCAGGTAATGCGACGCTCGCGGTGTTTGTCCAGTCGGCACTGATTAGCCGCGGCTGGGTCGACCCAAGCCCCACTGAGACCGACCAGGTGTTTGCAGCCATGATAAACTCCACCGTAAGCGGCGCGCAGGAGCCAGCTGCGGCGGTCTCTGAAGCAGCGCAGGAGTTTACCCGACTGCTGCCCCCGCGCCACTAATTTATATGAAACGCATGTTGAAAGTTTTTGGGCCGAGTATGGTGACTTTTGCATTGGTACTCTTGCCGTTGGGCGTGTTTGCGGCAGGGGATACAGGCATACCTGTCGCTCCGGGTGGAGGATCAACCGGTATACCAATTGCACCTGGTGGCGGTTCGACTGGCTATGTGCAGCCTCAATATTCCCAACCCAGCAGCAACAGCTTCTCAGTAGACAACCCGCTTGCGGTGAGCAACATCTGTGATGTGCTGCGCTTGTTGCTCAATGCAGCGATCATAATCGGTCTGCCCATCTGCGTGGTCTTTCTAATCTTGGTGGGCTTTCAGTTTGTTATGGCACGAGGTAGTGATACGGCACTCACCACCGCTAAAAAAAATCTCATGTACACCGTCATGGGCATAGCGATCTTCCTTGGCGCGTGGACTATTGCCCAGATCATCAAAGCGACCCTTCAAGCGCTTGGGGTAACAGGCTTTGGCTCTTGCTAGTATGTTTAACACCACTGGCACTTTTGCAGACCTGGTCGACTCGATCCTCAACTTTTTTAACCTGCTCATCCCCGTGCTTGTTGCTTTTGGAGTGGTGTTTTTTATGTATGGCACCGTACAATATATTTATCACCGCAAGCCCAAAAACTACCAGCAAATTGTATGGAGCTTGATTGCCATTTTTGTCATGCTCTCGGCTTGGGGGCTTTTGCGCCTTTTGATGAGCCTTTTTCTAATCGCTTAGGGCTCAAGTAGAGCTATCCACACAGATAGTCTGAGAGGGAAGAGGGCTTGCTACAATAGGGCCATAGCAGATCAATAACTTTAGTATGAAGAAAGCAATCTTTTATACGGCTCTGTATACCTTCCCTCTCGCGGCATTTGCGCAAACCCCGACCAATCTCATCGGGCTCATCTCCTTTGCCGGTGATGTAGCCAACCGGCTTATCCCGCTGTTTATCGCGATCGCTTTGGTGGTGTTCTTTTGGGGGCTTATCCAGTACATCGCCAAGAAAAAGGCCAACGACAAAAACGTGATGATCGCCGGGTTGCTCGGCCTCTTTGTGATGGTTTCGGTTTGGGGCATCATCCGCATTGCACAAAACACGTTTGGTGTCGGTAACGCCGCCCCGGTCGGTATCCCCCAGGTTCCGCAACGCTAATGGGGCTCCAGCCGGTACAGAGTCTGGTCTACAAGATTTCGGCAGTGCTTATTAACCCATTTTTGGCGCTCGTGTTCGGTGTTGCGTTTGTGGTGTTTATATGGGGGATAGTCCAGTATCTCTACGAGATCAATACGGGCAAAGGTGATGGGAAGGATGGTAAGGCGCACATGCTCTGGGGCATCGTTGGGATGTTTATTATGGTCGCTGCATACACGATCATCCGGTTGGTAGCCAATACGATCAACGTGGGGCTCCCGTCGGGATACTAAATTTTACAAAGTTAAAGGGCGCGGAGTGCCTTGCGGCATCCGCGCCCTTTGTACTTCTGTTGTGACCTTATCGAGCAGCAACTTGCTGCACGAACACTGCAGCCACATTGCAGTTCGAGGCGCGCGTACATCTCCACGTGGTTGCTCGGAAGCTAAAGTCTCCCCCGGCGCCTGCGGGGAAGTTCTTTGACTCCCCAGCACCAGAAAGCGTAACCTCAGCATCGCGACCCCACGCCACCAGCTTGCAGTTGGCTCCTCCGTTGATCAGGGAGTCTCTGTCGCCGAGGGTGTACGTGTGCTGCTTGCCGTCGCAGTGGCTGAACGTTGGTTTCGTCACTGTTTGGACCGACGAGCCAAGACCAGGAAACTGGAGTCCGCCGGGGGTGGACAAGGCCAACCACACAGCGAACCCGAGCATCACTCCACCCTCGATCCGCACCGCAGAGATGAAGATGAAGATTGCTCCAACAACGGCCAACATGATCGCGATAGCACTTGGGTCGAACTTCTCGAGCAAGCCCGCCCTGTAGGCGACCCATGCCAGAAAGACCAGACCCGCAACCCGGATCACCTGATTGACCGAGATAGAGACCGTCGGCGTGGTGACCCCAATCTTGCTGAAAGCCCATTTTGCTCCAGCGAAGAGCAGCAGGGCCATCATCAGAAAGAGAATCACCAAGAAGGCGTTCCACAGCAGCGAGCTGCTGAGGAGGTCGAACCCACCCGGCACCGAAGCGCCAGGGGTAGCGGTCGTGAGAGATGAAGGAGCGTTTGGAGTCAGCAAACGAAGGCCGACTGCGAACAACACCAAACCTCCGAGAAAGGCTCCAAGGATGTGCATCAGCGTTTGATCCTGTTGATGAGTGCATTACCGATGTCTTTAATCGACTCGCCGACATCGAGGTTAAAGCGCTGGTCACCAATAGTTGCTCCCGCCTTGTCGCTTGCAACGGCGTCAAGGGCGGCGGCACGATTGGCATCAACGCCAGCTGTCTTGTAGTTTTCTATACGCTGAACTCTGCCTTGGGCATCGGTCGCCCGCGCAGCATTTATTGAACGCTGTGCGGTGACTTGAGCCCAGCTGCTCTTCACGGTTTGGTCGCGGTTGTCGGTGCGGCTGACATTGGAACTTTTTGCCACAACCCCGGCCCTTCCGGGCAGAGCGTCGGCCTGGATTTTTGCCAGGATACGTCCTGCCAGGCTGTCGTTTCGCTCGTCGATGAATCCCTCGATTGTGAGGTTTTCACAGATGTCACGGGCAGATTCCAACACCAGTGTTTCGAGCGCTGCTTTCGGGTCAGGAGTGAATGCTTGGAATTTGGCCGGGTCGACAACTTTAAACTGTACGTTGCCGTCGACCTGGCCTTCGATAGCTCCTTCGCCGCCACCGGAAGTGTTCTTCGCCCAGATCTGCATCTGTTTGAAGGGAATGCCGAATTCTTTTGTAGATTCCTTGATACCCAGACTGTAGAATGGCCACCCCAGAGGGAGCCAGTAGTAGCCCGGGGTTAATCCTTGGTCCATCGGCCCGGCAGGGATAATCCGCTCCAGAAATGTCACTGCCCCCTTGCTGTAGGTGGGCACGTGATTTTGGAACAGGTTCACCGACCACAGGTATTTCGGTGTTGCGATGGTGAGCACGAGCAAGGTCTGTGCCACTGGATGCACATACGCCTGTACTGCGATCGCGAAGATCGTGACGACGATGTAAGCACCCAAGAGGTCTACGATTGCGCCAAGCGCAAGGTTAACCTCGCTCTTCTGGGAGAGAAGCATTCGATCCAAAAACATAGTCAGCCCCTTTGGGTTCGAGTTAAGTTCGGATGTTCTTGCCGGTCCTGAGAGGAGCCGGACTTGACCTGGCCTGTATTATGTCATATAGAGATAGTACTGTCAACCAACTGAAAATTGAAAAGGGCCCTTAAAATAAAGGCTTTTTTGCCGTAGACTATTGGTACGCTCCCGTGGCGAAATTGGTAGACGCGCGTGGCTTAGGACCACGTCTCGCAAGAGGTAGAGGTTCGAGTCCTCTCGGGAGCACAAAATAGACGAACAATCTGCCCTGCGGCAGATTTTTCGCATTTTGTGAGGCGGAGCGATGTTTTGCACTTGCAAAACCGCGAGCCGGGGTCGCGACCAAACTTTGCGACGGCAAAGTTTGAGTTGTGACCAAAAGACACAAAATCCGCTCCTTTATTTTGTCCGCCCACCTGGACTCGAACCAGGGACCATCTCCTTAAGAGGGAGTTGCTCTACCAACTGAGCTATGGGCGGTTTTGTTGCGAACGTATGTATGGTTTTACCATAGTTTAGAAAACTTTTCCTCTAACAAATCGAAAGAGCGCTGGGGGAAGTTGTACATACATAAATCCAAAGTGGGATTTAAATTTAGAAAAACCTTTCCAACTTTTGGGCTGCCCCGAGAACCAAAAGTCAGTGGTCACCGCGTACGTGTACCCGCGTCGCTTTGTTTCGCCAAGCCAGTGGTCGGTAAGCGCGGTTGCGGCGCACACCCGCGCGCCTTCGTCGGTGACGAAGGGTGAGAGATGCGTCGATGCAAGATGGGTGGGGGAGAATACTATCCCCGTTCCGGCCACCAGTTCTTTTTGCGCGTTTCGCACTCCCCAGAGCTCTATGTGCTCTTCTAGGCCCATCGCAAAGCGCCGATGCACCCGGTGTAGACGCTCCAAGCCAAGCTTCTTGGCGATGCGACTCCTCTTATACGCATCACTATATGCATCGAGCGACACGCGCTCGATGGTGTAGTGCTGAGCGAGTGCCTGCCAGCGGCGCAAGTCGCCGCGTGCTTTTTTGCTCCAGCGATTTGTATAGGGGTCATTTGTAGAGAGATCGATGACCCCATCTATCTGATATGGTTTAGCTGAGAGGGCGAACCAGCCTTTGGGTTTGTCTTTGCGTCGCAGGCGATGCCAGATCGCGACGCGATTGTAGTTGAGAGACCCTACTTGCGCCGCTTTGCGTAAGTCGGGTTCGGCATCGCCGGTGAACAGCTCAAGAAAAATTGGCCAAACACCCCAACGCGAGCCGTCTTTTGGGGCGGGGCCAAGTGCTTCGCGTACACAGATGCCCGGCGGGTCGGCGATCTCACCATACTCGGGCCACAGGTCGGGCGGGACAAAATCGTCGGGCACCTCGACAATCGTGCCGTAGGGAAAATCCATACGCACTACTATAGCAGTACCGGGGGAGAGACTCGAACTCTCACGGAGGGATTTATTCCTCCTCGGGATTTTAAGTCCCGTACGTCTACCATTCCGTCACCCCGGCGTGTTTATATTTCTACCATAAAATGATAGATTATCGAGACTGGCCACGTGGCGAAGAAGCAACGCGACGGTCTGCAAAACCGTTATGCGAGGGTGCGAATCCCTCCGTGGCCTCTAGGTTGATAACTCATCCAATCTGCGCCTATTCTTTTCTCCCAGGTCGATGCGAAACTCCAGATGGGGGATCCGCATCCCGCGCACGCGCTCGCGTAAGTAATCGGCGAGCTCGGCGCGATTGCGATTGGCAAACTCGAGCGCTCCTTGCTCGCCCGCTTCGGGGTAGACACTAATGTAGATGATCGCGCGCTTGCTGTCCTCACTCATTTCGGCGCGAGTGACCGTGATGAGGTTGTGGCGGTTGGCCTCGCGGCTCAAAAACTCTGCCGCGGCGTGTTGTACTGCTTCGAGTTGGCGTTCTTTCATATAAGACTAAGAGAGCTCGGTGGTGAGTGCTTCGAGTAGGTCGCCCGCTGCAGGCTCGGCAGAGGTCTTGAGCATTACGCCAAACTCTTGGCCCTCTTCGACCACGCGCACTTCTTTTTTGTTGGCTTGCAAGCCGACGATGGTTGCATGGCCAAGCTCAAGATCGCGGCGCATGATGCGCAGCTCCTGATTTTGTTTGAGCGAGCCCTTTTCTACGCGCCCGCCCACGACGACGCGGCCTTTTTGGGCGCTAAAGAATTTGAGCACTTTGGCTGAGCCCACTACCACCTGCGCTTCTACTTTGGGGCGGCGCTTAGCGGTCGCCTCTTGGAGCCATTCGGCTAGTTTGTAAATGATGTCAAAGGTGGCTATTTCGACCCCGAGTCGCTCTGCGAGGTCGCGGGCAGGCACATCAACTTTGACGTTAAAGCCGATCACCAAACCGGGAGTCTTGCCGCCACCGACCAACTTAATGTCGTTTTCGGCAATAGTGCCGACGCTGCGGCTCAAAACGCGCAGTTCAAGTCGCGAATCTTGAGGAAGTTTTGCAATTTCGTGCATCACTGCCTCGCCGGTTCCGGCAAAGTCGGTCTTAATGAGGATAGGGAGTATCACTTTTACTTCTTCGTCACTTTGGCCGCCAGTCGCCGAACTCTCGCCGCTCGGGCGCTCCGGGCCGCTAGGCCAAGTCCTACCCTCGCTTTGAGAGTTGCGGCTCTGTGCGGCCAAGGTCTCTGCGTCCTTTTTCTTTTCAACGGTAGTAAATTTTTCACCCACGACGGGGAGTGTTGAAAAACCCACAATGCGCATCGGGCTGCCGGCCGAAGCCTCTTTAATCGGCCTGCCCAAAAAGTTTTCCATAATCCGCACGGGGGCAAATGCACCACCAGCCACAACGAATTGCCCACTCTCAACATGGCCGTCGCGTACAACGAGTGTCGCGGTGTTGCCACGTTTGTTGTCGACGTGCGCCTCGATCACCAACCCCTCGCCCGGTTTTTTGAGATCAGCACTCAAACCTTTGAGCTCGGCTGCAAGCAAGATGAGGTCAAGCAACTCCGGAACCCCTTCGCCACTTTTGCTCGAGATGCCTACCCAAGGGATGTCGCCACCGTAGCCCTCCAAATAAATTTGATGCTCTAAGAGCGAGCCTTTCGCTTTTTCTAATTGAGAACCGGGTTTGTCTATTTTGGTGAGCGCTACCACAAACGGGATTCCCACACTTTGGATGAGTTTGTATGCCTCGAGTGTTTGCGGTTTGACCCCATCTTCTGAAGACACAACCAAAATTGCCACGTCAGCGACCTCGAGCCCGCGGGCACGCATCCCGGCAAAGGCCTCGTGCCCGGGAGTATCCAAAAAGGTGATGCGGTGCTCGCCCGAGGCATTTTTGTGCACAGCCTCATAGGCCGAAAGATGCTGCGTTATGCCGCCCGCCTCGCCCTCGACCACATTTGTTTTGCGGATATAGTCGAGTAGCGTCGATTTGCCATGGTCGATATGACCCACGACCGCGACAATAGGGGGCCGCAGAGCGGCTGTGGGGTTAGGTTTGGGCATGAGATTTTACTTTTTGCGTGCACGGGTGATGTGCTCTTGCGCTTTGGCTATAGACTCTTTTTCCTCGTCGGTTAGTTCAAAAGACGAGACGCCTTGGGCAAGGGGCTTGGCATAGACCCCAACCCGGTCGCGCGCATAGAGAGTGGAGAATACCACGCCCGAACCCTGCTCGTCGAGGAAGGCTACGCAAAAGCTCTGGTTGCCGCCTTGGCCCTCGGCAAAGGGATTGAAGCGCACCACACCCACTCCCTGCACGCTCTGACGCAAACGTGCCTCGGCAAGCTTAAGATATTTTTCGAGCTCTGCACGAAACTCTTTATGATCGGCGTTGTCTTTGAGCAGTTTCTGCAATGTCTCTTCAAGCAAGCCGCTTGCGCCAGGGCTCAGGCGCCGTATCCGGCGATGCAAAAAAGTGATGTGTAGCAGCGCAATGAGCCCCAAGAGTACGCCAAGCGCCGCAAAGAACGGAGCCCAAAATATGAGATGGGCTATAAGAAATGTTTTGACGGCCGCTGCAGACAAAGGCATAGAAACAGTATACTCTCTAGCGTATGTTTTGGAATCGACGCATCTACGCCGACGCCGCGGCCGCAACGCCGCTTTCAAAGCTTGCCAAACGCGAGTTTGAGCGACTTTTGTGCGTGTATGGCAATGCAGGTGCGATCCACCAAGAGGGCCTCGCTGCCAAACAAGAACTTGAACGTGCGCGTGCAACGGTTGCAGCGTGCATCGGCGCGCATGCCGACGAAATTATTTTTACTGCTTCGGGCACCGAGGCCAACAACTTAGCGATTGGCATCGCTACACAAAATGCTCAGCATGGTATTACGAGCGCAATAGAGCACGCTTCGGTGCTCGAGTCGCTGCGCGCAAGCGGCGCTCGCATAACTAAGGTGGCAGTTGATAGCGAAGGGATGCTTTTCCCCAGTGGAGTTGCCATGGTGATCGCGTCCGACACGACCTTTGCCTCAATCCAGTTAGTTAATAGCGAAATAGGGAGCATGCAGCCCGTACGCGAGATAGGCAAAGAGCTTAAGCGCGCCAAGAAAAATATTATTTTCCACACCGATGCGGCGCAGGCTCCCCTTTGGATGGAGCTCAACGTCGAGCGTCTTGGCGTCGATCTTCTGAGCCTCGATGCACAAAAAGTAGGAGGACCTAAGGGTGTCGGTGCTCTATATATAAGGAGGGGAACTCCACTGCGCACACAGCTCCTCGGGGGTAAGCAGGAGCGCGGCTTGCGTGCGGGCACTGAAAATGTGCCAGCGATTGGTGCTTTTGCCATTGCGCTGCAAGAAGCTAAGCGTGGGGTAGCGAAGCGTGCTGCAAGAATGACAAAGCTACGCGATTATTGTTTTGTGGAGATCAAAAAAGTCCTACCCGATGTAATTTTAAATGGCCCCAAACTCGATAGTGCGCGCATCGCCAACAACCTCAACATCTCAATCCTTGGGCTTGATGCGCAAATGGCAGTGGTCTCACTCGACAGCTTGGGCGTCGCGGCTTCGAGCAGGAGCGCCTGCGATGTCGGGCAAGAGGAGCCGTCTCATGTCATCAAAGCCATTACACAAACCGTCGCAGATCCTGAGCGCAGTCGAAGGACCGGCACCGCGATCCGCCTCACCTTCTTGCCCAACTTTTCTAAGCGACAAGGGCGCCGCATTGCACAGGCGCTCAAAGAAACTGCTGAGCGCTACCGCAAGATCTAGCGGTTTCTTTTTTCTAAAAAATGTCCTATAATTCGCTTAATGGACATCGAGCATCTCACCAAACATCAGATAGTGCTCCTAACCCTTTTGGTGAGCTTTGTGACGTCCATAGCAACCGGTATCGTCACCGTGTCTTTGATGGACCAAGCGCCGCCTTCGGTAACCCGCACGATCAACCAGATCGTCGAGCACACGGTAGAAAAAGTGGTCCCCGCCGCGACACCCGTGATGGCAACTAGTGGCGGCACCGTAACCAAAGAGACCACGGTGGTGGTTAAAGATGATGACCTGGTTGCACAGTCGATTGCCAAAGTTCAAAAGGCGATTGTGCGTATCGTGAGCAAAAATGATCCGCAGACACTCGTCGCACGCGGCATTATTGTCGACAACAAGGGAGTCGTCATCTCCGACCGCGGGGCGCTCGAGCCCATGGGCACGGTCAACTTTTTGGCCTACTTGCCCGACGGCTCTCAGGTGCCCGCGGTGATGCGCATCCCCGATGCTACCTCCTCGGTTGTCTACCTCGACCTACAGGTTGCCTCAAGCTCGGTAAAGTTTGCCCCAGCGGCCATAGCCGACCAAAGCAAACTCCAGTTAGGCCAGAGTGTTATACGCATCGGAGGCGGCGGGGGAGATGTCGTAGGCACCGGTGTTATAGCCCACCTCCCCCAACCTCACGACGATCTCATTCAGGCGAGCGTAGTCTCAACGACACCGGGTTCGGTACTCCTAACCCAGTTTGGCGAGATCATTGGCATCGTCACTGGTCAATCTCAAGTCTCAGGTGCAGACTTTTACACCCTAGTCTCAAGCCCTTAAGCTAATCTAAAAATCTATGCCCCCATTCCATCACTTCACCACCAAAGCAAAAGAAGCCGTTCGTCGAGCCCACGAGCTCGCCGTGGAGCGGGGCCAAAATCAAGTAAGCCCGCTCCACCTTTTAGGCGCGCTTCTCCTGCAAGAGGAGAGCACGGTTATCTCGGCACTTGAGCGCCTTGAGATCGACTCGACCTTGCTCACGGATACTGTGCTCGAGAGTTTGGAGACGCCGGGTGCGGGCTCGGTGCTTAGTCCTAGCTACCAGCTCTACCTCACGCCTGAGCTCGTACAAGCGCTTGAGCGCTCCGCTAAAGTTGCTACTGAGACGCAAGACGAGTTTGTAAACACCGAACACCTTTTTATAGCAATCATCGACGTGCCCGGCTCGGCACGAGATCTTCTTAACCGTTTTCGCATTACCCGCGAGGGGATGATGCGCGCGCTCATGGAGCTGCGCCAAAACAAACAGTCTCAAGCCGAAGCCCCAAAAAAGTTTCGTGCACTGCAAAAATATACCCGCTCGCTCACTAAGATGGCGCTCGAGAACAAACTCGATCCAGTAATCGGCCGCGACGAGGAGATTTCCCGCGTAATCCAAATCTTGAGCCGCCGCACTAAAAACAATCCGATCCTCATTGGTGAGGCGGGCGTGGGCAAAACTGCAATCGCCGAAGGGTTGGCCTCGCGCATAGCAACCGGCGACGTGCCTGACAGCCTGCGTGACAAAGACTTGGTTAGCCTCGACTTGGGCGCACTCATCGCGGGGACCAAATATCGCGGCGAGTTTGAGGAGCGCCTCAAGGCGATCATGAAAGAAGTCGAGCGCGCCGAGGGTAAAGTGATCCTCTTTATTGACGAGATTCACACCGTAATTGGTGCAGGGTCAGCCGATGGCGCAGTAGACATGTCTAACATGATCAAACCTGCCCTCGCACGCGGCGAGATGCGTGTTATAGGCGCGACCACCTTGCGCGAATATCAAAAGTACATCGAGCGCGACCCAGCCTTCCAGCGCCGCTTCCAGCCGGTCTATGTGCTTGAGCCCGCTATAGACGACGCGACCGCAATTTTGCGCGGATTGAAAGAAAAATACGAGCTCTTCCATGGCGTGCACATTACCGACGATGCACTGGTGGCTGCGGTCGAACTCTCGGCGCGCTACATTCCCGACCGTTTTTTGCCTGATAAAGCGATCGATCTCATCGACGAGGCCTCCTCGAGTCTGCGCATTTCGCTTGAAAATAAACCCCCGATGCTCGAAGATGCGCACCGTAAGATTATGCGCCTCGAGGTAGAGAAAGAGGCACTGCGTAAAGATGCGGCAATAGAGAACGAAGAAGGCAAGCCCACCCGCCAATCTGGCGCGCGCAAGGCTGCGACCCGTGTTAAAGCGATAGAGAAAGAGGTCGCCGAACTCAAAGAAGAGACGCACGAACTTGAGCTGCGCTGGAAGAACGAAAAGCAGGTCTTAGGCGACATCAAGTCGATTAAAAAAGAGCTTGAGGGTTTGCGCATCGAGGCCGATGCTGCCGAAAGCTCGGTCGATCTCTCGCGTGCAGCCGAGATCCGCTACGGAGAGATCCCCGGCCTTGAGCGTGAACTCGAACAAAAACAAAAACGCCTCAAAAAACTCCAGTCGACCCGCCGGATCCTTAAAGAAGAAATCATGGAAAGCGACATCGCTGCGGTGGTTGCCAAATGGACCGGCATCCCGGTTTCGCGCATGCTCGAAGAGGAGGCCGAGCGTCTCTCGCGCATTGAAACTGAGCTCCAAGCCCGGGTGGTGGGCCAAAGCGAGGCGGTGCAAAAGGTCTCTGATGCGGTCAAACGCTCGCGTGCGGGCATCGCCGACCCTAATCGTCCGATCGCCTCGTTTATGTTTCTTGGCCCTACCGGCGTGGGCAAGACCGAACTCACCAAAGCGCTCGCCGGCTTTATGTTCGACGACGAGCGCGCGCTCATCCGCGTCGACATGTCTGAGTATATGGAGAAGCACAGCGTCTCTAAACTTATCGGTTCGCCCCCGGGCTATGTGGGCCACGACGAGGGCGGCGGGTTGACCGAGCTGGTGCGCCACCGACCCTATGCGGTATTGCTTTTTGATGAGATCGAGAAGGCCCACCCCGAGGTCTTTAATATCCTCCTGCAAGTGCTCGATAACGGCCAATTGACCGACGCCAAGGGCCGCAAGGTCAACTTCCGCAACACGATCATCATTATGACGAGCAACATCGGTGCGCAATACATCGACCGCATGGAGCAGCTCGGGTTTGCGCTCAGTGGCAGGGGGGAAGAGGCCGACTACAAAATGGCTAAAGAAAAAGTGGAACAGAGCCTCAAGGACTACTTCCGCCCCGAATTCTTAAACCGCATCGACGAAATTATCATCTTTAATATCCTCTCACCTGAGGCGGTCAAAGAGATCGTCGGTATCCAGGTTAAAGAGGTGATAGAACGTCTGGCAACTAAAGAAATTACGCTCACCATTATGCCCGCAGTGTACGACTACCTGGCCAAGGAGGGCTACAACCCACACTACGGCGCTCGCCCGCTGCGCAGGCTCATTCAGGACAAAATCTTGACCAAAGTGGCGTCGCTAATGGTCTCTCGCGGTGTGCTCTCGGGTGGGGCAGTGACGATCGACCTGGGGCCCAAAGGGGACTTCATATTCGACGTCAAAAAAGGTTCGGCTCCAAGCAGACGCAAAGTCTCGGCTGCAACGATTGCCGAAGAGAAAGTTGGAGCGTAATATAGGGTGACGCGTCGGTGGCGGAGTGGTCAATCGCAACTGGCTGTAAACCAGTCGCCCTTGTGGCTACGTAGGTTCGAATCCTACCCGGCGCACAAAACGCAAGCACCCCTTTGGGGGTGTTTTGCGTTTTGTGGCATGGAGCAGAGTGTTCAAACACTCTGCGTGTAGGATTCGAACGCCGGACCGTTGCCCTGCACTTGCAGGGCCGGGAGGCGGTGCCCAGACAAAACTTTGCGACGGCAAAGTTTTAGTCGAGGGAGAATCCTACCCGGCGCACCAATTGGTCAAGATTTAGGGTGTATGATTAGTGCATGAAGCTCAGGGCTTTGCTCTTTGTGTTTGCATGGGCTACTCTCCTTGCGCCGCAGTTTGCGTATGCCCAGCTCCCCAAGCCGACCTGTACCATTACGGCAAGCTCGGGCTCGGTTACGGTAGGGCAGACCACCAACCTTTCGTGGAGCAGTCAAAATGCCACTGCAGCCAACATCACCAGTCTTGGTTCAGTAAGCCTCTCGGGCACACAGGGCGTGATCCCCACGCCACCCAAAACTACCTACGTGGCGACCTTTACTGGCCCTGGCGGGAGCGCAGTGTGTTCGATCGTCATTACCGTTAACTCAGGCAATGGCTCGGGCGGCTACCAAGACAGCGCGACCCCCACCACCGGTACTAACCCCATTGTGGGCGCGGGCAGCAACAGCGCTCCGCAGAGTATCGTGCCGTGCAATGGTATCGACTGCCAGGCATGCAATGTTGCGCAACTCGTGCAGCGTGTCATCAACTGGCTGATCGGCTTTTCTATCCCGCTTGCGGCAGCAATGTTTGCCTGGGCGGGCGCCGAGCTGGTCTTTTCAGGAATGAATGGAAATGAGGGTAAACGTAAATTTGCTCTTGGGATATTCAGGAATGTCGGGATTGGTTTTGTGATCGTGCTGTGCGCCTGGCTCGCTGTACAAACAGTGCTCAAAACGATCCTCAAACCGCAATATTATAAGAGCTGGAATACGATCCAGTGCATCCAAGCAAACAACAACACGGCGGGCGGCCGCCAGCTCAACAAAAGTATCAATGATCTACTAAATTCTTTGCCAATCATTAATTCTAATGCGCTGCCTATATCGGTAGCGCCAGGTGGAACATTCACCGGGGTCGGGGGAGAATTCAAGAGTTCAGGCTCTTTGGGTTCATGCCCACCAGGTTACTCATATTTACCCGATGCAGACGCGTGCTCTAATGCTGATGGCACAAATTTTGTCGACCCTTCTTACAAAAATACCGGTGCCAAGGGTATCTGCTCGCCAGGATATTCATATCTGCCAGACGCTGATATGTGTTCCAACGAGGACGGCTCTTCGGTAGTCGATCCAACTCCGTTTCCAACAAAAGGTACCGCAGGAGCTTTGTGTGCTAACGACAATCCGGCTTGCAGCACAGCTGCTTTGCAAGAGTACGGTTTGACTCAAGCACAGGCGAACGCCATGTCATGCATCGCTATCACCGAGAGTGGCGGCAACCCGAGTACACCTAACAGTAATACTGGCGCGTGCGGTACGTTCCAAATAACCAACCAGACGAGCAGAAGTAATTGGCAAAATCCGATATACCATGGAGACGGATGTAGTGCTGCGACTTCTTGCAACAATGCCGGTTGCAATCTCCAAACGGCAGTATTGATGTTCAATCAAAACGGATATCAACCATGGACTGGCGTCTGCAACTCGCCAGGCGGCTGCGGTGGGACGCCTTATGGTCAGGCGTGGAATCCCAGCGCCCGATCATGCGTCCAACGATATGACCCGGGTAATCTATAAAACAATATGGAACCGACAAAACACATAGGGGTTTGGATCGCGCTAGCTTTACTGGCGATTTTTATCATAGTCGTAATAGTGTTGGCCATGCTACGTAGTTCATCGACACAGACGCAACAAATATCAACGAATACTCAAACCTCACCCGCATATAACAACAGCAGCTCCGTAGGTGCTGATCAAAGCAATCTCGCCGCCTCAAGCACAATGGTCACCTCGGTTGCGACTTTTAACGGGGGCACAATTCAAACCAAAGATTTTCTTTCCGGTCCGGATGCACAACAAGACCCGGTCAATCCCGGATATTATGAACTCGGCAATAACGAAACGGCTGGAGCGTATAGCATTGTGTATATTGCTAAGGGACAGTATTTCAACATCACTCTCTTGCAGAAGCCTATAGGCCCCGCTCGAGTGAACGCCGAAAAATATCTTATGGACCTATTGGGTATCTCAAGTGCAGCAATATGCGTTCTCAAATACTCAGTCACAGTACCTGTCTCGGTAGACCCAAAACATGCGGGGGTTGATTTAGGCTTCAGTTTCTGCCCAACCGCCGTTCCATTGGGTAATTAACACTCAGTTGCGCTAAAAAGGCTTGTGCGGTATAGTCTTTTGGTCTTTATAGGCAATCTATGTCCCAAGACCGACTCATAAAACTACAATGCTCCAAGTGCAAGCGCATCAACTACTGGAGCTCCAAAAATAAAAAACTCGTCACACGCAAGATCGAGCTCAACAAGTTTTGCAAGTGGTGCAAGGCCTCGACCAAGCACGTCGAAACTCGAAAATAGGGTATACTCTTTTTCGTACCCTCGGGCGCTTAGTTAAATGGTATAACAACGGTCTCCAAAACCGTTATTGGGGGTTCGATTCCCTCAGCGCCCGCAATGATAAACAAGGCCGTCTGGGAGACGGCCGCGTTTAGCATCATTGCGCGGCAGCAGAGGGAATCGAAAGGCGCAGGCCCGACGGGGCCGAGGCGGGGTCGCGCAAAAACCCAGCAGGGTTTTATGCGTGACCGATTCCCTCAGCGCCCGCAATTCACATTTCTTGTGCGTGTGTTAGTGTAAGAGTAGGTTGAACACAGAGGAGGCCGAGAGATGCGCCGCTTCATCGTTGCCTTTCTGCTGTCCTGTGCCTCCATCTCCCAATCGGCGGCTTCTGGATGCGGACAGTTGGATGTTGTTGATGTAAAAGAACTTCGAGAGACGACCAACAAAAGAGTAATCAGGGCCCTCGATGATGTCCGATGGACAAGCAAGGATTATCGTCCAGTGATTTTATGTGAATTTGACCCGCCATCTACCCGGACAGCTTTTGCGGCCGAATATGAGATGGGTCACTTCCTGATCGCATTGAGGACGGATCTCCCGGAGCTTTTCTTGGATGACGAACTTCGGGCAGTGGTGGGCCACGAGATGGCTCACATAATCTTGAAGCATAGTTCCAAGTTTGGGGCTTTTGCTTCGGGAGATGTCGCGAAACAACAGCAGCACGAATTGGAGGCCGACAAACTCTCCGCGCGATGGTTTGGCGGGTTAGCCTCAAAACGTGCCATGGAGAAATTTCTGCGAGCCTTCCCTGAAAGCCGCAATCCCTTCCTCAATAAGCGGCTCGAGATACTCTCACAGATGCCTACATTGTGGTGAGATTTTGTAGTCCTCGCGTAAGCGGGGACTACGTCTTATAAAAACGCTCTTGCAAGCCTGAGAGCTTTCGTTTTACTCGAGACCCAGTAGATGTCTTTGTTGCGCTTAAACCAGCGCCATTGGCGTTTGGCGTAGCGGTTGATCTCGCGTTCGAGCTGCGTTTCGAACTCTTTTTGGGTGAGCTTGTTCTGCAAGAGGCGAGCCAGGTAGCGATACTCCAGCCCTAACTCCTCCATGCGTTTGTAAGAGAGACCTTGTTTGTGCAGCTGCTTAGCCTCGGCGACCATACCTTGCTTAAGCCGAGCTTTAAGGCGCTTGTGAATATTTTTGCTAAGATTTTTCGGATTGAGCCCGAGCCACAAAATTTCATACTTTTGCACTGTCTTTTTGGGGGGATTCTGACCGAGCGCTCGAGCGATTTCGATCGCGCGTATCAGTCTGCGTTTGTGATGGGGCTCGACAGTTTTGGCGCGTCTAGGGTCGAGTTTTTTGAGTTGTGCAAACAATTGAGAGACCGATTTCTTTTCCAACCTTGCACGCAGTTTTGGGTTAGGAGGCACCTGTGCATAGCTCATGCGGCCAAGCAAAATATCGACATACAGCCCCGTGCCACCCACAACAATCGGCACTTTGTTTTGATGTATCATTACATCAATACATTTCACTGCGTACTTTACATAGTCGTCGACGGTAAACTGTCTTTTAGGCGAGGCTACGTCGAGCAAGTGGTGGGGGACGCCGGCCATTTCTTTTTTGGTCACCTTGCCGGTGCCTAGGTCGAGCCCTTTGTACACCTGCCGACTGTCAGCCGAAATAATTTCGCCGCCCAATTTTTGGGCAAGATAAATCCCCAATGAGCTTTTGCCCGAGGCGGTCGGACCCACGATCGCTATGACCTTCTGCATTGGTGCCGGGAGAGAGAATCGAACTCTCATGACCTTGCGGTCGATGGATTTTGAGTCCATTGCGTCTACCAATTCCGCCATCCCGGCAAAGCTAACTGTGTTAGAATATCGCCAATGGCGCAGTTTTACAACAACGCAATTTTTTGGGTCGAGGTCGAAAAAATCAAACCAAACCCCTTTCAACCACGCCGCGAGTTCGACGAGCAAAAGCTCAACGACTTGGCCAAGTCTGTTCGCCAGTACGGCGTGATCCAACCGCTCACGGTAACGCGCCGCGAGGTAGAACGCCAAGACGGCGGCTTGCAGGCCGAGTATGAGCTCATCGCGGGTGAGCGCCGCTTGCGCGCGGCCAAAATCGCCGGCGTGCGCGAGGTGCCCGTCTTAATCCGCGCTGAACACGACGACGACAAAACCAAGCTTGAACTCGCGATTATCGAAAACTTGCAGCGCGAGGACCTCAACCCCATCGACCGCGCCAAGGCGTTCGACCAGCTCTGCAATCGGTTTGGCTTTAAGCATGCCGAAGTGGCCGAAAAGGTTGGTAAAAGCCGGGAGTATGTTAGCAACACACTGCGCTTGCTTGCTTTGCCCCAGGCTATGCAAGATTCGCTTCGCGAAGGACGCATCAGCGAGGGCCACACGCGGCCACTCCTCATGCTCTCCGACCGACCGCAGGAGCAAGAGGTTTTGTTTAAAGAAGTAATGCTCAAAAAACTCACGGTACGCGATACCGAGTCGATTGCACGGCGCATCGCCTACGACAAAGTGCGCAAAAAAGAGTACATCTATTCGCCCGATATTTTGGACATGGAGCGGCAATTGGGCGAGGCACTCGGTACACGCGTGGCTATTGAGCCTAAAGAAAACGGGGGCAAGCTCTCTATCGACTACATGACCGAGGAGGATCTGCGGGTTATTTTTAATCACCTCGCGGCGCGGTTGAATGCTTCGCCAAATCCTGCTTCGCAAAAGGATTTGGCCACGCCCGTTGATGACCGACCGAAAGAAGAAATCGCTCGCGACGAAAACACCTTCGACCCTAACAGCTTCTCGCTATGAAGCGTCGGATCTATTTGATTCGACATGGACTCACCCTTGCTAACAAAGCTGGAGTTGTGCAGACATTGGATGACCCTTTAAGCGACGTGGGTATAGAACAGGCGGGGATATTAGCGGGACGTTTTTCAAAAATTGTATTTGACTCGCTTGTGTCGAGCGACCTTAGTCGTGCCAAAGACACTGCACAGACCATTGCTGCTCGCACCGGACACGCAGTTTCTCACTCGACCCTTTTGCGTGAGAGCCCCTACCCCTCGTCTTTATTTGGAATGGAACGTTATGGGCCGGAGATCGCGACCTACTACGAAGAAAAAGGTAAACACATGGACGACCCTGAATATCGTTTCGGCGACGAAGAGACCTTTAACGAAATCCGCAGGCGGGCAAAAGATGCTCTTGAATTCTTAGAAGCTCAAGAGGGGACGGTGGTTGCCGTTTCGCACGGTATATTCATACGCAAAGTAATTTTATGGGTATTGTTTCAAGATGCTCTGACAGAACGTCAGGAGCTGCTCGCGTTGCGGAAAATGCTTACGAACAACACGGGCATTACCGCACTTGAGCTGCGCGAAAATGGTTGGGATCTACTTACCTGGAACGACCACGCGCATTTGGGTTAAAGAATAGGCACAAAAAGCCCCGGGATCACTCCCGGGGCTTTTGCAATTCTCGATCAGAGATTATGGTCAGGCAACCGACGAAGGGGGTTTGCCCCATTCGGCAAGAAGCCGATTGATCGTCTTGCCACCCGCCAAACGGATGATGAGAAAAAACATGAAAAACATAACCAGCGCGATCCACAGGTTCCCGCGCAGTTCGCCCTCAAGGAGCACTCCGAGAAGAATGATCCCCGAGATAAGGACGGCAGCACTGCCAGACGAGACGATCAAGAGGATCAACTGCCGCAAACCTTCGTCCTTCTCCTCGCGGGTATAGGCGATTCGTTGGTACTGGCTGTCGACGGCGATGAAGTAGCCGAAGAAGACCAGGCCGAATATCATTGCCACAAACTCCGGCAAGTTCAGCGGAAGGCGGGTCTGTTCTGTGAGAACGGGCAGGCGGCCGTTTACCGCACCATGATAGAGCGCAGTAAACCAGACCATGAGGCTCGCCATAAAGCAATACGTCGGCCAACGGCGATCAGAGTGCTTGCAGATGAGCTGCCAAAGCATATTGAGACTCCATCTCTTGAGATTCGGCCCGATGCCTCATCTCGTTTCTCAAAAAATATTGTATTAAAAACAGCAACTTGTCAACTACCGCTTAAGCGGGCGTTGGGGGGCTTTTTGGGCGATCTCTTTTTCCAGCGCGATACGGATGTGGCGACGCGCCAGCGTGGTTTTGGCCGAGTCGAGCCACTTCTTGGTCGGGTGAGCCCCTTTGCGTGTCTGGATCTCGACGATGTCGCCGTTTTCCAAAATACAATCAAGCGGCATCAGCTTGCCGTTTATTTTGGCAGCAAAGACGTGGTCGCCTATGTCGGAGTGGATCGCATAGGCAAAATCAATCGGGGTAGAGTCGACCGGCAGGTCGAACACATCGCCGGTCGGAGTAAAGACGAATACCGAGGAATTAACACTTACGGTCATAAACGAGTTGCACAAGTCCAGGTCCTAAGTACCGGCCTCTGAGCTCTACTCCTGGG
>CAYQPO010000003.1:63617-110217 GCA_964420015.1 uncultured Candidatus Saccharibacteria bacterium
GACGAGACGGCGACTCGCGTTCGCTAGATAGCTGTAGAGGCGACCGGCAGGTCGACCAATTGGCCGTTCGGAGTAAAGACGAATACGCGGGCATTAAAAATATCGGTCTTAAGCGAGTTCTCAAAGTCTGGGTCGTCGGCAGCGGCGTCTTCGCTCATCTCTTGGAGCCACTCAGGCCCGCCTTGCGAGCCGTAGCGCGTGCGCTTTGGTTTGAGCGCCTCGGTATTTGTTTTGTTTTTGCTAAAACCGGGGAGCAAACTCTTAATCCAGTCGAAGCTCGAACGCCCTGAGCTGCCAGACTCCTCGCCCTCTTTGTAGAGCACGTGAGCGGTGATACCGTACTCAGCTTCTTGGTGCATCTGCTCGGTGCGGATCTGCACCTCGACGATGCCGCCATCGCCAGAGAAAACGGTCGTATGGATCGACTGATAGCCGTTAGGCTTGGGGAAGGCGATATAATCCTTAATTTTGTTCGGGAGCGGCTGCCAGAGCTTGTTGACTATGCCGAGCGCGCGGTAGCAGTCGGGGATGTCGCGCACGATCACGCGCAGCGCCGCGATGTCATAAATTTTGTCCACGTCGCCCTTACGCTTCATTTTGCGCCAGAGGCTATACAAACCTTTGACTCGGTAGTCGGCATGAAAGCCCTTGAGCCCCTCAAGTGCCAACTCTTTTTGCAGCGTGCGCGCCATCTTTTGCAACCGCTCGAGTGTCTCGCCGCTCTTTTCGGTCAAAACTTTTTTGGTCTCTTGGTACTCTTGGGGGAAGGCGTACTCAAACGCCAGGTCCTCGAGCTCGCGGCGCACGATACCCATACCAAGCCTGTGCGCGATCGCCGCATAAATCTCCAAAGTCTCGAGCGCGATGCGCTGGCGTTTGTGCTCGGGGACATACTGCAGTGTGCGCATGTTGTGTAGCCGGTCCATAAGTTTGATGATGAGCACGCGCGCGTCTTGGCCGGTGGCGACCAACAACTTGCGCAAACTTTCGCGGTGGCGCTCGGCGCCGTGGTACTTAAGATGGCCGAGCTTGGTTACTCCCTCGACCAAAAAGCGCACGTCCTTGCCAAACTCTTTCTCGATCGTCTCGGGCCCCACGTTGGCGTCTTCGATTGAGTCGTGGAGTAAGCCTGCAGCGACCGTTTTGGCGCCCATGCCAAGCTTGGCGAGCTCGCGGCTCGTTTCTACAAGATGATTTAAGTACGGCTCGCCAGAAAAGCGCTTGTGCTCTTTGTGGGCTTCGCCAGCGAAGGTATAGGCCCTATCCACAAGCGCGAGATCCTCTTTAGAGGCACCCGACATCTCTTGGAGAATAGCCTTTACCTCGGTCATAGAATAAGGCCCTAATTATAGCATTATTTGACATCTTGACAAGCTTGTGGTCTGGGTGTACACTTGAGAAGAATATTGAATCCAGAGGAGCTGGTGATGGAGAGATTACAAGAGTTTGTAGATGAGGCGCTTGATGCGGCGTCCCAAGGACGCGATCGCGAGGTGGTTAAGCAGCTTTTCGAGACGGCGCTTTTGGCGGCGACTCGGGTTGCCCGCCGGCATAAAGGCAAGGTTGATGAGGCCACTTTGATCTAAACGATGTCGGGGCTCCTCACGGTCCCGAGTGTTGGAGTCGAAGAGGCTGTGGCGAAAGAAATCTGCCGCGAGATCATCAACGCGGTCTAGAGGCCGCCAACACGAGCAAGGCAAAAGCCGCTCGGTTGGCGGCTTTTGTTATACCTACGCTGTTTTTTTCTTAGCGAAACCTCTGCGTTTCTTTTCCTCTTTCAAAATCTCGAGCGCACGCTCAAGCGTGATGGTGTAGACGTCGTCGGTTTTGAGCGAACGAAAGTCGGCTTTGGGTTTGGTATTGTGCGCAATGTAGGGCCCAAAGCGGCCGACGTTGGCCACGATATTCTCGCCGGTTTGCGGATGGGCGCCGAGCGTGCGGGGGAGCGCCAAGTATTTGAGCGCATCTTCGACCGTCACACTCTCTGGGTCTTTGCCCTTAGGCAGCGACGCTCTGCGCGGCTTGGGTGCGCTCTTCGAGCCTTTGCCTTTAATTACTTCGCCTACCTGCACGTAGGGGCCGAAGCGGCCACTCAGCACATAGATGTCTTGATCGGTCTCAGGCCATTTGCCGATCGACTTGGCTGGTTCGTTGGTAAGCACCTCGCCTTGCTCAGTGCGCGCGCCGGTGCACTCGGGGAAACGCGAGCAGCTCATAAACTTGCCCTGCCGCGAGAGTTTGTAGACCATTGCGGAGCCGCACACCGGGCAGAGGAACTCTTTGGGCACTGGTCCCAAGTCGGTCAACTTGCCAGCCTCTTTATCTTTTTTCTTAACTTCTTTCAAAAACGGGGTGTAAAAGTCTTTGAGCGTTTTGGTGTACTCGCGCTGCCCCTCGGCGATTTGGTCGAGCTCATCCTCCATCTCGGCAGTAAAGGTGTCGGAGATATAGGTGGGAAAGTTTTGCTCCAAAAAGGTCGAAACCACGTCGCCCGTGTCGGTGGGCTTGAGTGAGCGGCCCTCTTTTTCGACATAGCCGCGGTCGGCGAGCGTTTTCATAATGCTCGCATAGGTCGAGGGGCGACCGATGCCGCGCTTCTCCAACTCTTTAATCAGCCCCGCTTCGGTGTAGCGCGGCGGTGGCTGCGTCTGTTTCTCTTCAGAAGTTACCTCTTTTACATCCAAATTTTCTCCCGCAGTTACTTTAGGGAGCTCGACATCCTCGCCACGCGCCGCCGGGTCGGCGCGCAGCCAGCCGTCGAAAAGTACGCGAGAGCCATTGGCCGTAAAGCTCGGGATTTTTGTCTTTGCCTGCCCTGAGCTTGTCGAAGGGGTGGTCGCCTCAATTTTGGTGCGCAAAATCTTTGCATCAGCCATTTGCGAGGCTACGGTGCGTGCCCAAATGAGCTCGTACAACTTTTTTTGCTCGGGTGTTGAGCCGGCAGAAGCTTTTTCCACATGCGTGGGGCGGATTGCTTCATGGGCTTCTTGAGCGTTTTTGCTCTTGGTTATGAAAGTGTGTGGCGCAGCGTACTCCTTGCCAAACTTTTTCTCTACGAGTCCGAGGATTGAGGCGCGGGCTGGGGCGCCGAGGTTGGTCGAGTCGGTGCGCATATAGGTGATGTGCCCCGCTTCGTACAACTTTTGAGCAATGCGCATGGTGTTAGAGGGCGAGTAGCCTAAGCGTGAGCTCGCTGCCTGCTGGAGCGTCGAGGTAGTAAACGGTGGCCGCGTTTGCCGCTTGGCCTCTTGCTCGCTAACATCGGCGACCGCGAGCCCGTCTTTTTTGACTGCTGCGATAATGTGCTCGACCAATTTGTGGTCGCGGGGCTCCTCGGAGCAGGTGAGTGTGAGGTCGGCTTTGCCCTTAGTTTTGGTCTGCGCGGTGATCACCCAAAATGTCTCGGGTACAAACGCACGGATCTCGCGCTCGCGCTCCATCAAAATGCGCAGCGCAGGCGACTGCACCCGCCCGGCCGAGAGGCCGTAGCGGACCTTCTTCCACACCAGGCCCGAGAGGTCGTAGCCCACGAGCCTATCGAGCACACGCCGAGCCTCCTGGGCCAGGCGCAGATGCTCATCTATTTGGCGGGGATGTTCGAGCGCCTCTTGGACAGCCTCTTTGGTGATCTCGTGAAAGACGATGCGCTCGGGTTTTTTGAGTTTGAGCTCTTGGGCCACGTGCCAGGCTATCGCCTCGCCCTCGCGGTCGGGGTCGGTGGCAAGAATAACTTCGTCAGAGCTTTTGGCTATCGTTTGGAGTTCGTGGATCACCTTGGCTTTGCCCGCTACCACCTCGTAGTGGGGGACAAAGCCCGCTTCTATGTCGATTGCTTTTTTATTGCTTTTGGGGAGATCGCGTATGTGACCCACTGAAGCGCGCACGACAAAGTCGCCAGAGCTGTCTATCTCTCTGAGATACTTCTCTATAGTCTTCGCCTTAGCAGGCGACTCAACGATTACGAGCTTCATGCAGTAGGCACAGTATATAGTACAAAAAACACACTGGCGCAAATATTGGTTCGCGCCAGTGTAACGATCAGAACAAGGTGAAGGATTTAGGCTGCCCGTCGCCGGTCAGCTGCAGGTTGGTAGGCCACGCGGCAGTGATAGGAACAGTACGGGATCTTGCTGCCGGTTCCTTCGCCGATGTACCCCGGAAGCGGCTTGCCTCCGCAGAAAAAGAACTCCGCCGAAGCTGGGTCGCCAATCGGCCAGCGGCAGGTGTCCGCACTCAACTCCAGCAGCGTGCGGCGTTGCCCTACGGGGATGATGTTCTCGATCAGCTCCGGCTCGGGCTCCTGCTCCATCTCGAAGGCGAGCGCGAGCGCGGTGTTGCCCCGCACGGTAGTCTGCGCCCGAGCCCGCATCATGTGCGTGCGCGGTTTGCGCACCCGCGGCGCCGAGGACGGCGACTTGGCGCGGCCCGAGAGGCCGAGCCGATGCACCTTGCCGATCACCGCATTGCGCGTGATGCCGCCGAGTTCGCCGGCGATCTGCGAGGCCGAAAGACCATCGGTCCAGAGCTTTTTGAGCAAATCAGTCCGCTCATCGCTCCAGACATCTCCGCGATGCGAGACCCCCTTTTTTCTCGTAGAGACGTAGTGTCTTGTTGGAGAGGCCATGTCGGAGAGCGAACCGACGGTGTGATTAGCGCCGCCGTAGCTAAAGTTTATGGAGTCCATGAAAACCCCTCAGTTTGCGTCCCAAAGCACTATGCCAAGGAACTAGATGCCCACACCATAGCACAGCCTACCCACCCCTTGTCCACAGGCTTGTGCACAGCTTATTAACAGAAAACACTTTTTATATCCTTTCAATCTTACCGAGGCGCTCAGCGATAAGCCCACGGATAAGCAAAGAAGAAAGGGCTACATTGGCCGCTTGGGCATCGAGGCCAGAAAATTGGATCAGCTCGTCGCGCACTAAGGCCTCGGTCATCGCGTGTAGGATCTTCATCTCGGCTTCGCTTAGGTCGGTGGGGAGTGGGGCTTGCTTAGGATTGTCTAGGGGTTTAATCCCGAGCGCTTGCAGCACGTCGTCGCTCGTGCGCACCAGGGTTGCGCCCTCGCGAATAAGCCGATTAACCCCCGCGCCAGTCTCCCGATTAAGCTCATGAGGCACCGCGAGCACCTCGCGGTTGTAGTCGAGCGCAAGCCGCGCGGTAATGAGCGTGCCCGACTTTTCCCCAGCTTCGATTATTAACGAGCAGTGCGACATCCCTGCCGAAATGCGGTTGCGCTTGGGGAAGTCATAGATAGCTGCTTTATGTGGGCCGCGATCCTCGCTTATGAGTGCTCCACCTTGGGCCAAAATGCGCTGCGCCACCGACCGGTTGGTCGAAGGGTAGATGCTCCCCTCGTCGAGCGAGGAGGGGAGCACCGCCACGGTGGGCAACCCCACATCCATTGCGGCTTTGTGCGCCTCGGAGTCTATCCCCAAAGCCATCCCCGAGACGATTGCAATGGGGTAGCCTGCCAGACCAGCAATAAGCTGCTGGCACACGCGGCGGCCATACAGGCTCGTTGCTCGAGAGCCAACTACGCACAGAAACTTGTGGTCTTTGGGCGGCAGCTCACCGCGGATAAAAAGGACTTTGGGCTTGTCGGGGATCTCGCGCAAGAGTGGCGGAAACTCTTTTGAGGTCAGTTGGCGAATCGGGAAAGCCATTATACAGTTATTGTACTTCTTTATATGCTCGATATTAAGTTTATCCGAGAGAACAAAGACCTGATCGTTGCCGGGGCAAAGAAAAAGCACCTGAGTGTCGACCTAGACAAACTTCTCCAGGTCGATGAAAAGCGACGCTCACTCATGGTCGAGACTGAAAGTATGCGTGCAAAACAAAACGCAGCTAACGATGCGGTTGTAAAAGCCACCCCCGAAGAAAAGCAGCGCCTCATTGCACAGATGAAGACGCTCAAAGAGGAGTTTCAAAAAAAAGAGGAAGAACTTACAGCGCTCGATCACGAATGGCAAAGCCTCATGGTCCAGGTGCCAAACATCCCTGACCTCTCGGTCCCTGATGGTGATTCAGACGCTGACAATGTCGAGGTGCGCGTGTGGGGTACTAAGCCACACTTCGACTTTGCCCCCAAGAGTCATATCGAACTGATGCAAAATCTGGACATGATTGATTTGGAACGGGGCACAAAAGTTGCTGGTTTCCGTGGTTACTTTCTTAAAAACGACGGCGCTCTTTTGAGCATGGCCGTTTGGCAATTTGTTCTCAATCACTTCATACAAAAAGGAGGATTTAGCCCCATGATTGCCCCCGCGCTTGTAAAGCGTGTCGCTTTTCTCGGTACTGGCTATTTGCCGCAAGGAGAAGAGGATCTTTACAAAACTCAAGATGGGGACTTTCTTTCGGGCACCGCTGAAGTGGGCACCATGGCCTATCACTTAAACGAGGTGCTTGATAGAAAGCAGCTCCCGCTCAAGTATGTATCGTTTAATGCTTGCTTTAGACGCGAGGCGGGCAGCCATGGTAAGGACACCAAGGGGCTTATCCGCGTGCACGAGTTTTACAAGTTTGAGCAAGTAGTGCTCTGTGAGGCTTCGCATGAAGAGTCGGTGCGTTTGCACGAAGAGCTCACCAAAAACGCCGAAGAACTTTTGCAAGCCCTTAACCTCCCGTACCACGTTGTCATCAATTGCGGTGGCGATCTAGGATTGGGGCAGGTCAAAAAGTATGACATCGAGACTTGGGTCCCCAGCGAAGGTACCTATCGCGAGACACACTCCTCGTCATACTTTCATGACTTTCAAACTCGTCGGCTCAACATCCGCTATCGCGACCAAGAAGGAGCGATGCACTATGTCCACTCGCTTAACAACACTGCGCTCGCGACCCCGCGGATATTGGTTGCGATTGTCGAAAACAATCAGCAGAGAGATGGTTCTATCACGATCCCCGAAGTACTCCGCCCCTACATGGGCAAAGACAAAATAACTAAGGCCTAGCACAATGGCTCGTGTAGATCTCCCCGAATCAAGATTAAAGGCGCGCCGGCGCCAGAGGCGCCGGCTGGTCTTGCTTATGTTTTCGGGGCTTCTACTTGTGTTTTTGGTCGGCGCCGTCGCGCTCACGCACTTTTCGGCGATCCGCATTGCACACATAGAGGTGAGCGGCGCGGAGACCATCGCAAGTTCGACCATCGCGACTCAGGTGCGCGAGGGTCTGCGGGGTGCGTATGCCTATGTGATACCGCGCGATAACATCTTTTTTTATCCCAAACAGGAACTCGACAGCGAGCTCCTGGCCATGCACCCCACGCTCGCGAGTGTTGATGTGCATGCGGTTGACTTCAACACAGTCGCGGTAGTGGTGGCCGAGCGTTCGCCCCGCGCACTGTGGTGTTCAGAAAACAACGAGTGTTACTACATGGACGAAAATGGGGTTGTATACGCGCCCGCGCCGACCTTTTCTACACCGATCTACACTGAGTATCGAGGGTCTGCGAGCGGCGATGTACTGCCCAAACAATTTTTAAATTCGGCTGACTTTCAAGCGCTTTCGGCACTGGTAGACGCGATCGCACAAAAAGTTTCGACCGCAACCTCGAGCGCCGAGCAGTTGCAAAATGTGGTGGTCGATTCGAACAGGGATGTGGTTATGCAATTTAGTGACAACTTTGCCATCAAATTTGCGTTGCACGACCAGGCGGGAGATATTTTTGAGCGCTTCACGCTCGCGCTCACTGCAGATGTGGTGCGGGCGCATTCCTTGAGCGACTTTGAGTACATAGACCTGCGCTTTGGACAAAAACTGTACTACCGGCTCAAAAATGAGTAGGGTAAACAGATGAAAAACTTCTGGGCGCACTTGCCGAAGCCATTTTTTGCATTGGCGCCGCTGGCGGATGTGACCGACGCGGCATTTCGACGTATCATCGCCAAGTACTCGCGAGGCGGAGCGCCTTTTGTCATGTACACCGAGTTTGTTTCGGCCGACGGGCTCGCGCTCGCGCCGGAGCCGGGCAAAAGCAAACTCATGCGCGATCTACTTTTTACTGAAATCGAGCGACCGATCGTGGCGCAATTTTTTACCTCTACGCCCGAGTATATGGAAAGGGCAGCCGCGCTTGCTCAAACGTTGGGCTTCGACGGGGTAGACATCAACATGGGTTGTCCGAGCGACCAGGTCGAAAAGCAGGGCGCGGGTGCGCGATTGATAAAAACTCCAGAGCTGGCGGTCGAGCTTATTGCCGCAGCCAAGCGCGGCGCCCCAAATTTGCCCGTGAGCGTAAAAACTCGGCTCGGGTATAACCAAGACGCGTTAGAGGAGTGGATCCCCAAACTTTTGAGCGCCGAGCCGGTAGTGCTGACACTCCATGCGCGCACGCGTAAAGAAATGTCGAAGGTGCCTGCGCACTGGGAGCGGGTCAAGCGTGCGGTCGAGATCCGCGATGCACTCGGCAGTAAAACGTTGATTGTAGGTAACGGCGATGTAAAAGATTTGGACGACGCGCGGCAAAAAGCTATAGAGTCCGGCGCTGATGGCGTGATGTTGGGACGGGCAGTCTTTGGTCGGCCATGGCTATTCGCCGAAGGCGACCCTGAGCATAGTCGAAGTGTTGAAGATAAGCTAAACATTCTCGTCGAGCACACAAAATTTTTTGAAGAGCTTTTGGGCGACATTAAAAACTTCGCGCTCATGAAAAAGCACTTCAAAGCCTATGTAGAAGGATTTGAGGGGGCCAAAGAGCTGCGCATGCAGCTGATGGAAACTGAAAATGCAGTCCAGGTTGAGCAGCTGGTTGAACAATTTCTAAGAACTAGGGTATAGTCGAGTAAGAAGGTCTTGCACAGCCGTGCGGACTGCATAACTCAAACGGGGAGGGCCCCATGAAGAAGCCGGTTACCCACCAAGAGGTGGAAGGCCCCGGCCCATGGCAGCCCGAACTGGGGGCCAATGGTCAAGTCGAAATTTACGCCCGCTACTTCGATGAGAATCGAGGTGCACTAGCTTCGGGAGGAGTCACTCCTGAGGAATATCTGCGCCTTTGGGACGCTGGATTGCTACGCTTTCAGCAGCTCAAGCTACCGCGGCCCGAGGGGCATCCGTCGCATGAAGAAGTCGAGGCGTTGCTCGACGGCAGACTCGTCCCCACGTCACGCAACGGGAGCAACTATGTCGCATCCGAGGACCCCAACAAACAGGTGCGCCGCAACCCGCCGGCATACCTCACTGGAGACAGAGTCAGTGATAAGGCACCGTCGGGGCCGATCCGGACAACCAAGCTGGTCACGAAGAAGTTTCCTGCACAGACGGTCCCGAAAGTTGCTACAGAAAAAGAATCTCCGGGCTCGCAGTCAGCACCTCCCATGCCCGAACTCCAAATTTGGGAGATGGTCGTCCTGGAATATCAGAAGGCCGCAGCCATAATTCGCGGCCGTAACCAAGAGCCGACAGTCGCACTATTGGCTGAAGAGCTTATGTTGCCCGAAGCACAGGTCAGGCGCTTCTTGTCCTTCAACCCCAAGTTTGAGATGCCCAGGTCTCAGGAGCCAAAAGACGCTCCGGTGGCCCGCGCAATCAGCCTGCGCCTAAGCGCGCAGGAGAAGAGGACTGCGGTGTGCCAGGCGGTTCGTGTGCTTTGGGAGCGCAGTGACAAAACTAGGGCGCTCAAACTCAAACAAATCGCAGAAGAGGCGGTCAGCCATCTTCCCGAGGGTAAGCTCGTCAAAGCTACCTCCCTGGAGGTCGAGCTCTACTCGCTCTTCAGTGAGACCGAGCGGGACGAACTTCGTCGCCCAGAAGGGTAGAATTGAGCGCATGCAAAAGGGCATATAGGCCGGCGGGGAACCGCCGGCCTGATTTTTCCCGACGCTTTGGTCGGGACCCCGACTAAACGTCGGGGTTGATATATACTACCTGCATGGCAAAAAAGGTCGAGGTTGGACGGAACCCCATGGCGCTCTACCGCGCGTACCGCCCGCAAAAATTTGGCGAGGTGCGCGGGCAAGAGCAGGTGGTGAGCGTGCTCAAAGCGGCGGTCGAAAGTGGCAAAATAGCGCACGCATACCTTTTTGCGGGCGGGCGCGGCACGGGCAAAACCTCGATGGCGCGTATTTTGGCTAAAGCGCTCGAGACCGATGAGCAAGATATTTATGAAATGGACGCGGCGAGCAACCGCGGGATAGATGAGGTTAGAGAGCTTAGAGAGGGCGTAGCCACACTGCCTTTTAACTCAACTTACAAGTTTTATATTATCGACGAGGCCCACGCGCTCACGCGCGACGCGTGGGGTGCGTTTCTAAAAACGCTCGAGGAGCCGCCGGCGCATGCGATTTTTGTACTCGCGACCACCGACCCGGACAAAGTGCCCGAGACGGTGCGTTCGCGCTGCCAGATGTTTGTGTTCAATAAACCGTCGCACGAGATTCTTAAAAAACTCGTACAAGACGTAGCCAAAAGCGAGGGCTACTCAATCGAGCCAGAGGCGGCCGAACTTATTGCGCTCATGGGCGACGGATCCTTCCGCGATACGCACGGGATCTTACAAAAAGTGATTACGGTTTCTGAAGATAAAAAACTGACCGAAGATGAGGTGGCCAAGGTGGTCGGCGCGCCGCGCGGGCAAGTGGTCAACAACTTTTTGCAAGCTCTGGGTGAGAAAAATATCGAGGCTGCGCTTGAAGCATTTCATAAAGCGGTCACTGGCGGGGCAGAGGCGAAGCTCTTTTGCTTGCTTGTAGTCACCAAGGCGCGCGCGGTGCTCTTGTTGCGCTTTGCACCAAAAATGGCCAAGGAGATCGGCGAGCAGTTTGGGCAAGACGATTTAGCTTTTTTGCAAAAACTTGCTCAAGAGGCCCCGGCGCTCAATGCCGCCACGCTCGCCGAGCTCTTGACTGCGCTCATTGAAATGAATCGCGCACCACTACCAAACATTCCACTGGAGCTTGCGTTGTATCGAGCGCTCGCTTGATTTCAACAGTCTTGTACCACCTACCATATCCTTATAAACTCAAGTATATAAGGATATCTAATGGTCAGATTTGTTGGAGGGACTTTAAAAATTTAACAAAAAGTTTCCCATAAGGCGACAGGGTGTGCTCGACATATCGGCCGCGGTGCTGTTTGTTGATAAGTCCCGCCAAGGTAAGGCGGCGTACGTGCTCGCCGATGGTCTTTTCGTTGGCATTTGTTGCGGTGATTATATCTTCTAAAGTAATACTTTCTCTTGTGGCGATAGTCAAAAGAATTTCAACGCGGCGATGGTTGGCTACACCTTTTAGATGGCGCTCCATCTGTTTTGTTGTTTTTAGTCTACCCATATCAAGCATTTTATCACCCTTATATCCTTAAGTATGTTGGTGTGACTTATGGAGGTTTGGAGAGGCAGAAAAAACCTGCTATTTTATAGAGCATTGGGGGATCGTCTAATGGTAGGACAGCGGCCTTTGGAGCCGTGAATCTAGGTTCGAATCCTAGTCCCCCAGCCAACTCGTGATAGGTTATCCCGCCCGAGATGCGTCGTTTACAAGGTGGGTAGAAGCGATACAATATATCAATGAAATTAACCGCCACATCGCTACTGATTACCATTGCAATCTTTATTGCAGGAATGGGTATCGGTTGGTTAGCACATCCGATATACAGCTCAGCAGATATTCTGGCAGGAAGAGCAACGTGTACAAAGGATGGGGCGGCGTTCGTTGCTCAACAGTATACAAACATACCGCCCGAGTTTAATGTCAAACAGAACTATGCTTTCATTCCAGATATGTCCACTTGTCTAGTTGATGTGGAACGACAAACTAACCAGGGAGTGACGTATAGCATTTACGACATATACGCAAATAAAGAAATTGCAGGATATGCAGAGTACACGCCCGAATATCGAGAAGCGCTAGGTTTGGCTACTTCAAGTGGCTTACAACGAGATTCTCAGAATGAATACCTTATGGCGGAGAAAAAATATTTTTCTCAATAAGCACTCAAAACCTCTCTGTCCAAGGGGTGTTTTTGTTTCTAATTCAATAAAGATATGAAAGACGATTTTGATTACTTGAAGGCTGACGAGATCTCTATAGAAATCGACGGTAAAAAATACAGCGGAAGTTATTTTGTCCGCGGTAAAATCTTAACTTTAAGAAGTATGTTGGGACAAAAAAGTACTCAACTTGGTGGCATGCCCGCAGAAGGACTCGCACGTCTCCTACTTAGAGAACTTATCACAGAAAATAATTAAAAGTTAGTGCGCCCGAGACGCGTCGTTTGAAGCGTGTAAAATGTAGCTAATCCGTCAAGCAGGGTTTAACCGACCAAGGTTCCAGCACGAGACGGTCAGCAAATTTATGTCAGGTGCTGCTTCCGCAAAAATAGAATTAAAAACTCTTGAGAAAGAAGGCCAATATGTTTTTCATGGTTCTCCGGATGAAGTGGAAGAGTTCGAACCTCGCCAGGCGTACAATTATCACGAAAACTTTCAAGAGCCGGACGGCGCTCCGGCAGTGTTTGCCTCTTCCTCTGCAGAGTATGCAATCCTCATGGCGATTATCAATAAAAAGAACTGCCCGGAAGGGTTTCAGTCATCTGCAGGAGTAGAAAATGGCATTCTCACATTTCGCGCTACTCAATCCACACTCGACCAGCTTAGCGACAAATCTTTTGGGTGGGTGCACGTTTTTTACAAAAATCTTTTTGAACAGCGGAACGAAGGAAGTGTCGAATATGTATCGTATGCACCCGTGAGGGCGATTAAAAAAATCCAAGTTTCAAGTAGAGACCTGCCGGACATCAGCACCCTTAAATAAAATTCCAACATCGTCCTACAAACTCAGCTCGAGAAACTTTGTGGGCGCGGGGCTGTTATACTGATGTGTAACCTGCGGATATGTATTTCGTATCAAAAAAAGTTTCGTTGGTGCTCTTGGCTGCAACAGCGCTCGTGTGCTCTCGGGCAGTGTTTTTCTTTATCAACGACCCTGAGGGCCCCAACTTGCTCGTAGTCGTAGTTTTCGCAGCAGTCATATATCTGGTGTCTTTGGCGGCATATTTCTTTTACCCCGCATCAAAACCGTCCGGTCTCCCGAGACTCTTGTTGACTGTTGTCGTTCAAATACTGCTAGCCGCCGGTTCTTACTTTTTGTTAAAATAAAGTCCCGGTATTGTCCCAGAAACCGAGCCAAGGTGTAGACTACTGCTATGGATATTTTTGCAGAAATAAAGAAATACAATTTTCCTACAGAGGAGTACGTGGTTATTGGAGGCGCCGCGATGGCCGCACGTGGGCTCAAAGAGACCAATGACATAGACATTGTGGTCTCACAAAAGTTGCTCGAAGAATACCGCACCAAAGAGGGCTGGCATCGCCATGAGCGGATTATCCCGACCGAAGAACCTGGGGTTGCAAATGACGAAGGAACTATAGAGTTGTATCCCTCAGTAGGGGGTATTGCTGAAATGGACTTCGCGCGGCTTAAGAAAAATGCTGAGATAATCGAAAGTATTCCGTTTGCTGGTCTCGACGACGTGCGCATCATCAAAGAGGTATACGCCAGAGACAAAGATTTGATAGATGTTGCAAAAATTAAAGCATTTCTTGCTACGCACTAGCGCACAATCTCGACGGTAAGTTCACCCGCGATTCAACCGTCACCACGTATAGTCTTCTTGTCCGGCACCTTGTGTAAGAGGAGACGGAGCTTGAAGCATTATTCGCGATAACTTACTAAAAACTTTATGAATTTGCGCATCGCAAAAATTCTTGCGGGGAGCACCGCGGCGGGCGCTCTCTTGCTTAGTGGTGGTGCAGTGGCCTTCGCGCAGACCTACGCCAACCCCGACGGCACTGGCGCGCTGATCCCCCAGAACAGTATCATCCCGGGGACCAACCCCTCGACCGCCTCGGGCTCCATCACGGGCAATCCGGGCACTGCGGTTGCCAACGGTACGGTTGCCGTTGCTTCAAATAGCACGACCGGCACTAGCGGTACTACGGGCACCACTGGCTCGTCGAGCGGCACGATCACGCCGGGCATTCCTAACACGGGCGCAGGCGGCGCAGCGGCGGCCAGCTTTGCAGTCTTGGCGGTCTCGGGCCTGGCTGCGGCAGGCGCGGCAGTATATATGTATCGCCAGCGCTTGTTCGCCTAGCAGTAACTGACCAACAGTCTCAACTAAAAACGGCCCCACGGGGGCCGTTTTTAGTTGGCGAGTGTGGCACGGATGACGAGCCGATGATCGTAGGTCGAATGGTCTTCCGTGAGTTGTCCCGCGCAGGTGATGAGGTTGAGGTAGCGCCCACCCGTTTGATTAAAAATGCTCTGTGCAACACTGAGGTCCATGTCTGAGAGTTTATAGTTTTTAGTTGCAGTAACCACAAAGTGCACTGTGCTGTCGCCTTGGGTTATATAAATATCCGAGCCTACACGCAGGCGGTCGAGGTGGGCAAAGGCGGCAAAGACGTGTGCATCCAAAACCGCACTCCCTTCCTCGCCGGGCGTGGTGCCGTATTTATACCAGCCCACCTGGTTGGTGCTGCCGCTGGGAACCGCCATCTCGCCTTCTGCGCTAAGCCCCACCGGAATGATGGGGGAATTCAGAGCGATCGAGGGAATGCTCAGGCGCATAGCAGCGGTCGAGGAGATTTTTTGTGCTGCAGGAATGGGTGTTATCGCAGGACCTGAGCTCGTGGTTGTGGCGGCTCCGGCCTCAGGGATAAGTGGCGTGTTTTCTACCGGGGCGCTTTGCGTTGAGTCTGCAGCAAGGGGGATGCCAAGCCCCAGAATGCTGAGCAGCCCAGCAATGACAATAACTTTATGCATGGGTCAATTGTATCGACATGAAATTTTCATGTCCAAAAACTTCATGAGCACCGCAGGATAGCCGTTATACTGTGTAGGTATGCAAAAGATCACCCCGTTTTTGTGGTTTTCTAACAATAACGCCGAAGAGGCGATGCAGTATTACACGAAGGTCTTTCCTAATTCAAAAATTATTACGCTGCAGCGCTACCCCGAAGGGATCACCGAGGGTCCGATGGCAGGCATGGGCGGCAAGGTGTTGACCGGCGTGTTTGAGTTGCAGGGTGTGCAGTTTATGTGTCTCGATGGCGGGCCCGGTGTTTTTAAGATGGATGGGGCGGTGTCGTTTTTGGTTGAGTGTGAGAGCCAAGAAGAGGTTGACCACTATTGGAGTGCACTCTCGGCAGTACCCGAGGCCGAACAATGTGGCTGGTGCCGCGATAAGTTTGGGGTCACTTGGCAGATCAACCCCAAACGCTTGCCCGAGTTGTTGATGGACCCCGACAAAGCGAAAGCCGGCCGGGTTATGCAAGCGATGATGCAGATGAAAAAGATAGTCGTCGCCGATTTGGAGAAAGCGGCTCAAGGCTAAGAGACTTCAAAACCCACAAATTGTGTGTTATAATTAACACATGCAAAAAGAGCGCACCTCCTGGGGCGGCGTGGCCGATTGGTATGCCGAACATCTCAAAGACCAAAACACCTACCATACCAAAGTAGTGCTGCCTAACCTCTTGCGCGTGCTTAGTCTGAAAAAAGGTGAGAAGGTGCTCGACTTGGCCTGTGGCGAAGGATTCTTTGCACGAGAGTTCGTCAAAAATGGTGCGCGAGTATTTGGTGTAGACATTTCGGCAGAGTTGATCGCCAAAGCAAAAAAGCAGGGCGGTGGCCTGCCTGCGCAGGCAGGCCCAGAGTACAAAGTTGCACCGGCAGACAAACTAGCGTTTGCAAAAACAGATGAGTTTGATGCAGTTTCATGCACGCTCGCGCTCCAAAATATGGATAGTCTCGCGCCTGTATTTAAAGAAGTGCGCCGCGTGCTCAAAAACAGCGGCCGTTTCGTGTTTGTGCTCAACCATCCGGCGTTTCGTGTCCCCAAGCGCTCGAGTTGGGGCTGGGATGAAAAAGAAAAGGTGCAGTATCGCCGTGTTGACGGCTATCTCTCGGCTGTCAAAGTAGAGATTGATATGCACCCGGGCCTGGCTGCGCAGGCAGGCAAAAAAGGTTCGTCGAAAACGGTTTCGTATCACCGCTCGTTGCAAGATTTTATAAAAACGCTTGTAGCAGCGGGCTTCTGCGTTACCAAACTCGAAGAGTGGACCTCGCACCGCGCGAGCGAGAAGGGCCCGCGACAGCGCGCCGAGGATACGGCGCGCAAAGAGATCCCTTTGTTTATGATGCTAGAGTGTAAGCCCGCCAAATAGATTATGAAATTGCAAAAAGTATACGCAGAAGGGAAGCATGCTATAGCTGAGGCAAAGCAGTTTGCACCGCAGGCGATCCTTAAAGTTTTTACCAACGCAGCAGGCAAAGAACTTGCACAAATTTCTTTACACCGCTTACTCAAGCGCTATGAGGAGTTTATGCAAGAGTACAAGGTTACGCCCCAAACACTTTTGGTGATGCTCGCGGGGCTTGAAGACCCGCACAATGTTGGCACCATTATCCGCTCTGCTGCGGCGTTTGGGGCCGCGGCGGTGCTCTTGCCGTTTGAGGGTCAGGCGCCGATTACTGATGCGGTGTTTAAGGCCTCGGCAGGTATGGCGTTTCGCCTGCCACTCGTAACCTTTGAGGGCTATCAGCAGACACTGAGCGATTTGCGCAAGCGCGGGTTTGAAGTGATTGCGCTCGACCATCATGCCAAGCAAGAGCTCAAAGACGCACAGTTTGGTACGCCTGTCGTACTCGTGCTCGGCAACGAGGGGGGCGGTATCCCCGGCGCGGTTAAACCGCTTGTGACGCACTCCTACAAAATCGCTATGGACTCCAAAGCCGAGTCTCTCAACGTCGCCGCCGCAGCGGCTGTGGCGCTCTATCAGTGGTCACTTAGAAAATAAGAAAAACAAAAAGCCCCGCTGCGAAAGCGGGGCTTTCTGCAGCGGGGCGGGCCTACTTGATGACCCACATCTTCGATGAGATGTCCCAAGCGACGAGGTCATTGCCAAACTCGCGCTTGAGTTGGTCTGTCATCTTGTAGACAAATTTATCGAAGACCTCCTTTTCGTCGCTGCCGAGGTTGTACATGAAGCAGATCGAGAAATGGCCGCGGATGGTTTCCCGCAACCAAAGATCAGTCCAGGTTTCGGACTCATCCTGCAACCATTCGCGCGCCACAGTGAGCAGCGCTTGCTGACTTTGGTTGCGAAACTTAAACTCGCCGCACGCCCAGAACACGGGCTGATCGGTGGGAATGAGCTCGGGAGTCTCAGTAGTAGACATCGGCACTCTCCTTCAAAGGACAAAAGATAGGCACGAAAAATTTCGCGCATCTCTATACTGCACTATATATTTGACTTGTCAAGTAAGTTAGCAAGGGTAATCCTTGCTAATAAGCCAATCGGTTATATGACGCTCAACTTCTTTTTGATTAGAAAAATAATCTGGAAATGGTTTTGGGTTGGTGATGATATGTTCTTGCCTAGCGTAAGCATTGTAGCTGCTGTAAGGGTAATGTTGCACGAATCTTTTAAGATCTTTAGACGGCGGGCGTTCTCTCCACAGAGAGTCCTTGAGTTTTGCAGAATTTAAGTGGATGTACGTGTAAAGGTATCGCAAATATTCATCATTTTCTACAAGCTGACTTTTGAATGGTCCTTGGAATAAAGACCCCGAGCGTTCGTATTTTTTGTTGAAATACATAGAATAACCCGTCTGTAGTTTCAACATAAATTTTGGAATTGCATTTGCGGCTAGCGGCGTAACAAGCAAGTGAAAGTGGTTTGGCATGAGACAGAACGCTCCAATAGCTACAGTAGGCTCTCCTCGGTCAAAAGAAAACAGATCATCGATCGTATGTGTTTTTAACAGATTGTCTATCCGAATGGATTCATTGCTGTTGGCAAGATACAAAAGCGCTAAGAAACGCTTGTAGTCGGAAGCGGAAGTAAAAACCCGGCGTTTGTCGACGCCGCGATTATAGAGGTGATAAAAACTCTCTTCAGCGAAAGCGTTTTTTCGCAACATTTCCTAAGAATAGCATCACTCAGCAAGGGTAGTCCTTGCTAAGTAGATAAGGTGCGGAAGGTGATCGAATAGCGCAGCGCTTGCACCGGAGCGACAGAGTGTTGCCAGCGGGTGGCGACTTCGCCTTGCATCAAATAGGCGCTGCGGGGTTCAAGCTCGGTTGAAACGACCGCTTTTGTTTGGCCGATTTTCTCTAGCGGTCGAAAGCGCATCTGCGCCCAGCCTTGCAAAGAGACGCCGACTACCCGCTCAGTTTCGCGGTCGCGATGCCAGCCTATCCCATAGCCTGGTGGATACTCTTGCACAAATGCCTCGTTGATTTTGTGACGCGAGACGCCAAGCCACTTAGCCACTTTGTTTTGAAGTGGGAGGAGAAAGATGGGAAGCTCGTACTCAAAACCGATGCCCCGCCGTTTGCTCTCATACTTGTTAAACCGCAAGAGTGGCATCGAGAGGTTTTGAATATAGGCGAGCAAAATATTTTCCTCATCAACGCTCAAAAAGTGCGGTCGATACACCAACCCGTTGGGCAGGTTGGCAGGAAGGTCAATAAGTGTGAGTTGGTCGCCATGGCGCATCTACCCACTGTACTGATTGTCAAAAAATTTTGTACACAAATTCACCATTATCTCACAGCACAAAGGCAACAATTGAAGCTTATTCGCTCACAAGCACAAGCGCTTACGCCCTATGCTCGTAACAATCGCTGCGGTCTTGGTTGTCTTATGGCTCTTGGGACTCGTCACCTCGTACACCCTAGGTGGCTTCATCCACCTCTTACTCGTAATCGCGGTTATCATGGTGCTGATCCGGCTCATTCAAGGCCGTAACCCTATTGCATAACCCGACGTTATAAGGGGCATGACACAAAACCCCTTCATAAATGCGCTTGCAGCGAGCGCATACATCGCGTTGGTGGCGCTCGGCATTTCTTCGATCCCGCCGCATGAGCCTATGTTGCGCATCTTTGGGCCGCTCCTGTTTCTCTCGCTCTTTGTGCTCTCCGCGGCGATCGTGGGATACATACTCTTGCTCGAGCCGGGGCTCATGATCTTGCGCGGACAAACACGCGAAGGGATTACCTTTTTTCTCAAAACGATCGCCTCCTTTGCAGTACTCACGGCGATCGCTGGCGCACTGGCGCTCACGTTCTGATGAGTAGCCTATAATAGGGCTATGTCTCTTTCCGAAGAGCTGCGCAAACTGATGCGCGGCGAGGTAGACGATTCGCCACAAACACTGGAGAAGAGTTCTCGCGATGCGTCACTTTTTTTCGTGCGCCCCAAAGTGGTAGTGCGTCCGCAAGACGCAGAGGACATCTGTAGCCTTGTGCGCTTTATCGACGAGACACGCATGCACCCAGGCGATCTGCAGGCCGGCATCGCGCACGGCTCAAAGAACGGCCTTTCTCTAACCGCACGCTCAGCGGGGACCGACATGAGCGGCGGGCCGCTCAACGACTCGATCATTCTCGACATGACCGCGCACCTCAACCGACTCGAGGAGGTGGGGTCCGACTATGCGGTTGTCGAACCCGGCATGTACTTTAGAGACTTTGACCAAGAGACCAAAAAAAAGGATCTCGAACTCCCCAGCTACACGGCGAGTCGCGAGCTCAACACCGTTGGTGGTATGGCAGCCAACAATTCAGGGGGAGAGAAAAATTTAAAATACGGCAAAACTGCGCGCTATGTAGAGGAACTCGACGTTGTTTTAAGTGATGGACAGGTGCATACGCTTAAAAATTTGGAGGGGGAAGCACTGAGGCAGAAACTGCAAGAGCAGAGCTTTGAGGGCGAGCTCTATCGCCGCGTGGCCAAACTTGTTTCGACCCCGGCTTACCGCAAAACAATTCAAGAGCACAAACCAAAGGTCGAAAAAAACTCCAGCGGCTATGCGCTTTGGGATATTGGCGACGGCGTGCGCTCTCTCAATTTGGCCAGGCTCATGGTGGGTGCGCAGGGCACATTGGGAATAATTACCAAAATCCGCTATAAGCTCGTGCGCCCCAAGCCCTATGCCTCGATGGTGGTGCTCTTTGTAAACAAACTCTCGCAACTTGGCGAGTTGGTACCCGAAGTGCTCAAGTACAACCCCGACAGCTTTGAGTCTTATGACGATCACACGTTTTCGATCGCGATGAAGTATCTCCCCGAACTCGCCGGGCAGATGAAGGCCGGGCTGTTTTCACTTGCACTTTCTTTTTTGCCAGAGTTGTGGATGGTGCTTATGGGCGGCGTTCCCAAATTGGTGCTCCTGGTTGAGTTTCGGGGCCAAACTCAGCAAGAGACGTTAGAAAAAGCTGAAAAGCTTGCGGCCGAAGTCGCAAAAAATAAGAGTCATCTGAGCGCACGCATTGCGAAAACCGAGAAACAGGCGCGCAAGTACTGGGCGGTGCGCCGCGAGAGTTTTAATCTGCTGCGCAAAAAGGTGCGCGGCATGCGCACCGCACCGTTTATCGACGATTTTGTGGTGCCACCGAGCACCTTACCGAAGTTTCTCCCCGAGCTCGAGAGCATTTTGGCAAAGTATCAGAATCTCACTTACACGATCGCGGGGCATGTGGGTGATGGTAACTTTCACATCATCCCGCTTATTAACCCCAACGAGCCCGGTATCCGCAAAACGATCGATGAGCTTAGTCACAAAACCTACGACCTGGTGCTGCGCTACCGCGGCTCGATCTCGGGCGAACACAACGACGGGCTTATCCGTACGCCCTATGTTGAAAAGATGTTTGGACCTGAGATGGCGGCGCTTTTTTTGGAGGTTAAAAAGATTTTTGACCCCCAAAACATCTTTAATCCTGGCAAAAAGGTGGGCACTACGTTTGCCGACGCACTTGATAAATTTGATTTGCCCAAACCTGCTTCATCTAGATAACATCCCGTAGAGCCTAGCGTTGGATGGCTTTCTATGGTCGAATCTGATATATCGTAGACGTATATGGCAAAACAGGGTCCCATAGCCATGGTTACACCCCTGCCACTCAACTTAGAGGCAGAGCTTGCTCGTGGGCCGGCGCTTTCTGTAGTCAATATCGTCAATTGCCTTATCCAAGAGGCGCACCGCCTGCACGCGAGCGACATTCACATCGATCCGGCTAAAGATGCGCTGCGCGTGCGTCTGCGCATCGACGGCGTGTTGCGGGACATGCCACCCCTGCCCAAAGAGATCCGTGGGGAAGTAATTTCACGGATCAAGGTGCTTGCAGGAATGCGCACCGACGAGCACCAAGCCACTCAAGACGGGCGCTTTCGGCACAACTTTCTAAGCGGAGAGACGGTCGACATGCGCGTCTCTATCGCGCCGACGTATCATGGAGAAAATGTAGTGCTGCGCCTTCTCACCGACCATGCCTCGGAGTATACGCTCGAGAGTTTGGGGTTTAGTGTGGACGATGCCGACAAACTGCGCGCGGCGATCAAGCGAAGCAATGGCATGATCCTCTCAACCGGACCGACCGGCTCGGGCAAGACGACGACGCTCTATACGCTACTCAAGATGCTCAACGCTCCAGGAGTGTCTATCGTCACCATCGAGGACCCGATCGAATATGCGGTCGAGGGGATCGAGCAAATTCAGGTTAACCCTCGGGCGCATCTCACCTTTGCCAACGGCCTGCGTTCCATTTTGCGCCAGGATCCCAACATTATTATGGTGGGCGAGATTCGCGACCAAGAGACCGCGGGCATTGCGGTTAATACTGCGCTCACCGGGCACTTGCTTTTGAGCACACTGCATACCAGCGACGCGGCGACTACGCTGCCGCGCTTGCTCGACATGGGGATTGACGCGTATTTGGTCGCCTCTACTATTAATGTGGCAATCGGGCAGCGTTTGGTGCGCAAGATTTGTGATCATTGCAAAGAGCAAGTTATCGCCTCTGCATCGGTCGAGGCAACACTCGCTGCCGTGCCGTTGCAAAAGCCGATTAAAGAAGGTGATCTCTTCTGTCGCGGCAAGGGGTGCGCGGAGTGTAACGGGAGCGGCTATCGTGGTCGGGTGTGCATCAGCGAAGTGTTGGTGGCTAACGGCAAAATTCGCGATGCCATTTTACGCAAATCGCCCGCAAGCGAGCTGCGCGATCTGTCAGTTAAACAAGGTATGACCACAATGCTTGAAGACGGTTTTGCCAAGGCACGCGCCGGCATAACCACCGTCGAGGAGGTGCTGCGCGTCGTCCATGAATAGGCTTTTACAAAAACTCAAAACCACGCCGAGCACGGGGCGCTTTGTTCGGTTTTCCACCAAAGAACGCACCCTGTTTGCTAAGCGGCTCTCGTTTTTAATCAAAGCAGGGGTGCCACTCGTTGAGGCACTGTATTTGATACGCAAGCAAACCACCTCAGCCGCCCGAGCGCGCATCTACGATGCGGTGATCGCCGACGTGAGCGAAGGTCAGTATCTTGCCACCAGTTTGGCTAAGTTTAAACAGCACTTTGGTGAGTTTTCGGTCAACCTGATCCGTGTGGGGGAGAGCAGCGGAGTGCTCTCCCAAAACCTCGCCTACCTGGCCGACGAGTTGCAAAAACACCACGATCTGCAGCGCAAGATCCGCGGCGCGCTCGTCTACCCAGTGTTTATCACGGTGGTAACACTCTTGGTGACCAGCATGCTCACGGTGTTTATTTTCCCCAAAATCATGCCGATTTTTGTCTCACTGCATGTACCGCTACCACTTACTACACGTCTTTTACTCGCTACCAGCAACTATCTGCAACATTGGGGAATCGTGACACTCGCGGTAGCGGTGCTGCTTGGCGTGGGGTTTGCAATGGCTCGTGCACGCTTCGAGGCACTACGCTACGGAAGCGATCGGCTACTGCTGCGTTTGCCGATCGCAGGGGCGATCGCACGCGCATACAACCTCTCTACCTTTTGCCGCACGCTTGGGCTCCTGCTTCGCAGTGGCATCTATTTGAGCGAGGCGCTCACGATTGTAGCCGAGACCACCAAAAACCGGGTCTTCCGTCGCGCTGCGCTCTCTCTTTGCGAGGTGGTGGTCAAAGGCGACCGGCTCTCGTTCGGGCTCGAGCAGCGAGCACGTGCGTATCCCGACATGCTGGTGCATATGGTGGCGATCGGCGAGTCGACTGGCAACCTGGCTGGATCGTTGGTCTACCTTTCAGAAATGTATGAGGGTGAGGTCGAAGGGCTCACCAAAAGCCTCTCAAGTTCGGTCGAGCCGGTGTTGATGGTCATTATGGGGCTTTTGGTGGGGCTCATTGCGGTCTCGGTTATTACGCCTATTTATGAAATCACGCAACACCTGCAGCCTCGTTAAAGGGTTTACCCTCATAGAGCTCTTGATCGCGGTAGCGATCTTTTCGGTCATACTCGGTCTTGGGCTCATCATGAGCATCGATGTATATCGCGGCTACTCGCAACGCTCCGAGCGCGATGTAGTAGTCTCGCTCCTGCAAAAGGCGCGCGGCATGAGTCTGGCCAATATCGATCAATCTCGTTGGGGGGTCTGTTATGCTGCCCCCAGTTACCTTATTTTTAAGGGCAGTTACACTGCGGGCGCATCAACCAACGAAGTGTTTCCGGTGAGTGCCGCAGTGGTACTGAGCGGCTTCCCGCAGTGCGGCTTAGGAAGTGAGATCGTTTTTGACCAACTCACAGGCAAACTGGTGCCGCAGCTCTCGCCCGCGACCAGTGAGACGACCATTACTATTACCCAACCAGGTCGGCCGACGCAGAGCGTCTCGGTCAACAACGAAGGGCGAATTAATTGGTAATATGCGGGGCTTTTCTACACTCGAAATATTAATAGCGTTTTCTATACTTACGCTGGCCCTTACTGCCACCATCGGCGTGGTGTTTAGCGGTCAATCACTCGCCATCGACACGCAGACAAATATCGAAGCGATTGACAAGGCGCAGATACAGCTCGAGGCAGCACGCGCACTTTCGCGACAAAATTTTGCTTCGGTACAATCAAGTGCGCCCGTGCAAGACGGCATCTACACCAAATCACTCACCATAAGCAGCATCGATGCGCTCACTAAACAGGCCCAGTCGACGGTCTCATGGGTGATGGGCGGCAGAACGCTTTCGGTCAGTTTCTCGACACTGCTTGCCGACTGGCAAAATGGGGTAAAGTGCAGCCCCACGCTGAGCGGCGATTGGACCGCGCCGCAAGTGTATGGCTACGTCGACTTCCCAAGTCCTAAAGGAGCCGAGGGGATTGATGTGCAAAATGGTAAGGCGTACATCGTCTCTGATCCAAACTCAGCAACCACCGACGATTTTTATATTGTTGATATTTCAGCTGCGGGCCCGGGCGTGACTACGCTTCCCACACTTGGACATTTCAGCACAACGTATGGGTTGACCGATGTGCGTGTCTCGGGTAACTATGCTTACACCACAGCAGACAGCGGTGCCTACCAGCTGGTGGTGGTAAATGTTACCAATGTTGCGTCGCCAACTGTTGCCACCAAGCTCGACCTCACCGTGCCGGGTGACACTGCGGTCGGTAATACCATTGCCTATGCGGGCGGCTTTCTATATCTTGGCCTCACCAAATCAAATGGGCCAGAGTTTTATATTATCGACGTGAGCAACCCGCTTTCTCCGGTGGTGAAGGGGAGTTATGAAGTGAATGCTGCGGTTAACTCTATCTTGGTTAAAAACAAAATAGCCTATATTGCCACGGCCTCTAACAAACAGATTGTTACTCTGGATGTAAGCAACCCCAGTGCTATAAGCGCGCTAGGTATCTACAACGCTACCATCCCTCCTTACGGACAAGCACTCGCATTAAATAATGCTGGGAACCGAATATATTTTGGGCAGACAGACATAAACGGGCCAAAACTTTTTGGCTTCGATACATCAAATCTTTCTGGACCGAGTTGGTCAATAGGAGAGGACAGCGGCGTATATAGCATGATACTCCGAGGTGCGGTCCTCTTTATAACTACAGGCGATCCAGTCGATGGTCTGCAGATTTGGGACGTTTCGAACCCCACAGCGCAACCGACGCGCTTCGATACCTCCCCACTCAATATCCAGCAAGGAGCTAAAGCGGGCGCCGACTGCGCAGGCAATTTGCTGTATGTTGCCCAGCGAAGCAATCGTGCTATGCAAGTGGTCGGCCCCTATGTAACCAACGACTATGCACTCGCCAACAATGGAGACATAACGCTTACGCAAGGAAATGCGGGGAACACGACAATCAACGCAACACTGGTCTCTGGTGTTGCGCAGAAGATTACTTTCAGTACCTCTGCGTTGCCTGCGGGGGTTACGGCTTCTTTCAGTCCAAAATCTTGTACGGTCTCGTGCTCGAGCGTCCTTACGCTCACGACCGCGCTTACTACGCCGTCCGGTACGTATCCCATAACGGTCAACAGTACGGGAGGTAGGACGACAATGTTCAACTTGGTGGTTAATCCCGCTCCGTTTGATTATTCGTTGAGCAATAACGGCAACGTAAGTATCAAGCAAAACACATCGGGGGCGGTGACTATCAGTTCTGCACTCGTCTCGGGGGTGAGCAAGCCGGTCACGCTCAGCCTGAGCTCAAGCCCGGCGCTGCCCGCCAGCGTTACCACCAGTTTTGATGTAAACAAAACGTGCAGTCCAACTTGCTCGAGCAATTTGACCATTAGCCCGTCTGCAGATCCTGCAACAAAAAACAAAACGTACACACTAATGATAACCGGCACCCCGAGCGGTGTTGGCCCGCGCACAACCAGCTTCACTGTAACTATCAAACCATAACCTATGCACCTACGTGGCACTACACTCATCGAAGCGGTCATCTATATAGCGCTCCTCAGCATCTTGATGGGCGGGACGGTTGGCGCGGTCTATCAAATACTCTTGAGCTCCAGTAGTGTACAGGCACACGACACGGTACAAGAAGAGGGCAACTTTGCTATACGCAAAGTTGAATGGGCGCTCACCGGAGCTTCGGCAATAACCGTGGTCAGTCCGACCGAGTTCAGCGTCTCCAAGTACGACGGTACCACTGCCGATAATAAACTCTCGGGCGGGGGCTTGGTTATGCAGGAGGGGAGTGGAAGCTTTTTGCCACTGACCACGCCCAATGTCTCTGTTTCGAGCGTGCAGTTTGTCTCAATCCCGGCCTCGGGCAGCGGTCCTGCGGGCATGAGCGTCACGCTTAGTATAAGCGGGCAGACTTTTACTACCACGAGATATCTACGCAAATGAGCACGAGTCGACACCACCGGGGGTTTATCGCACTTATCTCGGCGATCATTATTGCCGTCATACTGCTGGTGGTAGTAACTACGATCGGCATGAGCTCGCTTCTCAGTCGTTTCAATGTGCTGGGGTATGAACTCAAACAGCGAAGCTCGGCGCTTGCTGAGGCATGCGCAGACAAAGTACTTTTGAGTGTTGCCCAAGATGCGGGCTATCCCGTTGGCTATACGCTGCCGCAAACAGTCAGCGTAGGGGGCGATGTCTGCACGATACTCTCCTCGAGCAACCCTAGCGGGAATCCGCGCACATTTACTATGCAGGCGGTGTATCAACACTCCTATACCAACCTGCAACTCACCGTAGACGTCAACACCTTGGTGATAACCTCTTGGCAGGAGGTGCCTACATTCTAGTTTCATAAAGGGTTGCCAACTATGATAAGCAGTGGTATGCTCGACCTACAAAACAGCGGGGCGATTATTCTCTATTTTTATGCGTATGAACATTAAAAAGAACGGGTTTACGCTCATTGAGATCTTGGTGGTCATCGGGATTATCGCCATTCTCGCAGCCGTGGTGCTCATTGCTATCAACCCTTCGCGCCAATTTTCTCAAGCCAACAACTCGCAACGCACGAGCAACGTAAACGCTATTTTAAACGCAATCGGGCAATACATGGCTGACAACCACGGCGCGCTGCCGGGCACTATTACTACTACCGCTACCGACATTAGCAAGTCGGGCATCGATCTGTGTGCGACGCTTATCCCAACGTATATGTCCGCGCTTCCAACCGACCCGAAGTCCAGTCTAAACGGCGGGTCAGTGACTGACTGCACCACGAGCTATGACACCACGTATAAAGTATCCAAAGATGCCAATGGTCGTGTTACGGTCACGGCTCCAAACGCAGAACTCAGCCAGACTATCTCGGTTACGCGCTAACAGAAGTCTTTGCACACAAGACTCCGTCTTCGAGGCGGAGTTTTGTGTATATTATCCCCATACTATCCACAAATAATGCACAAGGTTATACAAAAGCTCGACTATTGACTTGCGCGGTGGTAGTAGTACGATGGCGGTGCAAAAGGGGCAGGGTTGCTTATAAAAAGTGTTTAAAAATAAAGGTATTTATATGACTTCAGCACTCCGCAAGGTCGCTTCGCTCGGTCTCTCGGTCTCGATAGTGGCAGCGTCATTTGCTCCGCTCACTGCCCTTGCCGTGCAACCTCCGCCCCCGCCTCCCGAGAATGTCCAAATCGACTTGATTAATGGGCATGCACCGGATGGTTTTTGTATCGCTGGCCCGGTAACGATCTCTGGGAGCGGCATTACCGGCAATAACGGTGGAAAATATTCGGTTGATATTGGTTGGGGTGCCGGGTCGCCTGCGACAACCACGATCGATCTCAATAATGGCGGAAACATTGGTGCCAGTACCGCGTTTACTTTTTCTGCAGGTCCGCACGTCGTCGGATCGACTCTGACGATCTTCCTGCGCCACTCTACCGCCACCGGTAACGACGAGCACACAACGGTCTTAAACTTCTGCACTGCTCCGCTCACCCAAGGCGTCGTCGTTTTGGCCAAAAAGGTCACGAATGACGACAACGGTACTGCCACCTCTTCAAACTTTATCCTCCATATCAACAACCTCGACATTGTTGGCTCTTCGACCGGGGCTGCGCCGGGTGTATTGCTCGACCCGGGTGCATATCAAATTACCGAGAGCGGCCCTGGCGGCTATACGCAAAGTAGCTTTAGTTGTACTGACAACAACGCCGCTACCTCGACCAGCAACAACACGATCAACGTCTCAGCGGGGCACAACTATAAATGCACGATCATCAACGACGATGTAGTACCCACCACCGGCACCTTGGTGATTAAAAAGCATGTGGTCACCAACAACGGTGGCAGCGCCTCGGCCGCGAGCTGGAACCTGCACGTGGTAAGCGCCACCTCGAGTACTGAGGTGCCGGGCTCTCCGGCCGCCGGCTCTGAGACGGGCACCACCTACACGCTCGCCCAGGGTACGTATGTAGTAAGCGAGACAGGCGGTATAAATGGCTACACCGCCAACTTTGGCGCTTGCGGTAGCAATGGAAGCGTGGTGGTCACCAATGGGCAGAGCACTACCTGCACGGTGGTCAACGACGACCAACCTTCGCTCCTCACCCTTATCAAACAGATTGTCGGCGGTCTTTCGACCATTGCTGACTGGACGCTCACTGCTACTGGCACCACTACCATTTCGGGCACTTCGGGGAGCGCTGCAGTGACCAGCGCCTCGGTCAACGCCGGGTCGTATAATCTAAGCGAAGTGGGCTCGCCGCTTCACTACAGCTCGCCTGGTTGGAATTGCACGGGCGATGGCAACTTGAGCGGCAGCACGCTCACCATCGGCGTTGGCGCGTCAACTACCTGCAGCATCACCAACACCTTCCAAGAGCCGACTCCCGGGAGCATCACGATCGTTAAGCGCACGGTCGGAGGTGACGGCTCGTTCGAAATAACCAGCGCACTTTTGGGCACGACCACTATTACCACGGAGGGCAGTATAGGCAGCCACACGTACTCGAACCTCGAGGCAGGTACCTACGCGGTCGCCGAGACCGCACAAGAGGGCTGGGGTCAAACCTCGTTTGGCTGCGACAACGGCAACACCGACCCCAATGACATTACGCTTAGCCTTGATGACAACACCAACACCGTGGGCAGCGTTACCTGCACCTTTATCAACACCAAAACGACCGGCACTCTGATAGTGAAGAAGGTCGTCGCAACCAACGATGCCGAGCCGGCATCTCCGAGCAATTTCTCCTTCGAAATCGATGGAGGTGCGCCAATACAATTTACCAGCGACGGCACCAACACAGTAGAAGTAGCGGTCGGTACGCACACCATAACCGAGGTCTCCGCACCTGGTTATGTCACCACCTACAGCAATTGCGAAAATGTCGGCGTGATTCCCGGCGGCGAGACAACGTGCACCATCACCAACGACAACCGCAATGCGAGCCTCACCATTGTAAAACACACCATCGGCGGCAACGGGACCTTCGGGTTTAGTGTGACTGGCCAAGACCCGCTTTCGCTCACCACCACAGATAATTGGGCGACGAGCACCCTCACACTTAGCACCGGCAATTATGATGTGATCGAGTCGAGCGTCCCAAGCGGCTGGACCTTTAACAGCGCTTCATGTATGCGCAACGATAATCCTATTGGCGAATCTATCCAAAATGGCGAAACCCTATCACTTAATCCGGGCGACTCGGTGACGTGCACCTTTACCAACAGCGCAACGGGGGCGGATCTCTCGGTCATTAAGTCGATCGATGACAGCACACCCGATGCCGGCCAAGTCGTGACCTATACACTTACCGCTACTAATGCCGGCCCGGCGGCAACTGCCGATGCTCAGGTGACCGATCGCTTGCCGCTAGGCGCTACCTATGTCTCCGATGATAGCTCGGGTGCGTATGCTACTTCGAGCGGTGTGTGGAATATAGGTTCTCTTGCCGCAGGAGCGAGTGCGACGCTCCACATTACTGCCACCGTAACCGCAGGCCAGGGTGAGACGGTCATCAACACGGCAACCACTTCGCTCAATGATGAGAGTGTTATCGACTTTAACCAAAACAATGACACGGGCAGTGTAAGCTTCACCGTCAACACGCCAACTGCGCCAAGCGGCGGGGGCGGTGGAGGTGGTGGAGGTGGCGGCGGAGGTGGTGGTGGCAACGGCCCCATCTCGACCATTGTTCCCTTCAACGGCGAGGTATTGGGCGCCGAGACTGGCCCTGAAGATTGCTCCCAGTATCTCACTGCCTATATCCGCTCGGGCCATGCCAACGACAGCGCTCAGGTGACTCGCTTGCAAGAGTTCCTCAACAACTTCGAGGCTAATACTCTTGCTGTGAACGGTACCTACGACGCGGCCTCGCTCGCGGCAGTGCACGCCTTCCAGAGTAAATACGCAAGCGACATTCTTACTCCGTGGGGCGCTACTCACTCGACCGGCTACGTCTACTACACGACGCGCAAGAAGGTCAACGAGATCTATTGCCACTTCACCAAACAATTCCCTCTGACTGCCGATCAACAGGCAGAGATCGCGCGCATCAAGGCGCTTGGTGAGGCATACGACTCGGGCTCAAGTCCCACTACTCCGGCAGGCGGGGTAGTACTCCCACAAACCACGGAGCAAACCGCAAAGCCGCAAGATCAGCAGGATCAAAACGCAGTAGTCGGCCAGGCACCGGCCTCAAACAGCACGCAAGCCGCGAGCCCCGCCGAGTCGGGCCACGGTAGCAATTGGTGGAGCAACTTCATCAATTGGATCTTCAAGAAATAAATTAAGTCTTAATCAAAACACTCCGCTTGATGTGGGGCGTTTTGGTATACTAGGGATATGAAAAAAGCACTCTACGCAGCAACTATTATTGCCGGGCTTACGTTTGCTTCGGTGGCACTCGCTAACCATTCGTGGGGTGGCTACCATTGGGCGCGCACCACCAGCACCTTTACCTTGCGGTTGGGGGATAACTTGGGTAGCGGTTGGAAGAGCTATCTTGCGGGAACTTCGGCAGTGTGGAATACCGACCCCGCAGCAGCCTACCTTGGCAGTGGCGTGGTAAAGGTGATTAACACTACGGTGGTGCCCGGGAGCACCAACTTCAAAAATTGCAGAGCGGTGAGTGGGACGGTGCAGGTGTGCAACAGCACCTATGGCAACAATGGCTGGCTGGGCTTGGCACAAATCTGGATAAGCGGCAGCCACATTACGCAAGGCACTGCCAAGATGAATGACACGTACTTTAACCTCCCAACCTACAACACAGTGGCGTGGCGGCGGATGGTCATGTGTCAGGAGGTTGCGCACACCTTTGGGCTCGATCACCAAGACGAAAATAATAACAACTACAACTTGGGGAGTTGTATGGACTACACCAACGCGCCAGCGGGCGGAGTAGTCGGCGGCTTTGACTACGGCCCAAGCAACGAGTACCCGAACTTCCACGACTTTCAGGAGCTGGGGATTGTGTACGCCCACCTCGATACTTTTAACTCGTACTCAACCAGCGCCACGGCGCGTGGTGGGGTAGCGGCAGCGGCGCAAAGCGGTGAGTTTAGTAACGCCTCTGAGTGGGGCAAGACAGTTGCCAAAGATGCGCAGGGCCGTGACAACACCTTCGAGCGTGACTTGGGCGGCGGCAACAAGCTTATCACCCACGTCTTTTGGGCTGAGTAATACTTGCTAATTAGCTATGTAACACAAAAAGCCGCCCCGAAGGGCGGCTTTTTGTTTGGTTGAGAGAGACCCCTTAGATCGCCAGTGTCACGAACGAGTTCTGGCTCGAAGTGGCGGTGTTGTTGGCAGCGTCTTTCGACTCAACTACAAAGTAGTAGGTGGTCGAGGTGGCCAAACCACTCAGCATGAGCGAGTGATTGGTGCCGAGCGTCGAGCTTGAGACTACCGAGGCGCTGCCGAGGTTAAGCGGAGTAGTGGTGCCGAAGTAGACCTTGCTGTTGGCAGCCTCGTTGGTCGTCCAGTTGACGGTAACTGAGGTCGAAGCCAAGCCGCTCAGCGTAATACCCGAGACAACCGGCGCAGTAACATCGGGCGGGGTTGTGCTGCCGGTGCCCCCGGTGCCCTGGCATGCGCCAACTAAGTCGCCATGCAAGATGTGGGCTGCAATGGCCGGTGCGCCGACGGTGATAGTCTCGCCTTTGTGGCAGAGCACCACCTTGCCCGCGCCCCTGTGCTCACCGTGCTCTTCATCTTGATCATCGTTGTCGCCCTGGTCATTGTCATGCTTGCCCTGGCCGACCGTGGTGGTTGCGGTGGTGGTGCCGCTGTTAGTCAGCAATAGGACCAAGATTCCTCTGGTCTTAGGACCAACAATCCCGAGCTGGTCGATGCCGAACTTTTTCTGCAAGCGTTTGACCGCTTGCTCGGTAAGCGTCCCATAATAACCGGTGACTGACCCTTGCGGGTAGATGCTGGGGTCGAGTGCAAGCATGGTCTGGAGCTGTATAACATCCTGCCCGCTCATGCCTCTGAACATGGTGCGGTTAGAAGCGCCGTTGTCTTTGGCGAAGGCTACCCCTGCACTCGAAAAGAGCAGCGCAGCTGCCATAAGACCAGTTAATAGTTTTGTACGCATAAGTTAATGTGCGGGTGGTTATCTCTAATAAATCCCGCACCGGTTTTGACGTTTGAGGCGTGTCTTTCTTACTCAACAGTACTTCACTATTCTTTTGGTCAGCTCTGCTATAGTGAGAAGTATGAAGATCACCAAATTGGGCCACTGCGCCATGGTGCTCGATGTTGAGGGGGTAAAGCTCTTGACCGATCCGGGCAACTATACCACCGAGGCGCAAGAAGCGCTCACCGATTTACATGGTGTAGTTATCACTCACGAACACGCCGACCACCTGCATGTCGAATCGCTCAAAAAAGTGATCGCCAACAACCCCACGGCAGTGATCGTGAGCAACAAAGCGGTAGCAAAAATAATTGGCGAGGCTATAGCCGACACGGCGGTCATTGTGGTGGGGGATGGCGAGTCGACCGATATTAATGGAGTAAGCATCAGCGGGCATGGCAGCGAACACGCACTCGTCTATCCGCCCGACCGTGGTCTGTGCGAAAACACCGGCTATTTTATTGCGGAGCGTTTTTATTTTCCTGGAGATAACTTTTATAATCCTCATCTCAAAATCGATATACTCGCGCTCCCGGTCGCGGGTCCCTGGATGAAGATCCGCGAGGCGATCGACTTTGCCAAAGAAATAAAGGCGCGCGTGGCGTTTGGAGTCCACGATGGGATGATCTTACCCCCATTTAGATCTTTTGTAGGTAGGTTTATGGAGCAGTTTTGCCAGGGGACGCAGTACGTATTGCTCAAAGACGGCGAGACTAAAGAGTTTTAAATACTACAGTTTGTGGTATATACAATGCAGGACAGTCAGCCCAAGAGGGGTTTGCCATGAAAAAGCTCGAGAACGGCGCTTCGGCAGATTTGGTATGCACAGGTTATTAACATATTACTCACACTTGCCAAGATGATGTTTTGGGCCAGGGGTGCTAGGCTTGGCTTAGTTTCTCGGGGTGTTCATGTTTGTGGCCGCTTCATTACCAGCATTACCAGTAGATAGATTTAGTCTGTATGCATACACGTACATACGCTCTCTCACGATTTTCTGCATTCAGTTTTGCCGCATTGCTCGCCGCGTTCAGTTTTTTCTTTGTCGCCTCGCCTGCCCACGCGGCATCATCTATTAGCATTAGCTCGATCCCTCTGGTTGGGTGTCAGCTTTCGAGTACTCAAATTACTATTTCAGGCTCGGCTACCGCCGATGCGCCTCCAGGTCAGCTCGACCAGTATGCGGTCGATGTAAATTGGGGAGACGGTACGCATACGACTCCACTTTCCGCCGGCTCCTTTGGCTCTGGTCAAGGTACTTTTGGCCCACTACCGTTCTCAAGCAGCCACACCTACACCACTCCTGGTACCTATCACATCGTCGCGACAATCTATCACCAAAACATCAACGGTCAGGACAACGTCTCGACCGGCACTAACGAGTTCGTCGTCTGCATCGTCTCGCCCCTCGTGATCTCAAAGACCGCCACGACGACGTTCACGCGCACATGGACGTGGGGTGTCAACAAGACTGCGGACAACACCAGCCTCACGCTTGCGAGTGGCGAGCAGTTCACGGTCAATTATGGCGTGACTGCTTCGGCCAACTCGGCCGACAGCAATTGGGCGGTCGGAGGAACCATCTCGATCATGAACCCAGTAGGGAACCCAGCGGTTACACTAAACGCCGTCACCGACTCGATGACGGGGTCTATCAGTGCCCCAGTTGTCTGCCCAGGCACAATCATTGCCCCTGGAGCTACGATGACCTGCACCTACGGCGCCTCGCTTCCCGACGCCACTACGCGAACCAATACCGCGACCGTCGACACCAACATCGACGTCCTCGATGGCACCGCACAGGCGAGTGTCGACTTTAGTTCCGCCACCGTCACTAAGGTGGATGACTGTGCGACCTATACCGACACCAATGCTTCCGGCCCGCAAGGAGTCAAGCTCTGCGTCGGGGTAGATACACTTCCGAAGACCTGGAACTACAGCATCTCCTTCGGCAAAGACGCGGGAGCGCAAGTGGCTCTCATTTGCGGCGCAAATCCTTACTCCAACACAGCTTCGTTCGTGACCGATGACACTGCGGCAACCGGCAACAAAACGGTCACTGTCAACGTCACGGTCAACTGCCCACAAGGCGGCGGTTGCACCTTGACGCAAGGCTACTGGAAGACGCACAACGCGAGCTTCTCGGGCGGAGCGAGCAAACATGCCGATGACACTTGGAATAAACTCCCCGGCCACGAGCTCGCGGGCTTCTTCACTACGGCAAGCTCCTATCCTGCGCCAGGCCCCAATAACTTCCCGACCTTCAACTGGTTCAATGTCTTTTGGACGACGCCCGCAGGTGGTAACGCCTACTATCAGCTCGCCCACCAGTACGAAGCGGCAAAGCTCAATGTATTGAACGGCGCAGGCACACCGGCCGCCGTTGCTGCCGCCATAACACACGCCGAGAGCCTCTTGAGCAATCTCACCAACACACCGAGCTACATCGGCGGGCTCAAGAACAACAACCTACTGCGTAACGACTTCATCACGACCGCTGGCATCCTCGGCAACTACAACGAGGGCAACGCGGGCGTGCCGCACTGCTCTGAATAAGAACCCCAGCTGATTAGTCAAAAACTCCCATCCTGCGGTGGGAGTTTTTGTGTACCTTGTGTAGCCTCAAAAGGCTATACTGTTTGGCATGGAGCCCCTTGCATCTAAAATTAGACCAAAGAATTTAGAGGAGTTTGTCGGCCAAGAACACTTGGTTGGGCGCGGCAAGCCCCTACGCGAGGCTATTGAGGGTAAACATCTTTTTAGTTTTTTGTTGTGGGGCCCACCGGGGAGTGGCAAGACGACACTGGCGCGCATCTACGCCCAAGCGCTCAACGCCGATTTTTACGAGCTTTCGGCAGTCGACTCAGGCAAGGAAGATATAAAGGAGATTCTCGGCCAATCGCAGGCCGGCTCGAGGCGGCGCTCCGGGCCGCTAGGCCAAGGCTTACCGCCTCTTACCGGCCTGCTCCGGCCGAAAGTACTATTCATCGACGAAATTCATCGTTTTAACAAAGCGCAGCAAGATTTTTTGCTGCCCTTCGTTGAGCGCGGTGACCTGACGCTCATTGGTGCCACGACCGAAAACCCGAGCTTTGAAATAATATCAGCACTCCTTTCGCGTACGCGGGTATTTGTACTCAACGAGCTCGGTGATAAAAACATTGCACAAATTGTTGAAGGGGCTGCTAAAGAATTAAAAACAAAATTACCCAAAGATGCCAAAGCGTGGCTGGTTGCCATGGCCCATGGTGACGCGCGCCAAGCTTTGGGTCTGTTCGAGGGTGCAAAAAAGTTGTACGGCAAAATTACGCTCGAGACCCTCAAAGAGACGCTCCAGAGTTCGCACTTGCGCTACGACAAAAAAGGCGAGGAGCACTACAACACCATCTCTGCGTTTATTAAAAGTATGCGTGCGAGCCAATCCGATGCAGCACTCTACTACTTGGCCCGGATGGTCGAGGCGGGGGAGGACCCACTCTTTATCGCACGCCGGATAGTGGTGTTTGCCAGTGAGGATGTGGGGCTCGCAGTACCCACGGCGCTGGTGGTGGCCAACGCGGTGTTTCGCGCTTGCGAAACAATAGGCTACCCCGAGTGCGCGATCAACCTGGCACACGGCGTAGCCTACTTGGCCGAGTGCAAAAAGAGCCGTAAAAGCTATGACGCCTACTTCGAGGCGGTCGGTGATGTCAAAGAACTCGGTAACCTCCCCATCCCTATGAAAGTGCGCAATGCGCCGACCAAGTTGATGAAAAACCTCGGCTACCACAAGGGCTATAAGCTTTATGACAAAGAATCCTATTTGCCTGATAAACTTAAGGGTAAGAAGTATTTAAAATAATTATGGAGACTATTGTTTTTGGCGGGGGATGTTTTTGGTGTACCGAGGCGATTTTTCGGATGATCAAGGGCGTGCAAAGCGTCGACCCGGGCTACGCGGGCCCCGCATACAAAAATGAGCGGGGCCCCAGTTATGAAGAGGTGAGCACCGGGCGCACGCCGTACGTCGAGTCGGCGCGGGTGGTATACGACCCCGATCAGATTGCATTTGCCGAGTTGCTACAAGTCTACTTTGGCAGCCATGATCCAACGCAGGTCAATGGCCAGGGTGCTGACATCGGCCCGCAGTATCGCTCAGCGGTGTTTTACACTACCGAGCGCCAGCGCGAGATGACCGAGCATTACATCAAGATGATCCAAGGTGGTTTTGTAAAACCGATCACCACGAGTGTGGAGCCGCTACAGCAGTTTTATGTCGCTGAGGACTATCACAAAAAGTATTTTGAAAATCACCAGACGGCAGGCTACTGCCAACTGGTGATCGCCCCAAAAGTCGAGATGGTGCAAAACAAGTTTAAAAGCTTGCTCAAAAAAGATGACCAATAAAAATGTTTAGCGAAGAGTTTGAGGCGCTGGTGGTTGAGGAGTTTGAGCGGGCGATCCCCGACAAATTTAAACCGCACCTCAAAAACGTGGCGTTTTTAGTTGAGGGGGAGCCTTCGGCCCAAGTGCGTCGGCGCGAGGGTCTTGCCCCCAACCAGACGCTCCTTGGCTACTACCACGGGATCCCCACGCCCGAGCGCGGCGACTTTTACGGCATGGGCACTACCATGCCCGACACGATTACGCTCTACCAGGGGCCGATTGAAGGAGAAGCGAATGAATTACAGCATTCTAACTTTCTTAAGAATATTAGAATAGATTTTAATACGTGTGTACGGCAAGTGATCCGCGAGACCATTTGGCACGAGGTCGCCCACCACTTTGGGATGGAGGAGCACGAAGTGCGAGGGAGAGAGGATGAGGGTTCGCAGACGTTTAATCACTAGAGCTTGTTCTGATACAATAGCCGTATGTTTAGGCTCACTATCGCCGCACTTTTGGTGGTTGCTGGGCTCGGCGCCGCCTACTTAGTATCACTCAATCAAAGCCGCTACCAAAATGCCTGGACACCTGGGCCAGCAACGCCTATCATCATTAACGAGGGCACGACCACGGTCACCGCAACCACGACTAATGAGTAATAAACTTTCTCTCGCTCCGTATATATTGCTCGCGCTTGCTTTAGTCGGGCTCGGTGATGTGCTGTACCTCTCTTACTTCCAATACCTAAACCTCATCCCCACCTGCGCGATCGGTGGGTGCGAAAAGGTGCTCACTTCGCCCGAGTCCAAACTTTTTGGGGTGCCGTGGAGCTACATTGGGCTCGTCTACTATGCCTACATGTTTTGTTTGGCCGCTCTGCTCACGATCGAGCCAAGCTCGCGTGCGCTCAAGCTCGCTGCTTTGCTCTACACTGGGGTGGGCGTGCTCTACTCCTGCTGGGCAATATTTTATATTCAGCTCTCAGTAATCCATGCACTGTGTCAGTACTGTGCGATCTCGGCAGTAACTACGCTGCTGCTTTTTATTGCAGCGCTTTGGCACTACAAAAATTAGTACGCGGGTCGCCTGAAGCGTCCAAATAACTTCCACAGCAAAAATAGTACGACGACCGCAAACACCGGGTAGAACACTCCTGCACTGTTTACAATAAATCCGAGCAAGGTGAGGATATACAGGTAGAGCGTTTGCAGAATGTACCAAAAGGTTCCGCCGGGGTTGCTGGCGGCATTTTTAGTGGCTTCGGCGCCGAGTACTTTGCCGGCGTCGGTTCCAAGACCTGCTTTAGTTTTGGTGAGTTGGTCGGCGATGATATTGGCAGCGCTGTCGCGTGCGCCATCGACCAGGGTAAAGAAGGGCGCCGTAGTGCTTGCCACTTGTGGAGAGATCCCTGCAATACTATTTTGTATCCCCTGAGACGACTCCACTGCAGCCGCCTGCGTGCTCGTGGGGGTGGGCGCGGGTTTTGGTTTGGGTTTAAGATAGAGGGTAAAAGTGACTGGCACTGCGCCGTCGGTCTTGGTGCTGCTCAATACTACGTCTTCTGAACCTTGCGCCACGACCGCGGTCACGGGCACCTGGTCGCCGTCGACCGTTACTTTTTGGGAGACCTGGACCCCGTTCGTTTGAGCAAACGCAAGCGCGGGGGAGAGCAACAAGAGCAAAGCAACAGCCGTTTTTTGCATGCTAAGATTTTAGCATGTCATTTTTCGAGAGGGTCAAGCGCGCTTTTGTACCCTCGCGCGAGAACGCCTATCGCCCGCACCTGTTGCGCCGCAACGCGTTGCTTGTCTTTTTGGGTCTTGCGCTGGTCACCGAAGCTGCGTTGGTGGGGGTGCTGCTCGCGCGGCAATCGGGCAACTCTTTTTTGGCTGCAGTGATTTCTAGCGAGGTGATCTCGCTTACCAACACCGAGCGCAGCGCAAATAGCGTGGGTCAATTGGCCGAAAGCAGGCAGCTCGACCAAGCTGCGCAGGCCAAGGCAAACGACATGGCGCAGAAAGGCTACTTTGCCCATGTCTCGCCCGACGGCACGCAGCCTTGGACTTGGATAGAAAGGGCAGGTTACGACTACCAATATGCAGGAGAAAACTTGGCCGTGCGCTTTGTCGACTCGCACGACGTGGTCAACGCGTGGATGGCCTCGCCTACCCACCGCGCCAATATTGTTAAAACCCAATACACCGAGATAGGTGTCGCCACCGCCGAAGGGATATACAAAGGGTATCCCGCTACGTTTGTGGTGCAGTACTTTGGCAAGCCTAGCGTCGTTGCTCCTCCTGTGCTGCCGGGCCCGACCACGGGGCAGGTCGCGACCAGCCCCACTCCACAAGTACTCGGCGCAGAGGCAGTCGCGCCATCACCATCGACCTTTGACTCGCTTACACGCAACGTGTTCAAGCTTGTTGCAGAGCCGCGCGCCTCAAGCGCGTGGGTGCTCGGTGGGATAGTGTTTGTACTCCTGCTCGCTTTGGGGTTTGCGTTCTTTCATCACATTCAACTCCAAGCACAAGACCTGTTGGTGCCCGGCACGCTGGTGGTGGCAGTGGCTCTGGTGCTCATGTTGGTCAACAGCAATTGGCGCTCGATAAGCGGTGGTGCCGAAGGCGGGCAGAGCGCTGCGGTAGCTGAGGTCGTTACGAGCGGAGGTGTGGATATCGACAGCGCTGCTGCAGCGATCGAGCGTTAGTGCTATAGTTGAGTGTATGAGTAAGAATCAATTAATAACGGGTATAGCCGTTGCAGCTGCGTTGGTTGTGGTGGCGCTTTTCTTTATATTTGGTAATCCTTTTATGGCGGCAGATAATACTTCGAATGTGCTTGGTTCTGCAGCGAGCAATCCTCAATTGAGTGCGGACAACACGGCGCAGTTAGTTGCCCAAGACGAGGCCGTGGGCACTGGCGCCGAGGCGGCCTTGGGCTCGACGATTACGGTCAACTACACAGGCAAGTTCCAAAATGGCACCGTGTTCGACACCTCGGTTGGCAAGCAGCCATTTACCTTTCAACTAGGCGCGGGCCAGGTGATCCCGGGTTGGGATCAAGGCTTGCAGGGGATGAAGGTGGGCGGCAAGCGCCTCCTCATTATCCCATCCTCGCTCGGTTACGGGAGCCAGGACTACGGGCCTATTCCCGGCAACTCGACACTCATTTTTGAAGTTGAACTCCTAAACGTGCAGAAATAAAATAGCCTGTATACAAACTCGCTTGTCTTTACAAGCGGGTTTTGTTATCGTAGGAGCAGAAGAGATACTCACAGTGAGTATCTCAGAGGCCAGCTTCAAAGGAGCTCCTCATATGCGACTACAGCCTCGAAAATGTGGCTTCCAGACCGGCGGCCGTTGCCGACCGTCTCGTCTCAACAACGTTCCAGGGCACGTTCACCCGCGGCTTCGCCGGCGCTGATGACCTCGGCACCGCGGTGTGCCTCCGGCCCGGCACCGAGATCGCGTTTGAATCCGCACCGCGCTACGAAGATCCGCTGACCCACACCGATCAGACGGCCTCGGGCACCGCGGCGCGCTTCCGGCAGGTCAACTTGCAGGCGCCGTGTACGCATCACGATGCGCTCGAGTTCGCCGACGGCTCGATCGTGCTGGTGGCCCGGCTCGTGCCGGGGCAGCGGGCGGTGGTGTTGCAACTGCCGGCCGATCACAAGAAGGCCGCGCCGGCGATCGAGGCGGCCAAGCGCGAGACCGTTCGCGCCTGACCTCTCGTACTGCTCGAGTTTGAGTATCGGCCGCCCCGCTCTCGCGAGGCGGCCGAGTTTTTTATATAGTTAGTATTCATGCGCCCAGTCACTTTTGAGATTGTCAAACAAGGCCTCGCCCGTGGACGGTCTACGGCCGAGGGCCCCGGCCGCGCTCGAGCGGGCATTTTGCACACGCCCCATGGCGACATCCAAACGCCGGGGTTTGTCGCGGTGGCCACCAAAGCTGATGTCAAGGGGATCGAGACCGCCAAGTTCGGGGCGCTCGGCCTCCAAACGCTCATCGCCAATACTTACCACCTCTACCTTGCAGGCCTCGATGCGGTAGAGCGCTCAGGCGGGGTGGGTAAGTTTATGGGTTTTAGCGGCCCAACGATGACCGACTCGGGCGGCTTTCAGGTATTTTCGTTGGGTACGGGGTTTGGCAAAAAAATTTCAAAATTTATGCCAGAGCAAGAGCCTGCCGGACAAAAAAGCCCCAAAGAGACCATAACGCAGTACAACGAAGAGCTGGCCACGAGCCACGGCAAGCTAGCCATTGTTGACGACGACGGGGTGACCTTTACGTCGCATCTCGATGGCTCGTTGCACCGCTTTACCCCCGAGCGCTCGATCGAAATTCAGCACAAGCTCGGTGCAGACATCTTTTTTGCGTTCGACCAGTGCACCGCGCCGACCGACAGCTACGAGGAGCAGCGCGAGGCGATGGAGCGCACCCATGCATGGGCCAAGCGCTCTTTGGCCGCGCACCGGCAAAACATCGAGGCAAACAATCGCCAGGCAATCTACGGCATAGGCCAAGGTGGGCAGTTCGACGACCTGCGGCAACAGAGTGCACGCACGATAGGGCAGATGGGCTTTGATGGTTTTGGGCTCGGTGGCTCGTTTAGTCGCAAATATGGCGAGCACTCGCTCGAGTCGGCGCTCGCCATGCTCACCGAACTACCTGAGGGCATGCCCGTGCACGGCCTTGGTGTCGGCGAGCCTGAAGATATTTTGCTTGGCGTTGCGCACGGCGTAGACACCTTCGACTGCGTAACCCCAACGCGCAACGGCCGCACCGGTGGGATCTACAGCAGCAAAGGCAAATATCAACTCCCCAATGCGGTTTACCAATACGACTTTGGCCCGCTGGAGGAGGGCTGCCAATGTCCAGTGTGCTTCAATCCTGAATCTGGCAAGCCAGCGCACACCCGCGCGTATGTGCGCCATTTGTTTATGACCAAAGAGATGCTGGGCCCGGTGTTGGCGAGCATGCATAATCTCTACTTTTTAAACAAATTGTGTGCAGACATCCGCGAGAGCATTCTTAATGGGACCTTCGAGCACTTTCGTGATACATTTTTAAGCTCCTATGGCAGTATTCAAAATTAAATCAACCCACAAGCCTGCCGGCGATCAGCCTAAGGCTATTGCTGAGCTGAATTATGGGCTCAAAGCGGGCGCTCGGCACCAGACGCTTTTGGGTGTAACCGGCTCGGGGAAAACCTTTACCGCTGCGAATGTAATAGAGGACTTTGGTAAACCCACCTTGGTGATCGCCCACAATAAAACGCTCGCTGCTCAACTCGCGCAAGAGTATCGCGAGTTCTTCCCCGATGCGGCAGTGCACTACTTTGTCTCTTACTACGACTACTACCAACCCGAGGCCTACATCGCTCACAGCGACACCTATATTGAGAAAGAGGCTCAGATCAACGAAGAGATCGAACGCCTGCGCCACGCCTCGACCCAGGCGCTGCTCACGCGCAAAGACGTGATTGTGGTCGCCTCAGTCTCGTGCATCTATGGGCTCGGCAGCCCTGAGGAATATCTCAAGGTCAACCTGGAGCTTAAGGCGGGGCAGAAGGAGAATCGCGCCGAGCTGATCCGCAAGCTCATCCACATTTACTTTGAGCGCACCAACGCCGATCTCACCCCAGGCACCTTTAGAGCGCTCGGCAACTCTATTGAGGTTATGCCGACCGGTGAGCGCGTGCTCTACAAAATCGATTTTGAAGGAGAAAGAATAGGCAAGCTGCGGGTCATCGACGCAATAACGCGGGCTGAAAAACAATCACCCCCTGCGATTTTTATCTTCCCTGCGCGGCACTACGTCACCCCCGAAGACGAGCGCGACCGCGCCATCAACCAGATCCGCGAAGAGCTCAAAGAGCAGCTCTCCAGGCTCGAGCGCCGTGGCGCGCTTTTAGAGGCCGAGCGGCTTAAACGCCGTACCAACTACGACCTCGCGATGATCCGCGAGCTCGGCTACTGCAATGGGATCGAGAACTACTCGCGCCACTTCGATGGTCGCGCGCCCGGCGAGCCGCCCTACACGCTGCTCGACTACTTCCCCCACAAGCGTGACGGCTCGCCCGACTTTTTGACCATCATCGACGAGAGCCATGTCACCATCCCGCAGATCGGCGGCATGTACAACGGCGACCGTGCGCGCAAAGAGACGCTTATCGAGCACGGCTTTCGGCTCCCCAGCGCGGTCGACAACCGCCCGCTGCAGTTTGAGGAGTTTGAGGAGCGCGTGGGCAAGGTCATCTACACTTCGGCCACGCCGGGTAAGTATGAGACCGAAAAGAGCAAGGGCCATGTGGTCGAACAGATTGTGCGCCCAACGGGGCTTTTAGATCCGGTGATAGAGGTCAAACCGGTGACGGCCCTACTTCGCCAAGGCTACGAAGGGCAAGTCAAAGACACACTCGAAGAGGCTACTAAGGTAATAGAGAAGGGGAGTCGCGTGCTCATCACCACGCTCACCAAAAAGATGGCCGAGGATCTCAACGACTATCTTAAGGAGCGCGGCTTTAAGTCGGCCTACTTGCACAGCGATGTCGAGACGCTCGAGCGGATTGAGACACTCACTAACCTTCGACGAGGTGAGTACGACGTGCTTATTGGGGTCAATCTCCTGCGCGAGGGGCTGGATTTGCCCGAGGTAGAGTTGGTGTGTATTCTTGATGCTGACAAAGAAGGGTTTTTGCGCTCCGAGGTCTCGCTCATCCAAACGATCGGGCGCGCGGCACGCAACGCGGCTGGACGTGTGATCCTCTACGCCGACGAAGAAACTCCCTCGCTCAAAAAAGCAGTCGACGAAACACGCCGGCGCAGAACGCTCCAAGAGGAATACAACAAAGCACACGGCATCACTCCGCAAACGATTAAAAAGAATATTAAAGATATTACCGAAGAGCTGCGCTCAGAACACACCAAGGCGATCGTGGGTATGATGGCGGTCGACGCAGAACTCTACAAAAAGAATCCGAAGAAATTTATCACGGCAAAGAAGGCCGAGATGGCCGAGGCGGTCAAAAACCTCGACTTTGAGACCGCAGCACTCATCCGCGACGAGCTCTACGCCCTAACTGGGGAAGCCTCGCCCGTAGGCCGGGCACGGCCGAGGGGGAAGAGGGGAAGAGCTAAAAAGGCTAAGAAATAAGCCTATTTTGGCGGGCCTACAAAAGGGCTTGACAAATCTTTTTTGGGCATATATACTGTTTCAGGACATTGGATCTGGGCACCGCCGTTTGAGTCGACCAAACCTCCGGAGCAAATCTGCTCCCGGGGTTTTACTCCCGGCATCACCGCGTCCAATGTCCACCGATCTTTGTAGGCAGGTTGGTTAGGTCGGGTGCCAAGAGAGCGCCCTTAAATTACCTAACCCTCCCAGGAGTCTTGGATACCTGGGATCGCCGAGGCCAAAGCGGAGGCCTTCTAGGATCGCTCCTTCCGCAACACGGAGCATCCTTTAACCAATTGAATCCAGCCACGACGGCTAGAGACTGATAAACCAAGCAGTCTGACAAAGGATTCCTGATACGTGCGCCCCGGCTTTGCCCGGGGCGCTTTACGTTTATAAACTCCGCATTTACCTAGATTACCTAGGTTTAACCTAGGTAAAAGATTAGAAGCGAGCAAAAGGAAAAGCCGCCGGAGGCTTCCCAGGACGGGTTGCAAATCGGTCAGTGTGTAAAAAGGTGCCTGATCACTTGCGCCAAGACAGCCTGTCTTTGGAACGGAAGAGAGGGTCACCCACCGACTCCGGCGGCCGATCAACGCAGCGGGCGCTGCGTGCCCCAACTATAGCGCACTAGCGCCAATGCTTCCAGCCTGTGTAGCCCAAAAACAGCGCTACCAGACCAGCGACCCACGAGACCCATACCGGTACCGCCCAGCCCATGAGGTTTACCGGCAGCGACTCGAGCGCGCGATACAAATGCACCAAGCCCACAAAAGTAAAGACGACCGTTGCCGTGCGCACAAAAGCTACTTTGTTCATGCTTTAAGTATAAATTACTTTTTTCTGTCTTTGTGCTATAATCAACTTGTGTATAGGTACCCCCTCGCACGGAGCGTGGGGATATCGCCTTGTATGGAAGAGCATATTCATATCAAAGGGGCCAAGACCCACAACCTCAAAAACATTTCGCTCAAGATCCCCAGAGACAAAATGGTGGTGTTTACTGGCTTGTCTGGCTCGGGCAAATCGTCTTTAGCGTTCGACACCATTTTTGCCGAAGGGCAGCGCCGCTACATCGAGTCTCTGAGTGCCTATGCCCGACAGTTCCTCCGCCAGATGCAAAAGCCCGATGTCGAGGAGATCACCGGCCTCTCGCCAGCCATTTCGATCGACCAAAAGAGCCGCTCCAACAACCCGCGCTCAACGGTGGCAACGATCACCGAAATCTATGACTACCTGCGCATCCTCTACGCGCGCGCGGGGCACCCGCACTGTTTGGTCTGTGGCCGCGAAATTAAAAAGCACTCCAACGAGGAGATCACTGACATTGTCCGTAAGACAGCCAAAGGCGCCGTACGCATTTATGCGCCGGTCGTGACCGGACGCAAGGGCGAGTATTACCAACTGTTGTATGACTACCTGAGCAAAGGGTTTGAGCGGGCCCGCGTCGATGGCAAAGATCTTTCTTTGCGCGATCGCATCGACTTGGCACGTCATAAAAAACATACCATCGAGATGTTGGTCGACGAGGTCGCCGCAAGCGACAAAGAACGTCTGACCGAAGCCGTCGAGCGAGCACTGCAAGAGTCGGATGGTCTTGTGCGCATCGAGGACGAGAATGAATCGCGGCTGATATCGGCAAAGTTTATGTGTCCGTATGACGGCTTTAGCTTCCCCGAGGTAGAGCCTCGGTTGTTTAGTTTCAACTCACCCTACGGCGCGTGTCCGCATTGCAATGGGCTTGGGACCAAACATTTTTGGTCTGAGGAGCCGTGCCCCGAGTGCAAGGGTGCGAGGCTCCGTCCCGAGGCCTTGAATGTTTTTCTCCAAGGTTCGACCTTAAACCAAGGCTCTCCAAGGTCGAACCTTACTAATATTGTCGACGTAACCAACCAGTCTATTGCCGACGCGTACATCTTTTTTAACAATCTCAAACTCTCCAAAAAAGAGCAGGAGATTTCTAAGACGGTTATTAAAGAAATCACCGCGCGGCTCAAGTTTATGCTCGACGTCGGCCTCGACTACCTGACCCTCAACCGCAAGGCCAATACACTCTCCGGCGGCGAGGCACAGCGCATTAGGCTGGCAAGCCAACTCGGCTCAGGGCTCGTGGGTGCGCTCTATGTGCTCGATGAGCCGACCATTGGCCTGCACCAACGCGACAACGAGCGCCTCATTAAGACGCTCATTAACCTGCGCGACTTAGGCAATACGATTATTGTGGTCGAGCACGACGAGGACACGATTTACGCTTCTGATTATATTGTCGACATAGGCCCCAAGGCAGGTGTGCACGGCGGCGAGGTGGTTGCAGACGGTTGGCTCGAGGAGTTGCTTACTGCAAAAAAGAACGCCAGCGGCTCGGTAACGCTGGCGTACTTGCGCGGGGAGAAGGTGATCGAGGTGCCTGGGGAGCGCCGGGAGAAGGACAAAGGATTTCTTAAAATCAAAGGTGCCACGGTGCACAATATTAAAAATCTCGACGCGCAGGTCCCGCTTGGGCGGCTGGTGAGCATTACTGGCGTCTCCGGTTCGGGCAAGTCCTCCTTTCTCTACGATGTCGTGTACGAGAACCTGCGCGCTCGCTTCGACAAAAAGTATCGCTCTAACAAGATACACAACGCTGCCAAGTTCGAGGGTACCGAGCATCTAAACCGCGCGATCTTGATCGACCAGTCGCCGATCGGGCGCACGCCGCGCTCGAACCCGGCCACCTACACCG
>CAYQPO010000004.1:0-34001 GCA_964420015.1 uncultured Candidatus Saccharibacteria bacterium
CACATCAACCCGTTTGACCTAGCCCCCCCGCGCGAGGACGAGTCGCCGGCGGATGTGCTGCGCTCAAATATTGTCGCACTCGTGGGCCTCTTCCGCATTATGCTCGGCGGGCTCACGCCCGAGGAAGACGCGATTATTGACAAAGCGATCACCGAGACCTACGCGCTCAAAGACATTACGGTCGACAGCAATTTTGCCGAAATAGAGCCACCGCTCCTGAGCGACTTCGAACTCGTGCTCGCCGGGATGCAGGGGAGCGAGTCTTTGGTGCAACGCCTCTCCAAATACACCAAAGGCACCTGGGCAGGCTTTATCAACCAGCCCACCAATGTCGACCTCAATAAAAAGTTTGTGGTTTTCTCTGTCCGTGACATGGAAGACGACCTTAAACCGGTCGCAATGTATCTTATCACCCACTACATTTGGAACGTGGTGCGCAAAAACCTCAAAAAACGCCTGCTGGTGATCGACGAGGCGTGGTGGATGATGAAGAGCGATGACACCGCGAGCTTTCTGTACTCGATGGCCAAACGCGGGCGTAAATATTATCTTGGCCTTGCGACGATCACGCAAGACGTCGACGACTTTCTTAAATCGCCGTATGGTTTGCCGATGATCACCAACTCGTCGATCCAGCTCTTGCTCAAACAATCACCGACCACGATCGATAATCTGCAAAAAACATTTAATCTCTCCGACGAAGAAAAATACCTGCTGCTCGAGTCCGACGTGGGAGAAGGGATCTTTTTCGCCGGCCTTAAACATGTAGCCATAAAAGTGATCGCCAGTTACACCGAAGACCAAATCATTACCTCTGACCCTTCGCAAGTCTTGGCGATGCGTCAAAAAAAAGTTGAGGCAACAACTACAACCCCATGAGAGGACTTATGTTAATCGTGTTCGCGGTACTTATCGACTCATTGCAGGCGCTCATGTCGCTTGCACTCGTGGGTCTCTTGGCCGGATTTGGCGCGATCCCGCTCATTGGCCAGGTGGTGGGCGTGGTGAGTGTACCCATAGGTTTTATTTTGGGCATAGCCATCAGTATGTCGCTCTCGCTCACCGCAGGACTCGGGCATACCTTTGCGTTTATGTTGGCTTACAACACGAGCGCCTCGAGTCTCAAAACAAAAATTGAGGCAAAAATACTAAGACGAGTATTTATTTTCTTTTTGGGAGAGATCATCCCTGTGATCAACAACTTGCCCTGGCTCACCATTGCCACCCTCCTCACACTCTGGTCGATCCACAAAGAAGAAAAGAAGGGGGCTGCCGCGGCTGCTGCGGCCGAACCATCGGGCCCCCGCACGACAAATAATAGTCGCCCCGCGGTGAGCGACAATCGACGCCGCGTCGGTGCCGAAGTCGCTGCAGCTGCCGCGGTAGTGCTGCTCTTCTTTGGAGGGAGTACGCACGCGAACGCGCAGGTGCTGCCACCGCCGATCCAATACGTCGTTTCTCCAGAGACACCCGGGCCCAACACGCAAGTAACGATCGAGGCGCAAGGGGTGGGCTCCTTTCTTGGTGATGCCACCATCACCTGGAACCAAGACGGCAAGACGGTGCTGCAAGGCGTCGGGGAGCGCGACTACTCGTTTACAACCGGCGCACTCGGGCAAAAAACGGTCGTCGAAGTTGCGATCGACTCCTCACAAGGGTTTTTTACTAAAGTCTTTACGGTTAACCCCTCAAAAACTAACCTTTTGTGGGAGGCCGACACGAGTGCCCCGCAACTTTATATGGGACGCGCGCTCTATAGCGCCGGATCAAACTACAAAGTAGTTGCCTTTCCGAGCGTATACTCGGGTGGATCGCGGATCGCGCCGAGCGCGCTTTCGTATCAATGGTCCTACAAAGGCGACCTGGTTCCTAATGCCTCCGGTCTGGGGCGCAACGTCTTTTCACAAACCGGTGACCAGTTGCAAAGCGGGGAGGATATTTCGCTCGAGGTTTACTACGGGACGCAAAAGGTAAGCACCGCAGCGCTTACCATCCCTACGGTCGATCCAAAAATTGTGCTCTACCCGCGCGACCCGTTGCGCGGCGAGATCTTGGAGTCGGCTCTACCCTCAGGCATCTCGCTTCTGGCAAACGAGCTTACCGTACAGGCAGAACCCTATTACTTCTCCTCAGGTTCAATGCGCACGGGTCAAACACCGTTTGTATGGACCATCAACGGAGACGCAGTCTCCGGCCCCGACTCAGCGCGAGGCATTTTGACCTTGCGCCAGGCGGGGCAAGGCGAGGGCGTGGCAGTACTCGGCGTGAGCATTCAAAACACCAACGCAGACCAATTTGTCCAAACTGCTGCCGCAAGCCTGCAGCTGATGTTTGGCTCTCAAACTGGGAGCGCGCTCGGTAACCTATTTGGCCTATGAAAAAACTACTCTTCATCGCGGTAATTCTTTTTGCACTACCGGCGACGGTCCTTGCCGCAAACGATGTGCCGGCAACTTCGGTAGGCGGCAACACGCCCGCGTTTTGCCAAGGCGGTATCTGCACCTATATCCCACTCGAGCCCCTGCCGTGCCCAACTGGCGCGCCCGGGAGTTGCCAAACCGGGACCGGGAGTTTTGGCGGGCTGCTCGCCGCGATCTTTAAAATATTCTTCACCATTGGCGCGATGCTCGCGGTGGTGATGATGGTGGTCACCGGCATCGGCTACATGATCTCCGACACGCCGGTTAAACTTGAGCAGGCTAAGACCCGTATGTGGGCGGCGATTAAAGGCTTGCTCTTACTCGCTGGAGCGTGGCTGCTTATCTACACCATCAACCCCAACTTGCTCAACTTTCAAATCTTTGGGAGCGATCTCCAAAACTACAGTCGCCGTCAGGGGAGCGCTCAACAGACGAATGGCCCCAGTGTGATACAAACACAACCAGTACCAACCGCTCAACAAATACAAGATGCCCAGAGTAGATGCACGAGTGGCAAGGTGGCGCCGGACCAAAATAATAATTTAGTGTGCTACCCAAATATATGAACAGAACGTATGCATACATAGGCGGCGGAGTGGTTATTGCAATCGCGCTCATCTGGGCGGTGTGGTATTTGTTTTTTACCGGCACATCTGTGACCGAGCTGGGGGGCAAAAATACTACTCAATTCGCTCAAAGCGACAATCGCACAGGGGTAACCGCGCAACAACAAAATACTAACCAACCACTCTCGGTCGCTTCGACACCTGCCGACAGCAGCCAAAAAATCTTCAAGCTAAGCGACGGCCCAGTCGCGAGCGCCACACTCATCAACATGCTCCGGCCGACCACGACCGTTGCGCGCTTTGTGATGGCCGACTCGGGCCATATCTACGATCTCGCCCTCGACTCGCCTGGGGCTGTTGCCAAAGCAATTTCTAACACCACGATCCCTGGCATCACCGCGGCACTGTGGAGCGAGGGGGGTAGGGGGGCGCTGTTGCAATACCTCGACCAAGGGTCGATCAAAACAGCGCACTTTGCCTTGCCTGCAGTAGGGAGCACCACACCCCCCAAAGTGCAGTTTTTACAAACGGGAGCGTGGAGTCTTGCGGTCTCGCCCGACGGCGCGGGTGTGGCGTACTTGCTCAAAACTGGCGCGGGCGCCGACGGCTATATTGCAAAAGCAGATGGTTCTGGCGCTAAAAGACTCTTCTCGATGCCGCTTTCGCAACTGCTCTTGAGCTGGCCCGCGGCAGGTACGCTATTGCTCCAAAGTGCGCCAGCGGCAGGAGTCTTAGGTGGTGTGTTTGCGGTTGACAATAAGAGTGGCGGCGTCTCGCCATTGTTGTTTGCCGACGGGATCACCGCTACAGCCGACCGACTGTTTAACAACATCATCTACCAAACCGCCGGAGGCGGTGGCAAGGCGAGCTACGCACTCAATCCAAAAACGGGCAGCGCAAAGCCACTCTCATTCGACCCGCTCCCTGAACAGTGTCTCTTTAGCACTGCCTCGAGCACCACACTGTATTGCGCAGCACCCCTGCAGTATGTCTCAAGCACCTACGGAGACGACCGCCGGGCAGGCTTAAGCTCTGCACCAGAAGGCATCTTTGCTTACAACGTAAGCACCGCGCGCATCACCTTAGTTGCCACGCCGGGTGGTAGCGACGGGGGAGAGTCGGCGGACATCGCTTCGTTGAGCCTCTCGCCCAACGACCACTACCTGCTCTACATTCGCCGCGGCGACCGCAGTTTGTGGGGCGTGCGCCTAAAATGACTACCGCACAAAGCCGCTGTCTTTATACTTGAGCACGATGTGGCGAAATTTTCCTTCGCCCGCTGACTCAGTTTTAATTTCGGGATCTTCGGCAAAGAGCTCGTGTACTACCAAGCGCTCATACGCGCTCTGCGGCGGGAGCTCCACATCGTGTTTAAAGAGCCGCGCGCGCTGGGCGAGCATGCGCGCCTGCGCGCGCACCTTCTCTAACTGTGCTTCGTGATAGTTGTTAACGTCAATCAAAAAGCTGGCAGCCTCAGCCCCAAACTTGGCCTCAACCAAGCGTTTGGCAACCACGTTGAGCGCGCGCAATGCCTCGCCACCTTCGCCAATAAGTCCTCTGGCTTCGGGCATGGTTACTTTAACCAAGGTGCGGTGCCCCGCAGAAAACTCAATTGCGTTGGGCGCTATGCCCGCAAACCCGAGGAAGATAGTGATGAGGGTTTTGAGCTCGGGCTGCATGGGGATACGATACCCCCCGACGACTACTTCCGCAACCTTCGGCTGTAGCCTACGGGCGAAGCTGACGGCGTATCAGCCACTCCTGGAACATCGAAAAGAGATTGGTAGCGGTAAAGTACACACCCACTGCCCCTGCAAAATAGTAACTCGTCAGTGCCAAAACGGCCGGCATCATATAGAGCATCATCTGCTGTTGCATCCGCGCTGCTGCAGCTTTGTCATCGCTGCCTTTGGGCGCGGGTGTACGACTGAGTGTAAGCCAAATGGCGCCAAATTGGGTTATGCCCGCAATGAGTGCGAGCACAATATGGTGCGGCGTGAGCAAATTAAGCCCCAGAAAGGCCGTCGTAACCGTGCTGGGCGCATGGACAAAGGAATAAAGGAGGTCGTGGTTAATGTTGGGGAAGCCCTCGCGAAAGAGAGCAAAGTACAGTGAGATGAGTACCGCGAGCTGGATGATGAGCGCCCCAAAACCCGCAAGGGGGTTCACGTTGTGTTTTTTAAAGAGGGCCATTTGCTCGCGTGCGAGCGCCTCTTTGTCGTTTTTATGTTTATCTTTGAGCGCACTGAGGTCCTCCTGCATCGCGCTCATACCCATTTGTGTGCGAATCGAGGAGCTAAAGACAGGATAGAGTACCAGACGCATGAGCACGGTGAGTGCAATAATGGCGAGCCCCATGTCGCCCCCGGGCACCACACTCAAAATGCCCACAAACAAATTGTAGATCGGTTGGATCAGGATAGTCGTGAACATAGTTTTTTTAGTGCGCCCGGGTCAAACGAACGCGTGGTGATAAAAAAGACCGCGTGTACGTTCGGAAGGGCGGTTGCTTGGAGCACTCGGTAGCCCGCGCGGCGCAATTGGTTGCGCATGACGGCCTCGTTGGCAGTCTTTTTGCTTACCACCACAGCCATTTTGGGCGCCCCCGCGGCGACGTACTTACACGAGACCCCCTCACCACGCGTCAAGCGACCTCTCTGTAGTATCGCACGAACCTCCGGGGCCGTAAGGCGGCGGTTTTTGGGGAGCATGCGTCAATTAAGAGTAGGCCGACTTAGGCAGAGAGGCGGGCGCGGCCCTTGCGACGGCGACGGGCGAGGGTTTTGCGCCCGGCGGTGCTGCTTTTGCGCTTTAAGAAACCGTGCGCACGGACGCGCTTGCGCTTTTTGGGTTGGAAGGTGACTGACATGTGTCAACTATAGCCTATCCACTACTTATCCACAACTTGTCCCCCGAATGCCAATTTTTGACGAGTCGCGGGGAGCGGCGTATCCTGTGTATACCCTTTTGAGTGTATGACGACCACTAAAGAACTTTGGGAAAATGCTTTGGTGGAACTTGAGCTCACGATCTCTAAACCGAACTTCAATACGTGGTTTAAAGATACGCACATCGTCCGGGTTGAGGAGGGAGCCGTATACCTAGGCGTGCCTTCGCAGTTTGCCCGTGACTGGCTTTCGGCCAAATTTCACAAAGACATACTCCACTCGCTCCGCACCCTCTCAGAGGCAGTTCGCTCGGTCGAATATGTGATCTCTCGTGGCCCTAAACGCAGCCAAGAAGAGCCTCGAGTAGTGCCCCCACCGAGCGCGGAACTTCCGCTTGAGGCGGTACATCAAAAAAGCAATCTTAACCCGCGCTTCACCTTTGGCTCTTTTGTGGTGGGGCCCTTCAATGAACTCGCACACGCTGCTGCTCAGGCAGTAATCCGCAAGCCGGGGATCGCTTACAATCCTCTTTTGGTCTACGGACCCACCGGTTTAGGAAAAACACACCTCATACAGGCGGTTGGAAATCATTTTCGTCTCTCCGCGCCAGAGCGGAAGGTTTACTATGTTACTTCGGAGAAGTTTTCCATGGACTACGTCTCTGCACTCCAAGCGGGGAAGGTGCAGAGTTTTAAAGAAAAGTATCGCCAATTCGACCTCCTGATTATGGACGATATTCAATTTTTGGCTGGTCGCGACAAAATCAAAGAAGAGTTCTTTCATCTTTTTAATTATCTCCACGACAACAACAAACAATTAGTGTTTTCTTCTGACCAACATCCTAATGTGATCCAAAACCTCGAAGACCGTCTCAAGTCGCGTTTCAACGCCGGCATGATCGTCTCGGTAACTCCACCCGATCATCAATCGCGTTTAGCGATTATTCGTACCAAAGCTGCACAGCACAATTTTGTGCTCCAAGACGAAGTACTCGAGTATTTAGCAACCACCATTGAGGGTAACGTCCGCGAACTGGAGGGTGCACTCAATACCCTCATGATCCAATTTGAAATGCGCGGTCAGCCGCTCACCATCAACGACGCAAAAATGTTGCTGCGTGGCCAAGGCGGCATCCAAAAGAAGGCTATTTCGGTCCAAGAAGTGGTCAAGACAATCGCCAACTTCTATGGAGTGGAGGAGGGGAGTATTTATGAAAAAACCCGCCGCAAAGAAGTGGTGCGTCCTCGACAGGTAATTATGTTTTTATTGCGGGAAGACTTTAGAATTTCATTCCCGACAATCGGCGAGAAGCTTGGTGGACGAGACCACACCACAGTGATACACTCGTGCGACAAAATAAAGAATGATCTTCGTGTGGATAGTCTGTTGAATAACGAACTCCACCAAATTCGACTTATGCTTAAATAACTTCTTTTCAACACCTATGAGGAAAACCACTGCGTCAAACTACCAAGTAACTACAAGAAAAATTAAAGTTTTCCCCAATCCACAGCCCTAATAGTAATAAGTCTTTCTATAAACACCAGTATGAAATTTGAAACTACACTTGAGAGTTTTTCGAAAGCTGCCGCGGTTGCAAATCGATTTGCAGAGCGCCGCGCCAACCTCCCGGTACTTGGTTGCATATTGCTGAGTACTGAAGGAACTCGGCTCACCTTGCGCGCAACCAACCTTGAGTGTGGTATCGAAGTGGTACTATCCGCAAAAGTAACTTCTCCAGGCACCGTGGCAATACCCGCAAACGTCCTCGCGGGCTTTTTGAGCAATGCGCGAGGTAAGTCTGTGGTTACTACACTTACTGGAGAGACACTCAAGGTAGAAACCGAACGCGCAAATGCCTCTATCAAAACCTTGCCACACGAAGACTTTCCGGTTTTGCCGCGCGTCTCGGCTGAACGCTCGTTTAAAGCAAAGAGCCAGGATGTGGTAAGGGCTATCCGCTCAGTAGTGTATTGCGCCTCGCTATCAGCGATTAAACCAGAACTGCAAAGTGTTTTGCTCTATGGCGAAGGGGGTAAATTGGTAGCGGTTGCAACCGACTCGTTTAGGCTCGCCGAGCGCCAGGTGCCACTCAAAGCAGGGGGCTCTGTGCCAGAACTCCTCATCCCAGCGCGCAACGCAGCAGAGTTGATGCGTATTTTGGAGGAGGTGAACGAAGAGATTGATTTTTATTACAACGACAACCAACTTTCGGTCCAAACAGATGGAGTCTACTACACCAGCCGTTTACTTGATGGCGCTTTTCCTAACTATCGCCAAATTTTACCCAAAAAGTTTGCAACTGAAGCGGTAGTGTTACGCGAAGATATGTCGACCGCACTCAAGTCGCTCTCGGTGTTTGCCGACAAATTCGCCCAAGTCTCGCTTGCACTCGAGCCTACCAAAAAAGCAATGATGCTCTCCTCGCGCAACCCCGATGTGGGGGAGCAAATTTCAACCGTTAAAGCGGCAATAGACGGCGACCAAGTGGCAGTTTCTTTTAACGGCCGTTATTTGGCCGACTCGCTGCAAGCAATTTCGGGCGACTCAGTACGCTTGCACTCAAACGGCCCCGGCAAAGCAATACTCATTAAAGACGCCTCCGACGACTCTTTCTTCTACCTTGCGATGCCGATGAATCGGTAAATTAAAATCCCCGCGGATCAACGGGGATTTTAATTATTGTGTTCCTGTTGGAACAAATGAGCCGCCGAATTGGCCATTTTGTTGCTGTTGCATGACCTGCGGCTGCTGCAGCCCGGTTTGCTGTTGATTTTGTTGCACCCCATAGCCTCCAAATTGCGAAACAACGGGGAAGTCCCAGTATTGGAACTGCGGGTCGCTTGCGGGGTTGGTCGGCTGCGGGCCAGTCGGATCGTTTTTGTTAAGCCAGTAGAGGATCTCATGCACCCGGCCGTCCGCTCCCGGCACCTGCCAATTGCCGTTTAATACTGGTTTATCGGCCGAGGCGTACTGAGTTCGGTCAAAGGTTGTGCTCGGCATTTTTGAGAGCGCATAGCGCATAAATTGGCTCCAGGCGGGGCCGACAATAAAGCCGGAGACCTTCTTTTGCATGGGACTATTGTCGTTGTTGCCCGCCCAAATACCTACGGCGATGTTTGGAGTATAGCCCACGGTCCAGGCGTCGCGATAGTCGTTGGTGGTACCGGTTTTCACCGCAACGTCATGTCCGGAGAAGGTGAAGAGATCATTCTCACCGAGCGGTGCGCGAGCGACCGGGTCGGAAAGTACATCGTTAATTTTTTGCGCCACGCTCGGATCGAGCACCTGTGTGCCAACCGGCTCTTCGTTGTCCTCGATCACGTTACCCTGGGCGTCTTCGATTTTGAGGATCGGCGTAGTTTGGTAGTGCACGCCGTCGGCTGCAAAGGTGCCGTAGGCGCTCGTCATCTCAAGCGGGGTTACCTCGCCACCGCCGAGTACGAGCGTGAGGCCGTACTGGTCAGCGTCACCGAGTGTTGAGATGCCCATCGCCTTGGCGAGCTTTAAGGCATCGTTGATGCCCACAAGATAAAGCAACTTGACCGCCGGGACGTTGATCGATTGCGCGAGCGCATCGCGCAAGATCATTGGCCCACGGAATTTGTTGTCGTAGTTTTGTGGCGAGTAGCACGGCGGTGTGTCGTTGGTATTGTCGGTTGGTTGGCAAGCGGTGGAAAACTGCGTTTGCACGTCGAAGAGGATCGTATCGGGCGTATAGCCCTCACTAAAGGCTTGTGCATAGACAAAGGGTTTAAATGCCGAACCTGGCTGACGTCCGGGCTTAGTGGTCGCCACGTTGTAGGCGCCGGGGATATCAGTGTCGAAGTAGTTGCGGGAGCCGACCATCACCAAAATTTGTCCGGTTTGTGGGTCGACCGCGCTGAGCGCCATGTTTGAGGCATTAAATTTGCTCACATTGGCCAAGGCGTTTTGATTGACGATTTCCTCGGCATGCTCCTGCAAGTCGGCATCGAGGGTTGTAGTGACCCGCCATCCGCCCGATTGTAGCGCATCCTCGCCATACTTGTCTTCGAGATATTGCTGCACATAAAACACAAAATGTGGCGCAGCGATCGAAGTGGTACGTTGGGGCTGGAAATTCGCCGCCACCTGCTTGTTGGCGTTGGCTTCATCGTTAGTGATGTAGCCATGCTCGGCCATTTTATCGAGTACCAAATTTTTGCGCGTTTCGAGTTGGTCGAGATGGGTGCCATAAGGGGAGAGACGCGTGGGCGCCGGGAGCATCGCAGCGAGGTATGCTGCTTGCTCGACATTGAGGTTGGCGGCATGCACGCCAAAAAAGGTTTGCGCAGCTTCTTCGACGCCATAGAGCTGGCCACCAAACGGTACCTGGTTTAAGTAGAGCTCCAAAATTTGGTCTTTACTGAGCGCGCGGGCCATCTTGAGTGCCAAGATCCATTCTTTGAGCTTGCGGGTAATGGTTTTGTCGGTGGTGAGCACGGTCAGTTTAACCACCTGTTGGGTAATGGTCGAACCGCCCTGGCCGGAGAGCAGATCGCCTTGAGTTGCGTTGGTCAAAATGGCGCGCGCGATAGCCTGTGGCTCGATACCTTGGTCGGTGTAAAAGTTTGGATTCTCGATCGCAATGATCGCGTGCTGCACGTTGGGAGAGATCTGCTCAAGCGGCACCACGGTGCGCTGCTCATCGTTGTGTAGGTCGTAGAGGAGCACCTGGCCGGTACGGTCGTAAATTTTGACGGATTGCTCAACCCGACGGGTCTCGAGGCTCTGTAGGTCGGGCAGCTGCAGTGTGGCCGCCCAAAGCAAAAATACCCCGCCGATAAAAAAACACCCTGCCAACCCCCAGGTGAGCAAAAACTGCCAATGGCGCCTCGCATAGTGCACCGCGCGCATAAACCCGCGGTCTACGCGTAAGGACATCCTCCTAAACTCCTTGAGGAGCTTTCCAAAAAGCTCAGGCATTAGTGTAGTATAGCAAGTATGGGACTCTTTGGGCGCAAAGAAAAGCCAGTAACTTCAGGCGTGAAGCTCTCAGCGATCCTGCGCGAGCGCGGGTACGTGCACCAACACACCGACACGCTCGAGGAAGTTGTCGACCAGCCGCGCACACTGTACTGGGGTGTAGACCCTTCGGCCGACTCTATGCACGTGGGACAGTTGATGGGGATTGTGACACTGCGACGTTTTATTGATGCGGGGCATAACGTGATCATTATTGTGGGTGGTGGCACCGGGATGGTGGGCGACCCTGGGGGTAAGAGCGAAGAGCGCAATCTCCTCTCTGACGAAGTAATTCGCGACAACAGCGCAGCATTACGAAAACAATTCACCCAGCTGCTTGCGGGTGAGCGGTTTGTAATGATCAATAATGCCGACTGGCTGCGCAAAGAAAATTTGATGGAGTTTTTGCGCGACGTGGGCAAACACTTTACGGTCAACGAGATGATCAAACGCGATTCGGTGCGCCCACGCATCGAGTCGCGCGAGCAAAGCATTTCGTTTACCGAGTTTTCTTACATGCTCTTGCAGGCGTACGACTACCTCGAGCTGTTTGAGCACTACGGATGCACGCTACAAGTCGGAGCTTCTGACCAGTGGGGCAATATTGTCTCAGGGGTGGACCTTATCCGGCGCAAAAAGGCGGGCATTGCCCATGCGTTTTGCTGGCCCCTTTTGGTAAACAAAACCACCGGAAAAAAGTTTGGCAAAAGCGAAGGGGGTGCGGTGTGGCTCGACGCTAAAAAAACATCGCCGTTTGAGTTTTACCAATTTTGGTTTAATACACCCGATGAGGAGGTCGAAGAATACCTATGCAAGATGACGCTGCTCTCCAAAAAAGATATCGATGCAATAATGCAAGAGCAGCGTGCAAACCCAGGTAGCCGCGTGGCACAAAAAAAGTTGGCGCAAGAATTGAGCATGCTTGCGCACGGCGTTGGAGAACCCGAAGCGCCCGTACTAACTGCAGCTGATTTAAAGCTGCGTGATATCGCACATAGCCTCAACCTCTCCACCAGTGAGCTGCGTCGACTGGTTGAACAAAAAGGGATCACGCTAAACGGCTCACCGCTGAGCTCGATAGACGACCCGTTGGCTCCCGGTACTCTCAAAGTAGGCAAACAGCGCTTTTACACCATTCGATAACTAAAATACCGGCCCAATGCCGGTATTTTAGTTTAGAATTCGTCTTGCTCGTCATCTTCGGGTGGTGTTTCTGGGGAGTCTTCTTCATCAGTCGAGTCAGGATCACTCTCCTCCTCCCGTTCCTTCCCCGAATCCTCGTCGTCTCCCTCGAGCGCGAACTCTTTTTCAAATTCATCTCGCATGACAGAAGTTATAAACTATTTCACCGCACTGATGCAAGACAAGTAATCCCCACCGCAATAGCATCGAGCTCATCGTCAAGTCTCTTACTCTTAAGCGCGAGCGCCTGCGGCCCTAAAATCCTTCCGACCATTATTGCTACTGCTCGTTTGTCGCTCTTGCCGTGCCCTGTGGTGGCCACCTTAACTTGCAAGGGGGTGTACTCATGCACAGACAAGCCGTGGCTCGCGGCAATATAAAGAAGCATGCCGCGCACCGCAGAAACATTCATCGCTGTTTTGGCGTTAGTTTCGAAATACAAGTTCTCCAGCGCTACACAGTCGGGCTTATGTTCTTGTATCAGTTGTTCGACTGCTTCGCCCAACTGCGCGAGCCTCTGCGGGAAGCTAAGCTTCCCGCTCGTGCGTAGACAGGTCGAAAAGATGAGGGTTTCTTTTCCATTTTGTTTTTCTAGCACGGCGCCGCCGAGCCGCTCATACCCAGGATCGAAAGCAAGTACCCTCATGCCGCTGAAGTATACACTTCGCTCACGTCGTCGTGCTCTTCGAGCGCATCAGAAAGCTCGGCCATCTTTTGTGCGTCTTCGTCCGAAAGTTCAACAGGCGATAGCGCTTCGTACAACCCCTCAGTATTTTTTTGGAAGGCCCACATCGCTGCGCCGGGGTTTGCAAGAGAGCCGCCATGCTCACTAAGCAGATGTTTAAGTTCTTGGTTGGTGCGGTTGCGACTGTCGGTTAGGCACTCAATGAGCAATGCGCAGCCACCGGGCCCATAGGCTTCGTAGATAATCTGCTCGAGCTCGCGCCCGTCGTTTTTAGAGAGTGCGCGCTCGATGTTGTCTTTGGGCATGTTGGCTCCCTGGGCCTTCTCGATTGCGGCACGTACACCAGGGGCCGTTTTGTCTCCTTTGGATTTTTTGAGCTCGACCCCAATTATTTTGACCAGCTTGCTAAAAAGTTTTGCTTTTTGAGCATCGGTCTTGCCTTTTTGGTGTTTGAGTTTTGCCCACTTGCTGTGTCCGGCCATGATGGGTATAATACCGCGCATAATCTCTGTTGCCATGGAGGCATTGAATGGATGCGCATCCGGCAGAGGTGAAACGCCGACCAAAAGGTCGGCGTTGGTTTTATAAAAGCCGCTCGTTCAAATCGCTTGGGGGCGTTTTGCCCACATGTTCGTAGGCTTTTTTGGTGGCAACACGCCCGCGCGGGGTGCGTTCAATGAGCCCGAGTTGCAACAGAAATGGCTCATGCACTTCAGAGATGGTATTTGGCTCTTCGGAGAGTGCGGCCGCGAGCGCGTTGACTCCGGCCGGGCCGCCGTTAAAGCGCTCGATGAGCGCCATGAGGAGTTTGCGATCAAGCGGGGCAAGTCCCAGCTCATCCACCTCGAGCATCCCGAGCGCGTCTTGGACCATTTGAGCCGAAAGGGAAGCACGCTTAAGTTGCGCATAATCACGTGCACGCTTGAGCAGGTAGTTGGCCGTACGGGGCGTTGAGCGCGCGCGCTTGGCTATTTCTCTAACGCCGGTCTCGTCGATCTCGACGCCCAAAATCTTGGCCGAACGGCGCACAATCTGCTCGATGTCTTTTTGGGAATAAAACTCGAGGCGGAAGGTCCCGCCCGAAAAGCGCGAGCGCAGTGGCGCCGAGAGCTCGGCCACACGCGTGGTGGCGGCCACCAGCGTAAAGGGCGGCAAGGGGAGTTCGATCGTGCGCGCGCTGGGGCCTTTGCCGATAATGATATTTAAGACACCGCTTTCCATTGCGGGGTAGAGGACCTCTTCGATTGCGCGCGGCAGACGATGGATCTCGTCGATAAAGAGTATGTCGTTGGGCGAGAGGTTGGTGAGCAGAGCTGCCAAATCACCAACCTTTTCGACCGCAGGACCCGAGGTCGAGCGCAGCGTACCGCCGAGCTCCCGGGCGATGAGGTGCGCGAGCGTTGTTTTGCCTAAGCCCGGCGGGCCATAAAAAAGTATGTGCTCGGGTGGAGTAGAGCGCTCCTTGGCCGCACTAATCAAAATATGGAGGTTATTTTTAACTGTTTCTTGCCCGACGTACTCGTCCCAGGAGGCAGGGCGCAGGGTCGCATCCAAAAAGACCGCCGGTTCAACAGGTTGCTCTTGAGGCTCGGAGCTACTTGACATAAAAATTTTGCTGTGCTAGGGTACTCTTCAGTGTAGAGAGCCCTTTTGGGCCTTTATTTTTGCCCCGACGCTTTGGTCGGGGAGCCGACAGACCGTCGGCTTTGGGAACAGTATACCCTCAAGCAATACAGCCTACCCAGGATGGCATCTTACCGAGGACGCTCCGGCACTTGTTTTATACAAATCTGCGGGAGCTATCCTTAGGTCTTACTGCCGCTTCTAGCCTCGCGCTAGATGTGTATTGCTTGGCGGTATACTTTTCCTAAACCAACTCTACCGCAAAAAATCCGCATGCAGAAGTTGCGGATTTTTGTTTTTGTGGCTATTGCACCTCCAAGTCGACCACGCGTTTGAGCTCATCGAGCGAGGTGACGCCGCGCAAGACTTTGAGGACACCGTCTTCTGGCATGCTCGGTATGCCTTGAGCCCGGGCGGCGGTAAAGATTTCGCGCTCGCTTGGTTTAGCACGCAAGATTTCTTCGATGGTCGAATCCATAAACACCGCCTCAAAAATGCCAATGCGGCCTTTGTAGCCGCGGCCGTGGCAGTTGTCGCAGCCTTGTGGGTTGGCGTCCCAAACTTTGGTGGTGTCTTGCGGCACAAGCGTTTTGTCTACCAATGAGCCGGTAAACCTTTCTATAACTTTTTGCTCCTCTGCCGTTGGAGCACGTTGCACTTTGCACTTTTCGCAAAGCTTTCTAACCAAGCGCTGGGCGAGTGCGGCATTGACCGCCGAAGAGAGTACCTTTTCGTCGACCCCAAGGTCGATCAGCCTAGGGAAGGAGCCTGCCGCGTCGTTGGTGTGGAGTGTGGAGAAGACGAGGTGCCCAGTGAGCGCGGCGTTGATCGCAGTTTCAGCCACCTCGCTATCGCGAATCTCGCCGACCATAATAATGTCGGGGTCTTGGCGCAAGGCGCTGCGCAACCCATTGGCAAACGTGTAGTTCTTTTTGTCGACCTGCGTTTGTACGATGCCCTGGAGGTGATACTCGATCGGGTCTTCGATCGTGATAATTTTGCTCTGCGGGGAATTTACTTTGCGCATAAACGCATAGAGTGTGGTCGTTTTACCCGAGCCGGTTGGCCCGGTGGTCAAAATCATACCGTTGGGTTTGGTGATCTCTTTCTCCACCCGCGCGCGCAGTTTGGGCTCGAGCCCGAGCTCCTCGAGCGGTACGCCGATTGATTTGGGATTCAAAATGCGCAGCACCAAGGTCTCTGCATAGTTGCCCGGCAAAACGCTCGTGCGCAGCTCGATTTCGTCGCCTTTAATTTTGATTGAGAAGCGACCGTCCTGCGCTTCGCCCTCTATGTTGAGTTTGAGCCCCGAGAGGAGTTTGAGGCGGCTCAGGGTGAGGCGATAGGTTTCGTGGTCGAAGGTGAGCACATCTACAAGTACGCCGTCGAGCCGGTAGCGCAAGCGCACCGCTTGCTCCTCGGGCTCGAAGTGGATGTCGGAGGCACCGGTCGCGAGCCCGCCGGCCAAAATAACTTCCAGTATGCGCGTGATGCGGTAGGCTTTTTTGAGCTCGATCGCTTCTTCGATAAGTTTGCCAATGTCTTGCAGGTTGCCGACCTTGGTCAAGAGCTGCTCGAGCTCCTCGTTGCTGAGCTCAAACACACCAGCCTTGCTCTCGGTGGCGTAAGAGAGGTCGGCGTAGCGCTGATACGCTCGCTTGAGCGACTCTTGCGAGCACATGTAGAGGGTCACATCGTAACCGAGGTCGGTAAGCTTGGCGACCAAGGCCTTTACTTTAGGATTCTCGGGTGCGCGCACCGCCACCGAGAGCTTTTTGCCCACGCGACCGAAGGCCGCAGCTTCGGCCGCCTCTGCCTCTGCTTGGGTAATTACGCGTAGCGCGTCGACGTTGATTGCTACTAGAGAAAGGTCGACATACTCGACGCCGTATTTGGCCGAAAGTACTTGGGCGAGCTCCTCTTCTTCGCGCTTGCGGAGGAACTCCAGACGCTTTTCTTCTTCAGAATCTGCAAAGACCGGCATGGTGTATATTGTACCCCGTACGACAAGCCTACGGGGCGAACGGCATGCAACGTATTCAACTAAAAGAATTGTCGGAGTTTGCGGGCAATGTACTCGCCGCCATTTGGATGGATGGAGCCAAAGAGCGGGCCACCGTTCTTGCGCTCGTTGGTGACTTAGGCACGGGCAAAACGACGTTTGTCCAAGCACTCGCTCAGCGCTTGGGGATCACTGAGCGGGTGCAGAGCCCGACCTATATTTTGATGAAAACATATCCGCTCGACGGGCCGCTGACCACGTTTGGTGAGAAGCGACGTTTTAATCGGCTGGTACACATCGATGCGTATCGGCTGGAGAGCCCCGAAGAGTTTAAGGCGCTCAAACCCGAAGAGTTTTTAGACGACCCTAAAGCGTTTGTGGTAGTCGAATGGCCCGAAAAGCTCGGGAGTTTATTGCCCCGCCCGGATCTGACGGTCAAATTTGGCGCCGAAGGTGCGGGAGAAGGGGAACGGTTTATAGAAATAGAGAAATAACCCAAAAGGGGTACAATGGCCGCATGGCCCCTGCCGAATCTGTCAATAAGCGGCTCGTTATTTTAGATACGCATGCGATTTTGCATCGCGCGTACCACGCACTACCGGATTTTAGTTCGAGCAAGGGCGAGCCGACGGGCGCACTCTACGGGCTCATCTCGATTTTGGTCAAGATTATCAACGACTTGCGGCCCGACTATATCGCCGCGGCGTTTGACCTGCCCGGGGGGACCTTCCGTGATGCGGCGTACAAAGAGTACAAAGGCACCCGAGCTGAACTCGAAAAAGATTTGGTGCGCCAAATCGATCGCAGCCGCGATGTCTTAAAAGCGCTCGGCATTCCGCTCTATGCGGCCCAGGGCTTTGAGGCCGACGACGTGGTGGGCACGATTGTCGAACAAGTAAAGAAAAAGAAAGACCTTGACGTGATCATCGCCTCGGGCGATGCAGACACCCTGCAGCTCATCGAGGGCAAAAAGGTACGCGTCTTTACCATGCGCAAGGGGCTCACCGACACGGTGATGTATGACGAAGACGGTGTGCGTGCTCGTTTTGGGTTTGGGCCGGGGCAGGTGCCCGACCTCAAAGGCATAGCCGGTGATGCATCAGACAATATTAAGGGTGTGCCGGGTGTGGGGCAGGGCTCAGCGCTCAAGCTTTTGCAAACATACGGCTCGCTGCAAGCTATTTACACGGCGATCAAGAAAGATGGAGTAGAAAAGGTTTCAGAAAAATCCGGCGTGCAAAAGCGTTTTGTCGAGCTGATGAAGGGTGCCAAAGAGGAGGCCGAGTTTAGTAAATTGCTCGCGACCATTAGGCGCGACGCGCCGATTAAGTTTGAAGTGCCAAAAAGTAGTTGGAAGGAGAGCGCCGAGCCTAAGGCGGCGCTGGACATGCTCGCGGAGTTTGAATTTAGGGCGCTCATCCCCCGCGTACGGCAGCTGCTTGGGGTGGCGTCCCAAGGCGAAGGTGCCTCTCAAAAAGTCCTCGGGTCGGCGTCTCGGTCGCCTCAACCAGACTTTTCTCAAGACACCCTCACCTTTGGGCAAACTGTTTCTCCCGAAGAATTTCGAAAAGCGGCGCTTGCGGCGTGGGTCTTGGACACCAACATTACCGAGCCAAGTCTCGACGATATTTTGCGCATGGGCAAGGCCGAAAAGTTTGACGAGGCCTTTGGAAACATTACAAAAGAAATCCGCGAGAAGAAGCTCAACTTTGTGTACGAGCACATAGAGCTACCACTCTCACCTGTGCTTAGGCGCATGGAGGAGCGCGGGATCAAGGTCGACAAAAAGTTCTTGGCCACGCTTTCGAAAGACTATTCGACCGAGTTGGAAAAAATTGCTAAGCGCATCTACAAACACGCCGGCGGAGAGTTCAATATCGGCTCGCCCAAGCAACTCGGCGACATCCTTTTTGACAAATTGGGACTGCAAACAAAAAAGAAGACCGCCGGCGGGCAGCGCTCCACGCGCGAGGCCGAGTTGGCTAAGCTCAAAGACGAGCATCCGATTATTGAAGAGATCCTCAACTACCGCGAACTCTCCAAACTCCTCTCAACCTACATCGATGCGCTCCCCAGTTTGCTCGACCAAGACGATCGCGTGCACACACACTTTGTCCAGACCGGCGCGGCAACTGGCCGACTTGCTTCGCAAGACCCCAACCTGCAAAATATCCCTATAAAGAGCGAGCTTGGTCGCGCGATTCGCCACGGCTTTGTGGCAAGTAAGGGCATGCAGCTGCTCTCATTCGACTACTCCCAAATCGAGCTGCGCATCGCGGCGATACTTTCTAAGGACCCAGGCCTCATTCAGATTTTTAAAGATGGGAGAGACGTTCACGCCGAGGTGGCCGCGCGTGTGTTTGGCAAAAATAGCGGCATCGAGCCCTATGAGCAGCGCCGCCGGGCTAAGGTGATCAACTTTGGCATCCTCTACGGCATGGGGGTGAACTCCCTACAACAATCGCTCGGTACCTCGCGCAAAGATGCACAGGAGTTTTATAACCAATATTTTGCAACCTTCCCGCGACTGGCGGAGTTTTTGGACGAGACAATCGCGCAAGCACATAAGCGCGGCTACACCGAGACACTTTTTGGTCGCCGCCGCTACTTTGAGGGGATCAAATCGCCTATCCCGTATGTAAAAGCCGCCGCTGAGCGCATGGCGATCAATGCGCCGATCCAGGGCACCGCAACGGCCGACATCCCCAAACTCGCGATGATTGTGATTGATGAGTTTTTACAAAAAAATGGCGGTGGGCACCTGCTCCTGCAAGTACACGACGAACTTTTGTTTGAGATCCAAGAAAAAAAAGTGAAAGAGTATGCATCTGAAATTAAAAAAATGATGGAGCATGTGTTAACCCGTGAGCAATCCAAGGGCGTGCCCATTACGGTCGAGGGCAAGGTCGGCCCCAACTGGGGGCAGATGCAAAAATTGTAATGCTAGTCATTTCTGTTGGTAAAAACAAAAGGGGAGAAGAGCTCAAATGGGAGGGCTTGAGCGCCGAGGAGCTCGCCTCGCTCGCCTCGACCGACGCGCTTTTTGGAGGCAAGCAAACCTATGTGCTCCAAGGTGCACTGAGCGGCGAGCGCTCTGAGGAGTTTGTAGACTTGCTCGAAGTTTTTGCGGAGTCGCCCCATACATTTGTGTTGGTGGAAGAGAAGTTGCTTAAGCTTCAGCGCGATGCGGCCACAAAAGTGGGGGCAAAGATCGAGGAAGAGAAAAAAGAAAAGAAAGAGTGGAAGTTTGATCAGTTTGGGGTGGCGCAGGCGCTGGGCACTAAAGATAAGAAAAAACTCTGGCTGGCTCTAATGGCCAGCTTTGCAGCGGGGGAAAAAGGCGAGGCCGTTGCGGGCTTGATGGCGTGGAAGGCGCGCGCTATGCGCGACGTAAACCTCTCGCGCGAGCTCGTACGCCTCTATCATGACTCCCACCGCGGGCTAGGCGATTTAGAGTTACTCCTGGAGCGGTTTGCGTTGAAATTATAAAAAACGAAACCCCGCCGATGAGGCGGGGTTTGCAGAGAAGGGCCCAGGATCAGTAATCTTCTTTGATGAAGAGGATCTTGGGGCCCTCGAAGCTGGAGTCAGCGACGAGCATCATCGTGTCAAGTGACGGCCCTACCCGCAGGCCGATCTTTTCGGCTTGATCGACCTCGCGGGGGTTGATCGTGAGACCGATCTCCTCGTTTTGTTTGTGGCAGACGCTGATGCTGTCTTCGCCGCAGAGCACGATCTTCATGAGGGTGCCGTCGTAGAGCGCTTCGTCCTCGGGGTTTTCGACTTTGCACTCCTCTCCGAATATGAAGTGTTTCATCAGACGCTTGCCGCGGAACAGACAGAGGTAGGCGAAGCCCTGGCCGTTGCCCCAGTTCTCGAAGCCGATCAGTACATTGTCATCTAGGTGGAATGGCTTGTGGGAGACGCTGGGCGGGAAGGTAATCCGCCAACCGTTTTGGAGCTCGAGCCTCCATTCAGGATTGGAGTCGTCGACATTGACCACGGTGTCGAAGATATTTCGTTGGGCCGCCATGGGCGCCTCCTGCGGGGTTTGAGGAAGGTTCTAGGTTCGCGTGATTAATACCACACTCCATAGAAAGTGGCAACTTTTTATAGCGCAAGAGAAAAGGCCCCCGGAGGGACCCTTTCTCGGCTGCTTATATTAAGGTGACGGAGGACGCCACTTACTTGCATTAAGCTCAATGTAAGACTTACGTTAGGTCAAGTATAAAATTAACAAAATGATCTGTCAATGAAGTTATACACCAAAATTTCCTACAGGAAATTTTATGGGCTCATTTATTTCCAGAAGATTATACAGATCAGATTTATTGCGATTGTATTTCCTGAATATGCAATTTGCGACTAAGTCTGTCATTTGTACACATTTTGAATTTTTTGAATCGATATACTCGATTGTGATATTACGAAGGCAGTTCCATTCGTGAGCTTTAATTTTTATATAGTCGGTCAAAGAATTAATAGATTTTACTTTAGTTGTGTGGTTATCAAAAAGAATATTTATATCTTCGGTGGCAGTTATTAGAGTGTTTTTTATCAGAAAAGAAAAAAGATAGTTATAAAAAACGTTCTTGTCGCGGAATAGGCGTTGATTTCTTACATTATGTTTATCCAAAACTATATATGAAATCCTGTGGTCAATGTGGGAGATTTTTTGACATGATCTTTTTTGAGACGATCAATCAACAGTTCCTTTTCAGAATAAGTAAGGTTAATGGCTTTTATCTCTTGGATATTTTTGCCGGCAGAAAGTCTTTTTACAAAATTTTTGATTCTCTTCGGATGGTCAAACCGGCACATTGCAATAACGAAATATCTATCCTTGGTTCCGAGATTCCCAGACTCGTCTACATAAATATTCATATTTTGTCCGCCCACCAGGATTCGAACCTGGGACCATCTCCTTAAAAGGGAGCCGCTCTACCAACTGAGCTATGGGCGGAAGCGAGGGCCAGCAAATCAAAAAATAAGCTTGTTTATTTTTTGATTTGTGCCGAGCTGGCCGCCCATATCAAGTCCTCGAAGATATGGGCGGGTTGACGACACTATAGCAAAATTGTGCCGTGTTTTAAAGTTAGAGCGGCAGGTCGAACCCGAGTGCGCCGGCGCCGCTTATCAAAAGCGAAAGGCAAATGACCGCTACCAAAAGCATGGTACTGACCGACGGGGGGAGATACGCTTCGCGCACGTGCGGCCAAAAAGTGCGATAGACAAAGTATTTGACTACAAGCAAGAGCCCCAGAATCGCGGCAATTTGCGTATGCCAGCCGAAGAGAAACATCGCCGCCAAAAGCAGCTCAGCAATACTTGCGGTGAGCGGTATCCAACGCTGCACGCCAATGAGCGGCAGATGCAAGCCTTTGAGTCTGTCTGCGTGGCGGTAGGTGTTAGTTGCTAGTGCGATAAGTACCCCCGCTACCGCCAAGCGCAAAAGGGTGGGGGCAAAAAAGCCGAGCACGAGAAGCTGGGGAAAAGTGTTGAGCATTAGTTTTGCTGTTGCAAATAATAACCGTTAGAGCCGCCGCTTTCGGGGTGGACCTCGATCTGCTGTTGCGAGGTCTGCGGCTGCGACGCATCGGTGGGTTGTGCTTGGTCGTTGCCTATCTGCGGGCCATAGGCGTTGCCGCTCCCTAGTGGTTGTGGTGGAGCTAAGAAAATACCCTTGAGGTCAGCGCGACCAACGCCACCGGTGTAGAGCCACGCGCCAATAAGAATCGCCAAAAAGCCGACAAACCACCACACATCGCCCATGACACCCGCCCCCGCATCTTTTTTCTCATCGGCCATTGTCTAATTATTGTACCCCATGAGATGTCGAAGACTATCTCACGGGGTGTAGCCCAATTTTGCGAGCTCTTCGCGAGCGACTTCAGCATCATTCCATGGTTCTTTGGTGCCACGCGGCCCCATGAGGTAGGGGTCGGTCCCTTTGCCCGTAAGCAAGACCGCATCGCCCGCCCTGGCCGCTTTGAGCGCTTCGCGGATCGCGATGCGGCGGTCCAAGAAGAGTTGCGGCTTTTTGGCGGTAAAGCCTGCCGCGAGCTCTTGGATTATTTTTTGCGGGTCTTCGTCGTAGGGGTCTTCGTTGGTGATGTAGGTTATGCTCGCATATTTTTCGGCCAACGCACCGCGCGCCGCGCGCTTGCGTGCGTCGCGGCCGCCGCCAGTTGCGCCAATGATTGCAAGGATTCGTTTGTTTTTAAATGTTTCATACAGCGCCGTGAGCGACTCCACGGTATGGGCATAATCGACAACCACACTAAACGGCTGGCCTTGCTCAACACGCTCAGCGCGCCCAGCTATTGTGCCAATGTGCTCGAGCGCGCGTTTCATCATCGCCACTTCGATGCCAAGCGCTTCGCCAAGCGTGAGCGCGGCCAAGCAGTTGTAGAGATTAAATACTCCGGGCAAGGGTACTGTAAAGAGCTCGCCGCGCCAGACAAAGCGGATAGAGCGATCGTCGGTTTGGTAGGGCTCAGCATCTGCAAGCGAGTAACCCGCCCTAATCTCGACGGAGAAGTTGAGGAATTGTCGGCCATACTCATCGTCGAGGTTTGCAACCAACATGCGCGGGCGCTTGGGGGAGTTGGCGACCGCTTTGGCGATCGAGAGTTTGGCCTGCAAATACTTTTCAAAGCTACCGTGGCTCTCGATGTGCTCGGGCGCAAGGTTGGTAAACACCAGTGCGTTGTATTGCACGCCCTTGTGCCTAAATTGTTTGGCAGCCTCAGAAGAGGTTTCGAGCACCGCGTGCGTGCAGCCTGCGTCGACTGCGCGGCGCAAAAATCGCTGCACAAAAAAGCGCCCCGGCATGGTCATCTTATAGAGGTTGCGCTCACTTTTGGTGCCGATGCTAAATTGAATCGTGCTTGCTGCTGCAACATGTTCTTGCCCTAGGCTCTCGCGCAAAATTGCCGCAATAAGTTCGGTGGTTGACGACTTGCCTTTGGTGCCGGTGACGCCGACTACCACCAAGTTGGCAGAGGGGGAGCGATACAGGACAGTGCCCGCCCAGGCGAGCAGATAGTGATAGGGCGGCTGACCCAAACGATACAGCGGTCTGGGGATGAGTTTCTCAACGAAGCGCAGCAATTTCTCCATGGGTTTATCGGCCGCCCAGCTCGCGTAGGGCGGCCGCCAGGCGCAAGCGTACGTCGCCCGAACCCTCTTGGCCCGCTTTTTTGATCGCCTGGCGCGACTCCTCGAGCCGATAACCAAGCGCAGTCAGCGCCTCAATAACCTCCGCATCAGTTCCTTGCGCGGCCCCTCCTCCTGCACCCTGGAACTTGTCGCGCAGCTCTACCACCACACGCTCAGCAGTTTTGCGCCCGATGCCGAACACTTTGTGCAGCGCCCCGGTGTCGCCTGAGCCGATCGCGTGTTTGAGCCCGGCGATGTCGGCAGTGTTTAAAATCGAAAGCGCGCTTTTGGGCCCCAAGCCCGATACGGAGGTGAGCATTTTAAAAAACGCGAGCTCCTCCTCGCTCATAAATCCAAACAAGTCGATCGCGTCGTCGCGCACCGCGGTGTGGATAAAAAAACTGGCCTTGGCGCCCGGGGTGAGCCGCTCAATAGAGGAGAGCGGAATGCGCACCGCGTAGCCCACGCCTTGCACCTCGATGAGCGCCTGGCCCTCGACTGAGACACCCCCGAAAGTCCCTGTGAGCTTGCCTATCATATATAGATACAGTACTATTCCGCCATGGCAATTACAAAGTCCGCCAAAAAGGCCCATCGCGCTAGTCTGCGCAAAAAGGTCTATAACGATGCTCGCAAAAAGGCGCTCCGCGGCGCGCTCAAGGGTGTTCGCGGGGCCAAGAAGGGTGATGTGCAAGCTCTTGCGGCGGCATACCAGGCGATCGACAAAGCCTACAAGCGCGGGATTATAAAGAAGAACACCGCCGCTCGCCGCAAAGCGGCCGTGGCGCGAGCGCTCTCGACCAAGTAGGCGAGAGGGTGTGGCAAAATAAGAGCTACGCTCCCGTAGTTCAATGGATAGAACGCAAGCTTGCGGAGCTTGTAATGTAGGTTCGATTCCTACCGGGAGCACTAGGTCGGCCCCATAGCTCAACGGATAGAGCGCAGGCCTCCGAAGCCTGATATCGAGGTTCAACTCCTCGTGGGGTCACAAATAGGTTCCCTGCCTGCCGGCAGGCAGGGATTCCTGCCGAGAGCACCAAAGTAATTTTATAGACCAAACATTTGCGCAATGTGATGGCCTAGATGTGCGTCCTGCTCCTCTTCTTGGGCAAACCGGCGCGCGTAGGTGCGCACGTTTTGCGCGCGTGTTTGGTCGAGCAGGGGGATCACGAGCTGCGCGTGCAGTACACCTTTGGTGCTCACCAGCAAATGCGGCTCACGGTGTTCTTCGACCCAAAACGAGTCGATGTTTTGCCAGCGATAGAGCGTGCCGTCGAGCGTCACCCCACGCGGGGTCACGCGCACCTCATGCTCGCGCGGGCCGCGGGCGACCATGGTACCGAGGCTGCCGGCGCCCAAGAGCAAAATAGCGGCAAACAGATAATTGCCAAAAAAAATCGAGAGCCCTGCGCCCGCTATCGTGAGCAACCCCAGGCCCCAGTACCAGTCGGTGCTGCGCTCCTGCTCTTGGTGCGTCTCAACGTGCCAAGCGATGCCTTGGTCCTCTGCCATAGATACATTATATAGTGAGTTTGTTTTGGCGGGCCGTCTCGAGTTCGGACTTTTTGGTCCCTTACCCTGCTTGACGGAACTGTTACATTTTACACGAGTCGGTCGACGGGTCTCGGGCGCTAGACTTCTGGCAAAAAGTTATTACGACTCCAATTCCACAAAACAGGGTGCATTTCCACTGGCGCAATCTCTCCATTTTTAAGTAGTTCCTTCCAGACTGCTGCAACTTCGATAGATGACATTGTTGGCGTTGCAAGACCGAGCTTAATCGAGCATTGCAACACGTGCGTATCAGGTATAATCGAAATTTCTTGCATGTTTTTAAACTTTGCGTCGGTATAATGCGAGAGGATATATAGCCAATAGTTCGCCATTTTGGGACCACTTATATACGGAAACTCCTTCCGCATGTCTTGTTGAATGATACGGTGTACCCCGATCACATCCCAGCCCGCTTGTTTAAATAACTCTTGCGGGTCGTCTTTAAAGTGAACATGTAGTGCTTTTGATACCGCAATCCAAATATCAGTATGTTTATTAAGCTGGAGAGCGAGTTTATGCTTGAGTAAACTTTTTTGAACTTCTTCTCGCGTTTTCTGTGCCACTTTTTCAGGAAAGAAAAGGTAATTCGTTTCCGAGTCGTTCCAAGTCTTGAGCGCCGACGCCCACATTGCAGGCGATTGCCGTTGAAAGTTTATACACGGCGGCAAAGTAAAGTAGAGATAATTTTCCCTGCTGCCTTTAGGCAACCCGGGGTTTACTTCGTGTTGAGCCAGGGTTGGTATTTGTCCCTGCTGAAACAAGTCGTGAAGTTTTAAAACACGGTCCAGTATCTCCATGTCCTAATTGTATCGCTTTCCAAATATCTGCTAAGCGCCCGAGAGCTGTACCCATCTCGGGCGGGATAACCCCGCACGACCTGGCGGTGAGCTACTTGCCTTTGCTCGAACCCATTTTACCAACATCACGAAGTGATGTCGCGCGCTCCGCGCGCGTGGTTGCTTTTGTCTTTCTCTCACGATTCGAGCAGGTGGAATGAATCCCACCCCACGCGCGGAGTACCGCGCGTTGCCGCCCTCTGCCCCTGCCGCACATTTCCATTCTGATTTTTTGGCGGGGGGAATGCGAAAAGGAATGGGCGGCAGGAGGCAGGGGCGGCGCTTCCTTCTCAAGATTCCAAGAGAAGGAAGCGGGCGGGATTCAAATGCAAATATGGAGCAAACGGCTCGAATGCATCAAACGAGCCGTTTGCTCAAATTAAAAATACAAAAGGAATGGCGAGGCGCTTTATTTTATATGTGCTTGCCCCAAAGTTCGCGCGATTACGCGCGAACTTTCGCCCACCCTTGCGCGCACAACAACCCCTGCCGTTTTGAGGAACATTTTAAAACGGCAGGGGTTGCTCCCTGACTCTTACTCGTATCCCTTTACACCAAAGAGTTCCAATAACCCGTAGTGAACCTGACTGTCGGCATCGTAAACGTCATACTGGTCGCCCTCGACTTTGTGATGAGGGTTTTTATATCTTGTCCATTCGGCCAAAAGAACAGATATATTTTTATCTGGAAAAGCAGCCGCAAGCTCTTGAAGCGCGGCCTCATTTCTTAAAAATTGATCGCCCTTATAGGTTGCATGTCTCATTCGATCTCTAACGAAAAAATTGAGTACCGCTTCTTTCAGCGCTGGCCCTATTGTCGCACCTCTTGCTTCAGCTTCAGCAAATCTTTGCTCCCAAGTTTCCGTTTTTTGAGCGGATTCTTTTGCCCATCTCCTTTCACCCTCCACTTGATGCAAGTGAATTTTATAGTCGCTTAAATCACGCAACCGCGTTCGATTATAAAATCGTTTTGCGTCAGTAATCATGTCTTTGAAAACTTGTCCAGTGGTCAAAGGGACACCGCGTCCGTAAGGCTGCTGATAACTCCCCGCCATCGTCCACCACTCAGTTCCAGCTTTCGAAATTTCGGCAGCTAGTTCCTCGTCCGAAAGTCCTCGCAACTGTTCAAGCACTTGTTCTTGTACGCGCGTTCCGACCTCTGTATCTTTCTGTGATTCTCGAAGTGCCGCCAGAATATTGTCGGGAATTGAAGTCTTTTCAACCTTGTCTTGTTTAGGTACTCCTTCTTTCATAGGGGTCTGAAATTATGAATATAAGGTAAGTATATAGGGTGGCTTCATGATAGCAACGCTATTATGAACAGCCAGCGAGTCAACCTATATCATGGCTCGAATACATAAGATTCAAGGAAGCCGCCCCTGCCTCCTGCCGCCCATTCCTTTTCGCATTCCCCCCGCCAAAAAATCAGAATGGAAATGTGCGGCAGGGGCAGAGGGCGGCAACGCGCGGTACTCCGCGCGTGGGGTGGGATTCATTCCACCTGCTCGAATCGTGAGAGAAAGACAAAAGCAACCACGCGCGCGGAGCGCGCGACATCACTTCGTGATGTTGGTAAAATGGGTTCGAGCAAAGGCAAGTAGCTCACCGCAGATTGAAACTTCGAGTTCGGAAAGGGCCGCGCCGCGAAGCGGCGCGGCAGAAAGGGGCGGGGCGGACGGAAAAAATGCCCGTCGCGCAGCGACGAATTCGGACGGGGCGGGTGCGGCGAAATGCGGGGATTTGTCTCTTGTTTCAAATGCTAAAATCTATTTGTATGTCGGCCAAACCAAAATATTTTCTATACGCGCGTAAAAGCACCGAGGACGACGACCGGCAAGTCATGTCCATCGAGGCACAACTTTTTGAATTGCGCGAATACGCGCGTAAAGAAAATCTTGAAATTCTCGCTGAATTTCAAGAGTCGAAAAGCGCAAAAAGTCCGGGACGCGAAGTGTTCAATCAGATGATGATGCGCGTCGAGGCCGGTGAAGTGCAAGGCGTCCTCGCATGGCATCCCGACCGCTTGGCGAGAAATAGCATGGACGGTGGGCGCATCATCTATGCCGTAGACACTTCGCGCATTCAGTCTTTGCGCTTTCCGACATTTTGGTTCGAGCCAACGCCGCAGGGGCTATTCATGTTGCAAGTGGCGTTCGGCCAATCTAAATATTATTCGGACAGTCTGGCGGAAAATATCAAGCGCGGCATCCGCCAAAAATTGCGTCGGGGCGAGTGGCTCAATCTCGCGCCATTCGGGTATGTAAATAATGCGCGCACGCATAATATCGAGCCGCATCCCACTAATGCGCGCGTGGTGAAGCTCGCGTATGAAGCGTATGCGACCGGCGCGCATACCTATGTGTCGTTGGCGCAATTTTTGGCGGATTTGGGCGTGGTTACTCGGTACGGAACGCCACTTGCCAAAGTTTCCGTCAAAAAACTTCTCACACATCGAGTCTATTTGGGTTTTATCAAACATGGCGAAGAATGGTTTGACGGAAACTTTGAGCCAATCATTTCTCCCGCATTGTTTGAAGCCGTGCAGAAGGTCTTGCGGAGCAAGGAGCGGCCGCGCCATCGGCTTACTGGGGATGATTTTCCGTTGTTTGGCATATTGGTCTGGGCCGAGTGCGGCGGCATGATTTCCGCACAGTGGGCGGTCAATCGTTGGGGTACGAAATATCGCTACTATCGGTGTTCCAAAAAGCGCGGCCGCTGCTCACAGCCCTATGTGCGCGAGGCCGACCTTGCCGACAAAACAAAGGCACGGCTTCAATCAATTTCGCTTTGCGAGCGGTATGCCGACTGGATGCTTGTAAAAGTGGATGAGTGGGACAAAGAAGCAAGAGCCGCGTCGCAAAGCGAAGTGCAAAATCTTTCGCAATCTATCAAAGCGAACGAGGCGCGCATGGAAAAGCTAGTTTCTGCTTACTTGGATGGTGATGTGCCGAAAGAAATGTACTTGAAGCGGAAGGATGAAACCATGCGCGTCCTCGCCGCTTTACGGGAAAAGATGAAGGATTTTGAACGCGGGAGAAATGCTTGGGTCGAACCCCTGCGGCAGTGGATTTTAGATTTGAAACAAGCCGATTTTTTGTCCTCATCCGGCAATTTCTCAGAAATTGCCTCCTTCGTCCGAAAAATCGGAACGAACCCTACGGTTCGTGACAAATCCCCGCATTTCGCCGCACCCGCCCCGTCCGAATTCGTCGCTGCGCGACGGGCATTTTTTCCGTCCGCCCCGCCCCTTTCTGCCGCGCCGCTTCGCGGCGCGGCCCTTTCCGAACTCGAAGTTTCAATCTGCGGAGGGGGTGGGATTCGAACCCACGGTGCCTTGCGGCACGCCGCATTTCAAGTGCGGTGCGTTAGACCTCTCTGCCACCCCTCCCTGTTGTTTAAACGATACCTTTTTTGCCCAAGATTGGCTATTGTATGGGCAATGGCAAAGATTGTTTTTATCTCCTGCGTGAGCAAGAAACTCCGGCACAAGGCCAAAGCACAGGACCTCTACATTAGCCCATTGTTTAAACTCAACTTGGCCTATGCAAAAAAGCTCAAACCGCAAAAGATTTTTATACTCTCGGCCAAACACGGCCTGCTTGGGCTTGGCGACATAGTCGCTCCCTACGACACCACCCTCAACAAAATACCCGACCCCGAGCGACGCAAGTGGGGCGCAAAAGTAATCAAGCAGCTGCGCGGTAAGGTTGATCTTGAGAAAGACAAGTTTATTTTCTTAGCCGGTGGGCGCTATCGCAAATATTTGATGCCGCATATGAAGCATGTCGAGATCCCCATGATCCATCTTGGTATAGGCAAACAGCTCGCGTTTTTGAAACATGCACTCAACAAATGATAACTGCAAAGCACTGCACGAATGGGCGCGTGCACTCCCCCGCCACACCTTTCCGTTTGACGAAGCTATGATCCCCAAAAATGGTCTCTATCTTTTATTCGAAAAAGGGGAGAGAGCTCACGGTGGCGAACGGATCGTGCGGGTGGGGACGCATACGGGGCAAGATCAGCTGCCAAGCCGCTTGCACCAGCATTTTGTGATGGAGAACAAAGACCGCAGTATTTTTAGAAAAAACATCGGCCGCGCGTTGTTGCAAAAAGTCCACGACCCTTATGCAGCGGTGTGGGAGCTCGACTTTACCCCCGCACTGAGCCGCAAGAAAAACGGGCATCTTCTTAAACCAGCCAAGCAAAAAAAGATCGAAGCCAAGATGACCAACTATATGCAAACGAATTTTAGTTTTGCGGTAGTTGAGATTGAGGATAAAGCGAAACGCCTTGAACTCGAATCTAAACTTATTTCGACACTCTCGCATTGTGCCGCCTGCAAACCAAGCAAAAACTGGCTCGGCAACTACTCGCCTAAAGAAAAGATCCGCGAAAGCGGATTATGGCTCGTCAACGAGCTCTACAAAATTCCGCTCGAGGGCCGCGACCTGCTATATTTAAAAAGTCTATGAAATATCTCGGCATCGATTTTGGGACCAAACGCATCGGGTTGGCATTGAGCGACGAGGAGGGGCGCGTCGCGTTCCCTAAAATGGTACTGGAGAACGACCGCGAGGCGCTCTCCAAAGTCGCCCGATATATAGAGCAAAACGTGGTGGGGCAGGTCGTGTTGGGCGAGTCAAAAGACTTTTCGGGCGCGGATAACCCTGTGCAAGAGGACATCGAACAGTTTAAAAAAGATCTCGAGGAACTTACGGGCAAATCGGTCGTCTACGAGCGCGAGTACTTTACCTCCGCACTTGCTGCCCGGCAGTTTGCCCCTAAAGAAAAGTCGCGCAAGCCGAATCCCGAGCATAAAAACCTCGATGCCTCGGCGGCCGCCTTAATTCTTCAATCATTTCTTGATAAACTGAAGCACTAACTATGGACCCTATTTCTCTAGACGATCTGCATAAGGTAGACATCCGTGTCGGCGAAATTAAATCGGCCGAGCCAATTGAGGGCAGCGAGAAGCTACTTAAGCTGCGCGTCGACTTTGGGGGTGAAGAGCGCCAGGTGCTCTCGGGCATCGCCAAGTATTTCCCCGATCCTCAGGCGCTCGTAGGGAAGCGTTGCGCGTTCGTCACCAATTTGCCCCCAAGGACTATGATGGGGCTTGAGAGCCAGGCGATGATCTTGGCGGTCGGCGGTGATGGGGAGACTCCCTTTGCACTGTTTGAGACTGCGGGGCAGCCGGGTGCAAAGGCCCACTAATCAACTCCCATGGAAAATTATCTCGAAACGTGGCAGGAAAAACTATGGGCTTGGTTCCAAGAACACGCGCGCCGGCCACACGCACTGTGGTGGCTCGGCGCTATAGCCTACAGCGATGCGATCTTTTTCCCCGTAGCGCCGGAGGTGTTTTTGGTGGCGCTCGTCTTGGCCCACAAAGAGCGCGCCAAAACCTATTGGGCCGTCTCGGCAGTATGCTCGGCGCTCGGCGCGGCCTCTGCTTACCTTCTTGCGACATTCCTTTTTCATCAGTTTGGGGAGCCGATCCTGGCGTTTTATAATCTCCAGCACGCCTTTGCCGCAGCGCAGCACTTTATCGGCCGACATGTGTTTTGGGCACTCGCGGCCGCGTCGTTTACTCCCGTCCCTGACAAGGTCTTTATTTATGCAGCGGGGTTTACGGGGGCGCCATTCCTGCCATTTTTCTTAGGGTATGTGCTCGGCAGAACCGCGCGTATGGCGCTCTTTGTGTTTTTGACCGAGAGCTATGGCAAGCACGCACTTGACCTTATCAAAAGGTATTTCATCTGGTTTAGTGTCCTCGTGGTGGTGCTTGCTGCCCTATATATTGTGGTGCATTGGCACCTCGCGCCTGGGCTTTAGGACACTTGGGGCACATGCTATGCTTTGCGTATGCCCGGAGACACACTTGACCAGTTTGTAGAGCAGATTTTATTTGAAAGGGGGGTCGACACGCTCCCGAAAGAGGTTGCAGAGCAAATGAAGGCCGACTTGCGCAAGCGCGCCGAAGACAGGATCAATGCCAGCATTCTTGCGGCACTGCCGCCTGCAGAGCTTGGGGCCTTTGAAAAGGTCATCGATACCGGCTCTGCCGAAGAGATGGAGGCGTTTGCGCGCTCGCATGTGCCCAATCTTGAGGAGGTTATCGGCAAAGAGCTCGCCGATCTTAAAGGACTCTATCTTTCTTATTAACGCACCGCCACGATGTCTAGCCCAGGAGCGCCTAGCAATTTTAATAGAGCGCCGCGAACGCCGCAGAAGAAAAAGATTTCTGTCGCGTTAATCGAAACGACCGAGACCGCAAACGCGCGTGCCAAAGACATTGCCGAAGCCGAACTTAATAAAGAAGTGGTGGAAGCGGGGTCAAAAGGTTTTGTGGAGCGCACCTGGGCTCGGGTTTGGAAGAACAATCTTGCATACAACCACTACCGACAAAAAAAGATAGGCGAGGCACGCAGCAAGATCCACGCAGGTGAGGGGAACTTGTTTGTAGACGAACAGGCCGACCGTGCCGCACACGAGGCGGCGCAGCGGGCGGTGGTCGAGCAATTTATAAACGAAGATGCCGAGCTCACCGTGCACGAAGAGGCGGGAGAGAAGCGCGCAGTATTGGAGAACACGCCCGAGGACCTTGCACTGCGCGAGCAGGTAAAAAGCTTGGTGCTGGAGTATGCACAAAGAGATCTGAATGATCCAGCGGTGCAGCAGGCATTTGCTATTGAGCGTGCTCGGCTGATAGACGAGCAGGTGGCCGCACAAAAAGCTGAGGTGTTGGACGAGCGGATCGGCAACCGCCAGCGCATGTTTGCTGACAATTTGCTCGAGGCGGCGCGGGCCGTGCAAGAAAGTATACGCCACGGCAATGCACTTGACGCGGCCGACCTCGACTTTGAGGTCGTGGTCGGCCGCGCACGCGCGGGGGTACGCACCGAAGTCGATTTTGACCGTGTCGACCGTATCGTCGACAAATTGCATAAAGTTGCAAAAGGCAAGCTGGGTATGTTTGTTAATGAAACAACTCTCGCCGCCGGTGTTTCTATTGGGTATACGCTTATAGGCGGCATCGCTAAGCGAGTCGCCTCCAGCCGGCTCGCGGCTTTTGGCACTCTGGGTGCGACGGCCGCGCTCGCGGGCGCGTTTGCGTGGGGCAAGGAGCGCCGCCGCATGGAAAAGGACCGCGCGCTGCACCTGCGGCAGCGTGCGATGGGCAAAGCGGCGCCCGAGGCGGGGCAGGAGCGCCGAGGAGAGTTGGAAGAGAGCCGCTATGAAATAAAGACCGCGGGCGAGCTCCAGCAGTCGCTCGAGCAGTCCTTGTTCGGGCTCGAACAGGGCGCTCCCGATTTGCCGCAGCTCCGCGACGCAGCTGAGGCGCTCGCCGAAGTAGAAAAACGCATCGAGCTCTCCGACCAAAAGAAGATCGATTTGATCGCTTTTTCTGACCCAAAACAGGTTGTCTCTGAGCGTTTTGAGCTTGATGTGTTGCGGGCAAAACTCCGGGTTGCTATGCGTACGGCGCTTGATGGCAACGCCGAGCTGGCGGCGCGGTACACCAACGACCAAGAGTGGCGCCAAAAGCAAGCTGAGGTTCGAACTTCGATCGAGGCAGATGTCGAACAAAAGGACCGCCTCTTCAAGAAGTTGAAAGGAAAGAACGCGTTTAATGCAGGGATCAAAGCTGCCGCAGTGGGCTTGGTATTTGGCGCCACACTACAAGAGATGAGTTCGTGGATACGCGCTGATCAACGCGGGCTCATCGAGGGCATCGTCGGTCGCATCCGAGGCGGCGAAGCCGTGCCGGCTCCTGCGCACCTGACCGCCTTTGAGTGGCTTCGGGTCAAGATTATGGCCGAAGAAACCTATGCCCAGATCGGCGGCCCGGCAGAAAAGTGGATCGGTTCTAACCAGATTCATATGCCCGAGGGTTTTGAGCTGCGCAAAGTGCCTGCAGTAGGCAGCGCGGCAGAGAGCTATACGCTCATGCGCGATGGGGTAGTGGCCGCCGAGGGGCTCACCTTCACCACCGAAGGGCTGCCCACTCCGGAGGCGCTCGAAATACTCAAAGGACACCATTAGGGTCTTTCGGCCCCCGTAACACACCATTAGTCTCTCCCGGCGTCCCTCCC
>CAYQPO010000004.1:34011-88443 GCA_964420015.1 uncultured Candidatus Saccharibacteria bacterium
CGCTACACACACTGAGTCTGTCACGGAGCGACTCCCTGGCGGCGCACCTGCCGCCCCAAGCAGTGTGCCTATGAGCGAGCACGACTATCTTGTGTCTCAACAAGAGAACATGCATGCGGTCAAACGAGTGCTGTGGTACGACAACGACACGCCCAAGTTTGACAAAAACGAGCTTCGGCTGTGGCGCGGCGGTGTGGGCGATACGGGCATTGATGCCAAGGGCGACTATGTTTACAGCGTCCGGGCGCTGATGGAGCAAGGCTCCTATCACCAGAGCAGTTCGATCAATGCGCGCGAGCTTATGAAAGAGGGCAAACTTTCGCTCTTGCTCAGCGTCTCCAAAGGGACACAAAATTTGGTGTTTGAGGTACCGATCGACAGCAAAGGCAATGCGATTATCGAAAGAGGGAGCGAAGCGTGGCAGCGGCTCTTTGAGAAAGACGCCCAAGGGAAGGCCCAATTTACCGGAGGGTTTATGGAGGTTGCCCAAACCGTTGGGACCAAGGATGGCGTCTCGCAGGTACGGATCCTCGCAACCGATATCGGCAAAAATAGTGCCGAGCTCCCGCCGGTGCCCCAAGAGCCTGAGCCTACGCCCATCAAGCGCTGGAGCGAAATGAACCTTATGGTGCCGGCAGACCCATTGGTCGACCCACCGCCTGTCGTACCCATTGTGGGTCGAAAACCGCTGGAGGAAAAAGATATGAAAAGTGTCCCAATCGGACCCTCCTACTATGGGTATTATGGTTCGGGTACAGAGCAAAGCATTTTGGATTCCTTTGAGCGCAGAGGCATCAGCTTGGATCCTTATTTTCCTGCAGAGAAAGATGGAAAATCGGTGTGGGTTGATAAAGAAGGCGATCCCATAATCAGAGATGTTGCGCGGGAACGCGCTCGTATTAATCGATACTTACGATCAGGAGAACTTGCACATAAACAAGAGGTCGAGAGACTTTCTGTCGGGCTGCCTCCCATGGATGAGCGTTGCAGAGTCGCCGTACTCATCCCGGCTCGCTTTGAGTCGGCAAATTTGGCCAATCTTTTGGACCAATACTCAAAGCAGGTAGACAAGAATAACCAACCTCTGGACCCAAATACATTCGAAATCAATATCCTCGTAAATCTCAAGCGATCCGAGACCCCGGACGACTCGGTGCGGGTAATTAACCAATGGAAAACGGCTCACCCCGACATCCACGTTAACGCTATCGATGTCGCATTTGATGACGCCGTGGCTCGCGTGGGTCTAGCCCGCAGGGTGCTTACCGATATTACCCTGCGTCGTTCGGTAAATCGCCGATCCCAAACAGGATCGCTCTATCTGGAATCTGAAGATGCCGACGTGGTTAGCGTCGACAGAAGAACTATTTCGAAATTGACTGATGATTTTGATTTGCAACCAAGTGTGGATGTGCTGCGAGGAACCCAAGATCGGCAACCCGAGGTACTGGTAAAAAACGACCTCCTTTTCTTCTCTCGGAGGCTGTGGGACTTTGCAGAAATATTTTTGCGCAATCCGAAGTTCAGGCCAACAAATAATGCTGAAGCAGATTTTGTCTGGCATCGGGTAATCAGTGGTGGATGGAACACCGCCTACAGTGCTGAGGCATATGTGCAAGTGGGTGGGCATGATACCAGCATGGGAATCGGAGAAGACATGGACATAGGCCAAAAGATATCAGTCTTACGAGGCAGTAAGGATCAGGAAGGACGCTTCGTCCATAATACGTGGACCGCGAAAGCTTCTGGCCTCCGAATGAGTTCCAGTCCACGTCGTTTTATCGATGGTATAGATCAGAAAATCAATCCTTACGACGATTTTGAAAATCAAGCCGTAAAGAAAATTCCTATCAATGAACTATTACAGCGGATTAGCAATGTCGCGGTCGCTTCCAGAGGCCAACAACAAAGATATCAAGACGAGATTGACAAACTCTCCAGTCTTGTGAGCAACATTTCTGGAACCAAAGAAGCTATATGGAAAGCAACCATGGTTCGCACGCTTGCGTACCTGGGTTTGCGCGAAGGTGCAGCGTATACGATCAATGGTCGACAAGTAGTCCTGCGCCCTGAGGGTATGGACACGATCATTGCGCGTATCCAAAAATATAAACAAGAAGATCGTTGGAAATTGGGATATCGCAGGCAAAATAATTCGCTCGGAGTGTAAAGTGCAGACGATGTGTTATCGTGCAGGCACGGCTCGTGTCCGGGCTTGGGGGTAGAAGCCCTTGTAGTTCAATGGATAGAACAGCGGACTTCTAAGCCGCGAATGGGGGTTCGATTCCCTCCGAGGGCACAAACAAAAATGCGCGCTTAGCTCAGCCCCGACGCACAGAGTGGTCGGGAAGCCGACCAGGGCGTCGGCTTTGGTAGAGTCTTACTATGGCCTGGCTGTATATTCTCAAGTCGAAAAGCAGAAAGTTTTATGTTGGGAGTACCCCAGATCTCGAAAGACGGTTTCGTCAGCATCTCAGTGGGCATACTCACTCAACGAAACGATTGCATCCAGAACAAATAATTTTTAAACAAGAGTATAAGACTCTAGAGGAGGCTCGTTCGATAGAACTTAGGCTAAAAAAGCTCAAAAGGAAAGACTATCTTGAGAAAATTATCAAAGACGGATACATTAAGATCCAAGCCAAGACGCGCGCTTAGCTCAGTTGGTAGAGCGCCCCGTTTACACCGGGATGGTCGTAGGTTCGAGTCCTACAGCGCGCACATGGAGGAGGTTAAGATTTTGTTTGAAGATGAGTCGCTGCTGGTGGTAGACAAACCCGCGGGGGTGATCGTCTACCCCGATGGTAAGCATGACTATCCGGCGCTCAGTAGTTGGCTTGAAAAGAGACATGGCGAAGGCAACTTCCATTTTGTGCATCGGATCGACCGAGAGACGAGCGGCGTGTTGGTGGTAGCTAAAACTAAAGAAGCATTCGCGTTTCTGAAACAACAATTCCAAGATCGCGAGATTAAAAAAACGTATCGCGCATTTCTTTACGGCACACTCAAAGAGGAGAGAGGTCGGATCGATAAGCCGATAGGCTCGAGTCGCGGTGGCAGAGGCCCGCGCTCGGCAACGCGCCCCACAGGCACGCAGCGCGAAGCGGCGACCACGTGGCGGCGCATCGCCAACACTTCGACAAAGCTCAGTGCGGGCGGTGAGGGCGCTGCTTACATCGAGGCCTTTCCGCACACCGGCCGGACGCACCAGATCCGCGTGCATTGTGCGGCAATACAGCACCCGATTATTGGTGACCAACTCTACGCGCCGCAGCGGCCAGCACTACTCGGCTTTGAGCGTCTTGCCTTGCATGCACACACCATCACGATCGAGCACCCAAGCGGAGAGGAGATGACTTTTATTGCGCCGCTCCCGGCAGATTTTGTTGCAGCAGAGGCACAATTGCGCCAGTAAGCAGGCCGTGTTACAGTCTCTGCACAATGCAATCGGCAGTCAAGATTTCACCAGTCGATATGGAGGCTCGCAAAGGACTCCAGCTGCGCTCGGGCGACAGCGTACGTGTTTGGCAGCGTGTAGTCGACCTCAAGCAGCAAAAAGGCGCTAACAAAAAAGAGACCTTGGTTAAAAATGTGCGCCGCCAGGCCTTTGAGGGCACCATCCTCGCCGTTAAGCACGGCACCGAAGCGGGAGCAACTTTTACGGTGCGCAAAATCGCCTCAGGCGTAGGCGTTGAGCGCATATTCCCGCTCTACTCGCCGATGGTTGAAAGTATCGAGGTATTGCGCCGCACCCGCACCCGCCGAGCCAAACTCTACTTTATTCGCCGCAAGGCAGCGTCCGAGGTCAAGCGTGCGATGCGCAAGCAAATCGCGATAGACACCCGCGGCAAGCGCACCGACACCAAGCAAGTTGAAGCCCCGGTGGTTGAGACTTCCCAAACTGAGGAAGTTGCCGCACAATAACTGGGCCTGTCTAAGGCGCGACACCTGCGCAGGTGGCGAAATTGGTAGACGCACTACCTTGAGGTGGTAGCCCCAGCAATGGGATGGAGGTTCGAGTCCTCTCCTGCGCACATAGTAGAATAGGAGCCATGTTTGCCTGGCTGTTGGTGTTCGTACCCATCACGCTTGTCGCTCAAGCGCTCGGCTTTTCTGAGGTGACCTTGTTTGTTTGTGCGGCAATCGCCATCATTCCGCTGGCCAAATACATTGGCGAGGCGACCGAGGAACTCAGTAGTCGCACCACTCCTGCGGTGGGAGGTCTTTTAAACGCAACGCTCGGCAACTTGCCCGAGCTGCTCATCGGCATCTTTGCCCTCCAAGCAGGGCTTTTGACCTTGGTCAAAGCTTCTATCACTGGCTCGATTGTTGGCAACTTGTTGTTTGTGCTTGGCCTTGCCATGTTTGTTGGTGGCTGGGGCAGAGATAAGCAGCAGTTTAACCGCACTGGCGTGGTGGCTGCAGGCTCGACCCTTTTTGTGGGTGCGATCGCGCTTATTGTCCCGGCAGTGTTTAGTGCAACGCAGATGGGCACGCCCATCCCTGCAACTTCGGTGGGGCATTTGAGCGTGTTTGTCTCAGGTGCACTCATGGTTATTTATGCGGGCACGCTCCTTTTTAGTTTGCGTACGCACCGCCACCTCTATGTGGCCGAGGTGAGCAAATACGAGCCGCGCTGGAGCGTCAAAAAAAGTTTGCTGATACTCACTGCAGCAGCACTTGCGGTAGCCTGGATGTCGCAGATTTTGGTCGGCGCGGTCAAACCTGTAGTCGCCAGTTGGGGAGTATCGGAGCTCTTTTTGGGCGTGGTGTTTGTGGCCATTATCGGCAATGCAGCCGAGCACTTTTCTGCAGTGGTGGTCGCGCGCAAAAACCGCATGGATCTTTCGCTCCAAATTGCGATCGGCTCAGCAACACAGGTCGCGATGTTTGCCGCGCCGCTCTTAGTGCTTCTCAGCTATATACTTGGCCACCCGATGACGCTCCTCTTTGATACATTCGAGCTAGTGTCGATTGTGCTCTCGGTCATCATCGTCAACCTGGTGGTCGCCGACGGCGAGAGCAACTGGCTCGAAGGGCTGCAGCTTTTGTGCGCATACGCAATCGTGGCGCTCGCGTTTTTCTTTCATCCCTAAGGGTAGAATGGTATAGTGTGCGCTCATGGTGCCTATGGTGTAATGGTTAGCACTAGAGATTGTGGATCTCTCAGTCAGGGTTCGAGTCCCTGTAGGCACCCCTGATAGGTCTTAGTTGAACTTTCCTTTTATCACAATGCTGCCCGTACTTCTGGAATAGTAGTTAACCCTTTTTTAGTAAAAGTATAGAACTGCGCTGGACGATAACTTGTCTTTTTTTGTTTGCCGGTTTCCTTTACAAGTCCGATGGAAAGCATTTTTTTTCGAAAATTTCTTTTATCTAATTTGCGATCAAGAATAATTTCGTATGCAGCCTGGAGTTCGGTAAGGGTGAATTGTTTGGGGAGTAAATTAGCAACGATGTTGGTGTAGACCAATTTGCCTTTCAATCGCTCAAGTGCAACTTTAATTATTTCTGCATGGTCATACGCAAGGTTTGGAAGCTTTTTTATTGGTACCCACTTACCTTCAGTTTTTTCTCCTATTGAAATACGATCTGGAGACGCGATTGCAATATATGCAACAGAAATTGATCGACTTCGCTTGTCTCTCTCTGGATCACTAAAGGTATAAAGCTGTTCAACATGAGCGCCGCCAATGTGTGCTTTCTCTTTTAGATGCCGGTCAGCTGCTTGGTCTGTTGTTTCTTTTACGCCTATAACCCCTCCCGGCAAGCCAAATTGGTTTTGATAGTGTGGTGGTCGATGTACAGGAATAAGAAAAACATGGAGAGCGTCGTTGAGAATAGTAAAAAGCGCGACATCTACTGCCGCTATAGCGATACGTAGCTCTGCTACTTTCTTTCTAAATTGTTCCTCTTGATTGGCCATTGATTGTGTAATTCTAACACTTTTCATTTTTACAAAAAGGCAGGGGGCTTTCGGGGCCCCCTGCGTTGGTGTTCACCGAACGATTCGCTGCACATACCGATCTCCCACGGAGACCACGACCTTGCTTCCGGCATTCCACTCGAGCGCCTTTTCGACGACGCCATCGGAGAAAATGTATCCTCCGTCCGGCATTTCCGAACTAACAGTGAGTGGTCGACCAGGGACCACACGACCGGTCACGAGATTAGTTCCCGTATTCGGCGAGGGGAAGGGTTCCCGCACGACGAACACAAGTTCGTTGCTCGTAGCATTCGGTAACATCGACAGCTTGTTGGGCATGCCCTCGCGAGTTAACCCTGAGACCATCGCTGCCACCGAACGCATCCATCCCGTGGAGCCCACACTCGTCGAGACGATAAGACCGCTCGAGGATTGACGCTCCTTCTGGTTGCCGAACGAAATCTCGTACCGAGCAGACACGTGGTCTTTGCGCCCGATAAAGATGTCGTTGATTCCCCAGACCACACGATCGTTGTCGATCGATGCCTTCACGAAGGGGAGGCGCTCGACCTGATGTTTTCCATCCTGTGCCTGAGCAATCACGCTGCCAACCGCATTGGGCGGAAAGAGCATGAGCACACCGGCGACAGTCTTGGGATCAGGATTGACCGTGAGCACTGACTGGTTGCCGATGTACTTCGCGAGATTTGCGAACAGTCCGTCCGGACCGCAGACCACGATGAGGTCTTTGTCCCGAAAGAGAAAGTTCGGTAGATCTTCGCGAGTGACAGATGTGACAGGTAGGTCGTTCGGGATCTGGCGTCGCACTTCGGAGAGAGCTGCCCTGTAGATAGCATCTTCCTCCTTGTACGACTCCATCGACTGCCCCCTAGACTCAAGGACGAATTGTGCAGCACCTTCGGTGAGGTGTTGGAGCACAAGCTCTTCGAGCCGAGAGGGCTTGGTGACAATAACGACCCGGTCCATGGCGACCTCAGTGCTTCTGCTGGAGGGCGCCGAGGAGTTCCGGAGCGACGACGATCGAGCCGACGCGGCCGTTCTTGAGACCGTCCATCAGCGCAGCGCCGAGCAACTTGCCGGCTTCGATGTCCTTGAGCGGAGCAAAGCGGATTTCGGTTGCCTTCGCATCAGCGTTGGCTTCCTTCTCCTTGTTCTTTGCCTGCTCGTCGAGCAGGATGCCTTGCTTCTTCTCGAGCTCGAGCCGTGTGCCAGCTTCGTACTCCTTGACGGCACGCTCGTTGGCGGCAGCCTTCAGGCGACGATCGTGGAGTGCCTTGTCGGCATCGGTGAGCATCGTCTGACGTTCCTGCGCGCCGATCGCTCCTTCGACTTCTTCATCACCCGGCTCGATCTTGGGGATGGAGCAGGAGTCGATGGTGATACCGTCGTTCTGGAAGGTGTTGTTGCCGAGCGCCGCGGTAACCGCGTCTTCGACGACCTTCTGCGATCGAGTTGCTTCCTCGACATCCAGATCCTTCACCTTGTCGAGCACTGCACGCACGACGCGTTCGATGACCTTGGCGTTGAGCACCTGGACCCAGTTGCCGATATAGCCTCCGCTCTTGGGCTCGACAGTGAAGTCGAACTTGGAGACGGCAGTACTCGGCGTGAGGGTGGCGGTGAGGCTGCCCTGCACGACGACGTTCTGCTTGTCCTTGGTCTGGGCGTCGATTGCGAAGTTGAGGATCTGCGGCGTGGTCGGAACCACAGCCACAGTCGTCTTCGGACCGATGAACCCGCTGTAGGCGAGTCCCTTATTGGCAATTCGGCCGTTCTTCAGGAAGAAGACGTGCCCCGTAGCACCTGCGCTACGGAAGAGTCTGATCAGCATAGTAAGCCTCGCTTTCTTCGGTTGAGTGGTGGTATCGCAGCTTTCAAAGAGCTGTCCTAGGTGTACTATTTACACTATCTAAGTGTAGATTATACACTTATCAATACTGCGTCAAGCAGCTGCGGAGTTATAAAACCTATTCAATTTAGTGTCAAATTTTTCTATATTGTTTGCAATAAGATTAAGCTTCTCCTTAACTCCTGTCATGTATTCGGAATCTGATAGAATTCCTAGATAATCGACCGTTCTAGTATCTGCACCCCTCTGACCCAAAGAATGTACAATAGGGGGCATGAAAAGTTTTTGGAGTGAGTTTAAAAATTTCGCAATAAAGGGCAACGCACTCGACCTTGCCATTGCGGTTGTGGTGGGCAATGCCTTTTCTGCGGTGGTTAACTCGCTCGTGAGTGACCTTATTACGCCGCTGTTGGGGCTGTTGACCAACGACGTCGACCTCAAGATGCTCGCCTATGCGCCGCGTGCAGACGTGGTGGTCAAGTACGGTTCATTTTTGCAAACCCTCTTCAATTTTTTTGTTATTGCGCTCTCGATCTTCATAATTTTTAAACTTATTTCCACCGCGCGCAAACAACTAGAGAAATAAGGTACAATAGCAGCATGTCTGAACATACAAAGTTTGAACTGAGCCCTTCTATTGCTATCCTGCTTGCCGGCGTGATCATCGCTGGAGCGATTGTCTACGTTAATCTGCATCCGGCTGCAGCCACGGTCGCGGCGGGGAACGACGCTGCGCCCACAGTCAGTGCACATGTCGCGGCGCCCTCCGCAGCAGATCACATCATCGGCTCGCCGAATGCACCAATTGTGCTCATTGAGTACTCAGACTTTCAGTGCCCCTTCTGCAATCTGATCTACCCGACACTTAAAAGAATAGTGAGCGAGAGCAATGGCCAAATCGCCTGGGTGTATCGCAACTTCCCGCTCACCTCTATCCACCCCAACGCGCTTCCCGCGGCGCTCGCCGCCGAGTGTATCTCCGACGAGCTGGGCAACAATGCGTTTTGGAAGTTTGCCGACGCTATCTTTGCTAACCAGAGCAAGATGTCGGATGCTTATTATGCGCAAGTCGCTCAATCGCTTGGGGCAAATGCAGCGACCTTCAAGAGTTGCTACGATTCGCAAAAGTTTGCTTCGAAGATAGATGCACAGGAGCAAGAAGCCGAACAAAATGGCGGCCAGGGCACGCCCTACACGATTGTCTATGGGCACGGCAAACAGGTCCCGATCTCAGGCGCGCTCCCCTATGAGCAGATCAAATCGGTAATAGACAGCATCAAATAACGTCTTAAAAGAACATGAACGAATTTTTTAGTACCGGGTTAGGGAAGACGCTCCTTATTATTGCAATAGTTTTTTTGGCGGTCCTTACCCTTGGGCAGCTGCAGGGGTTGCGCTATATTGGCGCGGGGGTGCAGCCGGCCAACACTATTAACGTCAGTGGCTATGGCGAAGCGTTTGGGGCGGCCGATATCGCTACGTTTAGTTACTCGGTGATCTCTGACAAAGCAACGGTCGCCGAAGCTCAAAACGATGCCACAAGTAAAGCCAACGCTACAACCAAATACCTCACCGACAATGGGGTAGCGGCCAAGGACATCCAAACCACCGACTACTCGATACAACCACAGTACGACTATGTGCAAAGCGCGTGCTCGCCGAATGTGTATTGCCCGGGTCGGCAGGTCTTGCGCGGGTATGAGGTTCGCCAAACCACTACCGTAAAGGTGCGCGACACCGCCAAAGCGGGCGATCTGCTTGCCGGTGTAGGGGGCAAAGGCGCGACCGAAGTTTCGGGCTTGCAGTTTACTTTCGATGACCCTAATAAGTTGCAAAACGAGGCGCGTAGCAAGGCTATTGCCGATGCCAAGGCCAAAGCTGATGAGCTGGCCAAAGAGCTTGGCGTCTCGCTGGTCCGGGTGGTCTCGTTCAACGAAAGTGGCAACACGCCAGGGCCTGTCCCGTACGCGCTCGATGCGGCGATGGGCAAGGGCACCGGCACCTCTATTGCGGTCGCACCGCAGATTTCTGTGGGCCAAAACAAGGTTACCAGCAATGTCTCGGTCACCTACGAGATCCGCTAGTTGACGCTCAAAAAACTTAAGAGTACTATGGAGAAAAGGCCCCAGGAGGGGGTCTTTTCTTTAGGAAGATAAGCACAACTCTATGGCCATCACTAACTATTTTAAAGACGTTCGCGCAGAGATGAAGCATGTCAGCTGGCCGACTCGTCGGCTCACCGCCGTGTATACCGCGGTCGTGGTGGCTATTTCGCTCGCAACGGCTGCCTATTTGGGCGCGCTCGACTTTATCTTCCGCGCAGTTATCGAAAAACTCATCTAACTATGGCAAAGCAAGATACTTCAGTTGGGCGCGCGTGGTATGCGATCCACACCTATGCCGGGTATGAAAACGCGGTTGCCCGCAACCTGCGCCAGCGCATCGAGTCGCTTGGCCTCTCCGACAAAATCTTTCAGGTGATCGTGCCGACGGAGAAGACCATCAAAATTAAAGGCGGCCGCCGGGTCGAAGAGGAGGAGAAGGTCTACCCGGGCTACGTGCTCGTCGACATGATCGTAGATGACCAGTCGTGGTATGTGGTGCGCAACACCCCGCGCGTGACCGGCTTTGTAGGCTCAGGTGTAAACCCCGTGCCCCTTAAACAAGACGAAGTCGACACACTCTTGGGCCGCATGGCTGCGACCGAGGGGAGCGTCAAACACGACATCGATCTGCAGGCTGGCGACGCAGTCACCATTGTCGACGGGCCGTTTAAGGATCTTGATGGCAAGGTGGGCGAAGTCGACCAGGCACGCGGCAAGGTCAAGGTAATGGTCGCGATGTTTGGCCGCGAGACGCCAGTCGAGCTCGACTTTTTGCAGATCAAAAGAATCTAGGTTCTTTTGACACTGACGTTTAGGAAGTGTATAAGGGAGCATGCCCCCGACGGGGTGATGAAGCATCACATGGCAAAAAAGATTGTTAAAAAAATCAAAATCATAGCAAACGGCGGTGCAGCCGTGCTGACCCCCGCTATGGGCCAAGTGCTCGGGCCTGCAGGCATCAACATCGGCGAATTTGTTAAGAAGTTTAACGAAGCGTCTAAAGAGATGCGCGGCGACTTGGTCCCGGCAGAAATTTCGGTCTATGAGGATCGCACCTACGATTTTGTGCTCAAGACGCCGCCAGCCTCGAGCCTTATTTTGAAGGCGCTCGGCAAAGAGAAGGGGAGCGGCAAGCCCAACACCTCTAAAATCGGTACACTCACCAAAGCACAAGTTAAAGAAATAGCCGAGCGCAAGATGCGCGACTTGAACGCCCACTCGGTAGAGGAGGCGATGAAGATCATCGCCGGCTCAGCGCGCTCGATGGGCGTGGATGTGAAATAACTAGAAAAGCGACGAGGCAGAGGGGTGTCGGAATAATCTCCGACGCCCCTTTCCGTTTTTGAGATTGATGTATTTTCTATACTCGCAACCAATGCCCTCCCAGTTTTCTGCTGACAATCCGATGGGTTTGCTTTCGTACGTTATAGATGTGGGCACACGCGCTGCGGCGAGCTGCTCTACCAACCAAGATCCGTCATTTCCGGGCGCGAGTATTTGAAAGGTCGGTGCAGCCCCCGGCCCGATGGGGAAGCGTTTGAACAAGTCGATATACTCGGGGAACTGGTAGGCGACGTCTATGAGCGTCTCCGTCCATAAAAAGTGGAGACGAAAACCAAAAAGAGGCAACACCTGTGCCGCGCCATCGTATACCGATTTTTTGTTCCATGTTTGTATTTCGTGGGCGATTTTTTGCATAACTTTTGGCAGATGCTTGGCTATAAAAAGCTCGCGAGTCGGAGTGTTGCTGCGTTGGATTACTGATATTGGAAAAACATAAGGTGCGCCATAGCGTGGCCGGGGGAGTGCGGTAAGCTTTTCGTAGATCTTTTTGTTTTGGTTTATGTCAAAAGTGAGTAACCCGACGGAACGGAGTGTCTCGGGCCGCGCCACCATGCGAGCGTAAAACATATTTAAAAGCCAAAGAGGAAAGTCTCCCCGCAGTGGATTAAGAAGCGTGTGGATTTCAATCGTCTGGCGGTCTAGCTCTCGAAAGATGTTACAAAAGCGGAACTGCGCAAGGATTGGATCGTCTGTATAGGGAGGAGCTTTGCCTGAGGTCTTTTGCTCCCAGATACTTATCCGCTCGTTGATGAACCAAAGGATATCCTCAGGTGCTGCAGCGGTTTTGGTCGGGTTGTCAGCAGTATGCAGTCCCCAGTGGCGATATAAAGATTTGAGATTTTGAGGCAGCTCCATGCCGAAATTTTTTCAAACTTTTGATTTTAATTCAACTGAGGAGATATATAGACAAGCACCTCAACGCCGCTTGGCGGTTGATTATGTATTCGTCCTTATGGCACTATCTGCCGAGGTTCATCATTCCAGGGAGATGCAGGGATGAGACAGTACCTCGAGCTTATGCAGCGTGTGCTTACCAACGGTGTGGAGAAGCGCGACCGCACCGGCACCGGCACCATTTCGGTCTTTGGACACCAGATGCGGTTTGACCTCTCGGAGGGCTTTCCGCTCTGTACGACCAAGAAACTGCATGTTAAATCGATCGTCCACGAACTCTTGTGGTTTTTGGCGGGCGACACCAACATCAAGTACCTCAACGACCACGGCGTGCGCATCTGGGACGAGTGGGCAGATGAGCACGGCGACCTTGGCCCGGTCTACGGCGCGCAGTGGCGACGATGGCAGTATCCCGTATCTGTGCCAGGATATGAGCATCACCCGTTCGCTCGACGCACGGTTGGAGCTGTCGACCAGATTGCCAAGGTGCTCTATAACATCAAGAACAACCCCGACTCGCGGCGGCTCATCGTCACCGCGTGGAACCCGGCCGAGGTCGATGAGGCGCGTTTGCCGCCCTGCCACGTACTGTTTCAGTTCTACGTGGCGAACGGCAAATTGTCGTGCCAACTCTATCAGCGTTCGGCAGACATCTTTCTTGGGGTGCCCTTCAACATCGCGAGCTACGCCCTGCTCACACACCTGGTCGCGCAGGTCTGCGAGCTCCAAGTGGGGGAGTTCGTCCACACGATTGGTGATGCGCACCTCTACCTCAACCACGTCGAGCAGGCGAACCTGCAGCTCTCGCGTACTCCGCGGGCACTGCCGGAGCTCCAGATTAACCCCGAGGCCCGGGATATCTTCAAGTTCAGGTACGAAGATTTCCGCATCGAGGGCTATGATCCGCACCCACACATCAAGGCCGAGGTGTCGAAGTAAGACTGGACAGCGAATGGGGCCGGCGCGATGAGCGCCGGCCTTTTCTTTTTGCGCGACTTCGCTATACTCGCGGCAGACCAACGTTCTAAGAAAGGACTCTGCTCATGAGTGTTCTGCCGCATCAAGCTATCCTACGGGCGCTCAAGGGTGCTGTGCCCTTGATGAGCTCGGACGACACCGAAGAGCGGCTGATGATCCACCCGGAGCAGATTCAGCCCGCTTCTCTCGACTTGCGTCTTGGACGCAGGGCTTACCACGTTAAAGCGGGCGCGCTTGCCGACAACAAACGCGTGGTGGACCTCCTCAACGAGGAGGGCCACTGCCTGCGCGAAATCAATCTCTCGCCAGGTGCCCCCGAGCTTTTGTATCGGGATCATACGTATCTGATCCCACTCTTGGAGCACTGCGCACTCAAGCCCGGCGAGATCATCGAGTGTTCTCCAAAAAGTTCTGGAGGACGCTCGGACGTCTACACGCGTATGGTTTGCAACTACTCCAGCGAGTACGACTTTACCCCACCGGGCTATACCGGGCCGCTGTGGGTGGAGCTCACCTCGAAATCTTTCCACATCAGGGTGAATGCTGGACTCTCATTGATCCAGGCGCGCTTCAAGACCACGGAGACCAAGCGACTCTCGAGCAAGGAGGTGCAGGACCTCCACCAGCAAGAGGGCATACTGCTCGACTTCGCCGGCCAGCCTATCACCCCGAATCAACTCGGAGAACAAAACGGAGAGATCTTCCTGACCGTCGATCTCAACCGGGAGGTGGTGGGCTTTGAGGCACGTGAGACCCCGCGGGGGCCGGGCATCCTTGACCTCACTCGCACCGATGTGCACCTACCGGCGGATTTTTGGGAGCCGATCTTTCTTCCCGAGGACCGCCAGCTGGTGCTTGTGCCGGGTAAGTTCTACTTGCTTGTCACCCGCGAGCGGGTGCGTGTGCCCAAGTCGGTGTGTGGTCACGTGCTCCCCTACAAGATGTCGAGTGGGAACTTTCAGGTGCATTACGCGGGTTTCTTCGACAACGGCTTCAACGGAGCCGCGGTCATGGAGGTTCGCGCGCGCGACGTCCCATTTAAGATCCGCGACGGCCAGCGGATCTGTGCGATGGCGTTTGAGCGGACCGCAGAGATTCCCGACAAGCTCTATCAGGGCAATTATCTTGACCATCGGCCTTCGCTCTCCAAGTACTTCAAGTTCTCCAAGGAGGCTTGGGAGCGCAAGCACTGGCAGACACCCTGACACTGGTCGCTGTACAGAAACTGGAGGCCCGGCGGCAACGCCGGGCCTCTTACTTTTTGCAAAGAGGTAGTATTAGGAGGTGGACGTCCGCTCAACCAAACTTTTTAAGTGGTGGCAGCGCTACGAGCACCATCTCAACATGGGCGCGCTTGTGGTAGGCTTCCTCTTCGACCTATGGATAGCCAAGCGCCCCGACTCGATCAACAACAACCTACTGCTGCTCTCGTACTTGCTCATCGCAGGTGCATTCATTGTCATCCTCAACCTGCGCGAGACTAGGCGCAACGAGAGCAGGAGCGTGGAGCCCTTCTTTTTGCTCCTAGTGTTGCAGTTTTGTTTTGGTGGGTTGGCGAGCAACCTCTTGGTACTCTACGGGCACTCAGGCACACTTGCGGGGAGCGCGATTTTTATTGGCCTATTGGTGGCGATGGTCTTAGGCAACGAGTACTTCCGCAATCGTTACACACTTCTGCGGCTCAATATCGGTGTCTACTACTTTTTGATCCTAACTTATCTGATCGTCGCGGTGCCAACATTCATTGTCCATTCAATCGGCGTGGGCGCATTCTTGCTCAGTTGCGTGGTGAGCTTGGTATACATCGGCGGATTTTTGACGCTGCTGTATGTAGCGGTGTTTCGTGGCGATCGCGCGCGCCAGCTTGGTGGCGCTGCGGGGTTGGTGTCGCTTATTTTGGTTGTGTTCATGGGTCTCTACTTTTTAAACATTATCCCGCCGGTGCCGCTGTCGCTGCGCGACATCGGCATCTACCACTCGGTTTTAAAGCGCAGCGATGGGAGCTATTTGGCACTCTACGAGCCTGCGGCGTGGTGGGAGTTTTGGCGATCGAGTGCAAGCACATTCACTGCATCGACCGGAGACGCTGCATTTTGTTACTCGTCGGTTTTTGCCCCAACGAGTCTCGAGGCACCGATCTATCACCAGTGGGAGTATCACAACCCTACAACGGGCGACTGGGAAGAGCGCTCCAAGCTAGACTTCCCCGTCTCAGGCGGGCGCGAGGACGGCTACCGCGGCTTTAGTGTCAAAACCGGGCTCGAGCCGGGGCAGTGGCGCTGCGATGTTGAAACTGCGCAAGGCGCTCTCATCGGCCGGGTGAGTTTTAGTGTTGTTGAGGCGTCGAGCACGCCGGTGCTTTCTCAAACCGTGTTGTAGGTGCTAGTGTAATGAGGCATGCAAGAGAGGATCGAACAAGCACTCAGGGCAGCAGGCTGCAGCAATTTTGTGGTCGAGCGGCCGCGAGACATGCGGCATGGCGACTACTCGACCAACGCGGCGCTGGTCGGCAAGCTCGACGCACAGGAGCTTGCAAACAAACTTCGCATTGATGGGGTAGAAAAAATCGAGGTCGTGGGGAAGTTCATCAACTTTTATCTCGCGCGCGAGGCGCTGATGCCCAAAGAGCAGAAAGTCGAGCAGCTCAATGCAGGTAAAAAAGTGATGGTCGAGTATACCGACCCTAACCCATTTAAGGAGTTTCATATAGGGCATTTGATGAGCAACGCTATTGGCGAGAGTATTGCGTATTTATTTGAAGTAACTGGGGCAAAGGTGACGCGGGCCAACTATCAAGGCGATGTTGGCGTACACGTGGCTAAAGCAATATGGGCAAAAATGCAGAAGTCAGAGTTTAGTTGGGGTGAGGCGTATGTCTACGGCTCAGACCAATATGACGCACACAAAGAAGAGATAGACGCACTTAATAAAACTATTTATGAAAAGAGTAATGCACAGGTAAACGCTTTATACGACGAGGGACGCAAAGAGTCGCTCGAGCATTTTGAAGTTATCTATAAGATGCTTGGCACAAAATTCGACCACTACTTTTTCGAGAGCGTCACCGGCCCTAAGGGTTTGGCGATTGTAAAAGCGCATCCAGAGGTGTTCGAAGAGAGCGAAGGCGCAATTGTGTTTAAGGGCGAACAATATGGTCTGCACACACGGGTGTTTATCAACAGCAAAGGACTCCCTACGTATGAGGCTAAAGAGCTTGGGCTTGCTGAACTCAAAAAAGAGGCAGGCAATTACGATGTCTCGCTTACGGTTACGGCCAACGAGATAAAAGATTTCTATCAAGTAGTTCGCAAAGCGGCTGAGCTGATCTTCCCTGATTTAGAAGGGCGCATGCTCGCGCGTTTTCATGGATTTATGAAACTCACGAGCGGCAAAATGTCCTCGCGCAAGGGCAATGTGATCACTGGCGAGTCGCTCTTGGCCGAGTTGACCCAAGCCGCGCGTGGGCGCGAAGATGTAGCAGTCGGGGCGATTAAGTATGTAGTACTCAAGCCGGGGAGCGGCAAAGATATTGTGTTTGACCCTGAAAAGTCGCTTAGTCTCGAGGGTGATTCGGGGCCCTATGTGCAATATGCGCTCGTGCGCGCCCGCGCGCTCTTGCGGAATGCTGCGGAGGCTAAAAAAGTAGAAGGTGAGCTTTCTAAAGAAGCGCTGGAGCTTTGTCGCATTTTGATCCACTTTGCCGAAGCGGTCGAGCGTGCGGCCAAAGAGCTTGAGCCGCACTACGTCACCACTTTTGTCACCGAGCTTGCGAGCGCGTTTAACAGTTGGTATGGTGCTGAGCGGCTGATTGTCGACGGCGCTGTTTCAAAAGCGAATCTTGCCCTCGTACAATCGATCGAACAAACCCTCGCCCAGTGCTTGCAAGTTTTGGGCATTCCAACCCCGGAGGAAATGTAAATGACCAGCACTCTTTTGGGTTCTCTCTTGGACCAACTCGCTAGCGTGATGCACCGTGCTGCAGCCCAAGGCAGGCCATTCAAACACACGGTCTGGGAGTGTGCCGAGGGCAACCAGTTAGGTTATCTCATCTATCGAGCAAAACACGGCAAAGTCACCACTCCTGTGGTAGCTTTTGTTGACGAGCCGGAAGAAGGCAAGTATTACGTCAGCCTCACTTATCTCACCGAGGAAGACCGGGTAACCTGCGAATCTGTTCAGATTAAGGATCTAAAAGGTCTCCAAGTCTTGCAGGCTCTAGAGTCGAAATTTGTCACAGCTCTGAGGTTTTGAAGGTGTCCCGTTCACGCCTTGTCGAGCCGCTCCCGAGACGGGAGCGGCGCTTTGTTTAATTGCAGAGCTTGTCGTTTGAGGTTAGTATCCACGGCAGTGTCATTAAACAAGCGAGGCCAGCCATGGCAAGCTATCGCAACGAGTTTTCTCGAACTGCAAAGACTCCCGATGCGGTTCGCAGAAAAGTCGGGGAGCTTGAGAAATTTCTCGGCGATGTGTTAGTCGTGATCGGTGTTGACCACGGCTTCGACGGATGCGCGCCGCCCATCTGGACCACCGCCCGCAGAGCGCGTCTGCTCACCGACGAGGAGCTCGCCCCGATCTTGAAGGACTATCCGGTGCAAACCGCCCGGATCTGTCCGGTGTTTTGAAACTGGCGCCGCCCCCAGCTTGGGGCGGCGCTTTGTTTTTGCCCCGCAAATGCTATGCTTTTTCCATATGGCAGATGCGCCTAAACCTAAGACGGTGGCTTCGCCGCTCGCTCAAAAAGAGTTCGAAATTCTTGAATTTTGGAAGCGTGAGAGAGTATTTGAACAATCACTCACCAAACCTGCACCGCAAGGCGAATTTGTGTTTTACGATGGTCCTCCGTTTGCAACAGGGTTGCCTCACACCGGCTCACTCCTTTCTTCAGTGATCAAAGACGTCATCCCGCGTTATAAAACTATGCGCGGCTACCGCGTGCCGCGCCGCTGGGGATGGGACTGCCACGGCCTGCCGATCGAAAGCCTGGTTGAGAAAAAGCTCGATCTCAAGACCAAAAAGGACATCCTCAACGTCGGGATCGATACTTTTAATGAAACTGCACGCTCGATGGTGCTGGAATATGTCCACGAGTGGGAGCGCTATGTCGACCGCATCGGTCGTTGGGTCGACTTCAAAAACTCCTACAAGACGATGGACAATTCTTACATCGAGTCGGTGTGGTGGGCGCTCAAGGAGTTGAATGGAAGAGGTCTGCTTTACGAAGGTAACCGCGTACTCATGTACTGCCCGCACTGCGAAACGCCGCTGGCTAAAGCAGAGATCGCGATGGACAATACCTACCGCGATGTAAACGAAGAGGCAGTGACGATCAAATTTAAGGTCAAAGATCCGCACAAGCATCACTTGCCAGACAACACCTACCTGCTTGCGTGGACTACTACACCCTGGACGCTACCGGGCAATGTCGCGCTCGCAGTTGGCCCCGAAATTACCTATGGCCTGGTCGAGCGCAACGGTGCACACTATCTCGAAGCCGAAGATGGTGCAGAATTCAAAGGAAAAAATTTGGTCGGTATCGAATACGAACCGCTCTATGAGATCGCAGCGGTCAAAGCGTACAAAGGTAAAAAGCATGTAGTGCTTGCGGCTGACTTTGTGACCGTGGGCGAAGGCACCGGCGTGGTACACACCGCAGTGATGTATGGCGAAGACGATTTTGCCCTTGGACAAAAAGAAAAGTTGCCGATGGTGCAGCTCTTAGGTCCAGATGGTCATTACAACGACCGAGCGCCTGAATTTATCCGTGGTCGTTACTTTAAACAGGCAGAAAAAGACATCAAACAAGATCTCGACTCGCGCGGGTTGCTCTATGCGCGCGGGCAGCACATGCACTCCTACCCACACTGCTACCGCTGCGGTACGGCGCTTATCTATAACGCAGTGCCGTCTTGGTTCATCAACATCCAGGACGTAAAACAAAAGATGCTGAGCGAGAATGAGAAGATCAACTGGTTCCCCGAGCACCTCAAACACGGCCGGTTTAAAAATATTCTTGAGAACGCTCCCGACTGGACCATCTCGCGCAACCGCTTCTGGGCCTCGCCACTGCCGATTTGGAAGGAGAAGGGAGGCAAAAACCTCATCGTTATAGGTTCGCTCGCAGAGCTCCTGAACAAAACCAAGCGCTCAGGCAATCGTTACTTCGTGATGCGCCACGGCGAGTCGGGTAATTTGACCAAAAAGGTACTCGATGCTGGGTTTGGTGAACCGCTCCCACTTAGCGAGCGAGGCAGGCAACAAGTGGCGGCAGCAGCGCAGCATCTCAAAGGAGAGTACATCGACCTGATTATTGCCTCGCCCGTGGCTCGTACACAGGAGACAGCGCAGATCGTACACGAGGAACTTGGTCTACCGGTTGGCGCGCTCCGAACCGAGGAGCGTCTGCGCGAGATGATGTACGGTGAACTTGATGGCAAGACGATAGAAGAGTGGCACAGGTTTTATGCAACAGACGAGGATACCTTCACTAAAAAAGCGCCCGGCGGTGAGACCTATGCGGAGATGCGCAGGCGAGTAGGGGAGTTTCTTTTTGAGCTTGAGCGACGACATACAAATAAAAATATTCTCCTCGTGACGCATGATGCACCCGCGTGGCTCCTTGAATCGATCGCCAAACGCCTTAGCAATAGCGAGATTAAGCATGAGGCGCGCACCACGTCGTTTCAACCCGCGGAGGTGCGACGTATACTGTTTGCCCCTTTCCCACACAACGCCAATTACGAGCTCGACTTACATCGCCCCTACATAGACCAGATTGTCTTAGTGGAAGGAGGTAAGGAATATGAGCGCACTCCAGAAGTAATCGACTGTTGGGTTGAGTCAGGCGCGATGCCTTTTGCCTCAGCCAATTATCCTCGTGACAAATCCGTGGTGGACCCGGCTGGCTTCTTTGGCTTTGGGGTCAAGGGTTATCCGGCAGATTTTATTGCTGAGTATATCGCCCAAACCCGGACTTGGTTTTACTATATGCACGCAATGGGAGTGCTCCTGTTTAATAAAATTGCGTTTAAGAATGTAGTTTCTACGGGCACCATCCTTGCTGCCGATGGTAGCAAGATGAGTAAGTCCAAGGGTAACTACACCGACCCCTATGAGCTTATGGAGCAATATGGTGCTGACGCACTGCGCTTTTCGCTTATGAGCTCGGTGGTGATGCAAGGAGAGGATCTTAACTTCCGCGACGAAGATGTGCGCGAGATGCATAACCGCGTGCTGCAGATGCTCTGGAACTCGTTTAAGTTCTTTGAACTCTACAAGGGCGAATACGACGGCACCGCTGCAGTACAAAGCCCACACGCACTCGACCGTTGGCTGCGCAGTCGCCTTGATCAAACTACTGCTGAAGCGACTTTGGCGATGGATGCCTATGATCTGCCGCGTGCCTGCAGAGCACTGCGTGCGATAGTCGACGACTATTCAACCTGGTACCTGCGCCGTTCGCGTGAGCGCACCAAAGGCGCAGACCGTCAGTACGCGCTGGCTAACCAATGCGAAGCTTTTCTGATCATGGCAAAACTCTTTGCGCCTATCGCCCCGTTTATTGCTGAAGCGGTCTATCAAGGTCTTGGTGAGAAGGGGAGCGTCCATCTAAGCAATTGGCCGCAGGGTGGTGCAGTTGATGAAGAGCTTTTGCGCACAATGGAAAAAACACGCGAACTTGCGAGCGCAGCACTCAAACTAAGAGAGCGCGCAGGTATCAAGATCCGCCAACCGCTGGGGCACCTCACGATCAAGCGCGCTTTGCCTCAAGAGTTGCAAGAAATCTTGGCACAAGAGCTCAACGTTAAAGAGGTGGCTGTAGATGAAACACAAAAAGAATCGGTAGTACTCGACACTACCATCACCCCAGAGCTTAAAGAAGAGGGAACGCTACGCGAGTGGGTGCGTGCAATACAAGACTGGCGCAAAGAGCAAAAACTCGCGGTTTCTGACCGACCGGGACTTTTGGTGCAAACACCCGAAGCGGAGTTTATCCGCCGACATCGCGAAGTGCTCATGGAGATGACAGGGCTCATGTCGCTCGAGACACGCGAGGGCGAGCTCAAATTGGAAAAGTTATAGTTCGACACTCACCACAAGTAATGCATCAGATTGTTGTCACCAAGGGGATTGTGCTCGGCAAACGTGCGCTCGGCGAGGGGAGCAGCGCGGTGTTTGTACTCACGCAAGAGCTCGGGTTGGTGCGCGCTCGCGCGCAGGGCGCGCGTTTGGCCAAGTCGAAGCTGCGCTATGGGCTCGAAGTGCTCACGCAGGCACGCTACTCGTTTGTGCGTGGCAAAAACGAATGGCGTTTGGTCGGAGTGGAGCATATCTCACGGGAATTTTCTGCATCGCCCTTGGATGCACGCAAACGCTTGGGTCAAGTGGTGCGGCTTTTGCTTAGGCTTTTACCCGGGCAAGAGGGGGCGCCGGCTTTGTTTGCAACGGTGCAAGACGGCTTCGCCGCACTCGCCCACACCACGCTCGACGCCGATGCGCTCGAGTGTGTGTTGGTGCTGCGTATTTTGGCGCATTTGGGTTACGTGCCTGAGCTCCCTGCACTCTCGCCATTTGTAGAGAGTGACGTCTTTACTCCCGAGCTCGCGCAACAGGCGCAGGCTTCGCGCAAACTCCTCATTAAATTTATTAACGACTCGCTTCAAGCAACCGGGCTCTAAGGGGTATACTTAAGAACACTATGCCCGAAGAAGAGGCAGGAGGAGTAGAGCAGCTCAAAAGCGATTTATATTCGCGCAAAAAGGCCGAAACGCCTATGCAAGACGTGCGTGCCAAACTCTCGCACGAAGAAGAGAGTGCCCCCAAGAGCTGGCAAGATACCACTCCGCTTAGTAAACCTCGTATGCCCATGCAGTCTCCAACCCCAGGCATGAGCTTTGCTACCAAGTTCTTGATCGGCTCGGCGATCTTCTTTTTAATCGCGGCGCTTGGTGCGACCTATTTTTTCTTGAGCGGGAGCAACTTCATTTCCTCTCAAAACATCGATGTCCAGGTGGTGGCACCAGCACTTATCGATGGTGGTTCAACTGCAACGGTGCAATTTATCCTCTCTAACCACAATTCCACCGAGTTGCAGCTCGCTGACTTGGTGGTTGACTATCCCGAGGGCACCCGCGATCCGCAAGACCCTACCAAGGCGCTCACGCACCAGCGCATCTCGGTGGGTGCTATCGCTCCAGGTAAGCAGGTTAAGCTCACTTCCTCGGCTGTGTTTTATGGCGCCGAGGGCACCCCGCAAGCGATTAAGGCAGTGCTCGAGTACAGCGTCCCCGGCTCCAACGCGGTGTTCTCTAAAGAGGGTGATGCACAGGTGACGCTCGGTTCTTCGCCGGTTTCGGTCCGTGTCGAAGCGCCGCAAGAGGCGATAGCTGGTGAGCCGTTTAGTGTCACCGTGACCGTGCAGAGCAACGCGCAAGCTCCGGTGCAAAATGTAGTGGTACAGGCGCAGTACCCCTTTGGATTTAGCGCACAGGTGACGTCACCCAAGGCCGAGGCGGGGAACACGCTGTGGCGCTTGGGTACGATGGCACCGGGGGTGACCCAGACTATCACAATTCGCGGCACCATCGATGGACAAGATGGCGACGAGCGTGTCTTTAAATTCTTGGCCGGGACCAACGCCGATCAAACTGCAAGCTCGGTTGCAGTCCCGTTCCTTTCGGTGCCTGCAACACTTACCGTGCGCCGACCGTTTATTACCGGTACGATCGCGATCAATGGCCAAACAGGGAGTAAGATTTCGGTGGCCCCCGGCAGTGGTCTACAAGGCTCGATCGCTTGGCAAAACAATCTCACCAATCCGGTGAGCGATGTGCAGCTCAAGCTCACCCTAAGCGGCCCCTCGCTTGATAAAAGTTCGATCCAGGCGGGGAGCGGTTTTTATCAGTCGAGCGACAACTCGATTACCTGGACCTCGGCACAAGATCCTTCGCTTGCCTCGGTTGCACCGGGCGGCAGCGGCACACTTAATTTTAGTTTTGGGACGCTGCCGCCAGGGAGTGGTGGTGTGGTGTATCAAAATCCTACCGTCGCACTGACGCTCTCGGTGAGTGCAGTGCGCGCAGGGGAGAGCGGGGTGCCTGAGACCGTGAGCTCTGCAGCTTCGACCCAACTAACGCTTGCCTCAGCCGTTTCGCTCGCGGCAGCAGCGCTCCATTTTACCGGGCCGTTTACGAACTCGGGTCCCCTGCCGCCGCGCTCGGGGAGCCTCACTACCTACGCGATTCGTTGGACAGTCAAAAATTCATCTAATGCGATCGCCAATGCCTCAGTCTCAAGCGTACTGCCACCATATGTCTCGTTTGTCGCTGGCCAAAATGGGGTGAGCTACGAGCAGGGTAGCCGTACGGTCACCTGGAGCGTGGGCGATTTAAGCGCGGGTGTGGGCTATAGTTCGGCTGCTAAAACAGCCTATTTCCAAGTAAGCCTCGCTCCGAGTGACAGCCAAATAGGCGACACGCCTGCACTCACGGGGGCCGCAGCGCTCAGTGGTACCGACCGCTTTGCGGAGGTGCAGGTCAATGCTTCGGCCGAGGCGCCCACCACACAACTCACTGAAGGCGGCTTCCAAAGCGGCATGGGCGCCGTACAGCCAAAATAGCTTTATTTTGGGGTTTTTGGGCTAGAGGGTATAGTTGAGTCTATGGCAAAAGAGGAGGGCTTGATGGAAAAAATTGTGTCGCTCACCAAACGGCGCGGTTTTGTCTATCAGGGCTCCGAAATTTATGGCGGGCTTGCCGGCACGTGGGACTACGGCCCGCTTGGCGCATTGCTCAAGACCAACATTGAGCATTTATGGCTAAAGCATTTTGTTGATAGCCGCGATGACATGTACCGTATCGACTCGGCAATACTCATGAACCCGAGAGTGTGGGAAGCCTCGGGCCATGTGGGCGGATTTAGCGATCCCCTCGTGCAGTGTGAAAAATGTAAGCGTCGCTTTCGCGCCGACCATCTCGAGAACACAGAAAAGTGTCCAGAGTGCGGCGGTGGGCTTGGCGAAGTGCGTCAGTTCAATATGATGTTCAAAACCAGCGTCGGTTCAGTTGACGGCTCCGACACCACGGTGTATCTGCGCCCCGAGACTGCCCAAGGGATGTTTGTAAACTTTAAAAACATCATCGACACGTTCCACCCCAAGTTGCCCTTTGGTATCGCACAAATCGGCCGCAACTTTCGCAACGAAATCGCGCCCAGAGACTTTATCTTTCGGGTGCGCGAGCTCGAAATTATGGAGCTCGAGTATTTTATTGAGGAGAAGGAATGGCAAAACCAATTTGAGTACTGGCTGGAGCAGATGCGTGCCTGGTTCAAGCTCCTAGGCTTTGCACAAGAAGACATCAGGGAAATAGAAATCCCCGATGGCGAGCGCGCGCACTACTCAAAACGCACGGTCGACTTCCATTTTAATTTCCCGCACAAATTCGACGAAATTGGCGGCTTGGCATACCGCACCGATTTTGACCTCAAAAATCACATTGCGCATAGTGGTGTCGACTTGCACTACCTTGATCCGAATACCAACGAAAAGTTCGTCCCCCACGTGCTCGAGCCTACATTCGGACTTGGTCGTCACGTACTGGCCACGATTGCCAAGGCATATGCAGAGGATGAGCTTGGTGGCGAAGGTCGTGTAGTATTGCGCTTCCCGCCGCACATTGCGCCAATTAAAGCGGCAGTTTTTCCTTTGCTTAAAAATAAGCCTGAGTTGGTAGCCAAGGCGCGCGAGGTCTATACGATGCTTAAACAAGAGATCCCGCATATTATGTGGGACGACAACGGCAACGTGGGTAAACGTTACCGTAGGCAAGACGAGATCGGTACCCCATTTTGCATCACTATCGACTTTGACACGCTTGGAGAAACTCCAGAAATGAAGGACACGGTCACCGTGCGCCACCGCGACTCCGGCGAGCAAGAGCGCATGCCTATTACAGAGCTTGCCTCCTATCTACACGAAAAAATCAAGCTCTAGTGTATAGTTAGGGTGATGGAGAAACTCAAGGATATCAACGTCCACATCACCTCCGGCAGCATCATTACGGCGATCCTTTTTGTTGCCCTCATCGCGCTCCTGTGGTTCTTGCGCGACATTGTGCTTATTGTTGTGACCGCAGTCGTGATCGCCTCGGCGATAGAGCCGGCGGTCAAAGCGCTTACGCGCCGCCGCATCAACCGCGTGCTTGCGGTGATCCTCATGTATGTGCTCGTTGCCGGCGTGTTTCTCACCGTGCTTTTGGTGTTTATCCCACCCTTCCTCGGTGATGCGGCCAACTTTTTAAGCAAGCTCCCGCAGACCATCTCGGGCATCAACATTACCGAGGTGACCCACGGTCTTTTACCGTGGGGGAGCGTCTCCGACCAAATCGACAGCACGGATCTTTTGCACAACATCTCGACCACACTCGCCGACTCAACCGGAGGGGTCTTCACCACCGTCTCGGCGTTCTTTGGGGGGCTCACTTCGTTTGTACTCATCGTCGTCTTCTCTTTTTATTTTTCGGTGCAAGAGACTGGCGTCGACGATTTTTTGCGCGTGGTGACGCCGATCAAAGAGCAGGCCTACGTGCTGCACCTCTGGAAGCGTTCGCAAGAAAAAATTGGCAAGTGGATGCAAGGCCAGTTGGTGCTCGGGCTCATTGTCGGCATCTTGCTTTACCTCGGGCTTACCATTTTGGGGATCCCCAATGCACTTTTGCTTGCGGTGATCGCCGGACTCTTCGAGCTGATCCCTGTGTTTGGGCAAATTTTGGCCGCGATCCCGGCGGTTGCCATTGGCTATTCGACCGGAGGCTTTACGGGCCTGCTTTTGGTAGCGGGGCTCTACTTGGTAGTACAGCAGTTTGAAGCCAACCTCATCTACCCGGTGGTGGTCAAAAAGGTGGTCGGGGTGCCGCCGCTCCTCGTGATTTTGGCGCTCATCATCGGTGCTAAACTCGCGGGCTTTTTGGGTATACTACTGTCGGTGCCAATCGCCGCGGCAGTGCAAGAGTTTGTGTCTGATGTTGATCGCGAGAAAACCCGCGCGCTCGCGCGACAGGGTTTGACCCCCGAGGGCGAGGAAGAGTAGGGTAGAGCGACATGGCTGACAAGAAGTTTTATATAACTACGCCGATTTTCTATCCCAACGCAGCGTTGCATTTGGGGCATGCTTACGTCACGACACTGAGCGACATTATTGCGCGCTACCATCGCTTGATGGGCGAGCACACCTACTTTTTGACCGGCTCGGATGAGAACGCACAAACGGTCGTACAAGGAGCCAAAAAGGTGGGGGAGGATATTAGACCGTTTCGTGACAAAACAGTGCAGGGGTTTATTGACCTGTTCGCCAAGCTTGAAATCTCGTACGATCAGTTTATCCGCACCTCAGACGAAACGGTGCACTGGTCTGGCGCTCAACTCTTGTGGCAAAAAATGGCTGCGGCAGGGGATATCTATAAAAAGGAGTATGAAGGGCTCTACTGTGTAGGCCACGAGGCGTTTATTACCGAAAAAGATCTTGTAGATGGCAAATGTCCCGACCATGGCACTACCCCCGAGCGACTCAAAGAAGAAAATTATTTCTTTCGTCTTTCAAAATACACGAGCGCGGTTAAACAAAAAATAGAGTCAGACGAATTACTCATTTTGCCTCCAACGCGCAAGCACGAGATTTTGAGTTTGCTCGACCAAGGGCTGCAAGACGTGAGCTTTTCTCGCCCCAAGAGCAAGGTGCCGGTGGGTATCCCGGTGCCGGGCGACGACTCACAAGTGATGTATGTCTGGTGCGATGCACTCACCAACTACATCACCGCGCTTGGCTATGGTCGGGATGAAAGACTCTACAAAGAGTTTTGGCCGGCAGATGTGCACGTAGTCGGCAAAGACATTTTGCGCTTTCATGCGGCGATTTGGCCGGCGATGCTTTTGTCGGCAGGAGTGCCGCTCCCCAAGTGCCTTTTGGTACACGGGATGATCCTCTCGGGCGGTAAAAAAATGTCCAAAACTTTGGGCAACGTGATTGACCCAAATAAACTCATTGAGGAGTATGGAGTCGAGACGCTGCGCTACTACCTGGCGCGCTACATCAATCCGCTTGAAGACGGGGAGATAACCTACGAGCACTTTAAGGAGGTATACAACGCCGATTTAGTTAATGGACTCGGCAACTTGGTCGCGCGTGTGATGCAGCTTGCACAGACCCATCTCGGCGAAGGCACTCGACCCGAGGTTGCTGGATTTCCGTCTGAATATACGGAGCCGCTTGGGCGGTTTGAGGTCAACAAAGCCGCCGAGTATGTTTGGAAACGTGTAGCAGAGCTTGATGCGAAAATCACCGCAGAGGCGCCGTTTAAGCTTATCAAAACCGACGTCGACGCCGGCAAAAAGCTAATTTTTGAGCTTACCCAAGAGCTCTATCTCATCGGCCGCATGCTCAATCCACTTATGCCGGAGACAAATAAAAAGATCAAAGAAGCAATCATAGCCAACCAAAAGCCGGAGAACCTCTTCCCCCGCCTGCCTGCGCAGGCAGGCAAAGACTAATGAAACTGTTCGACTCGCATTGCCACCTCCACTTCCCCGAGTTTGACCAAGACCGCGATGCGGTGTTGGAGCGGATGCAAGAGCGCCAGATGGGTGCAGTGCTCATCGGCACCGACCTGGCTACGAGCAAAGACGCTCTTGAGCTTGCTCGGCCGCATGACTTTTTATGGGCCTCGGTTGGCCTGCACCCGAATGAGAAAGAAGAGCGGATTGATATATCAATCCACCTGGAAGCGCTTGCCAAAGACCCCAAAGTGGTCGCGATAGGGGAGTGTGGACTCGACTATTTTCGCAGCGGCGGCAGCGGCGAAGAGCGCGCCGCGCAAAAAGAAAAGTTTTTGGCGCAGCTGCAGCTCGCCCAAAAGTTGCAAAAAGCACTCGTGATCCACTGTAGAGATGCACATGAGGACATGCTCGCACTCCTAACAGAGCAAGGTCCGACCTTGCTCTGTCCTATTATCATGCATTTTTTTACTGGCTCGGGCGAGCTTGCGGAGCGATATCTCGATCTGGGTTGCTATCTCTCATTCCCCGGGCCAATTACCTACACCGATATGTATGACGAGAGCATTCGTGTGTGCCCAATGGACAAAATGCTTATTGAGACCGACTCACCCTTCGCTGCACCCGTGCCATTTCGCGGCAAGCGCAACGAGCCTGTTTATGTGGAGCACGTGGCTGCCAAAATCGCCCAAGTAAAGGGCCTTTTGTCCGAAGAGATTGCAAGCAGAACAACCAACAACGCTTCACAAGTCTTCCAGATCGCTCTTTGATATACTTCTCCTGATGCCTACATTTTTACGTAACCCAAAAGCAGGCGCCATGCTCGGTGCCATGCTCGCGATGCTGCTTGCAGCGCTCGACCAAACCATCGTCTCCACCGCGATGCCCAAGATTGTTGGCGAGCTCAATGGGCTCGAGCACCTCTCGTGGGTCTTTACCGCCTACATGCTCGCCTCGGTCATCACAGTGCCTCTGGTGGGCAAACTCTCCGACACCTACGGTCGGCGGATGTTTTATCTGCTCGGCATCGCGGTCTTTTTGGTCGGCTCTGCGCTCTCGGGGGCCGCGCACTCGATGCTGCAGCTCATTGCGTTTCGTGCGCTGCAAGGTATTGGTGGCGGGGCGATTATGGTCAACTCCTTTGCGATTGTAGGCGACTTGTTTGAGCCGCATGAGCGCGGCCGCTGGCAGGGCCTCATCGGCGCCATGTGGGGGCTCTCGAGCATTGTAGGGCCCTTGCTCGGCGGGTTTATCACCGACAACTTTACCTGGCGGTGGATCTTCTACATCAACATTCCCCTTGGGCTCATCGCATTTGCAGCGATCTACTGGCTTTTGCCGAAGATTGTGCATCATACAGAGCAAAAACCCGCCGACTATCTTGGTGCAATTTTGCTCGGTGGCACGCTCATTCCGTTTTTGCTCGCGCTGGTGTGGGGTGGCAGCACCTACCCGTGGGGGAGCCCGATGATCATTTGGCTGCTGGTGGCCGCGGTAATTGTGCTTGCATTTTTTATTCGCGAAGAGCGCCGGGCACCAGACCCGATCTTGCCACCCGCGTTCTTTAAAAACCGCGCGTTCGTGGGCGCCACTTCAGCATCGTTTTTAAGCGCGATGGGGATGTTCTCTGCCGTAATCTTTTTGCCCCTGTTTGCACAGCAGGTGATAGGCTTAAGCGCGACGAGTGCCGGGTTGGTGCTCACCCCGTTTATGCTCGGCGCGGTTATCGCAAGTGCCGCTTCAGGCCAAGTGGTTTCGCGGGTGGGGCATTACAAATGGGTCGCGTTTGTGGGGATGGTGATTGGGGCGGTGGGGATGTATCTCTTCTCTTTGCTATCGCAAAATTCCACGCAGCTCGAGCTCATTCTCAAGATGGTGATCACCGGGTTGGGCGTCGGCGTATCGTTTTCGGTATTTAACATCGTGGTGCAGAACTCGTTTGAAAAGCGTTTTCTGGGTACCGCTACCGCCTCGGTGCAACTTTCTCGCTCGGTGGGCGGCACGGTGGGCACGGCGCTCTTGGGTGGGCTCTTCAACTACGGGTTGCAAACACAACATTTGGCCTTCCCCCAAGCGCTCGATCACGTCTTTTTGGCCACCACGATACTCATGGCGTTTGCGGTCGGGGCTGTCTTACTTATACCCCATATACCGTTTCACAAACCGGCCCACCCCGCGCTCGAGGAGGCAGGGGTTGAGCTTGAAGAGGAGTATGGTTTGCGCGGCCACTAGGCTTGTGATAAGGTACCCCCATGGCAGAAATGTCGCACCCCGAGGCTTTGGCCGAGGAGTCATCCCAAGCGAACACTGCGCAGAAGCGCACTGAACCCGTCTACGAGCTGGGCTTTCATCTCGTGCCTACACTCAGCGAAGAGGCGATAGGCCCAGCGCTTGAAGCCGCGCGCAGAGCCCTTGGCGATGTCGAGGTGATTAAAGAAAGCTTCCCACAAAAAATGACGCTCGCGTATCAGGTTGAGCGTGCAGGGCAAGGCAAGCGTGAAAAATATACCAGTGCATATTTTGGCTCCATCAAGTTTGCGCTCAAACCTGAAGCAGACCGCGCACAGGTTGCAGCGCTCCAAGAAAAGCTTCGTGGCATGAAGGAGGTCTTGCGCTATCTTGTCGTTGAGACGGTACGCGAGGATGTTGCGCAGTCGCGCCAACGCACGGTGTTTGTCTCGGACCGCCTCGAGGGTAAAACACTTGAGAAGCCCGCCGCGCAAAAGGAGACCCCTGCACAGGTCAACGAAGCCGAACTCGACAAGTCGATCGAAGCGCTTACGGGGTAGGTGTAGACTTAAGGTATGTATCTGAACAAGGCAATGGTGTTTGGAAACCTCACCCGCGACCCGGAGCTCAAAGCGCTCCCCAACGGCGGCCAGGTGTGCAACTTCTCTGTGGCGACCAACCGCGTCTACAAAAAAGCCGATGGGAGCAAGCAAGAGGAGGTTGAGTTCCACAACATCGTGGTCTATGGTCGCATCGCCGAGACCTGCGCGCAATACCTCAAAAAGGGCAGCAGTGCCTACGTCGAGGGCCGTCTCAAAACCCGTAGCTGGGAGGGGGAAAAGGGCAAGCAGTACCGCACCGAGATAATCGCCGACACGGTACAGTTTGGTCCGCGGGGTGGCTCGCAAGGTTCGACTCCGCGCGCTCCCGAGGAGATGCCCGCGATGGCAGCTAAGTCAGAAGAGACGATCGACTACCCGGCCGAGGACATTAACCCCGATGACATCCCGTTCTAGATTTTAAAAAAATTTATGGCAAAAGAATACGTAGCCCAATTCCAATATATCGACTACAAAGACACCGAGCTTTTGAAGAAGTTTCTCAACCCACATGGCAAAATTATGCCGCGCCGCCGTACCGGCCTCTCGGCCGCAAACCAGCGTGCGCTCGCCGAGGCAGTAAAACGCGCCCGCTTTATGGCGCTCTTGCCGTATATCGTCAGATAGCTTTATTTCTTATCCACACGCTCAACGTAGACGCCTTCCTGTGTGTTGATGCGCACCACGTCGCCCTCGTTAATAAACAGCGGTGCCTGGACGCGCGCGCCGGTTTCCAAAACAATTTCCTTGCTGCCGCCTTGGGCGGTGTTGCCGCGTACAGCCGGCGGAGCTTCTGTAACCACCAGGTCCATCTTAATGGGCACTTTTATACCAATAATTTTTTCGTCGAAAATAAGCGCCTCAACTATGGTGTTGGGTTTCAGAAACTGCCCAGCGGTGCCGATGGTCTCCTTTTCTAGCTTAAAACGATCCCCAGGATTGTTTTCGGCTGCAAACCACCACTCGCCGCGGCTTTGGTAGAGGTATTTTACGTTTTTGGTCGAAAGATCTGCCTCCTCAACCTTTTCAGACACGTGGAAGGCTTGCTCGGTCACTTTGCCGGTGATGAGGTGGCGTAGTTTGGTCTGATTAACCGGCTTGCGCTGCTGTTTGCGAAAGACATGTGCGTCGAGCACTTCGTACGGTTCGCCTTCGAGCAGGATAACGCGTTTGGGGAGGATCTCATTATATTCAAGCATCGCCATAGTCGAGGCATTGTACACTACTTAGGAATATGCGTCGATACGCACTGCCGCTTTGTTCTGGAGTTTTGCTGGCGCTCTCCCTCTATCCGTTTTCGCTCTGGCCGCTGGCGTTCATTGCGCTCGTACCGTTTTTTTACTTTGTAACACTGCACTATCCGCGCCGCACTCTTTTTTGGGGAGGATTTTTGTGTGGCGCGGTAGCGGTAGGGCCTACCTTGTATTGCACGCTCTTGCAGCTCCTGCCACAACCAGGGGCGCCGACCCTAACGCTCGCGGTCCATGTAAGCAGCGTATTCTTTCTTGCCGGGATCGCTACACTGTTTGGGTTGTTGGGGGTGAGCATACAGGTGCTCCGCACACGCTCTGCGTTGGTTAACATTTCGCTTGCCGCTGCGCTCTATACCTTGCTCGAACTTGCATTATTTTGGGTCTTTAGCGGCTACTATTATGCCTCGCTCGCGTATGCGCTTGTGCCTTTTGCGCCCACCATGCTGCTCGCCGCCGTAGGCGGCGTCTCGCTCATCGTGTACGCGGTTACTTGGCTCGCGGCCGCTCTTGCAGAGCGCGCATACTCGCTCTGCACTGTCGGTGTACTCCTGCTTGCCCTGCTGTGCTCCGCGGCGTGGTACCAAGCGGCGCACACTCCGATCAGCGGAGTACTATCTGTGGCACTGTTGCAGCGCGCACCGCAAGAGCTTGACGACGTGCTCATTCCGCCCTCTACTCCCTTTGTAAATACGCAACTGGGCTCCCTTATCGCAGAAGGCTCACCAGCGGAGCTCGTGGTGTACCCGTTTTCTCCGGTTGAGGCGACCTATGAGGGGGCCGCACCAGCGGCCTTTACGTTTGCGACGGCGGCTCCACAAACGGCGCTCGGTCTGTGGCTTGCCAACCTTGTGCCGGCGAGCACCACGGTGGTGTTGTGGGATACTACCGCAAAGGGCGGCTTACTTTTTGACACCTTTGATGCTTGGCAAGGTGGTGTGTTGCAGGAGTATCAAAAACATTATCCGCACCCGCTCTCGGACTACACGCCGAGCTGGTTGCGCATGTTTGGAGTTGCTCGTAAACCTTATGAGATCGTCGCGGGCTCTGCGGATGGCCTCTCTGTTGCTCGGTATAAGCTTGGGGGGCTCGCATGCTCGGAATTGCACAATGCCGGCTATGTCCGTGCGCAAGCGCACAAGAGCGCGGTGTTGCTCGCGATTGGTTACGAGGGATTTTTTCCGGGGACTCTCGCGGCGACATGGAGTTTGCAAGCCGCGCGCTTGCGCGCGGCCGAAAACGGCACGCCCCTTGTGCGCGCTTATATTTTTGGGCCCTCGGCGCTCATCTTGGCCGACGGCAGTGTCGCAACCAGCACTAGACCCGGTTCTACGGGCGTGCTGCAGGGAACACTGGCGATACAAAAAATCCCTACACTCTATGCGAGCACAGGAGACCTCTTTGCGGGCGTCCTTGTAGTCGGTTCTTTGAGTGCGGCACTATATACACGCTCTAGATCTCGCGATAGTGAGGATCAATAATGACCCGTAGCGAGAGCGTCGTTTGTGGTCCTCCTTGGCCGTCTTCGCAGATGAGCGTAAAGGTGGTGCTTTGGGTGAGTGCTCCGGTTGATACCGAACCAGAACCGCCGTTGAAATTTTGTCGCAAACCGTTTTCTCCTGCCACCGAGCAGTCGGTTGTGTTTGCGGCGCTCCAAGTAAGCGTCGAAGCCTGTCCGGGTGTGATCGTGTTTGGTGTTGCATAAAAGCCACTCCCAGCCGTGATAACGGGTACAGGACACTGCGCGTTCGGAGGTGTTGAGGCGTTGCAAGAGCCGGTGCCGTTGCCGTTGTTCACAATAAAGCCCGAGTTCGTTTGTCCGCATGCGTTGGCCGCAGAAGTACAAGGTTCGTTGGCATGCACGGTGCCACCGCCTCCACCACTGCTACCGGTATTTTGGCTCCCGCCACAAATGAGGCCAGCGGCGCACTCAGCGCCGAACACGCTTCCAACGTATACCGCCTCTGATATCCCTGCACCAAGCAAAGGCCCAATCGCGAGCGTGAGCGGGGCTGCGACGATAATAGCCACCACGGTTACGATGATAGTGATGATCGAGTTTCCCCTCGGATTTTTGTACATAACGGTGTGTAAAACAATCTGCGTCTGCGTCAGTTTTAAGTATATACTTGAGTCGTACACTCAGACGTTTTTATGCACACACGCTGGCACTCTTTATATAGCGGGGCACTCGGATTTGTGATCGGCGTCGCGCTCGTTGGTGGAGGCCTCTATGTGTTTGTCCACAGCGCTCCCGGTCTCTCTTTTATACGCGACCTCTTGGTCGCTCAAGCGACTCGCCAGTACGCCGGCACGACTCTGGCTTCTTCTTCGCTGCTCTATCAAAAAAGTGCGCTGCCTATCCCGCAGAGTTATGCCGACTACGACTACTTTTTGGCGATCAATAATGTCATAAACGACGTGGCGCTAGTCAACAACGCCAATATTGAGCTGGGGCCGGTCCTCGAGCAACTAAACGAAAAAACACTCTCGTGCAATTTTGAAGGATTTTATGACCTTATGGGCACTGCGCGCTCACTCTCAAACAAAAATCTCGCGCTCTCGACCCAGTTTGCGGTCCATCTCAGTGCGCTTGCGTCAGCAAACGCGCGAGCCAAGGATGCACTGCTCAAATCGCAGACGCAAGACGCGGTTGCCGCGGGGCAATCACTCACCGAGGCGCTTGAGGCCTACGGCAGCGAGGTCCAGTCGCTCCTCTTTGGGAGTACGCCCACGAGCGGGCAGCTTACCGAACTCAGTACAAAAGTCGCTGCTGCAAGCGCCGCTTCGCAAAATTTTGGAAGTGCGTTTAAACCGCTCTTGGAGCGTATCCTAAGCGAAGACAAACGTCTCTCTAGTGCCACCTCGACCCCCATACGCTAGTTGTAGCAAGCAGCCGCAAGCGGTATGCTGCCTACATGGAGTATCTCTCTGTAGAACCGGAGGAAACACTCGAGCACCCCGACGAGAAGCTTCTAGCGCTTTCTATAAAACATCCCAGCCTTTTTGCTAAGCTCGTGCGCAAGTACGAGGAGCCGTTTATGCGCAAAGCGCGCTCGATTGTGCAGCAAGAGGAGGCTGCCGAAGACATTGTGCAAGAGGCATTTACCAAAATTTATCTCAACGCCGCAAAGTTTAAAGTGGTTGAGGGAGCGCAGTTTAGTTCGTGGGCCTATCGCATCCTCATTAATACCGCGCTCACGCACTACGCTAAACGCAAAAAAGCGGGGGAGTTGAGCGTCAAGCTCGACGAGGAGATTTGGGCGCTGATCCCCGATCGCGACTTGAAACAATTTGAAAAGAAAGAGCTCCAAGACCTGGTTGCTTCGGTGCTCGTGCGCATGCCCGCGCCCTTTGCGCGGGCGCTCAATCTTTTCTTTATAGAAGGGAAGTCGCAAGAGGAAATTGCCAAACAAGAGGGCCTTTCGGTGGGGGCAATCAAAACGCGGGTACATCGGGCAAAAAAAGAGTTCCAAAAAGTGTATGAAACTATTAATCCTAAGCAGTAGTTAGAACAGATATATGACGAGCAAGATCGAACAACAGGTAATGGCATCGGTGGGGGTGATTTATAGCGCTCGCCAATTGGCGAGTGTAACCGCACTCAAGCTCTATATCTGTGTACTCTCACTCATCGGCCTCGCCAAACTAGTGTGGGTGGCGCGTGTGTGGGAGAACTTCTCGAGCGCGGGGTGGGGGAACGCGTTCAATTTCACCTCCTACGCAGTGTTGCACACCCATTTACCCGTACAAATCGCCCTCGCCGCCTTTGTCGTAGCCGGTGTATGGTTTGCAGCTGACATTCTCAAGAGCCTTACTGCTCCGCGCTACACGTTTGCCTAAAAACCTTATTTTGAGGCCTATTTTTGTGCTTAGACCCAAAGGGCTTGACAAAAGCCTCGTGGGGGAGTAGCATTCGATTACCGTCCAGTCAGGTTTTGGGCTGTACGGCAACACAGTTGAGACTTCGGAACTTTCCAGCAGGAATAAAGCTTCCTGGTTTCCGCTGGAATATAAACAGGGGGCCGTCTCTCGTAGACGAAGAGCCCGCCGCGAGGTGGGCTTTCTTTTTGCCTAAATTACTCTTCGTTTTCGTCGGAGTCGCTCGCAGGGGCGGGTTTTACTGAAGCGGCGTTGTTGAGGCCTTTGCGGATCTCTTTCAGCAATTCGTTCGCTATTTTTTTGTTCTCGCGCAGGTGGGTGCGCGAGGCGTCGTAGCCGCGACCGAGCTTTTCTTCACCAAAGGCGTAGCTCGAGCCGCTTTTTTGTATGAGCCCGAGTTTTTCGCCCAAGGCAAGCAACTCGCCCTCGGTCGAGATGCCTTCGTTGTACATGAGGTCAAACTCGGTGGTGCGGAAGGGGGCTGCCACTTTGTTTTTAACCACCTTGACCCGGTGGCGACCGCCCACGACCTCTTCGCCTTTTTTGATTTGCGCTATGCGGCGGATGTCGAGCCGTACCGAGGTATAAAACTTCAACGCTTTGCCGCCGGTGGTGGTCTCGGGGTTGCCAAACATAACGCCTATTTGCATGCGGATCTGGTTGATAAAGATGACGATTGTCTTGCTCTTAGAAACTATTGCGGTCAGTTTGCGCAACGCTTGCGACATCAAACGCGCCTGCTTGCCTACTTGGTAGGAGCCCATGTCGGCCTCGATCTCGTCTTTGGGGGTGAGCGCCGCGACCGAGTCGACAACGATGATGTCGACTTTGCCGCTGCGGACAAGCCCCTCGACAATTTCGAGCGCCTGCTCGCCGGTGTCGGGTTGAGAGATGAGGAGTTCGTCGAGTTTTACACCAATTTTTTTGGCATACTCCGGGTCGAGCGCATGTTCGGCGTCTATAAATGCACACACACCGCCGCGCTTTTGCGCTTGGGCTATCGCGTGGAGCGTGAGCGTGGTTTTGCCTGAACTTTCGGGCCCATAAATTTCGATTATGCGGCCGCGCGGGTAGCCGCCGATGCCGAGGGCCCAATCAAGCCCAATCGAGCCACTCGGGACTGCGTCGACATCGACGCGGCCTTGCTGGCCGAGCGTCATGATCGCCTCATCGCCAAATTTAGTTTTAATAGCGCGGATCGCCGCGTCGATCGCTGTGTTGTCGCGTTTATTTTCTGCGGGAGTTGCTTTCGGAGCCTTCTTTTCTTTTTTAGCGAGTGCCATAGCTATGCTTTGCAGTACGTTAATACATTAAAAGTAATCGATTTTGATGCGCGGCGGCCAAACCGGTCCACCGCAGCCACCACAACAGTAGTATAGCCCGGGGGCGGGGCAAAGCGGTACACAAATTTGCCGCTCTCGTCTGTGTATGACACCCCGTCGTTTATGGTTAAAAAGGAGATATTTTGGGCACTCCCTGTTACCACCACCACTACGCTTGAAGTGGCGATCCCATCTTGAGGGGAGTCGATGATGATTTCGGGGCCTTCCACTAAGCGCCTGGCCTCGTAAGCGCCATAGCCTAAGATGACGAGCGCCGCGAGGATAAACAGAGCTTTCCGCATGCGCGCATTCTAACAATAAAAACAGCGCGCCGCCCAACCCCAGGAGGGGAAGGGCGGCGTTAAAGGCTACAAAGACTTGATCATGCCGAGGCGTTTGGCCACGGCGTAGTCTTGTGGGCTCATCTTCAAGTCTTTTACGTAGATAGTCGCTTCACTCTGCGAGCCATCTTTGTTCAGCGTAACCAGCGTATAGTCGGGGTTTCCCTGGCTTCCCCAAAAGACCACTACGTGCCGGCGTCCGAGTTGAAAGTATTGATAGAGCTCGTTTGGACGCGGGGCGATGAACAGCCCCACTCCCAGCATGTTGGCCCAGAGAATCACCACTCGACGAACGACCCTAAACCGTAGCCTGATGCCGAGCGGTTTGCTTGGTTGCTGTACCTCTTTGGTCCTTGGGGATTTTGATTCTGTCGCGACGACGCAAGGGGCATCGACGCGTCTTTTGTTTACCAGCGCAAACACCTGGCTAAATACCGCCGCGACGAGCAGCCGACGTTCTTTGTCGTCTACACCGTGTTCCCAGATAGGTTTAAGTGCGAGCTCTTTCACCGCAGAGCCCCATCCATTCTCGGCAGGCTGCGCACCGTAAAGCGTAAATCGCAACTCGTCGAGGAGTTGGTTGGCGATTTCAAGCAGTTCGGCTTCGCGATCGTTTGTCGCAAGGCGTAGCGACGCGACAATGCGCGCCGCAAGTTCGTTGTTCCTGGTTTCCATCAGGACCTCCGTGTTGTTGATCCATCAGGACCGTTCGTATATCCGCCGCGGACTATAGCATCAAGATTTCCATCCTGCCACCATAGCAATAAGTCAACGGTCGCAGAGCTACTCCTATCTTGGGTCTGGGTTCCGAAAAAACAAAACGCCGCCCAACCCCAAGGGGGAAGGGCGGCGTTCGAACGCTCCGAGTTGAGGATTAGGCAATACGGACGAGCCGGCACGGTTGGGTCTTAAACGCTTTTCCTTTCCCGCCCTCAGTCTTCACCCGGAAGGGGAATCTCCGAGCCCTCAAGATGGAGTTAACGTCGGCAGGGTAATCTTCACCATACGTTGCTTGGAAAGGTTCGTTATTGTTTCTTTTGAGCGTCTCCAATAAATCAAGCCCGTGGTAAGCTTCGCGCGCTTTCCAAGTGCCCTGCGGTTGCCCAGAAGGTCCGGTGGGCACATGTTTTGCTGCGAGGTCCCTAAACAGCTTAAGGATAGAATCCCATTCTTCCTCGGTGATCGGACTGTCCAACGCCCAACCGTGCATCGTCGCGGTCACGAAGGGCTCCTTGGTGATGGTGATTTGGACGCTCACCCGTTCGCCAAGTCGCAGCCGCAAAGTTCCTTTCGCCCACCTTTCCAGCTCAGCCACCTTTGACTGCAGAGCTTTATCTCTATCCATTTCGCGCTTCTCCCTGTCTTGCGAAAACCTAAACAAGAGTATAACACGCGTTTATCTCTTTGGCTAGGGTTACAAAACTACAGCGCTTCTTCGCCACCGTTGCTACCCATCGGCGCGCCTTGGCCTTTTTCGAGTACGTCGCGCGGCTTGGCACCATCACCGGGGCCGATGACACCTTTTTCTTCGAGCAAATCTATCAAGCGCGCTGCACGCGCATAGCCCACGCGCAATTTGCGCTGCAGGTAACTGGTCGAGGCTTTTTGCGCCTCGATCACGGCTGCGCGCGCGGCTTCGTACATGTCGTCGTCCACGTCTTCGTCGTCACCAAACCCGCCGGCGCTCGAACCAAGTCCGACGCCATCGTCGCCGCGCTGCGCCGGATTAATCTCAATCGGGAGTTCTGGCTCGTTGTTTTTGGCGATAAAGTCAACGATCGACTTAACCTCCTTTTCTGAGATGTAGGCGTTCTGCAAGCGCACCGGCTTGTTCATCTCCGCGCTCAAATACAACATGTCGCCTTGGCCAAGCAGCGTCTCGGCACCACCTTGGTCGAGGATCGTGCGGCTGTCGATTTGTGAGGCCACCTGGAGCGCTACTCGGGCGGGGACATTGGCTTTAATGAGGCCCGTAATGACGTTGACCGACGGGCGCTGTGTAGAAAGGATCAGGTGGATACCCACCGCGCGGCTCATTTGTGCAAGCCGGACCACCGCGGCCTCGAGCTCGCGGGGGAAGGTTTGCATAATGTCGGCAAGCTCGTCGATCACGATCATAATATAGGGCATGGCCTCAGGCGCGAGCTGCCCCTCTTGGAGACCATTTTTTTTAATTCGCTCGAGCGCTGGTGCGAGTACGTTTTGGTGATAACTCTCGACGTCGCGCACGGTGTGCTCCTCAAGCAGATTGTAGCGTCGCTCCATCTCTTTGCCCGCCCAACGCAGCGCGGCGATCGCTTTTTTGGCATCGGTAATTACGGGGGTGAGGAGATGCGGGAGGGCTCGATAGAGCGTCAGCTCAACGCGTTTGGGGTCGATAAAGATAAAGCGCAATTGTTGCGGCCCGCAGCGGTAGATAAGCGAGTTGATGATGGTGTGGATCGCTACCGATTTCCCGGCGCCGGTGGCGCCGGCGATAAGCGCGTGTGGCATCTTGGCGATGTTGGCAAAGAGCGCGCCGCCGGCGATGTCGCGTCCAACGGCCCACAAAAGTGGCTTGGGGTTGTTGGCAAACTCGGGCGTGTCGAGCATCGCGCCGAGGCCGACGGTAACCTTGCTCGAATTCGGCACCTCTATGCCCACTAAGCTTTTGCCGGGGATCGGTGCCTCAATACGAATCGAGGAGGCCGAGAGTGCGAGCTCGAGGTTTTTCTGCAGTGTAAGAATTTTTTGCAAGCGGACACCTTCGGCGGGTTTAACCGCGTAGCGGGTAACCGACGGGCCAATAGAGATTTCGTCGAGCTCAACCGTGATTCCAAAGTTTTGGAGCGTACGCTTAATGATATTGGCGTTGCCCTTAATGTCGCCGACACCTGGGCGACCTCTGTCGCGCTCAAGGAGTGAGAGTGGCGGCGGAGTGTACGTCCCTAGGAGTGCTTTGAGGTTAGTTTTAGGTGTCGCTTGAGCCGAGGGGGCCGTACGTACTGGAGTGGCTGTGGGGGCGTCTTCCTCGTCAACTTCTTCTTGCTCCGCATCCTCTTCGTCGTTATCAAGGCCAAAGCCACCCACCTTCGGCTCTTGCACTTGGGTTGCCTTTTCTTTAGCCATACCAAAGAGTCGTGCGAGCGCCATAAACGGCTCGAGCGAAAAGCGCCCCTCGATGAGCAGGAGTAGCGAGATGAGTGCCACACCACCAAGCACGATCAGTGCGGCGTAGAGGTCAAAATATTCGACCGCCGGGGTTGCAATAGCGCCCCCCAACATACCGCCATGCCCGGAGATCGCCTGAATAAATCCCAAGGCCGAGACAAAAAAGAACGCACTCGCTGCCAATTTAAAAGGGTTGAATGCGCCGCGCTCAGAGCGCAGCGCGTTCCACGCGCCCACAAACAACAAGAGCGGCACCAAAAAGTATCCTACGCCCAAAAGGCCATCGATGAGCCGATAGGCGTCGCTCCCCGCAACACCAGCGGCGTCAAACGCTGCAAGCGCTAGGAAGAGCCCTATGATAACCAACACCACAACAACGATGGCTCGGCGAGTCTCTGAGGGTATTGCATCAAGGGGGCTCCAGTCATCGGTTTTTGAACTCTTTTTTCGTGCCATGTGGATAGCGAAATAATAACACAGCAGAAGCAAGTCCTGCCTGCCGGCAGGCAAGCTTGCGCTCGAGCGCGGGGCTGCTACACTTTAAGACGTTCAGATGTCCGATAATGTCCTAAAGTTTTTAAAAGACAAAGCCAATTTTTATAAAAGACATTTATGCCGGACCATAACAAAAAATTTCATCAATTTGCTTCGGAGTCAATGCTTTTTAAAGGACGAGCGGATTGGTACTTTTGTTATCTTAAGGCCGGTCGTATTATGCAAGTGCTCTTTCTCTTAAGTGAGCGTGGACGGCAAAATGACCTTGAGAATGTGGCTCGTCGTGCTGGGCTTTTGCCGGGCGACATAGCCCACTTGGCTTCTGGCGAGCTTGAGGCAACCACCGTGCTTGCCGACGTGTTTAGTCTGATTTCGAGCATTCAAATGCTGGTCAGTGCGGGGGCCCTTAGTAAGGACAGCGCGGAGCTACTCCAAGTGGAGTACGAGCTTCTGGCCGAGCGGCTGGTACGTGGAAGCCACCCTTCGCCCTTTATTACCTCAGAAGATCTTACGGTTCCTGAGCTGCCCAGCGCCACAGTGCTACTTGCCACTCAGACGCTTAGCAAATTAGGCACAGCCGGTGCTTTAAAGGACAAGTCTGATAAAGGACAAAATAACGGACAGTCTCATAGAATGTCCTTAATACTTGACCTTGTCCGAAAGAAAAAAAGTCTTTCTATAAAGGAAATAGCCGCAGTTGTTACCGATTGTAGCGAAAAGACTATTCAGCGCGAGTTAGGAGCCCTCATTGCCCAAGGTTTGGTCCGTAAGGTGGGTGAGCGTCGCTGGAGCCTCTACATACCCGCTTAAGCCCTTCTTAATCTAGCTTGTGCTACTCCATGGTTGACCCTACAGGGGGGTTTGTATATAGTTGAGCCACCCTTATACACAAGGCTTTTGGCCCCCTTTGCTGGGGGGATTTGCGTTGTCCACAAGGGGCATAACAGAAGGTCAGCACTACCTATATAATAGGATGCGACGACCTACACAGGAGCGGTACTCTTGTGGGGCGTGCTCGTTGACAATTGAATAGTTCAGAAATCCCTTGTCCCTCCACGAAAGTTTACGGCTGAAATCCCGTCTCTCTCTTTAGCTACCAAAGCCCGTTTTGGGCAGGTAGAACATGTTCTACGTTCTGTTCTATTACTCGTTCATTACCAGTAAGTATTCGTTCGCAATTAATTAATTCGGTATGATATCTACCACCAGTTCACTTCGATTGGTAGGCGTCGTCGCCGGTGTAGCAGTCGCGCTCGCCCTTATGGGTGCAGTTGCAGTTGCTCCGGCTCAGGCTGCAGGTCTGACACAGACGCAGATCCAATCGATCGTCTCGCTGCTCGCGTCGTTTGGCGCTGATCAGGCGACGATCAACAACGTCACCGCGGCTCTCAATGGCCAGGCGACGTCTGGCACGGGCTCTTCCGGCGGTTCTACCTCCGGCGCTTGCCCGGCACTCTCGCGCGACCTCCAGGTCGGCAGCTCGGGTGCAGATGTTAAAGCCCTCCAGGTCTACCTCAACGCTTCGGGTTACACCGTGGCAGCATCGGGCGCAGGCTCGATGGGTAATGAGACCATGACCTTTGGTCCGGCCACTAAGGCGGCCGTGGTCAAACTTCAGACTGCATGGGCTATCAGCCCGGCAGCTGGCTACGTTGGTCCTAAGACCCGCGCAGCGATCGCGACTCATTGCGCAAGTGGTTCTACCGGCGGCACGACCGGCGGCACGACCACGGGTGGCGCAGTTACCGTAAGCGCAGGCGCGCAACCGGTTAACTCGCTCGCTCCGCAAGGGGCTTCTCGCGTCCCGTTCACGACCTTTATGGTCTCGAACAACAGCGCGGCTCCGGTCACCGTTAACTCGGTCACCATCCAGCGTGTCGGTCTCGGCATCGACTCGAACTTCAGCGGTATCGTCCTCTTGGACCAGAATGGTCTTCAGACGGGCACTGCTAAGACACTCAACAGCAATCACCAGGCTAACCTCGACGGCTTTACGCTCGCCGCAGGTGCTTCCCAGACCTTTACAGTCGCGGGCAACATCTCGTCGGTCTCGAATGTGTCGGGCCAAGTAGTTGGTCTCCAGGTCGTAGCGATCAACACGGGTGCTACCGTCTCGGGTTCACTCCCGATCAACGGTGCTTCCCAAACGATCAACACGACGCTTACTCTGGGCTCGCTTTCGACCTCGACGTCGTCGTACGATCCAGGTACGAGCCAGAACAAGAACATCGGTGACACGGGCGTTCGCTTCACGGGCATCCGCTTCACTGCGGGTTCGGCTGAAGACCTCAAGCTCTACAACATCCGCTGGCGCCAGACGGGCACTGCTGCTTCGTCGGACATCAGCAACGTGATGACGGTAGTTAACGGTACTTCGTACCCGGCGATCGTCGACAGCACTGGCAAGTACTACTCGACCGTCTTCCCTGGTGGTCTCATGATCCCCAAGGGCAACTCGGTTGACGTGTACATCCAAGGTGACGTCACGGGTTCCAACTCGGCTACTCGCACGGTCATCTTCAACATTGACCGCAACACTGACATCTACCTCGTCGGCCAGACCTATGGCTACGGCGTGACTGACAAGGGTTGCACCAATGGCACCGCGCAGTGCACCAACCAACCGTGGCTCACTGGTCAGACGACCACGATCCAGGCTGGTACAGCATCGGTTATCCAGAACGCAACCTCGGTTGCTTCTGCGAACATTCCGGTTAACGTTAACAATGTCGTCTTGGGCGGCTTCCAGACCAACTTCACCGGTGAGCCGGTATCGGTCTCAGGTCTTACCTTTACGGTCTCGACCTCGTCGGCAAACTACGGCGTGCTTACGAGCGTAAGCATCGTTAACCAAAACGGTGTGGTAGTCGCGGGCCCAGTTGATCAATCATCTGGTTCGACTGCGCTTACCTTCACCGACACCGTAACCTTCCCAGTTGGTCTCCAGACCTACACCTTGAAGGGCAAGGTTACATCTAACGCAATCAACGGCAGCACGATCTCCCTCTCGACCACGGCTAATTCCACAAACTGGACCAACCCGACCGGTCAGGTTACGGGCAACACGATCTCGCTTCCAGGCAGCTCGGTCACGATGAACACGCAGACGGTCAAGGGTGCAACGCTCACCGTGAGCGCCTCTCCGAACCCGGTTGCGCAGAGCATCGTTGCGGGTAACAGCGTTCAGCTGGCCAACATCCAACTCGACGCTTCACAGTCGGGTGAAGATGTTCGCCTCAACTCGATCCCGCTCTACTTCCTGATGGGTACGTTGACGGCTTCGTCCTTCAACACTTGCCAGCTCTGGAGCGGCTCGACTGCTCTTAACACTGGTAGCCGCGTAGTCAACAGTTCAAATGTCACTGCTGACTCGGGCACCATCGGTTCGATCACTGGCGGTCCGACTACCTTCACCTTCGACAACTCGCTTGTCGTTCCTAAGGGTACGATCACGACCCTCGCGCTTGCTTGCAACATCACCTCCGGCTCGTCCGGTACGGTACAGGTTGGCGTAAGCGCAGCTGCGGCGGCTGGTGCACCTTCAGTGCTCGGTGTCGCTTCTGGCAACAGCGTGACGACCAGCAATGGTCTTACGGTTAATGCTACAGCTGGCGGTATCCAGACTGTGTCTGGCACCGGCGGTAGCGTAACGGTTGCAGTTGACTCCAGCTCGCCGTCTCGCGCGCTCGTCGCGTCAGGCTCGACCGGTGTCACTCTTGGTGTCGTTAAACTCCGCCCGAGCTCTGAGAACGTAAACCTCACGAAGGTTGGTCTCTCCCTCGCTGGTGGCAACACCAAGTCGACCGGCGCAGGCGGTAGCACCAACAGCGGCGTCAACGACGTCACGCAGGTCTACCTCTACCAGGGCACGACGCTTGTAGGTACGGCGCTCTTCACGGGCACCAACACTACGGCGACCTCGACCCTTAACAACCCGCTCGCGCTCACTAAGGATGTGGACACACTCCTCACCATCAAGGCTGATATGGCCACGATCGGGGTTAGCGGTGCAGGCGGTATCGGCGACGTAGTCAATGTCGGTCCGCTTAACGCGGAAGGCGTAGGTGCCTCTTCGGGTACGACCATCAAGGTCAACGCGACTGGCTCGACCAACGGCGTAGAACTCTTCAAGAGTTACCCGACCGTTGCGTTCGTCAGCAACGCGACCAACCCGAACGGTACGAACGTGGTCGTCAAGAAGTTCACGGTTACGGCTTCGTCGGCAGGCTCTATCAGCCTCTACCAGATGAAGGCGACTATCGCGACCTCTTCGGCCTCGATCACCTCGGTTAAGCTCTACGCTTACACCGACGCGGGTTACTCGCAAGGCGTAGCCAACCAGACTTCCGGCACTGGCCAGGTGGGCAGCACCTGCAGCCCGGATCCCTCGGGTAACTGCACCTTCACGATCAGTAGCACCAACACCATTGTGATCCCGTCTGGTACGACCTATTACTTCGCGATCCTCGGCACGGTAGCCCCGGCCTCGACCGCGAACAATTGGACGATCAGCCCGACCCTCAACGGTGACTCGGCGACCACGACCGCGGCATCTGCTGGCTATAACGCCAACCAGGCTTCCTCGGTAAGCACTTCGAACTTTGTCTGGTCTGACAACGCGACCTCTACGGCCGCTACGACGGACATCGACTGGTTCAACGGCTATCAGGTCACTGGTCTCCCGTCGACTGGTATCTAATCCAGTAGGCTAAACGGATCGGAGACAACGATTCGGCAAAAAACCCACTCGCGAGAGTGGGTTTTTTGTATGCATAAATCTGCTATACTGCGCCTATGCAAAATTCACCGCTGCGCGTACTGCTTATTGCGATCGGTGTCCTGGTTCTTGTTGGGGCCGGAGTCTATAGCTACGTTCATACCAAGAGCACCTCGACACTTGGCACAGAGGCTTCGACCACAGTGGTTACCCTCGATGATGGCACCAAAGTGGTGGTGCCGGCCGGCTCGACTATAACCGAGCAGGACACGCCTGCGTCGCAGACGCCCAAGGCGCCAGACTTTCATGCGGCGGTGATATACAGCGCGTCGATCCCAGCAGATGCGAAGAGTGCGCTTGAAGCGCAGCGCCAAAATGACATAGCAGCGCTCAGTAAAAACGCTCAAGACTACAACGCCTGGATGAACTTGGCGGTGATCAATAAAATCGCGGGCGACTACCACAGCGCTGAAGCGATTTGGCTCTATGTGACTAAGGCATGGCCCCAGTCGCCAACGGCGTTTAGCAACCTTGCTGACCTTTATCAAAACTTCCTCCACGACCCGGCCAAGGCCAAACTCTACGCTGACCTGGCCGCTAAGCTGCAATAGTTTCGAAAACGGGTGATAGAATTTTAGCTATATGAAGGACACACTTAGAAAAGTGTGGCGGTGGGCTCGTTGGCCGCTCGCGGTTTTAGTCCTGCTCTACATTATTGATGTCGTTTGGGCGACCAAACACCTATTTGAAAAAGACAAAATAGACGCAGCTGTGGCAGCTATACATGCGCAGCGCCTTACGCTTGCGGATGTAGATGGCACAAATTTGCCCCCGGTACCCAACAAGACAGAAAACGACTCGACCGTTGCCGGGATAGACAAAAACAACAACGGCATTCGCGATGATGTTGAGCTAACGATCTTTCAAAAATATCCAACTGACATAAAAGCCCGCGCCGCAGCCTTGCAGTATGCAATGACCGAACAAATGTTTTTGACCTGTGTGACCAATACAGAGACTTGGAAAGCTGTTGCGGAAGAAGATAGCAGGGCTGCGACCTGTCTGATTGATACGACTGCAAATAGAAAAGAGATTCAGAACCTAGTAAATAATACTCAATCACGTAAAGACACGAGAACCGAGGTTTTTGAATGGACCACAAGCCACGGAGATGCGCCTGGTCAACCATGCGACTTACAGTTCTAGCAATTTCGCTTTCCCTTTTTCCTCTGGTTGCTCAGGCAGCTTGTCTAGATTATGGCTATTCAGTTGTATTCATCAACGGAGTATTTGATACAAAGGAGATGGCGGACGATGATAAATTAGAGTTACAGCAAAAGTTAGGAAACGATTTTAGTTCTGAAACCATAAAGTATTTCACAGGCTACAACCAGACCCATTTGGCGGGGTTGGGGGATTTGGTTGAGACCGCCTTGCCGGCGTTTGATCAGTATGATCTCGACACTATCTTGATGCAGATGCATCAGGATATAACAACGCGCAAAATTTTGTTGGTCGGGCACTCGCAAGGTGCCGTGTATGCCAACAAAATTTATGAATATCTCACGGCCCATGGGGTGCCTAAGCAAGATGTCGCGGTCTATGCGGTTGCTTCGCCCGACAGCTATGTTGCCGGTGGAGGCAAGTACATAAATTATGAGTTAGACGCGACGATCAATGTTTTGGCGCGAACGTTTAATACCATCACGCCCCTGTTGCCAAACGCCACGTTTTTGGAGTGGTTTAATGGCGACAGCGGCAACGTAGTGCAAGGCCACGGATTTATAGATATGTATCTCGGGGGCTTTGGCGCGCGCATGGTTAATGAAATGCATCAGGAGATGTCAGGGCTGAAAGCCGATGCGACTGTAGCACAAGAGGGCTGCTTCGACCCACCCAGTGCTACGCTAGCCTATCAGCTCGAAGGGGCAGCACTCTCCGTCGCCGACCCAACCGCGACAGCGATAAAAACTGCAAGTGTCGGCGTATATCAAGGGTCGGTGTTGGTGGGCAGTGCTATTGCTGCCGGAGTAGATTTGGCGCTGGGTGGGGTTGGAGTGTTAGGAGGGATGCTAGGGTTTGGTCCCCAACAGCCAACTGCTACATCGACGAGCGGCATAAGTGGTAGCAATCTCGCGGGCTTTGCGCTTATAAAAGCGGTTGCAGGGTCAAGCTTAAACATCCAAGACGTTGTTGACCTGAATGCTAAGTCCCAAGGCGGGGCAGTTACTTCGGCGTTTAAGCAGCCAGGCGAGGTATTGGGAGAGGCCACAAATGTGTCACAGAACACATCTCCAGGATCCTCGACACCAGTCTTGCCGAGCCCAGGTACAGGCATCTCACCGGGCTTTGGGGGCGGGGCTCCCCCAGCGTCCGCAACTATTGTGGGGAGTCCAGAGGCAACCACCTCGACAACATCTTCTCCATTTGACCCACCCACTCCGCCACAGCCGCTTGCAATAGAGAGTCTTATGCTGAACGGCCACGTACTATCAGAGACGTACGCATCGCCGAGTGATGCGCCGGTTGCCACTACCACAAGCAATGTAGTGGTCCGTTTTTCTAACAACCTGACGGTGCCCCCTATAATTACAAAAACAGCGAATCTAGCTGACTTAGATGTGTCAGTCGTACAAACAGTTACTGATTGTGCCGACACAGACGCCAAGACATTTTGTGTAACGCTTGTACCCGACCCGGGGCTTGAGGGGCAGTATCAATATTTTCTTGTCTCTGGAGCGAGCGACACGTTTGGTCAAACCATGTCGGGCACCAGCACCTACAAATTTGTGGTCGACGATCATGGGCCCGTCATCACGCAAAAGTTGCGGTACACAAACCAATCCTTGCCAACCGTTACCGGGTTTAGTGACGAAGTACTTTGGCCGATCCAAGTCTTGCTCAACAATGTCTACTACGACGTCTTTGTGCCGCAAAGCAGCGACGGATGGGCATTTACTTTGCAGCCGGGCGCAGAGCTCGCCGAAGGAGATTACCCAGTAGTTGCCTCAAGCACCGATGCCTATGGGAATGTTGGGCCAGTCGCACAGTGGACGCTCACCGTCGATCAAACGCCGCCCGAGATTGCATTTACTGATGAGGGGTTAGACGAAGGCGAAGCTACCCCCGCCACACTCAACGAGTTTACTTTTTCAGTTGCGGATGCGACACCGACGAGCGCCTATTGTCAAAAAGACAACGACGGAGCCTTCCCCTGCAGTAGCCCAATTTTTGTGAACTCAGATCCGGGGGACCATACCTTTATAGTGTCTGTGCTCGACGCGGCGGGGAATCAAAGTGTCATAAGCCGCAACTACACCGTGCTACCATAGCTCTATGTTTAATAAGACCTTCTTTCATTTCTTTTTTGGATTTGTGGCGATTATTGCGGTCGCATTTGGCGTACTGATTTGGTCGGGCTTACAGGCACCTCCGAGCCCCGTTGACAACGTCGCGCAGCCGCAGTAAGTTTGGTGCATAGGGTCAGAGACAGCCCCGACGCTCGCAAAGCGAAGTCGGGGGGCCGACCAAAGCGTCGGCCTCGGAAGCCATAATAGGCGTTAATACCCGTAAGGGATCCGGCCGAGACGGTCGAACTCCAGCCCTAAAGAATAATTAGGGTATTTTTATACCCAAAAAATCGAATGGCAATTACTCGTTCGAAAAAAGAAGAAATTGTTTCCAAGGTGCAAGATATTACCAAGTCGGCCAAGACGCTCGTCTTTGCCAACTTTAAAGGTCTCACCGTTGCGGAGCAAAACGAGATGCGCAAAGCGTTTAAAGGGCTCGGCGTTGGCTACACGGTGGCCAAAAAGTCGCTCCTTAAGCGTGGGCTCGAGAGCGCCGGCTACGAAGGGCAAGCGCCCGAGCTTGCAGGCGAAATCGGCCTGGCCTATGGGCAAGACGAGCTGGCGCCTGCGCGCGAGCTCGCGACCTTTGTAAAAAAGTTTGGCGAGCACCTCTCGTTTGTGGGCGGTGTGTTTGGCGGCAAGTATGCTTCGCGCGACGAAATCGTGGCGATCGCTGCTATCCCGGGTGCCGAGGTGCTGCGTGCCATGTTCGCTCAGGTTATCAACTCACCCCGCCAGCGTTTTGCTGTCGTGTTGAGTGAGGTCGCAAAAAAATCGTAATTAATAATTAGTTTCGGATTTCGAAATTCGAATTTCGGATTTAACAAACCTATGGATCAGAACCAAATCATCGAAGCAGTAGAAAAGATGTCTGTGCTCGAGCTCAACACACTCGTGAAGGCCATCGAGGAGAAGTGGGGCGTTTCGGCGGCTGCGGTTGCAGTCGCAGGCCCAGCGGCAGGCGCTGCAGCAGGCGGTGAAGAGAAGAGCGCCTACAATGTGCACCTCACTGACGCTGGTGCGCAGAAGGTTGCCGTAATCAAGGCGGTCAAAGACGCACTCGGCCTTGGTCTTAAGGAGGCTAAAGACCTCGTCGACGCAGCCCCGGCTGTGCTCAAGGAGGGTATGAAGAAGGAGGATGCCGACAAACTGAAAAGCGCTGTTGAGGCCGCTGGCGGCAAGGTCGAGCTCAAATAAGAAACCTTTTCTAGATCACTCTGGTTGTATATATCGAAGTGATTTAATGGTAGAGCAAACCCCCACGCTTGTGGGGGTTTGCTTTTTTTGCAGCGTTTTTTTACAGTAGGCGGACCAATGGAAGACCCACTCCAGAAGCTTTTTGGCTCAGCAGCTCGGCTCAAACTCCTGCGACTCTTTTTGTTTAACGCTAGAGTGCAATACACCGTCCCCCAGGCGGCGCAACGCTCCCGCGTCCCCGAGCGTACCGCGCGCAAGGAGGCAAAACTTTTCAACTCGATCAGACTTATCAAACGCGTGCCCACGCGGCGCTCACAAGGCATGCGTTTTGTACTCAACGAAAACTTCGAGTATCTCGCGCCCTTGCAAAACCTTTTGCTTAATGCCCCAACACGCGCTCGAGACATTTTTGAGCGTGCACGCGGTGCGGGGGTGATCAAACTCATTATTGTTGCGGGGATTTTTTTGGGCGAGTGGGACGGCCGCCTCGATATCCTGTTTGTGGGAGATCGTATCAAAGAACCGAAGCTGCGGGCCAAGATGCGTACACTCGAAGCAGAGCTGGGGCGAGAGCTTCGGTATGCGGTGCTCCCGACCGAGGACTTTCTGTACCGGCTCAACGTATCAGACAAGTTGGTGCGCGACGTCTTGGACTACCCACACCGAGTTGTGTTTGACCGGCTTAATATTGGCTTAAAATAGACACTTTTTGCCCCAAGCGCTCCTTGCTTGCCGGCAGGCAGGTATCCCCAGGCATTTTTTGCAGTCCTAAAACACAGGATACAATTAAAGAGTCGAGTTTAATCGTTATTAGCCAATAATTTTTCGATATGCTAGTTCAGAACTGGGCGATGGTCTTGCAGCAGTCGTTTAACGGCATGCTGTCAGCCGTCGTCAACTTTATCCCAAACTTCATCTTCGCGGTCATTGTGCTCGTCGTGGGATGGGTAATTGCTTGGTTTGTGGGCAACTTGGTTGCGCAAGCGGTCCGCGCGGTCAAGGTCGATCATGCGCTGCGCACTGCCGGTGTCGATGACATCGTCAGCAGAGCAGGGTATCACCTCGACTCAGGCATGTTTTTGGGCGCACTCGTGAAGTGGTTCATCATTTTGGTGTTCCTCATCGCGGCGCTCCAGATCCTCAACCTCTCGCAGGTGACCTTCTTCCTGCAGGCGGTCGTGGTCTCCTTCCTCCCGAATGTGATCATTGCAGTGCTTATCCTGCTTGTCACCGCGGTCATTGCCGAGGTTGCGCAAGGGGTGGTTGCGGGGAGCGCACGCGCAGCAGGCATCACCGCCGCTGGCTTTGCCGGTACGGTCTCTCGCTGGGCGATCTGGATCTTTGGTATCCTAGCGGCACTCAGCCAACTGCAAATCGCACAAGGCATCCTCCAAACACTCTTTACGGGTGTGGTGGTGGCACTCTCGCTTGCATTTGGGTTGGCGTTCGGCCTTGGTGGCCAAGACGCAGCTTCGAGCTTCCTCTCCAAGGTTCGCTCCGAGATCAAGCACGACTAACTTCGCACACAAAGCAAAACGCCGCCGGAGAACCCGGCGGCGTTTTGTATTACTACTGCGACGCTTTAATTTTTACTTTTTTACGCAGCAGCGCTAACCCTCGGCGCCCGCTGTAGGGGTAGAGGAAGGCATCGGGCGGAGTATGACGACCTCCGGGCACCTGGGTGGTTCCCTGGGAAAATTTCTCCACAGGGAGCGCATAGAGTTTTTGGTTGTACAAGAGCAGGAACTCGCACCCTGCAACCAACGTCTCCGTACGCGTTATCGAGCCCTTGCTGCAATAGACAATCTTGCAGGGATGCCCGTTCACCACGATCAACTTTCGACTCATTGCCCGCCGCGTCAGAGGCGTTATGCTCCGCCCGGGATAGTGGTACTCGTACTCTACCTTTACGCGCTCGACTTCAAGTTGAGCACGCCACAACAAGCTCAAGATTCTCTGCAGGCTGTCTTTGGGCATGGTCGCCTCCGTCTTCGGAACTATGGAATTCGTTGTAAATAAAGCACATCTCGGCTGTTTTTTCTAGCTCTAAATTCTCTTGATCTTTGGCTGCCTGCCTCGCCGACAAGGCGGGTTTGACACCTCTTTTAGCCTCGTATATACTGCTTCTATCGATATGTTGACCAACAGAAATACCCACCTGCGGAGCTAGGCGGACACTCTGTGTGCCCACCAAGACCCGCTGAACGCGGGATTTTTTCTGCTCAAAATGTCGCATCTCTTTGAAAACTGGATTGCTCGATAATTCAGAAAATTCTGTCACATAGCACCATGTTTATTGTGGGTCTTTATGGGTATGGAGACAGGTGAGAAAAGCAGTCCCGACGCATAGTCGGGAGGCCGACTGTAAACGTCGGCCGTAAAAATTGAAACTGTTCGGCGCTACACTCATGGCGCTGTGCAGTAAGTAGACAACAGATCATTGCGGTTCTTAAGCTTCCTTTACTTCTCGAAAGAGAATATCGGAAACTATAAGGGCGCATGGTGGATGCCTAGGCTTATGAAAGGCGATGAAGGACGCGGCGTGGCGGCGATACGCTTCGGGGAGGTGCCAAGCAACCTTTGATCCGGAGATGTCCGAATGGGGAAACCTACTAGAAAGAGATTTCTAGTTCCGTGCAGCAATGCATGGCGCAAACCGTGGGAAGTGAAACATCTCAGTACCACGAGGAAAAGAAACCAATTGGTATTTCGTTAGTAGCGGCGAGCGAACACGAACCTAGCCCAAACCGTTGATTTTCTCAGATGACTTCTCGCAAGAGGAATCATCCGGGAAAGTCGCGGGGTCATAAGACATTGTTAGACACTTCGAGTGTCGCTAAGTTACAAATTGCAACGATAGCCGAAGCTGCTGGGAAGCAGCGCCCTAGAGGATGAAAGCTCCGTAGGCGAAATCAATGCAACTTATACAATGCTCTTGAGTAACTCAAGACACGAATAGCTTGAGCGAATTTGCCGGAACTAACCGGTAAGGCTACATACTTTCTAAGACCGATAGTGAAGAGTACCGTGAGGGAAAGGTGAAAAGTACCCCGGAAGGGGAGTGAAATAGTTCTGAAACCATGCGTCTACAAAGAGTAGAAGAGGTACTTGTACCTCAACTGCGTGCCTATTGAAGAATGAGCTTGCGAGTTTATGTGTGCCGCGTTATGGCTAAGGACGAGAGTCCGGAGCCGCAGGGAAACCGAGTGTGAATAGCGCGTGTGTGGTACGCATAAGACCCGAAGCCAGGTGAGCTACCTATGAGCAGGCTGAAGTTCGTCGAAAGACGGATGGAGGGCCGAACCGTTGAGCCGTTCAAAACTCTCGGATGACTTGTGGGTTGGAGTGAAAAGCTAATCGAACCTGGTAATAGCTGGTTCTCTCTGAAACAGCTTTTGGGCTGGCGTCGTGTGTATTGTGCAGTGGGGGTAGAGCACTGGAAGGATTCAACAGGGAGCAATCTCGTGAATCCTATCAAACTCCGAATACCATTGCAGTTGCACGGCAGTTAGTACGTGGGGGCTAAGCTCCACCGTACAAAAGGAGAAGAGTCCTAGATCTCAAGTTAAGGTCCCAAAATCTACGTTAAGTACATCACAAGGAGGTGGAATTTCACAGACAATGAGGAGGTTGGCTTAGAAGCAGCCATCCTTGAAAGAAAGCGTAACAGCTCACTCATCGAGAGATTCTGCGCCAAAGATAATCGGGGTTTAAACGTAGTACCGAAACTGAGGATGTGTTGTGGCTTCGGCCGTGACACGTGGTAAGAGAGCGTTCGCATCTGCGATGAAGGCAAAGGCGTGAGCCATGCTGGAGCGTTGCGAAGTGAGAATGCAAGCACAAGTAACCGCAATGCGGGTGAGAGCCCCGCACGCCGAAAGAACAAGGTTTCCTACTCAACGGTGATCAGAGTAGGGTTAGTCGGGCCTAAGCCGATGACGAAAGTCGAAGGTGATGGACAGCAGGTTAATATTCCTGCACCGCGCACAGAGCGATTGGAGCGACGGAGGAGATAAGTGGCAGCGTCTTATTGGATTGGCGTCTGCTTTCGAAGCTAGGGTATCCAGGCAAATCCGGATATCTACTTTAATGTAACTAGCGAGAAAGTGGGGGACTTCATGCTTCGGCATGAGGGACTGTCGCGAAGAGATTCCCTAGAAAAACTTCTAAGCATATTTGTGTGACGACCGTACCGCAAACCGACACAGGTGTTCAGCTCGAGTAGAGCAAGGCGAACGA
>CAYQPO010000005.1:0-75446 GCA_964420015.1 uncultured Candidatus Saccharibacteria bacterium
CCGGTGCATGGTCGCCCACCATATTGCACTGTTCTGGAGCGTCCCCAAGAAAAGGATTATCCAAAACCAACGCCACGGGGCGCTTGCTTCGTACGCTTTGTGGCACGCTCGGCGGTGCACCTCAACGGTGATCGAAAGATGGCAGAGCAAAAACAGCGCTGCCGCCATCCAAGGTGTTGCGGCGCTCAAATGCACGAACATGAGATACAGCGGCGCAGCCACCATACCGAGCACGTGCACTCCTACAAACCACCAGACTCTCCCCCACATCACTCTCAAGAGGAGCGCCGGATTATGCAGTGTGATTGCTGCTGCCAAGGTTCCCTCCCCCTGCTGGCTGCGTGACTACATTTCCAGCTCTACTATATAAGTGCCACGACAAAAACAAAAGCGGGATGTAGCACAGCCCCGCCACCCACCAAGGGAAGGGCGCTATGACCGTTGCCGCAAAGGGCACCGCGGCAGAGAGACCAACAAGCCAGAGCACTAACTTCAGCAACAGCGTCGCGCAAAGCGCGGGTACATACGCGAGCGCAGGTGAAAGGAGCCCAAGTACTCCTGCCACAAAACCCAAAAACATAACGGGTGGCACGAGCGGCAAAATGAGCGCGTTGGCAGGGACCGACACAAACGAGAGCACACCCGAGATGTAGAGCAGCGCCGGGAGGATAAACAGCTCAACCGCGAGCGTTGTTGCCACAATTGAGCGCAAGTCAAAATGTTTTAGATTCGGTATCCAGTACAGCATGCGCTCAATGGTAGGCGCAATTGTAATGAGCCCGAGCGTTGCCAAGCACGAGAGCACAAACCCATTGTCGAAAACATTGAGCGGATTCCACGCGACCATGGCCGCAGCCGCGAGCAAGAGCGCGCGCAGCGCGTCTTGCGAGCGGTGCAAGTAGCGCGCCAAAATCGCGATCGCGCCCATAATGACCGCGCGCACCGTCGCCGCTCCCCCGCCAACCATGAGCGCAAACAAAACGATGGTGATGCCGCCTAACAGATACACCACTCCTTTGCGCACCGGGAGGATCCCAAAGAGGCGAAAGATGCCTTCGGATACAATCGAGATGTTTGAGCCTGAAAGCACCACCACGTGGATGAGTCCGACGACCACAAACAATTGCAGCAACTCTTGGCTAAAGCCGCCACGTTCGCCCAAAAGCATCCCCTCGAGCAAATCGACCTCTGGCTTAGGTATGATTTGCTCAAGCGAGCTTTCGAAAAAATGTTTAATTGTAAAAAGTGTGCCTTGGATCAAAAAGCTCGCGGGCGTTTGGTTTCGCAGTGTCGCGCGTTGCATCACCGCGTCTACCCCGCGCACGCGCAGATACATCACATAGTCGAACGTGCGGCCGGTGTTGGTTTCAAAACTCTGTGCCTCTTGCACCAACCCGCGCACTTCGAGCCTCTCTCCATACGCGACGCGAGTTTCGGGGGGCAAAATGGTGAGCAAAACGCCTTCGTGCGGTTTGCCGTTGAGTGTATGCACCCCAAGCGGCACACGCACACCGTTTTGTCGCACATCGGGGTCATCACTGACCATACCCACCACAACTGCAGTGCGCTCAAAGTCCTGCGCAAACGGCTGCGCATGGCTAGCAAAAACGAACCAGACTCGGGCGCCAAGCAAAGCACCCAACAGTAGCAACAAAAAGTAGCGGCTATGCTTTTGCAAAGTGCGTATCAATAGCCTGATTGACCAGCTCGTCTGCGCGTTTGTTTTTCTCCCGTCGCACGTGGGTAAAGATGAGATTGGGGATGTGCTCTAAACGCAACGTGGCCGCGCGCTCGAACAGGGTTTTGAGCGTGGGCTCTTTGACCTTGTATACTCCGCTCATCTGCCGCACTACTAACTCCGAGTCCATCCGCACTTCAACGCCCATCTCGCGCAGTTTAGGCCCAAACAATTTCAAAAGCTCTTCCAAACCGCGAATAAGTGCTTGGTACTCGGCAACGTTGTTGGTGCTCTCGCCAATGTACTCACCAAACTCTTTAAGCATTTTACCCAGCTCGTCTTGAATCACCACCCCGATACCCGCGGGGCCGGGATTGCCCCGTGCGCCGCCGTCGGTAAAAATCGTCACGTGCTGCATATCACTACAGTATATCAACGACGCGCACTCGCGGGCGACCTTGCCAGTCGAGTTCGACATGTCCCACCACATCGGCATGCTCACCCACCGTTGCGCGCTTGGTAAACGACTCTGGTGTGGAGAAAAATGCGATCGCCGAACTTCGAGTACTTTGGTGCTCGAGCGAGAGCTCAAGATGGTTCTGCTGCTTACCAAACACCCGCGCACCCACAATCGAAGTGTTGGGGAACATAAAGAGCGGCTTCTCGTTGCCCACGCCAAACGGCGAGAGCTTGCGCAACTCGCGCTCGGCGGCGTTCAACTCAGCAAGCGAGAGCTCGCGATCGAGCAACACCTCTTGAGTAAGCGGGGCGTTTTGCGAAAGCTGATTGTGCGCAGTAGCGAGGCGAACCGGGAGCTCATGTGCGCGCCCATCGGCCACCAAAAACCCGCCTGAAGCCGCGTGGCCGCCAAAGTGTCCTAGACAATCACCCGCGAGTGCCATCAACTCAACCACGCTCACCCCATTGCTCCGACAAGAACCGCGCAATACCTCGCCCCCCTCTCGACCCCACAAAAACACGGGCTTGCCGTATTCCTCCATTACTTTGTTGGCGACGAGCCCGAGCACACCCGGGCGCCACTTCGGGTTACCCAGCACGATCACTGGTGCATCATCAAACTCCCCCATGCTCAAGCGCTTATGCACTTCTTTGGTAATTTGTGCAACTAAACTCTTGCGCTCGTCGTTAATTTGGTTGAGTGCGAGGGCGAGGGTGGTGCCCACAGCCTCGTCGCTGGCTACGAGCATGTCGGCTGCGAGCTGTGGGCTGTCCATGCGCGAGGCCGCGTTGATTCTGGGCGAGATCATAAACGTGATGTCATCTTCGGTGAGACTCTCACGCGCGATGCGCAAGAGTTTGAGGAGTGCCGCAAGTCCTGGGCGCCGACCATGCCTGAGCACCAACAGACCGCTGCGCGCGAGCATACGGTTCTCTCCTACCAAAGGCACCATGTCGCTGAGCGTCGCTATGCCGACCAAATCGAGCAGCCATTTTTCCCGTCCCTCGGTATACCCTTCGGGACGATCCTTAGACAGGACCGCCTGCACTAACTTCCACGCGACCCCCGCGCCGCACAAACCACTAAAGCCATAGCGCGAGTCGACGCGTTTAGGATTGATCACCGCAAGCGCAGGTGGAAGACTCTCTCCCACCTCGTGATGATCGGTCACGATCACGTCGACGTTGTGTGCGTTGGCCCACACGATACTCTCATGCTCGGTGGTACCCAAATCGACCGTGATCACCACCCGCGCGTTTTGTTCGTGCAGCCGCTGTAGCCCCTCGACATTAAGTCCGTACCCTTCTTTGTGGCGGTGAGGAATGTAGTGCACCGCTTCTAAGCCCCATGCGCGCAAAAACTCGACCAGCATTACCCCGCCGGTGGTGCCGTCGGCGTCGTAGTCGCTCCAGACGCAGACTTTCTCACCATTCTTTTTTGCTGCAAGTAGGCGCTCTACAGCAGCCTCCATGTCGGGAAGTAAAAACGGGTCAGCCGAGTCGCGCTCATAGTCGGGGTTAAGGAAAGCTTCCTGTTGCTCGGGCGCGACCCCCCGAGCGAGGAGGAGGTGGTCAAGCAAATTTTCGTGCAACCGCTCACGCACTCGATACCGTCGCATTTGGTATAGTGTACAGTATGGGGGACTGTATTTTTTGTAAAATTGTCCGCGGCGAGGTGCCTTCAAACAAGGTGTACGAGGACCAAGACACGATCGCCTTTTTGGACATCCGCCCCAACAATCCGGGCCACTCGCTCGTGATCCCCAAAAAGCATTCTGAAAATCTCTACGACATGGATGACCACGCGCTCGCGGCCGTAATGCGCAGTGCGCAAAAAGTCGCTATTGCGGTCAAAAAAGCGGTCAACGCCGACGGCATTAACCTCGCTATGAACAACGAAAGCGCTGCGGGGCAAGTAGTGTTTCATCCACACCTGCACGTGATCCCGCGTTTTGCCGAAGATGGCTACCGCCACTGGCCGCAAAAGGCTTACCAAGCAGGCGAGGCCGAAGCGATTGCCGAAAAAATCCGCGCGGCGCTAGCGCCGTAGTGCCTCTAGCCCTGGGAGCGTGCCGTCGCTTAAAAACTGTAGCATCGCCCCCCCGCCGGTAGAAACAAACACGTTGGCAGGGTCAAAGGTTTGTCGCGCAAGTGCGGCAGCGGTGTCGCCGCCGCCTACTACTGCCCTCGTGTGCGAGGCCGCGAGCGCGCGGGCGAGCGCATCGGTCCCGTCGCAGTAGCCCTGCTCATAGATCCCCATTGGGCCATTCCAGAGCACAAACGGGGCTTGGGCAACTTTTTTGGCCCACAGGGCAGCAGTCTGCGGGCCAATGTCGACGACGCGCTCGTTTTTGCGGATGTCGACGATCGAGCTGGTGCGCTCGGCGTTGGCGTCCTCTTCGAGCACCACGGCGTCGGTAGCCACCACCAACCGCTCATCGGTAGCAAGCTCAACCGGCACCGGCACATCAGAAACAAGCGACTCCCCAAACGGCAAGCCCCGGGCTTTGATAATATCGTCGCCGAGCGCACCGCCCAGGAGCACCTCACTGTAAAGCGAAAGAAGTTTTTTAATCAGCGGCTCTTTGGTCTCAAATTTGATCCCCCCAATGAGCGCGACTGCTCCTGGGGGCGGCGTCAGTGCGCGCTGCAAATGCTCTAGCTCCACAGCAAACCGCAAGCCGGCATAACTCGGGAGGAGCTTGGGCAGCGTCACCACCGAGGCGTGTGTGCGGTGACTGTCGGCGAAAGCCTCGTTGACATAGAGGTCGCCAAGCAGTGCGAGCTCTTTGGCAAAACTCTCGTCGCCCGCCTCCTCCCGCGGGTCAAAACGCAAATTTTCGTGCATCACAAACGGCACTTCCGTAAGCTCGCGTAGGCGCGCCTCTACGGGCGCGAGCTTGAGCGTCTCTACTACCACACCCATCGGGCGGCCAAGGTGTGCAAGAATCGTGATGCTTGCCGCACCCCTTTGCTGCAAGAGCTCGAGTGTGGGGAGGATCGCGCGGATGCGCATATCGTCAGCGACCTTACCCTCGTGGAGTGGCACATTAATGTCCGCGCGCACCAAAACGCGTTTGCCGCTCACCTCGGCGTCTTTAATACTCTTAAGTTCTGGCATATGAGTTTCTACTCATCCCAAGTACTATCGAAGGACCGCATCCAAAATTTCGTTAAAACTTTTGAGCTTTGCGCTCGCGTGCCCCACCAAAAATCCGTTGACCCCGCCCTCGTGCAAAAGCCGCGCAGCGTTCTCCCCTTCGACCGAGCCACCGTAGAGTATGGCGACTCTGAGTGCCGCGCTGCGGCCCAAAATCTCGGCGAGTGTTTTGCGGATAAAAATTGCGGTTTCCTCGAGCTCTTGAGCGGGCATTGCTTGGGCAGCGGTTTTGCCTATGGCCCAAACTGGCTCGTAGGCCACAACAAGTTTGTTCGCCATACTTTGGGCTCCTTTAAGCGCGCTGCGCAGCTGCTCCTCAATAAAAGCAAAGTGTGAGCCATCTTCTTTGCGCTCAAGCTCGCCGACGCACAAAACTGGCGCGAGAGCAGCTTGCCCGGCGTGTACGAGCGCGTCGTGCACCATACTATTACTCTCCCCCATCGCCCGGCGCTCAGAGTGCCCCACTATGCAGAACTGCGCCCCCACGCTCTTGAGCATAGCGGCCGAGACCTCACCGGTGTGCCCGCCCTCGTATGGGGAAGCGGTTTGTGCGCCGATTTTAATCTTCGTGCCCTTGGTTGCTTTGACGAGCTCGGGGATAAAGGGGTCAGGCGGCGCCACCCATACCTCGACTCCAGTTGTTTTAGAAAGTTTGCCCTCGGTCGTAGGCCTACGGGTGAGACGCTTGAGCCCGCTTACAAACGCTTTGGCCTCCTCGGGCGACTCGATATACATCTTCCAGTTCGCAATCACGAGCGGCTTTTTCATCCTCAAAACTATAGCACTTCCCCGCCCTACTTTGCCAAGGCTTTGTGGGGTAAACAAAAAGCCGCCAAGGGGCTACGAATGTTAGAGGCATTCGCAGCCCTTCAGCGGCTTTGTATCCGACCGTTCAAACACTCCATTCGACTGCGCTTAAGGCAAGCGAATCAAATGCTTGAACGATGGCCGGAACGAGTCCGGCCATGCACGAGTAGGTCGTGCGACCAAAAAAGAATTGGCTACTTGCGGCCTCGAATCGCGAGGTAAAGCGCGTAGCCCGCGGCGGCTAGAAGGCCCAGACCCATCAGGCCGCCGAAGATGATGTCCTTCAGGGGCAGATAGAAAGCCCCCTTCACGACTGCGAGATAGATATCGCTTTCGATGGCATAGCCGCCGTAGGCCATCACTCCCCCGCCAACACCGAGCAGCAGGCGAATCGCTGCCGGCGCCTTCGGAATCTTAACTGCATCCATGACTATCCTCCTTTAGGTTGCAGTCATGTGGGTGGGGAGATTCTAAGCATGTGGCCTCCGGCTACGCTAAGCGCGCCCAAGGATATCGCACATCAAAAAATTCCCCACCCTTTCAAAGACTCCACGGTCGAAGTGCTTGAAAGGGTGCTCGATATCGCTCGAGCGGGCGGCAGGATTCGGACCTGCAAAAGAATCAAGCAGCTGCTTCGAGCCACCGATCCTCCTTTGGGATAAAAGTGGCTTCACCACTCTCACCCCACAGGATGTCGCCCAAAAACACATGGACAGCATCGCGGTCGGTGGATGATACCGCGAGATATCGCCCACCTTGTACCTCTACTACACAGAGGTGGAAAGTCCCGCGCTCATCCACGACTCTTGCGGGTAGCACCCGCTTGGGTCGCAACCCGAAACGCTTAAGAATTACCAGCCCCAGTGGATTGAAGTGTGTGTTGCCGTAAAACATTTCTTTCTCCTGCCGCCGCAGCGGCCTCTATGGGTTCAGTGCAAACGGATGTTTGCGCTGTATTCCAAAGGCGAGAGCCCGTAGCTCTCACAGCGTCTCTCTGGACGAGGAGTAGGTAAGCGGAGATGGTTTGTCCGACTGAAGTTGGACTGCCAAACTAAACCAGCGTGTCTCTGCACGAGGCACCATCTCTTTGCTTAAGGGTCTTGCAACCCTTTCAAACATTCGAGCAAGTCAAATGCTTGAAAGGAGGGGCCGAAGTCGGCCCCAGTATTCCACGGGAGGAACGAAAAGCTTTACCAGCCGATGCGGGCGGTCGATTGGTTGGGGTCCCAACCAATTGAACGCATCGAGGGCTTGGTACGCGCGGTCTGTTGCTCAGCAGTCGGCTGAGCGAGGCCGCGCTTATCAGACTTCGGCATTTCGGCCGAATGTGCGGCATGCTCGATGATCACCCCCGCCGCAATAAGCAAGGCGATGGCGGTCAAAAAAGCGACGAGCATGCGGCGCCAGAGACGCGACTTCTGATTCATGACGATTCTCCTTTTGGAATCTCGGGGACTCTCCGTAATTCATGATGAATTGCGGCCCCTCGTACCAATCCAACTAAATGAGTTAGACCGGCGACGAGGAACAACATTCCCGACTCTGGTCGGGACCCCGACCTTGTGTCGGGCTGATTCCTAATAAACGTCGCTATGCTTTTGTCAAAGAGTTTGACCAACAAAAATTAAAAGGCGGACCAAGCTCGGGGGGCTAAGCTGGTCCGCCTTCGCGCTGGCCTGGGGCCTGCGCTAAACTTCGGCGGACGCTGCCTCCTCTAACGGCGCGTCCAAAAACTTAAAATATATCGTTGATCTTGACTGTCTTACATGGTACACCCATCCTTGACTTTTGTCAAGTACTTAGGTCTTGTATTATCAAAAATGTAGCCCAAAATAAGGCTATTTTGCCAAACTGAGCACCTCCTCTATTGTGGTCAGCCCTTGGGCTGCCTTAAACAGAGCGTCTTCTATCAAATTGAGGCTCACTATCTCCCCCTCGGTCGTGTCCGTCCTACGGGCGAGGCCTTTTTCTTGCACCTCTTGCACCCCCAGCATGCCTTCGTAGCCCCCCGTGCACTCGCTGCAGGCTGCTGCGCGAGCAAACTGCACCTCTTTCCATGGCGTGTCTTTGGCGACGACCCCCTCTTCTTTAAGTGCGCTTAACACATGAGCAAAGTTTGCTCCGGCGGTCTCGAGCGCATCGCTCTCTTGGCGCGTGAGTTTGCGCTTGTCCAAAAACTTTTTACTGCACAATTTTTTTAGTACTGCCGAGTGCACACGCAGCTCGGGCGCTTCGATCTCTGCGCCACCCTCGTTTGCAGCAAGTACCAAAATCCCGCGCGCTACAGCAAAGCGCGCAAGCGCGCTCATTTCGCTCCCTTGCAGTGGGTCGAGCATCACCACATCCGGGTCGCTCTTGAGCACCCCGCGGAGCAACGCCGCGGGGCTCAAGGCTCCACCCACTTCAACTTGGGCCACACGCGGCAATGTTTGCGATACGCGCTCCTCTACCGAGGCGAGTGCCAACTCTGGCGTGTTGAGCAAGTCGAGTAGCGTGTAGAGGAGTGTTGTCTTGCCTGCCCCGAGGTTACTCGAGGGGCCTGTGCCCTCTACCAACAAAAGTCCGCGCCGACGATTTAAAAAGTGATGCACGCGCTCGAGCGCTTCGCCGTGCAAGCCTAAACTGCTGAGTGTCCAACCCGCTCTCTCGCGCTCGCGGATTATGTGGAGCACCATCTTTTCTCCCCCAACTGTAGAAAGAGACTGCACACTCACGCGCGCGTCTTCGCCATTCCCCAAATCGACTTTCAATCTGCTCTCTTTGGGTAGCGCCCCCGCTGAGATACCCGCAAGTGCTCGCAACTGCCCAAACAAGTTACTCCCCGCCCCAGGCGGCAATGCAAAGGCGCTCCGCAGAATACCCCGGATCCTATAGCGCACCACCAGACTGCTCCCTAATTCCAGATGGATGTCGCTCGCACCGCTCATAAAGGCATGGCGCAAGAGCACGTCGAGCAAATCGGGTGAGTTTGCAGCTTCGAGTTGTGCACCATACGCTTCGCGCAAATGTTTTTGATAATGCAGCAGCGCCTTGACCATCGAGCCCCTCGTGGTCAGCCGCGGCACAAGGCGATAGCGACTTTCTAAAAACCCAAAGTGCTCCAGGTCGGCCAAATTGAGGAGCGCCACCTCGAGCGTGTGACCTTGCAGTGCAAAGCCTACAGCGTTGTGCTCGCGCGCCATGGGCTCGGGGATAACGAGCATCGCCTCTTTTGCAATATCTGCGGGCTCGAGAACTACAAACGGGACGCCGTTTGCGTGTGCAAACGCGTGGCGCTGCTCGTCGTCGCCCAACAACTCTCTACCCAACCAAGCAGGTGTATGCTCCATTTGTATTCATTATAAATCCAAAAGCGAGCTCGTATGAGCTCGCTTGTTGAGATGTGTCCTTGTCCCCGCCCCAAGCGCTGCACTCTGTATCGGCTAGTAGTAAAAAGTTCCGAGAGTGGGCGTCGTGGTCCTATGCGCTTGGGGCGGGGCAGAAGGCTACACCTGACCTAGTCTTCGACCCTGCTGCACCTGCCGAGTCCTCTGCTCTAGCATTCGGCCTGCCTGCGCAGGCAGGCGGCGACCTGTTTTCTTTGTTCTGCATGCTCGCTGCTGTAAAAGTGCTGATAATGGTTACCAAAAAAAATTGCTCCTACGGCGGCCCTTGGCTGGTGTTTTTAGTAGTCATACCGTTTGTTATTTACTGCTAACACTGTAACTATATGCCTGGCCAAAATAGTGTCAACAGGTTTTGACACTCACTTTGTGGATAAGTATAAAAAGCTTTTATTTAAGGCCATATTTGACATATAAAAAAGCCAGTTCAGAGTAACAAACTGGAGTTTTCAACATATGTTCTTTGACAACTATTGCTGACTTAAGCTACAGTTGAATTGTCCGCTGAGATGTCTTGGCGGCAAACCTTGGGCTCAAAGGAGGCCTAAGATCATGATGAAACACGTTCACCCGTCTCTCGCTTATACCCCGATGGTCGCCGGCGCGCTGACGCAGCACGGCAACACCGCGGAGGGCCCCGGCGGCGGGTGGCTGAAGTAATCGCCCGCAACCTGCGGCCAAGGCCCTAGCGGCCAGTAGCCCAGACTGCGAGAGCCGTGGTGCCCAGCGATATGCGGGTGCCACGGTTTTTATTTTTCTGCCTCAGGTTTAATGCAGCCCCACATAAACTCAAACATCGAGCGCATACTGTCTGCAATTTGTTTATTTTCTATTAAAACCCCAAACAAAGTTCCCCGAAGGTTGGCAATGGCGACCTTGTCGTCATAAATAGCGATGTCATTGGTAACCTTAAGCACCTGCTCACTTACATGGCGTCGATCGGTACGTCCAAAACGCCCACAGAAAGGACCCGAGGCGCTGTTATAAATAATCCGCGCAGCAATGCCTTTTGCCTTGCGACGATCTGAGTACGCTTCGCGCTCTTTCTCATCAAAAACAGCAGCCATGGCATCGTAGGAATACATCACCAAAATGTTTTTGTCCTTCGCGGTGTCGAGTATCTGCTCACGCATCGTTACAATACCTTCTTTCCCGCTATAAAACCGCACGACGGGACGCTCGCCGGCTCCCTCAAACAAATGCGTGAGCTCAGGGAGAAGTGCGCTCAAGTCTTTTTCTTTAGCACCGATCTCCTGGCGCTTGGCCTCGAGGATCTTTTTTAAGTAGGTGGGCGACTCGGGGGCAAAGTAGGTCTTTTTGCCCTCTTCGTAGGTGCTCATGAGGCCCATTTTCATCAGCGCCTCTATTTGTACGTAGGTGGTTGAGCGGTTGACCTTGGCTGCTGTTGCCAACTTTTCGGCCGTAGTTTTGCCGAGCTCGAGCGCAGCCAAATAGACCCGCGCTTCTTTCTCCGAAAGTCCAATATCTTGGAGCTCTTTTAACATTTGACTAGTTTAACACGTAGCGCTATATTGAGGACATCTGGTACTGCCCCGCGTGGGCGGTTTTTTCGTTAGAAAATAACGACCAGAGGGAGTATATTTTCTACGACCCCGAGGTCGTCGAGGGGTTCTCCAAACCTTAGCTAAAAAATAATTTTAACAAACATGTTTGACCTCAAAGTAATGAACTCGGTCCTCGGTGAACTCGAAGAGGAAAAGGGTATCCCCCGTGCCAAGGTGGTCGAGGCGATCGAGGCTGCGCTCGCCACCGCCTATAAAAAAGAATACGCAAAAAAAGGCCAAGTGATCCGCGCGCGCATCAACATGGACACGGGCACGACCGCTTTTGAGCAAATTAAAATGGTCGTCGATGAGTCGACGGTGCGTTTTGTCGAAGAGGGCGAAGAGGGCAGCTTTATCGACGAGAGCAGCGTCGAGCAAAAGGTAGATGCTGCGGGGAACCCTGTTGTTGAGCTGCCGCGCTACAACCCCGAGCAGCACATGCTCCTTGCCGACGCCAAGTTTATTAAGCGCGATGCCAAAGTGGGCGACGAACTCGTCTTCCCACTCGAACCCCACGAGGACTACGGCCGCATCGCAGCACAGACCGCCAAGCAGGTGATCATCCAAAAGATCCGCGAGGCGGAGAAGGTTTCGGTCGTGGCCGAGTACGGCGCGCGCCAGGGCGAAATTATCTCCGGCACCGTGCAGCGCATGGAGCGCGGCAACCTCTATGTTGATCTTGGCCGCGCGACGGGGATCTTGCCCTACGATGAGCAGATCCCCGGCGAGCGCTACCGCCAAGGTGAGCGGATTCGCGCGCTCCTCTACCAGGTAGAGGAGTCGCCGCGTGGTATTTATCTGCGTCTCTCACGCGGCAAGGGCGAGTTTTTGGCCAAGCTCTTCGCGATGGAGGTGCCCGAGGTCCAAAACGGCGTGGTCACCTTTAAAGCGATCGCGCGCGAAGCGGGCAGTCGCTCTAAAGTGGCGGTCGCCTCGAGCGACCCGCACGTCGACCCGGTAGGCTCGCTTGTCGGCCAGCGCGGCGTGCGTGTTTCGACGGTGACCTCTGAGCTTGGTGGAGAAAAAATAGACATTATCGAGTGGAACGACAACCCCAAGAGTTTTATCGAAGAGGCACTCTCGCCTGCACGCATCCTTGAAGTCTCGCTCGACGAAGACGAGCACAAAGCGACCGTGAAAGTTGCCGAGGACCAACAAAGCCTCGCGATCGGCCGCGGCGGGCAAAACGTGCGCCTGGCAGCGAAGCTCACCGGCTGGCGCATCGACATCCAGTCGCTCGGGGGACAAAGGGTCGCCGAGGCGACCGAAGAAGGCGAGACGCAGGTCACGAGCAACGTGCAGGGCAAAGACGCTCCGGCGCCCGTCGCTCCCCCGCCGATTTCAGCTGAGTAGCAATTAGTTGAGCTAAACTACATCTATATGAATTTGTGGCATGACATCGCTCCCGGCACGCCTGAGGAGCTCAACGTCATCATCGAGATCCCTAAAGGTTCGCACAACAAATACGAGGTAGATAAAGAGACGGGGCTTATCAAGCTCGACCGGGTCAACTACTCTGACGCAGCCTACCCGTTTGACTACGGCTTTGTGCCGCAAACACTGTGGGAGGACGGCGACCCGCTTGATGTGATTGTGCTCTCGACCTTTCCACTCCACCCAGGTATTTTGCTCACCGTACGCCCCGTAGCGGTCATGGACATGATCGACAGCGGCGAAGGTGATGCAAAAATTATTGCCGTTCCCGCCGAGGACAAGCGCTGGGAGGACGTCCAGGACCTCGCCGACCTCAACCAGCACGCGCTTAAGGAGTACCGACATTTTTTTGAGACCTACAAAGCACTTAAAGGTAAGCCCGCTCCAGTTGAAATCCGCGGTATTAATGGCAAAGCCGAGGCCGTTGCTGCTATCAACAAGTCGTTTGAACTCTACAAGCAGAAGTCTGCAAAGTAGGGGTACAATCGGGGCATGACACGAGCCCAACTTTTGGTCGCGATTATTAGTAGTATTTTATTAGCAGCTCCTGCGTTTGCGTTCGCTCAAGAAGGCCCCGGTGGCCCTGGCCCAGGGTTCTTCCCCTCGCCGGAGAATCTTCGCCACATCGCTTCGACCACTAAAAATTTTATTGAGGACCATCCGCGGCTCTTTGGTTCGAGCACACCGCCGCGTGAGGGAGGCTATCCCGGCATGATGGGCAGCTCCACCATTGAGTGGCGCATGGAGCTCCGGCAAAAAATCGAGGACAAACGCCAAGAGGTCGAGGAAAAAATCGATGCGGCGAGGCAAAAAGCTGCACAAAAGTTTGGCCAGGCGGTGCAGACGAGCGTTGGCAATATTACTGACATGCTCTCGAGACATGTCGACGACCTCTCCAAAATAGCCGACAAGCTCGACAGCCGCATCAACGAGCTCGAGCAAACAGGAGCCGACACCTCGAGCGCCGTAGCGCTCCTTGCCCAAGCGCGCACCGACATTACTGCGGCTCAAACGGCGGTGAGCGCCGTGGGCACGGCACTTTCTGCAGCACTCTCGAGCTCTAACCCCAAGGGTCAAATGGAGACGATCCGCACCGCGATCAACAGTGCACAAACGGCGATCAAAACGGCAAAAGAGGACCTCCAAAAGACGTTCGATGCGGTGCGGACAGTGCGCCAAACCCAAGCACAAGCGCAAGCGAGCACGAGTGCTCAAACTAACCCCTAGCCACCTAATCTACTCTCTTTATGCCTCCACAAAATCCTTCGACAAGCTCAGGACAGAGTCCAAACCAACCGCCGATGCAACCCGCTCCTGCTCCGGTTGCGCCCGCCAGCGAGCCCGCTCCTACGCAACCCATGGCGCCCAAGTCGGGCAGCAATTGGGGCGCGATTATCGGCATACTGGTCATCGTCGCGCTACTGGCGCTCGGTGGCGCATACTTCTTCTACACCGAACGAGAGATGGCCCAGACGCCGGCCGCTAACACCGAGGCACAGAACCCGACCAGCGACCAGTCTATCCAAAACGATCTCAATGCCACCGGGAGCGCCGACGCTTCAGCCGACGTTGAAAATTTGAACAACTCGCTGTAGTATCACTCCGTGTTCGAAACTACAACCGCCCAATTTAGTGTCAAAAACCTCCCCGAGTCAGAGGTCGAACTCTCCGGGGAGGTCTCGTATGATCTTATAGCCCGCTATCGCGAAAAGGCACTTGGCCACATAGTCGAGCACCTCGAGTTGCCCGGCTTTAGGCCCGGGAAAGTGCCTCCTGAGATGGCACTCAAAAAAGTCGGCGAGCAATCGGTGCTCGAAGAGGCAGTGGAGCTTTTTGTAAAGGACTTCTACCCCGCGCTCATCGAGGCCAAAGCTATTGATGCGGTTGGTCGCCCCGAGATCCGCATTACCAAGCTCGCTGCGGGCAACCCGGTGGGGCTAACCATCCGCGCCACTGTGTACCCTGAGATTACGCTGCCGAAAAACTATAAAGAGTTGAGCACAAAAATCCCGCTCGAGCCGGCGCTTGCCGCAACCGACGAAGAAGTAGCGCAAACCCTTGAGAGTTTGCAAAAGAGCCGCCAACAAAAAGACCAACCATTGCCTGAGCTTACTGATGAATTTGCCAAAAGCATCGGTGCGTTTGAAAGCCTTGAGCAGCTGCGTGAGCAGATTAAAAAAGGCATCGGTGAGGAGAAGGCCCATAAAGCACGCGACGCTCGCCGTGGCAAAATAATCGAGGCGCTTTTGCAAGACACCAAAGTTGCGGTGCCGCGCCTTTTTGTTGAGAGCGAGCTGGAGAAGATTATGGCGCAAATGCGCGAGGATATTGCGCGCCTGCCTGCGCAGGCAGGCATGGGGCTCAAATTTGAGGACTATTTGAAACACTCGGGCAAGACCGAAGAGGGTATACGCAACGAGTTTAAGGATCAAGCCACAAAGCGCGCCAAGCTACAGCTAGTACTCAATAAAATTGCCACTGAAGAAAAGCTCGAACCTGAGGCTGCAGTGGTGGAGCATGAGATGAGCCATGCGCTGCAACACTTCCCCGACGCCAACCCTGAGTTGCTTAAAATCCACGTCGAGACGGTGCTCAAAAACGAGCTGACGCTTCGGCTGCTCGAAGGCAACAAGGAACCTCTCGCGCGCTCGAACCACGACCACCAGCATTAAATTCACCTAGGTTAAACCTAGGTGTTACGACAAGAAAAAGGCCCCGCCGGAGCGGGGCCTTTTCAGAACCGAACGAAGAACTTTCTCTAGCGTCGGTAGCGCCGGCACGGCCACAAGCTGCGGACAACCTGTACCACGCCCGACACAAGGAGCGCCACACCGAGCACGGTAAAGACCGCCACGCCCATAAATTCAACCGGCTTGAGACCGGCAACTATATTGAGAGTATTCACGGGAACCTCCCTCTGATGAGCCGCCGTCTGCGAACACAGTACGGCCGAGAAAAACCCTGTGGTGCTATTGTGCGCTTGATATAGAGAGCGGTCAAGACTATACTGTCCCCATGCCAAATCCTTCGAAAAACTCAGGACCTTCGGCCCAACTCGTCCCCATGGTGATAGAAAAGTCACCCTACGGTGAGCGTGCCTACGACATATACTCGCGCCTGTTAAAAGAACGCATCGTCTTCCTTTCTGGACCGATCGAGGACCATACTGCAAACCTGGCGGTTGCCCAGCTCCTCTTTCTTGCTTCTGAAGACCCTAAAAAGGATATCCAACTCTACATCAACTCCCCCGGCGGTTCGGTCACAGCCGGTTTGGCGATCCTCGACACGATGAACTACATCAAGCCCGACGTGGCGACGCTCTGTGTAGGTATGGCAGCCTCGATGGCTTCGGTCATCCTCGCTTCGGGCAAAAAGGGTAAGCGCTTTGCGCTCCCCAACGCCGAGGTGATGATCCATCAGCCGTGGGGCGGCGCTCAGGGCCAGGCCTCGGACATTGAGATTACCGCAAGACACATCCTAGCCACACGCGATAGGCTCAACAAAATTTTGGCCAAGGCCTCGGGCCAGCCATTGGAAAAGATCGAAAAAGATGTCGACCGCGACTTCTTTATGACCGCCGAGGAGACCAAAAAATACGGCCTCATTGATGCGATTCTTGAAGAGCAGCCAGCTCCGGCCAAGGCAAAATAAGTTCAAAAACTCGGGGCTAGCGGAGCAACCGCAGAGGTGATACTCTGGGGATGTTCGTTTCATATATCAACTTTGTATGCAATCCCTTTATGTCACTTACTATAGTATTTCTGCTCTTAGCGGCAGCGGCCGCTGCGGGCATAGCGGTAGGCTTTTGGCTCCGGCTCTTGGTCCTGCGTGCGCGTAGAAACTCGCTCGAAATAGAGGTCCAAAAAATTCTCCTCAACGCACGCGAGGATGCTAAGCGCATTACCGAAGAGGCCGATGTAAAAGCTAAAGCAACAGCCACTGAGGCTGCCACTGTGCTCGCCGAAAAGGAGGACAAGATCGCCAAGCAGGAGGAGCGCATCTTTAAGCGCGAGGAAGCACTCGACAAAAAACAGACCGAGCTCGACAAAGAGGTCGCCGAGGTCAAGACGAAGATCGAGGAGGTGCGCACGATTAAAGAGCGCGCTGAAGCGCTCATCGAGGAGCGCACGGGAGAGCTCGCCAAGGTGGCGGGCCTAAGCCGCGAGCAGGCCAAAGAGCAACTGCTCGCCGAGCTTGAGCGCGAGTCGGGAGACGATTTAATGATGCGGACCGCCAAGCTCGAGCGCGACGGCCTCGAGCGCCTCGAGCGCCGCGCGCGCGAGATTTTGACCACCGCGATCCACCGTTTGGGTAACTCGGTCGCCTCCGACACGATGGCCACCGCGATCACCATCCCCAACGACGACTTGAAAGGCAAAATCATCGGCAAAGAGGGTCGCAATATCAAAGCCTTTGAGCGCGCCACCGGCGTTGAGGTAATCATCGACGACACTCCCGGCTCGATTGTGCTCTCCAGCTACGACCCGCTGCGCCGCGCGGTGGCGCGCGTGGCGCTCGAAAACCTCATCGTCGACGGCCGTATCCAACCTGCCAAAATTGAGGAGACGGTGGAGAAGGCTAAGCAAGAAGTCAACAAAATAATTAAGGAGAAGGCCGAGGCCGCGGCATTTGAGGTGGGCGTGCTCAACCTCGACCCGCGTTTGTTGATGATTTTAGGCCGACTCCACTTTCGCACCAGCTACGGTCAGTCGGTTTTGCAACACTCAGTTGAGATGGCACACATCGCCGGCATGATCGCCGAAGAGCTCGGCGCCAACCCGGCCGTGGCACGTGCTGGCGCACTTCTGCACGACATTGGCAAAGCCCTCGACCACGAGGTACAGGGCACGCACGTGGAGATCGGCCGGCGCATCTTGGCTAAGTTTGGCGTACAAGAGGAAGTGATCAAAGCGATGCAGGCCCACCACGAGGAGTACCCGTACGAAACCCCCGAGAGCTACATCGTGCAGGTGGCCGACGCCATCTCCGGCGGGCGGCCTGGTGCACGCCGCGACTCAGTTGAGCAATACATCAAACGCTTGGCTGACATTGAGCAGATCGCCAATAGTTTTGAGGGCGTAGAGAAGAGCTATGCGATTTCCGCAGGCCGCGAGGTGCGCGTGTTTGTAAAACCCGAGGTCACGAACGACTTTCAGGCGCGCGAACTGGCCCGCAACATCGCCTTGCGAATTGAACAAGAGCTCAAATACCCGGGCGAAATTAAGGTGATCGCCATCCGCGAGACCCGCGCGATCGAGTTCGCTCGATAGCTTGCGAAAATTAGCGCCCTCGCCTATTGTGGGAGCGGTATTCCAATCAAAGGAGAGGCGGGTGGAAAAGAGACCTTTAAGAAAGACGGTCATGGCGGTTCGAGTACCACCTGGCCCAGTTGAAACTGAGACGCTTTTGTTGGAAATGGTCCAGAAAGCTGCAGAAATCAGCATCGTGGGCGAACTCGAGCTCAAAGTTGCCTACGCATCAAACGTCGCCGAGGACAACGATCTTGGCGTGATGTTGGTCAGGGTCAAAGATTCGGCCTCGGCGGCAATGAAACAACAAAAGGGTGCGGACTGTGCCATGAATCTGAGCATGTGGAACCCGCCCTTGGCTGGGCTCAAGATGCGCTACGCTTCAGCCTGCATTGTGGACAGATTCGGGAACATATACATGGCGGGGTACCCCGATCCAGCTACGCTGCGGATAAAGGGTTGGCGTATCGCCATCGGTCGTCACATGCCCGCAGCAACTGCTCTGGGTATGGGTGGTTTGCATGGGCAACCACAAGTCCTGATCGAAGACGAATTGAAGGACTGCCCGGGAGACTACCGAGAAATGGAAATGATTGTCGCGGCAGCGCTGGCACTACGGATCTATGCAAACCCGGGCGAGATCTCCGATGGTGACCCGTGGAAAAGGCTCAGTCAGCCAATCAGGAAGTCTAAAAAGACTAAAAAATAAATTCGGGTTCGGGGCCCCGCTTCGGCGGGGCTATTTTTATCTAAAAAGCCAGGCCTTGCAAGGGTTTTTTCGGGGAGTATACTAGCGACACAGGGTTTTTAGTAGCTAATTGCCCCAAGTATGAACAAGCAGGACATTGCAGAGAAGGTGCACGGCGTCCTTGGCACCACCAAGGCCGACGCAGAGCGCGCGGTTGAGGCGATGATCGACTCGATCGTGGGCGAGCTCAAGAAAGGCGGCGAGGTTTCTGTCGCTGGCCTCGGCATCTTCAAAACCAAGATGCGCGCAGCGCGCCAAGCGCGCAACCCGCGCACCGGTGCAACCGTGCAGGTCCCCTCGATGCGCGTGCCGAAGTTTCAACCGGCCAAAGCATTGAAGGAAGCGGTTAAGTAAGCTTCACAAAAGTTATTTGCTCCGGAGAGATAAACACGACCCCAACTCCTCCGCAAACAACTTTTGTTTCGCCGTTCGAAAGGATCCTCTCGAAACGAAAAAATCCCCCGTGGGGGATTTTTTCGTTGTAGGGGGCCGAAGACTTGCATCTTGAGGGCAGTGAGTCTGCGGTCGAGCGCGACGGCGCGAGACTCAGCAAATTTCTAGCAGGAAATTTGCGGTGCCCGAAAGATATAAGTCTGAGGCTATTCAACTGCACTGAGTGGCACCCGAACCTCAAAACTCCCCACCGCATAGGCAGCCACTTGGTAAGGCGGTATCAAGACCACGAGTGTATCGCCATCCACCACAAAGGTGGAGTAGTTATCTTCAGTTGGCTTGAGCCCCTCACTAAAGAGGGCCTCTGAAACATCACTTATTTCGAGCCGTTGCTTGAGCTGTGCGGTTACGTCGGCCGTAACGATGGTGCTGAGTTTAGCAAGGTCGTTGCTCTTGATAATGTCGTAGATCGACACCGCCTTACCATTTTGGTCGAAGGTAAATGTCTTGAAGTAGATGTTGGGGTGCGCACCACCTGTGTCGGCAAAAATAGTGTAGGCGTACGAAACCGTGCCCGTTTGGGCCGATGAGTATGATTTATACGTTGCATCGAGCTCCAGCTTGTGCCCATCAGAGAGGCTTGGCAACACCGTCGCGTCGAGGCCCGCAATGTTTTGTTTAAAGTCATCTACCTCGGCTTTGAGGGCTGTTTGGATATACTCCCGAGCTTTTTGGTCAGCAGTCGAATTGGTAAGTGCCGTTTTGGCCGGGTAGAGGACACTCACCGTGTAGGTTGAACCGGACTCCGCATATTCTTTATTGCCGGTAGAAGTGGCCGAACCGCCCAACAGATCTTGTTCTTGAGTGGTTGTCGCTGTCGGTTGTGTTGGCCGCCCTGCCCAAAACTCATACCCGAACCCAAGCACCACCAATAGGATAACCGCGTAGAATAGTTTTTTATAATCCATCTCTGTACTATACAGGACGCACGTTTTGAGACACAATTACCAACATCGCGGGCGTGGTCTACCGGTATGACACCTGCCTTCCAAGCAGGTAGAGCGAGTTCGATTCTCGCCGCCCGCACATGAATATCGTCGATCAAGTAATATCCTTCCTTGCTCATGCGCTGGTGGGCTTCATGATGCTCGTCTCGCTCCTCTTGACCACAACGAGCACACAAGCCCCCACAGTCCGAACTCCAGCCGCGGCGCCCGCCCAACAAGCAGCCAGCTTCCCCACCGCAACCTCAACTACAAACTCAGCGAAAGCAAAACCTGCCCCAACGAATGGTCTGGTTGAGCCGACACAGACGGCGACCCGAGGACCTGAGGCGGGGCAGGTTTTGCCCCCAACGCCCCTCAAGTCGCAAGAGCAAATCAACACCGAGACCCGCGCCGCGCTGGTCAACATTTTGTGCACCACCAAAGGCGGGGGCTATCTTGCGCCCATCTCGGGCTCGGGAGTTATTGTCGACAGCCGTGGGGTCATCCTCACTAACGCACATGTGGCGCAGTTCTTTTTGTTGCGCAATTACTACCAGCCCGACAACGTGCAGTGTGTGGTGCGCATGGGCTCGCCTGCCGAACCCTACTACACGGCTGAACTCCTCTACCTGCCGCCGAAGTGGGTAACCGACAACGCATCGCAAATTGTCGCCGCGGAAGCCACCGGCACCGGCGAAAATGACTACGCATTTTTGCGCATCACCGGTGCGGTGGGTACGCGCACGCTGCCGAGCACTTTCCCGGCAGTGGTGATGGCGAGCAGCCCGCCGAGCTTGGGTGATGCGGCGCTTTTGGCCGCCTACCCTGCCGGCTATCTCGGGGGCGAAAACATTACCAAGAGTTTGTATCAAAGCTCGGCGGTGACCTATGTCTCTCAGCTCCTTTCGTTCGACGCCAGCAAAAATATAGACATGTTTTCTATAGGCGGCACCGTGGTCTCTCAAGCGGGCTCTAGTGGCGGGGCGGTGGTCTCGCTTTATAATGGTGCGCTCAAAGGGATCATCGCGGTTGAGACCATCTCCAACTCAACCGGCACGCGCGACCTGCAGGCCTTGAGCCTCGACTCGATCAACCGCGCGCTGCTTGGGCTTGGTCTCGGTGGCATCGCAGGAGTTTTGCAAGGCGACCTGGCAACCAAAGCAGCCGACTTTGCCCAAAACACCGCGCCCGGCGAAACCGCGCAGCTCACCGCCGCGCTCGATAAGGGGTATTAAAAAAACCGCCGCTTGGTAGCGACGGTTTGAGTTTTCAGATCGAGTGGCCAATCTCGGTGAGGATGCGAGCCAGAAATTTATGGGCCGGCTCTGTGGTGTCCCATATGGGAGCACCTTGTGATGTACCGAGGACCTCCCTTCCGCGAGAGCAGGTGCCATCCGGAGAGAGCCTCACCAGATAGCCCTCTTGTTCGAGCGCATAGACTGCCACTTCGCGATAGAAGTTTTTTGTCTTGCGAGTCTTGAACACATCACTCAGAGCCACATGCACACCATACTTCTCTCCTTCGGCGATGAGTCGGAGGAGTGTGGCCTTGATCCATGCGTCGCTCATTGAATTTTTTTGGGTGCGAAAGTCGGTGTAGAGTCCGATCTCCCATTCCTCAACTGCGAGCTGCGCAAGGAGTTTAGGCATTCCCATAAGTTGTCTCTCTCGGTTAGGAAAGAGCACCGACGCCACGGTGAGTTCGCTCCCGAACCATCGCCGTGCCTCGCGGATACCCGCGAGTGTCTGTTCGTAACATCCTGGTACGCCGCGAAGCTTTTCATGCACGGCAGGGATATTGCTGTCGAGCGACACCGCGAGGATGTCGACCAAACCCGAAAGTTCTTGCGCCCGTTCGGCTAATAGTACTCCGTTAGTCACTAGTCGGGTCCCCAAATCTAGCGTGTCGGCCAAACCCAGCACCGACTTAGTAAGTTTCCACGTCTCGGGTAAGAGCGGTTCGTACCCTTGGACACTAAAGGTGCTTACCGGTAGGTGCGTCGCCGCTTCTTTTATGAAGCGGAGATAGTGGTCGTCTGTGAGCTTGCTCACTGTGGCCTCTCCGCGCTGTGCTATCGCGCAGAACGGACACTTGAGATTGCACCCGTTAGGCGCAGGTAACACAACCGTGAGTAACAAATCGTCGATACGGCTCATGATCCTCTCCAGAAAAAATGGCGGAGGGATGCTCCGCCATAAGTTAGAAGGTGGACTATTTCGGCTTCCGATATGTGGGCCTTGTGCGGCGAATCAGCCGACTGCTGATACCCGCGCCCGCCCTTGCGGCGACGACGGCCTTACGTTCGGATCCGACCCTCACTGCGACAGCAGCCATGGGTGCCTCCTAACCTATCCAGCGGGACCATCCCGTCGGTTCCGCTACCATTAAACGCTCATGGAAACCCTCCCGCTATAATTTGGGCCAATTGGAAGAAAAACCTTATTTTTCAATATATTTTGCTATAAAGTTTGACGAATATACTCGTCATATAGTAGGATTTCTGTATGCAAGTCCAAAAGGCTGAACGCCGCCTGCTGGGGCTTAATAAGCGCGAAAGTGAACTTCTCAGCGCTCTTGAGCGCCTCAAAACTGCTTCGATGCAAGAGCTTGCAGATGAGCTGAAACTCCCTCGAACCAGCCTCTACTGGCCCCTGGATCAGCTTTATAAACGCAACCTAGTCGTTTACGAAAAAGTGGGTAAACGCAAGCGGTGGTACTCGCGCATGGGCGAGCTCCCGTTGCGCAAAAAGCTCGGCTCACTCGAAACTGTGGCTGGCGACGTGCGCGTGGTAGAAGGAGTCGAGCAAATCAAAGAGCTCTACCGTCTTTCATTAGACCTCCACCCCACTGAACGTGTCTTAATTTTGGAAGGCACCGTGGCCGCAACCTCAATAGCCCGCAAAGGCGGCATAGACTTTCTCACCGAATATCACGAGCGCGCATATAAAAACAAAATCATTGTCGAATCGATTTTTGGAGAGAAACTCTACGAAAATGTTTTGCGGATGATAGTTGACCCAAAGATAGTGCGGAGCCTCTCGCGCCTTAATACATGGATCGCCCATATCGTGCCCGAGGAATGGATGAATGTGGACGCGGCAGTGGTCCTTTTCAGAGAAACTGCGATCATCGCCGACTGGACAAAAACGCATGCGGTGCTCGTAAACAACCCTGAGATTGTTCGTTTGTTGCGGAACTTCTGCGAGGTCTTTCAACTCACCGGTCGCAAAGTAGATATCGTCTCCGAGATCCGCTCAGCGGTCGCAAAGAGCAGCTCAAACGCGCCAGCGGGCGAAGATGCCCAACCTAGAGAATAACCAAACTCGTCTCGGGCAACATACCGGGGTAGTCTATAAGCCTAGCGCTTGCAGGCAGATCTTCTTTAAAAATATAGTGGACCTTAAATTTGCTTGGGTCAGTCATAAATTCTTTGGTCCACGCTTGTGAGACCGCATAATTGCCGAGCATGTCGTAGACCACTCTCATTACTCGGTAATCTGGCTTAGACCACAGTGCATGAGTCGTTGGCTCCTCAACTAAAACGATCTTTTCGACCCCGATGCATCGATTCAAAAACTCCGCAAGGGTTATACCAAGGTGATGAAACGACCAGCGACCAATTAATACCGTGGGTTTGGTGGTGTTGACAACCTCTTTGTAGTTTACTTCTGCATTTGGGTCGACCACTACCAGCTTCTTGTCTTTCATAAAAGAAGTCTCGCTACGAAAGTCGCCTATATCAATCCCGATCCATTCGATTTTTATTTCAGGATAGAGCTCGGATAGTTTCTGCGCCACAGCGCGCTCAAAAACACTTTCATCTCCACACCCAAGACTCACCACCGCGACCTCTTGAGTATTGAGAGTCCCGATCTCCTCACAAGCTTTTGCCACCCAATCGTCTTGGGCAAGTTTGTTTTGCTCAAAAATTGCATTCCTCAGTTGAGAAAACTCTGAGTCGTCGAGTTTAAACTTCTTTAGGGCTTCGACGCCATACTTTACAATTTCGTCGTTACTTTTTGCTTCAAAAGCCGCAGAGTCGACAAGATCCATCAAGCGCTGCAGCAGAATTACGCGGATATCGTCTCTTTTAACCCGCCAATATGTAAACGGATCGGTCTCCATTTATTTACACTTTCCACCGCGCGAAGATGCCGCAAGGCAGTAATCTGCCTTGCCCTGAGCTTGTCGAAGGGCTCTCTTCAATAGCCAAGTCGCCATATTCGATCGAGCCCCCAAAATTTTTGGTAAGAAACTCAAGGTTGTAGGCGAACGCCAATGGCGAGTAACCGGCTGCGTAGCCGTTGATCAGCACAAACAGCGGCTGCTCGCTCAAAAGCTCGGGCAAAAGCTGCATCAACTCCAAAAAGTCTTCCTCAATCTTCCACAACTCCCCTGCCGGGCCGTGGCCAAACGCGGGCGGGTCCATTACTACCGCGTCGTACTTCGTACCGCGTTTAATTTCGCGCTTTACAAACTTGAGCGCATCTTCGGTGATCCAGCGGATTGGTGCATCCTTCAAACCACTAAGTTCGGCATTTTGCCGCGCCCATGCGACCGCCGTCTTGCTCGCGTCGACATGCGTCACTTTTGCTCCCGTCTCACCCGTAGGGCTACGACCGAGGGCTTTAGCGGCCGCGAGCGTCGCCCCACCGGTGTAGCCAAATAAATTCAAGACACTCGGAGCAGATCCTTGTTGAGAAAAATGGTCTGGTTGAGGCGACAAGGACGCCGACCCGAGGAGCTTTTTCGACGCAAGGATCTGCGAAGCCCACTCCCAGTTCGAAAGTTGTTCGGGGAAGAGCCCCGTGTGTTTAAAACTCGTCGGCTTGATCAAAAACTGCAGACCGCCAAAACTAATCCGCCACTCTTTTGGTAAATTCTGTTCTATCCACTCTCCTTCCCTCCCCTGTCGCTCAAAACGCCCTTGTGCTTTTTGCCACTCGCCTGCCCCAAGTCGCTTCTCCCACAGCGCTTGCGGGTCAGGCCTAGCCAAAAGCACATTGCCAAAGCGCTCGAGCTTTTCCTCCCGGCCAGAGTCGATGAGCTCATAGTCTGAGCTTGGTTTAGTGACTAATGTTTTTCTTTCCATACTCTAAACTTGTCGGGGCGCCGAGAGTCGAACTCGGGCTAAATCCTCCCAAAGGACTCGTGCGACCGTTACACTACGCCCCGTGCCTGCACTGCGTAGCCTTGGCGAAACAGTGTCCTTTAGAATGTCCTTTACAAAACTTCGCTAAACAATGACATTCTCCAGTACTTCTACTTTAGCCCGCCTGGTCGAAAAGTCCAAATAAACACAAGCAACATCGAGCTGCCACGGCGTTTCATCAGAAATTTTACGGTCCATAAGGTAGGTTTGGATTGCCCTATGGAGTCGCTTGATTTTGGCTGGATGTACGTTCTCTTCGGGCCTATAAGTTTCGCGTGAAACCGACTTAACTTCAACAAAATATAGCTTTTTCGCCTTCTCAGCTATGATGTCTATCTCACCCCACTTCCGTAAGTAATTACGTTCTACTATCCGAAATCCCTTTGATTCTAAGTATTTGCAAGCAACCCCCTCTCCTATGTCTCCCAAAGCGCGTTTAGGAGTTTTGGCCATACGATTAGTCTAGCGTATGGTTCACGTGTAACCTTATTTAACTAAGTTACTAAGTAACGTTCTTAGGCTAAAAAACTGAAAAAGACATTGAGGTGGCTCAATAAAGCCTTATTTTTATGTCCTTGAATCCACCTATCCCCAAAGTTATCCCCATTATCCCCAAATTTTCCTTTGTTTAATAGGGTGGGAGCTGTCCACACTCTGGATGTCTTTTACTACCCGTGTTGCTGTGTGCGCTCGCCAGGACTCGAACCTGGAATAGCTGGTTCGAAGCCAGCCGTGATATCCATTTCACCACGAGCGCAAACGATAAACCGAACTATTTAATCCTACCAAGAAATCGTGGTATAGTCGTTCTGCAAAGCGATAATTTTTGCCATAGGCGGATATGGTTTAGTGGTAGAACGCGTCCTTGCCAAGGACGAGATCGGGGTTCGATTCCCCGTATCCGCACAGATGACATGCTTTCTCCAAGCCAAATACCTCCTGAGGTCGCTCGTGTAATCGCTACGCTCGAGAAAGCGGGTTTTGAGGCATGGATAGTGGGGGGGTGTGTACGCGATCTGCTCTTGGGTAGAGTGCCCAAAGACTGGGATGTAACCACCAACGCTACGCCTGAGCAAATTCAGGGCCTTTTTGCCAATACCTACTATACTAACGAGTTTGGCACTGTAGGTGTGGTCAACGACGACGCGCTCGACGAGCGTCTTAAGGTGGTTGAGGTGACGCCATATCGCTTGGAAGGGAAGTACAGCGACGCTCGTCGCCCCGACTCGGTGATATTTAGCCAAAAAATCGAGGACGATCTAAAACGCCGCGACTTTACCATCAACGCGCTCGCGTATAGCCCTACAAAAGGACAACTCCTCGACCCGTATGGGGGGATAAAAGACATAGACGCGCGCGTCATACGTGCAGTTGGAGGCCCTTTAGAGCGTTTTAATGAGGACGGCTTGCGCATTTTGCGTGCCGTACGGATTTCGGCCGAGTTGGGCTTTGCAATCGACCCGCGCACTGAGCGCGGCATGCGCGATAGTGCTGCTCAATTAGAAAAAATTTCTAAAGAGCGCATCCGCGATGAGTTTGTGCGTATCCTCAACTCACCTGAGCCTATGAAAGCTCTTATTTTGAGCCATAAATTAGGGATTTTGAAATATATCGCCCCCGAGCTCGAGCAGGGGATAGGCGTAGAGCAAAACCAGGCACACAAATACGATGTGTTTGAGCACAACCTGCGCACCCTGCAGCACGCTGCCGACAAGGAGTGGATGTTTATTGTGCGGCTCGCAGGACTCTTCCACGACGTAGGCAAGCCCAAAAGCCGTCGCTGGAGCGAGGAGAAGCAGGATTGGACCTTCCACGGACACGACGTAGTGGGCGCCCGGATGATTAAAAAGATACTCGAGACTCTCAAATTTCCACGTGAAACGATCGACTTGGCCGCCAGTTTGGTACGCTGGCACATGTTTTTTAGTGACCCATCGATCGTAACGCTCTCGGCGGTGCGCCGGATCATACAAAATGTTGGCAAAGAGCACATTTGGGACCTTATCAACCTACGCATCTGCGACCGCATAGGCACGGGCCGGCCAAAAGAGCAGCCGTTTAGGCTGCGCAAGTATCAGGCCATGATCGAGCAGGCCATGCGCGACCCAATTTCAGTTGGGATGCTCAAAATCGACGGCCGCCGGCTCATAGAACTCGGCCAAAAGCCGGGGCCGCGCATGGGGTGGACGCTGCATGCGCTCTTAGAGGAGGTTTTGGACGACCCAAGCAAGAATACGACCGAATATCTAGAGCAACGCGCGGGCCAACTGGCTCAACTTTCAGACAAAGAGCTCCGAGAAGTAGGGGAGGAGGGCAAAGAGAAAAAGGCTCAGGCCGAAGAGGCTGAAATAAAGGACATTAAGAAAAAATACTTTGTCGACTAGACTTGTCCTTTATGTGGATAAGTGTCCTTTACCTTGTCCTTTAAAGCGTTAGTATTACAAGCGGTTCAGCTTGCACTACTACGTTCGTAAGCGCGTATAAGCAGCCATTAGTTTTTAACCCTGTAACTAGTCTGTTGCTTGTATTGTTCGATAGTGCTTACACAAATGTACTGTGGGTAAGTTCTTCGGTCACATAAACGCGTTGTTCGCTGTCTTCTAAACTTATTGTCTTAGCTCGGCGTAAGCCTCTCAAACTTAGACAACAATCTATAAGCAAAAGGCCTTTACGCTTCTTTGCAGCAGGTTCTGAAGACCCCGGCGAACTCCTTCTGCCAACATATCTCTAGTACGGCAGATGAAACCCCTGGTAGACCCCTACTAGGGGTTTATAGTTTTCAAAATCTCCTCGTGTTCGGGAGCGCTGAGTGCCCAGATATACTCAAAGAGGATTTCAAACGTCTGTCGTATAGCCATATTTTCTATAAGCGTAGTGATTATAGGGCCATCATAGGAGGTGACAGCCACTTTGTTGGCATAGATAAACACCTGGGCGGGCACCGACATACGCTCGGCAGGCACCATACGCCGCTCGACCAGGTTTTTTTGATCGGGCTCAATAACCCAGTAAGGTGCCCCCTTAACCAAAGGGGTGATTGCCCTCGTAGTAATGCCCAGTTTTACCCGCTCTGCCATCTGCCTTGCGATGAGCTCTTTGAGCCCCGGTTCGTCTCGGTCTTTTACTGAGCGGACGAGCTTTAGGGGTTGTCGCTCGTTGAGCTGGTCTTCGTAGAGCTCGGCTATACCCGACATCCCTTCTAAAATACGCACCCCGGGCTGCCCTGCAACAGTATTAAAGTCCGAAATAAGTTTAGTTAAGGCGCTATCCAAGGCATTTTTGGCATTTTTGGCCTCTTCAATTCGCTTGTCGGCCAACTCTTTGAGTTTGAGCGGGTGAGCCCCTACAAATAAGGCTATCTCGCCGGGTTTGTCGCTTTTAGTGACCAACTCAAGGGCCTCGAGCTCGCCTAAGAGCTTGTAGCTGAGCGTCCTGGGCACCCCTGCCAAGAAGCTCAACCGGGTGGCAGTAAGTGGACCATGCTGTATTAAGGCCTCATACAGTGCTGATTGGCCTGGACTGAGCCCAGACTGAGTGAGCGCTTGGCGAACCACCTCGCTGGAGACCTTGTACTCCATAGAAATCCCATACTAAACCAATTGCTTTTCTTTGTCAAAATAGATTTACAAAAGTAAGCCAAATTTTAATAATATATTGTTAGTAAATGCTAATAAATATAACAAATAGGATACTTTTTGTCTTAAGTCTATTGACACTCATAAAATATCTGCTATAGTGGCTGCAGATTTCAGTTCCCGAAAGGGAGTTGCAAGACCGGCAGGAGGGCCGGGGGTGTGCACACCCGAAGTCCGATGCACCCGCAGTGGGCAGAATCTGGATGTCGACCTGGGTGCACGCCACCCTAACATCTAGTAGGTCAACTCCCGCGATTTCCCCGACCGCTCGCTTTTGCGACCGGTCGGGGACTCTACTCAGCCAGTGAATCCTTCATTGGTTGATTGAGCCTCAGGAAGGGAGGTGAATTCTATTCGCGATTTCGCTCTCGGGTTTCTTGCTGCTCTGGTCCTCGTTTGGACCTTCGGCGGCGAGGCTCCTCAGACGGTCCGCGTGGTTTGGGTCGATCTTGGCACCCCTGGTATCTCCGATACATTTGGGGAGGATCAAGACGGCTTCGACCACAGCGGCTCGTATGAGGACCTGCAACCCTCCGAGCAGCGCTAACCGGCTCCACTGCCCGCCGAACGGGCACCGGCGCACCGCCTCTCTTGCAGTGGACGCAAGGAGGTTGTCGCAAAACCCAGCGATGTAAAAGCACGGGTAAACATCAAAGCCCCTGACCGCAAGGTTGGGGCTTTCGTTTCTAAAATTAAAAAATTAAGGTTATACAATTTATACATGGTGGATTTTTATAAAGACTGGTACGACGACTTGGTTGCGCACAGCAACGAAAAGGGTTTGTTGGTAGAAAAGATAGCCGACCTCCTGCAAGGCAAAACGCATGAGAGTTGTCTTGAAATAGGGCTTGGTACCTCAGCGTACTTTTCAAAACGGCTTGGCTCATTGTTTAAAGAATACTGGATCATCGAAAAGAATGAATTTGATAGCGCACTGGCTCCAAAAGTGCAGCTCATACAGGGGAACTTTGAGACCCACCAGTTCGATAAAAAATTTGACGTCGTGATCGCATCGCATGTGGTCTATTATTTTCGTGACCTGCCTAGTGCGGTCAACAAAATAATGACGCTGCTAAAACCAGGCGGCCGAGCATACTTTGTGGTCAATGGCAAAGAGAGTGACTACGGCCCAATCAAAAACGCTTTTGCAAGTTTTATTGCCAAGCCCTACACCTTTACCTACGACACACTCAAACAAGAACTGCGGGGATTCAATACTAAAGAATATACAACCCAAGCCAGCCTCTCGTTTAGTTCGTATGATGACTTGTACGAGGCTCTCAAACTCTCTTTTGATCTATACCCTGCAGAGTACAAAACAAACAGAGAAAACGTCATTGCTTGGCTTAAGAAAAATATTGCGGGCGATAAATTTTTTATAGATCAGAAAATAATAGAGGTAACAAAATAGTAATCTCCATACTCAGCAAAAGGCTTTTTCTAGCTTTTTAATTCGATGAGCACCGGGCAGTGGTCGGAGCCAAACACTTGGTCCAAAATCTCGGCCTTTTTAAGGCGGGGGAGGAGTTTTTTAGATACAAACCAGTAGTCGATCCGCCAGCCCACGTTGCGCGCACGCGCATTGGCCCAGTGGGTCCACCAGGTGTAGTGGCCGTTACCTTTAGGATTAAAATGCCGCCAGCTGTCGACGAAACCCGCAGCAATAATATGGTCGATGCCCTCGCGCTCTTCAAACGTAAAGCCGTGTTCGCCCACATTGGGTTTAGGATTGGCCAAGTCCTCTTCGGTATGCGCCACGTTGAGGTCGCCACAAAACAAAACCGGCTTCTCTTTGTTGAGCCGCTGCATATACTCCAAAAACGCCGGGTCCCACTGCTTGTGCCGCAACTTTAATCGCGAGAGGTCGTCTTTAGAGTTGGGTGTGTAGCTGGTGACCACAAAAAAGTCGTCGAGCTCGAGCGTGATCACGCGACCCTCTTTGTTAGGGTCGCCGTAGTCGTCTTGGTGGAGCTTATACTTTTTGCACAAATCCTCGGGGAGGCCATGCATCTCCTCGAGTACTTCCAATCCGTTTCTTACAAAAATCGCGGTGCCGCTATAGCCCTTCTTCTCCGCACTGTGCCAAAACTCTTGATAGTCTTTTAAATCAATTTCGGCCTGACCGCGGATCGCTTTAGTCTCTTGCAAACACACCACGTCGGGCTTGTACTGTTTTATAAACGCCTGAAAGTCGCCCCTCTTCACCACCGCTCTAATCCCGTTGACATTCCAACTAGCAAGCCTCATGCCCCAAATATACCAAAGTTGACACCAAAGGGCATTGCACTATGCTTGAGTTAGAGAAGTTTCTGCGCAGATTATTTTTTATTTTATTTTTCAAAAAACTATGGAAGGCTCAAGCAAAGGATGGCTCTGGGGCTTGATCATTATTATTGTGCTCGCCCTCGGCGGGTGGTGGTATAGCACACACAACATGGGCGGTTCTGCCGATAATGGTACTGGACCGATAAAGATTGGCCTGATAGCGCCACTTACTGGTGACGCCGCCACCTACGGCACCATGGACCAAAACGGAGCACAGCTCGCGGTTAAAGAAATTAATGCAGCTGGTGGTATTGCTGGCCGCCAGGTGGAACTCACCAGCGAGGACGGTAAGTGCACCGGACAAGATGGCTCAAGCGCCGCACAGAAACTCATTAGCACCGATGGTGTGAGGTACATCATCGGCGGCGGTTGTTCGGGAGAGACTTTTGCTATTGTGCCGATTGCCGAACAGGCTAAAGTGCTCGTGATATCTCCTTCGGCCTCGGCTCCTAAACTTGCGGGTATAAGCCCGTACTTCTTCCGCAACAACCCGAACGACAACATCCCCGCAGTTGGTCTTGCCGACTACGTTGCAAAGACATACAAGTCTGTCGCAGTGATATCTGAAAAGACTGACTACGCTCAGGGCTTCAAGGCGGTGTTCCTAAGCGAGGCTGGCAAAAATAATACGAAGATAACTGACACAGAAGACTACGACCCCACCGTGACCGATTTCCGCACTGTATTACTGAAAATGAAATCGACCAATCCTGGGGTTATCTTCATCAATCCACAGGCTGGTGCGAATCTTGCCCGGGTAGCTACTCAGGCACGTCAGGCGGGTATTAATACGCCACTGGTGAGTGCGGTGTTCACCGGTCCAGAAGTGCTTTCTGCCGGCTCGGCAGTAGAGGGGATGGTGCTTGCCGTGCCGCAGGGCGTTTCGACGCAAGGGAAAGGACCAGAGTTTCTGACAAAATACAAGGCTACCTATAGTGCCGATCCGATCTATCAACTATTTGCCGGTGCTGGATATGATGATGTATACCTTATTAAACAAGGTATCGAAGCAGTAGGGAATGATCCGAGCAAGGTTGCCCAATATTGGCACTCTCTCTCAAACTTCGATGGCGTCTTGGGTGCGTACCACTTCGATCAAAATGGTGACCCCGTAGGTATAACCTCTATCTTGCAAAAAATTCAGAACGGCAAGGTAGTAGATGTGCAATAGAGTAGGGGAAAATTCACAAGCAAAACCCCGTCCTGAGCAAGTCGAAGGGCGGGCTTTTGTTATTGTTTGAGCGTCGAGTCGACGTAGCGAAAAAGTTCTTTCATCATCTTGGCGATTTCTGCGTCCTTGACGAGGATTGCCAAATGCCCGCTCTCTCGGTACGACGCCATAAAAACTTTGTCGTCATAAATCACCACCTCCATGTCGAACTGATAGCCAGGCGGCAGTAACTTCATGTCGCGCATCTGCTGCGGGTCGAGCGACTTAAATTTGCGGAGCGTCGGTGTGTCGGTCGCCACCGTGTAGGCATGGATGCCCGCGCTCGTTCGTTTGTTGATGTATGCGTTGATCCAGTCGTAGCCCATCGCCTCGAGCGTCACATCGCCGCCCAAAAACCCGTACATAACCTTGCCCTTGTTATGCTCGACAGTATCTTCATACGCTTGCTTGATTCCTTCAATGCCTTCGAAGTACTGTATCCGGGTTGTTTGATTGCTCCGCGTACGCAAAAGTTTAAGCTCGGGTAAAAGTTGATTAAGTTGCTTCTTGCTCTCCTCAAGCGCTGCCCGACGGCGTTCGAGATACCCGGGGAGCATTTCGGGGGCGATCGCTTGGAAGCGGGTTGCACCTTGCTTTTTAGTCTGAGAGACTAGCCCCAGTGCAGCAAGTTCGTGGACAATATCGTAAGTAGTAGTGCGGTTAAGCTTTGCCTCCTTAGCTATCGCCGCGACCAGCATCGGACCGCTTTCGAGTAGCACGCTAAATACGGCGTTTTGTTTTTCGCTCAAATTGAGCACGTCGAGAGCTTTCTTAAGTGCGGGGATCATAGCAAAATAGTTGTTGTGGAAAAGTACCGACAGTTTAGTGCAGAAATTGTTGACTGTCAAACAGGCTATGGTATTTTAGTGTTGCAGTTTTTAGTCAGGTTCGACTAACTAGGCTTATTTTATATGTCAACTTCACTTAAATGGGTTTGGGGGCTTGCCGTAGTGATTGTGGTCGCGTTCGGCGCCTATTACATCTCCAAAAATTCCCAGGATAACAGCACCGGTCCTATTAAAGTCGGCTTCATTGCGCCCCTCACTGGTGATGCCGGCTCTATTGGTGTCTCCATGCAACACGCTGTAGAACTCGCGGTTGATGAACAAAACGCCGCAGGAGGGATCAGTGGTCGCCCCGTACAGGTGATATACGAAGACGGCAAATGTGGCAAAGATGCTGCCAACGCCGCACAAAAACTTGTTAACGTGGACGGTGTTAAATACATTCTTGGCGGCGCATGCTCGGGTGAGACGCTCGCGGCCGCGCCAATCGCAGAGGCAAGCCGTGTGATCTTGTTTACGTCAGTATCCAGCTCACCGGATATTACTACCGCGGGCGATTATATCTTCCGCAATTTTGCTTCTGATTCGACTTCAGGTGAAAAGATTGCGCAAGCGGTCAATGCCCGCGGCTACAAAAAAGTGGCCGTTATCGCCGAACAGACCGACTACGCACAGGCGATCAAGAAAGTGTTTGAGACTAAATTCCAAGCGCTTGGCGGCTCGATTGTTGCAGACGAAGGGTATAACACCGACAGCAAAGACTTTCGCACTACGCTCGCCAAGATCAAAACTTCCGGCGCAGATGCGCTCTACCTCATTCCGCAATCACCGGCGGCTGGGCAGATCTTGCTTGAGCAGGTCCGCGCTGCAGGCATCATCCTGCCGAAGTTCTCCAACGAGCTCGTAACCACGGATTCGTTCCTCAAATCAGGCGTGTCAGAGGGCATCACGTATGCAGAAGTCGACTTCGATCAAAACGCGCCGCTTGCAAAACAATTCTTCGAAAAGTTTACTGCGCGTTTTGGAACACTCGATGCAAACACCCCACCTGTGTATCTCGCTTCGCAATATGATACCGCCAAGCTCCTCTTCGAAACTATTGCAAAGGCGGGGAACTCGGCCGATCAAGTAAAAGATGCTCTCTACAAAGTAAGCGGCTGGCAAGGCACCGCAGGCACGGTGACCATGGACAAAAACGGCGACGCCGTAAAATCCTACACGCTCAAAGTAATTAAAGACGGAAAAGCAGTTACACTCTAGCTGAGCTATACTGAGGGCGCATGGACATCGTCGTCCAAATTATCCTCAACGCCGTCATCGCAGGCGCGATCTATGCGCTGCTTGCGCTCGGGTTTAATCTCCTCTACTCAACAGCGCGCTTCTTCGACTTAGGCTACGGCGCGATGACGGCGGTCGGAGGCTACTCGGTTTTTTGGCTCTACAAAATGGTCGGGTTGCCGCTGTGGCCCGCGATCATACTCGGTGTTGCCCTCACCGGCGTGTTGGGGTTTGTGGTGGAGAAGGTGGTCTACCGACCGCTGCGCTTGCGCAAAGCGTCTAACACCGTGCTCCTCATCGCCTCGCTCGGCGTGCTCACGGTCTTGCAAGCAGTGATCGCGATCCTCTTTAGTAGCCAGTTTCAAACGCTTGCCAAAGACATCGGCTCCGTTCAAACCTATCAACTCTTTGGCGGCGTGATCACGCAGACGCAGGTGCTCATCTTGGTGGGCGCGCTCGTCGTTATGGCGGCGCTCGGCCTCGTACTCAAATACAGCCGCGTGGGCAAAGCGGTACGCGCGGTCGCCGACGACGAAGAGGTTGCCAAAATTGTTGGGGTCAACACCGAAATGATTATCGGCGGCGTGTTTTTTGTCGGCGCGCTCATCGGCGCGCTCGCCGGAGTGAGTGTAGGCTTCGACACCGGCGTGCAGCCAACAATGGGGCTCTCGCTCCTTTTAAAAGCGATCGTCGCCTCGATCATCGGCGGGATTGGGAGCGTATGGGGTGGGGTGTTGGGCGCGTTTGTACTTGCACTGATTGAAAACCTCGGCGCATGGCAGTTTAGCGGCGAGTGGAAGGACGCGATCGCATTCGCAGTTCTTATTCTTTTCCTTTTATTCAGGCCGCAAGGGATCCTAGGAAAATAAATCCGAAACCCGAAGCACGAAATCCGAAACAAATTTTAAATGGAAAAAATCAAAAATAAAAAACGCTACGACTTAGAGGACAGGACGCGTGCGTTTGCCCGAGATGTACGATTGTTTGTAAGGTCGTTACCCAAAAACCAGGCCAACTTTGAAGATAGCAAGCAACTCGTGCGCTCTTCTGGTTCAGTTGGGGCAAATTACATAGAGGCAAACGAATCATTGAGTAAAAAAGATTTTCTGCTGCGTATTCGTATTGCTCGTAAAGAAGCCAAAGAGAGCCAATACTGGCTCGAGCTCCTCGACGCGACTGGGGCCGAAGAGACATGCAAAAGGCTAGCCCAAGAAGCAAAAGAACTTATGATGATACTGAGTGCGATTATGCGGAAGTCAGAATGACTATATGTTTACTCTTTTGAATTTTCGGATTTGTCTGTTGTTTCGGATTTCGAATTTCGTGCTTCGTGCTTAATCATCTATGGAATATTTAATCCACATCGCGATTTTGGTTTGCATATACGGCTTACTCGGCCTCTCGCTCAACTTGGTGATGGGGGAGGCGGGCCTGGTCTCGGTTGCACACGCAGCGTTTTTTGGGATTGGGGCCTATGGGGCGGCACTCCTCATCACCGACTTTGGGGTCAACTTCTTTCTAGCGCTCTTGTTTGGCATGGCACTGAGCGCTGCAGCGGCGCTGGTCATCGGGCTCGTGCTCTCGCGCTTTAGAGGTGACTTCTACGTGCTTGGCACGGTGGGCTTCAACATTATTGTCTGGAGCATCATGCTCAACTGGCAAGGCGTTACGCACGGCCCATTGGGCATCCCCGGCATCGCGCGGCCCGAAATATTTGGATTTGTCTTTGGAGAAAATCTCCACTTCCTCGTGTTGGCCGCGGCGTTTTTGGCGCTTACCTACGGCGTGTGTGTTTTTATCACCCGCTCGTCGTTTGGTCGCGTACTCAACGCCATCCGCGAAGACGAGGAGGCTATCTCAGTATTCGGCTATGCCACTGCGCACTACAAACTGCTGATCTTCTGCATCAGCGCGGCGCTCGCGGCGGTCGCCGGAGCGCTCTTTGCCAGCTACATCACCTTTATCGACCCCTCGAGCTTTACGCTCAACGAGTCAATTTTCATCCTCTCAATCGTCATCTTGGGCGGCTTGGGGAGCAGCCGCGGCGCGCTTTTGGGCGGACTCTTTTTGATCGTGTTGCCGGAGGCGCTGCGTTTTGTCGGCTTCCCCCCAGACATCGCGGCGCAAATGCGCCAGCTGGTCTATGGTTTAATTTTGATTCTCCTCATGCTCTATCGGCCCCAAGGGTTGTTGGGTACGTTTAGGTTGTGATTGGACTTTTTAATCTTTTGTGTTATTCTGCTAAGCAGCAATAGTGCCATCCAAACAGGAGGAGGTTCGAGATGTTGCAAGACATCTTTTGGGCCGCCCTGCACTGGACGGCTGAGTATCAAAATTGGGACTGGGGCATTTACAGCCTCAACATCGCGCTCATGATCGTGTTTACCTACGTCGAGACCTGGGGGATCATCCGCCAAGGCCGCACGATCTATGAAAAGCGCAGCACAGAAGCGGTGGAGAGCGAATTGTTTTTCTACTGCTTCTTCTACTTCTTGCTCTGCGGGCTCTACGGGGTGCGGTTGCATGGCGTGGTGATCGTGCTCAACTCGATCATCACCGCGATTGCACAGCTCTACGTACTGCGTGCCATTCTCCACTTCCGCCCCTTTAGCGAGCGAGAGCGGCGGATCGGTTCGGTGTACGCGCTCATCCCCGGCCTACAACTCTGGGGGATGTCCGGAGGCTTTGATGGTTGGGTGTACATCGTCTTTGCCATCGGGATGTGGTGGGCACTCTTCGAACAGTTGCGCAAACTCTGGGCAGAGTGGGTGGTGGGCGCGGTAGAGGTCAAACTCTATTTCGTCTATTTAGGCACCTGTTTTGTCTGGGCGGCGTACGCGTTCTACATCGGTGACACGTTCTTCGAGACCTCGATGGTTGGCGCTACGGTGATTATTGCGTCGATCATCTTGCTGTGGTTCGCGATTCTTGCCGGAGCGCCTAAACCGCGCTTGCCCGCTCGGATACGCAAGCGGCTCGATGAGATCCTGATGCGTTGAACTACGAAGAAGTTTCGAGAGGCCCCGCCAAGTCGGCGGGGCCTTTTGGTTTTAATTAGGTTTTTATCTCGTTGGGAATAACAAAATGCTTACTGAGCCGTTTGCGGAGGCGGAGTGCCTTTTTGGCATTGCGTTCGAGTTTAAATTTGTACCGATGCGGCTGGGCAAGAGCCTGGGCGACTCGGTGCGCAAGTTCTGTGTGATCTTTTGATTCCCTGTAAGCTTTGTGCACAGATTCAAATAGCTTCTCGTCTATCTTGCCATTGAGGACATAGTCACCAAAAACAGAGGTGTTATCCAAGTCAGAAAAGAAAGAGACTTTTTCAAAATTAATCTGAAATGCCCCGCCTCCATATGTCCGAGCAAAAGATTTATCGAGAGTGGTTGGGTAGCCGATTGTATAAAACATCGGTATCTTGTGTCGCTTAACATAAGCAAAAAAATCTTCCTCGCTCTTTCTGCGATCGGGTATGTGGATCCAAAACTCGTGCGGATTGTAACAAAAAAGACCTGTGCGCTTTGATTCGTGCTCGAGCAAAAATGCGTAGTGCTTCCACAGCTTATCCATCTGCGCAGCAGAACCGACTTCAAACGCAACACTTTCACCCTCTTTAAGTTCCAGGCCGGCATAAGTACCCAAGAGGTCCGAAACATTTTTTCTCCATTCGGTATTTATTGAAAAGATGCCTCTCGAGCGGATCACAACGTCGGCCGCTTGGAGCCTGTCCAGAGCTTTGTAGAGCCCGGACGTGCTCAAGTTTAGACCTTGAGCTCTCAGAATGTTTTGTAATTCTCTGGCCGTTGTAGGCTCCTCAAGTAAGGTCTCGATGATGCGATCCGGGGTTTTTGGATTAGGCGTATGTAACATACTTTTCTACTAAAAGTAGAATTAGTGGTCACAATACGACAAAAAATAGCATGGCGCAAGGGCCCTCTCTACTATGGCCCTGCATGAACAGAAATACCTTAATTCTTGGCCTTATTGGGGTGGCGACCGTCGGCGCTGTCGCGTGGCTACTGTTATCTCATGTCGGCCCACTGAGGACCCAAACAGCCTCTGTAGGCACTGCCGAGCCAATTAAAGTTGCGGCGCTTCTTTCATTGACCGGAGTTGCGCCGGCGTGGGGCGAGAACGCACGGCGAGCTATCGAGCTCGCCGTAGAGGAAACAAATGCAGCAGGCGGTATTAATGGCCGACCGGTTGAGATGTTGTATGAAGACACCGGCGCCGACCCTAAGAAAGCAGTCTCAGCGTATCAACTCGTAACCTCGGTTGATAAGGTGGCCGCGGTCATTGGGCCCCTGCAACAAACCGAAGATGTCGCGGTCATGCCGGTCATAGCAGAGACTGGTACGCCAACCATTGTGCCTGGCTACATACCGCTTCAAAATCGCTCCAACGTGGACAATCCTCTGTTGATTTGGATGGACGCGCAAGTTGAGGCGGCGCGCGTGGCGCAGTACATGTATGGCCAGGGGATCCACACAGTTGGTGTCGTGGGGACACTCGACAGTTGGGAGACTACCGTGTCGGACGCATTTGTTGACGCGTTTAAAACTGCAGGCGGGACAGTCACTGAGGTTGAGATCGTACAGCCAAACTCAAACGACATCCGACTGCCAGTGACAAAAATTGTCGCCACTAAACCACAAGCAATATTTCTGGGTACGTACTACCAGTTTGTTAATGCAACGAAAGAGCTTCACGACTTCGAGTATACAGGGCAACTCTATAGTATTGAGGTTGATAATTATCTGGCTGCTCAGAGTGTTGGTTGGGTGAGGGATATAAAGTTTATAGCGCCGGATTATTACACTACTGACTTTGTAAAAAAGTTTAAAACAAAATATGCTGCCGCACCCGGACTTCCTGCTGGGCAAGCCTATGATGCGGCAAATCTCCTCTTCTCACTATTAAAAAAGAGCACCAACAAAAATGACGTTCTCAACGAGATGAAGAACTTCAAGCAATATGACGGCGTCTCCGGAGAGTTGACTGTGGCAACCGACGGACGCACCGCCCTACCTACCGCTTTGTTCGAACTCAAAGCGGGAGAGGTGGTCAGAGTATCTGCCTTGCCGTAGAGAAGATCCTAGCTCAAACAGAGGAGAGTTCCTTGAGACACAAGCTGCAAGAAAAGAGCGTTGTAGACCGCGTACTAGCGTGCCTAATTCCGACCTGTGGAGCAATCGCCCTCATTTCGATCTTACTCGGTACCTACGAACAGAGTGGATCAACACGCTCCCTACTATGCATTATTACTGTTCTCTCTTTACTTCCCCCGGGCGTGCTCGGGTATGGGTGCATATTGGGGCGACTGCATAACTGGATGGACAAGTCACGATGGAGGAGTGTGCTTGTAGAAGCCGCGCTGCTACTTGCAATTATCTCCCTTGGTGGACTACTCATTTGGTGGTTTGACATCGCAAACCCGCCAAGACTATGCCACCTCCAAGGCCCCGCGTACGCGGGGCCTTTTTGTTTTTAATGGTTGTGTTATTGTTGCGGCATGAAGAAAAACTTTTGGATAGGTGGTGTCGTCATAATTATTTTGATAGCCGGCGGGTATTTTTTGTTTAACAAATCACGGCAAGCAAATGGAGAGGCCATAAAAATTGGCACCATTTTTGCTCAGAGCGGAGATGCGGCGTATTGGGGTGTTGATGAGGAGCGCGCAGTAGAGCTGGCGGTAGATGATGCAGACGCGAACGGTGGTATCAACGGCAAACCAATTCAAATTGTTGCAGAAGATGCTCCGGCTATAGACTCGATCCAAAAAGCGGTGAGTGGGATCCAAAAGCTCATCAACGTGGACCATGTCGTCGCGGTCTTGGGCCCTACTTGGGATGACAACGCGCAAGCGGTAGCACCTTTGGCAGACCGATTTAAAACCGTGATGATTAGCGCATCGGCCTCCGCTTCAGCAGAGCAGAAAGAGGATTACAAATTCTTTTTCTCTACCAATTTGCCTGAGCAGTCTGAGATCGAACGCATAACACAATACGCACAAGAAAAAGGATACACAAAAGTGGCGGTCATCAACACGAGCGACACTTTTAGTTTGCTCTACGGCGACAGCTTTGCAAAACATGGCGCGAGTCATAGAATAACGGTGGCCAAACATATCATTATTAATGACACGAGCCCTAAGGATTTTCGGACATATATTGCAACGCTGAAAGATGCGCAGATCGACGCGGTATACGTAGTGCTCGACGATGAAGGTTCGAAGTGCCCCTTCCTCGAGCAAGCCAGAGAGCTCGGATTGAATAAGCCGATACTGAGTAGCATCTCGACGCAGAGCCCCGACTCGCTGCAAAAGTGCGGCTCAGTCATGAGTCAGGTGAGTTACACCTATCAAAAGCAGGGACCGGAGTACGACGCGCTCATTAAAAAGTACGAGGCAAAATATCATGCCGAACCGAGCGGCCCTGCGATCACCGAAGCGTATGATGCGGCAAACATTCTCATTACCCAAATGCGGGCGGGCAATCTCTCTGGCGAGCAACTGCGAAGCGGGATCGCCGCTATGAAAAATTTCTCTGGGGTAACCGGCTCGGGGATGAATTGGGACGCAATAGGACACATCACACTCCCTGCAAGCGACTTCAACATTAAAACGGTTAAAGACGGACAGTTCGTGGTGGTCGAATAGTACACAAATTGGGTGTTATTCACGTCGCGTAGGGCCTTGCGTTACAATGTTTCATAAAAGGCTACTATGCTATAATCGCCTCATGGCAATAGACTGGACAAACATACAGAGAAAATACAAGGGCCTTTGGGTGGCTTTGGCTGATGACGAAACGACGGTTTTGTCTGCCGGTAAAACCTTGAAAGAAGCTCAAAAGGCAGCGGCCAAGAAGGGGCATCAAGACCCCATCTTTGCGCGCATGCCGGAGAGTCTGGCAACCTACGTCGGCGCATTCTAAAAACGCCAATGAAGTTCCGTTACAAGAAGTACGGTACTGCACTTCGCCCAGTAATAGAAATTCGATTAAAAAATAAAGAGCAATCGATCCGCTACGAAGTCCTCGTGGACTCAGGAGCGGACATTTGCATATTTGACGAAGAAGTTGGCCAAGCTTTGGGTATAGATGTACACAAGGGAGTGGCAAAAGAAGTATTCGGCGTGGGAGGAAAATCTTCGGTCTTTTACCTCCATCCTATTACTATTGAAGTCGGCGGGTGGTCGTATGATATAAAAGCGGGCTTCATGGCGAAAGTCAGCGGCTACACGACTCCTTACGGCATTGTAGGACAGGAGGGATTTTTTGATATCTTTACTGTTAAGTTCGATCTATTAAAAACAGAGATCGAAATAAAGAAAAGAGGCTAACATGGCAGCACTCGCCACTAAACAACTTACGAAAACTTTCGGTGGGGTGCACGCGGTCGATCATGTCGATGTGCACTTTGAGCAAGGCAAAATCACTGCGCTCATCGGTCCCAACGGCTCGGGCAAAACCACACTCATCAACACCATCACTGGCATGCTGCCGATCGACGGCGGCGCGGTCGTGGTCGGCGAACGAGTTACTCTTAAGCGCATCCGCCGCGCCGAGGTGGCAAACTACGGCATGACGCGCACGTTTCAAAACGTGCGCTTGATTGGCCAGCTCAGTGTGCTCGACAATTTGCTTTTGGTGCTCACCGAGCGCAACGTGTGGGGTGCCTTGTTTGAGCGACACTCCAAACTACACCTCGCTCAAGCCGAAGAGATTTTGAAAAAAGTGGGCTTGTGGGAGAAGCGTGCTGCGCACGCCGAAAATCTCTCCTATGGCCAACGCAAACTGCTTGAAATTGCCCGCGCGGTTGCAACGGGCGCAGACGTCTACTTTTTTGACGAGCCATTTGCGGGGCTCTTTACCGAGATGCGCAAAATAGTTTCTGACATTTTGGTTGAACTCAAAATGGGTGGCGCGGCGGTAGTGCTGGTCGAACACGACATGGCACTCGTGCGCGAGTTGGCCGACACCTGCTACGTACTCGACTCCGGCCACGTGCTCGCCCACGGAGAGCCCGAAGAGGTACTCAAACAAGAGTCCGTAGTCGAGGCTTATTTGGGCAAGTAGCTTTGTTCCAAAAATTTGCGCGGCTCAACTTTCGTTGAAACTGTTTTTAGAAACTCGAACAGCGTCTTAAACATCAGCAGCATCTCGGCATCTTTGAGCTCGACCGCGACCTCGTCGACAAAGTGCAGCACGAGCACGCGGTCGCGAAAGATGAGTATCTCCGCATGCGAGGGCATAAACTCCTCGGGGATAAGATACACCACGTTGAGCCTATCAACATAACTCTCGGCCCACTCTTTGCCCCAATAGGGGACGAGGTTTTTAAAATAATTTTCAGAGATAAACGACTCACCAATAATTTCTTTTTCTTTAAGCAAGCGATTGATCTTGAGCACGTTTTTAAATCCAACCTTTTCCATCCAACCGTCATCGACATTAGCTCCTTGGTAGATGATAAAACGCTCATGTGGATTGAGGTCGAGCGCTCGAAACACTATCTGCTGGAGTGCTTTCGCACCGCGATGCACGGTAACACTGCTTTCGTCGGTGTGTTTTATTTCAAATTTAGTGGCATCTTTAATGCCTTCGAGCTCATTGATCGCAGCGCTCAACACCGCAGCCGCACTGGCGGAGTCTGCGCGCATCCATACCGTTTTTCCATTACGGACTTTTTTCTGCGCGAGCGCGCGTTCGCACAAGTGCTCAAACGCCAAATAGGCGCTCGCATTCGGGACGCCTGCGGCGCGCACTATCGCGCTTGGTAGTTGCGGCTTGCTAGTGAGCACACCGAGTACATTTGCTTCGTGTGGCGCAAGACGAAGGACTTTGGAGAGGGTGGAGGAGCGCATGTTTTTATCGGTTCTTATGATAATTCTATAGGGTAATTTTAGCAAGCATTTGCAAGCTCAAAACCAAAAACGGGCTCCCAAAATAAGCTCCAATAGCTGAGTCTAGCCAGAGAGCGTACCGTAGAGGCATGCAAAAGTTGTATGCGCTTATAGCAGTGGTCCTTATAGCAGCCGCAGTTTATGCCTGGGCAAGTCGCCCTGTGCCTAACCATGAACCGATCAGAATTGGGGTAATCGCGCCGCTCACCGACGCGTTTGCGCAGTATGGCGAAGAGGTGCGCAAGGGTATTTTCGCGGCCGAGGGCAGCTCGAGCGTGCAGTTTATATTTGAGGACGAAAAATGCGATGCCAAGACAGCTGTCTCGGCGTTTCAAAAACTTACGAGCGTTGATGGCGTCAAATTCATTATCGGCCCCGGCTGCGGCAGCCCACAAGAGGCCATCGTGCCGCTTTTACAAAACGCGGGTGTGGTTGTGCTTGCACCCTCGGCCGCTTCGAGAGATCTGTACCAAAAAAGTGGCGGATACTTTTTTGATATTCAATATTCGCTCGAAGATGAGTCGAGGTTTGTTGCGCAGCAAATGTACGCTCGCGGATATAAAAAAGTTGCGCTGATCACCTATGCAAACTCTTTCTCCGACGCGCATGCAAAAAGTTTTCGCGCCAATTTCAAAGGCTCGATTGTGATTGATGAGCGCATGCTCCAAGACAGCGCCGACCTGCTGCCGCTACTGACCAAAATTAAAGCAGCGGGCGTTGATGCAATTTATGCTCCAGACATCAGTTTTTTCTTCAGCAACGCTGAGGCGAAGATGGCGCAGCTTGCTTTGCACCTGCCCGTCTTTAGCACTTATGTAGCCGAGCTCCCCGGGGTGCGCCCCTTGGTCGAAGGAGTCATCTACTCATTCCCGGCCAATCTTCCTGGCTCTGAAGGAGGCGTCTACGCACTCTCTAAAGCAGCAGCAGAAGTATTAGCTCCCGCAGTGGTTGAATGCAAAGAAAATGCTGAGTGCGTAAAGCAAAAACTCCTAAGCTCAGGCCAGTTCGACCAATTTGGTGTCGCCAAACGCGAGCTTATTCTCAAAAAAATTGAAGCCGGCCAAGTGGTCAAATTGTAATTACTCACTCGAAACACTCCACAGCGCTTTAAAGAACTCGCGGTACCCATCCGCGATTTCTTTGTTGGTCAGCGCAAAGCACAGCGGCTGCTCACCAAAGACGTTGTAGACGATCGAGTCGTGCCAAATGCCAATGTCGACTGCGCCAGTGCCGAGGCCAGGAAAAGTTTTATAACTCCACAGCGCGCGTTGCTTACTCATTTTCTCGAACGTCTTGCGCCGCGCCTCGGTTGAGATCACGCGGATCTCGATCTTGCGCTCAAGGCGAATACGCTCAAACTCGTCGGCCTCGTGCCCAAGCACTGTCATGTACTCTTCGCCCAACCCAGTGACCACATCGATGCGCGAACCTTGGGGCACGCGCCGAAGCATCTCGAGCTCGTGGCCAACGAGTGCCGCCGCGCCCTGATAAATTTCAAAACTCTGCGGGCTCACCCCCACAAATCTATTTTGCAACTCACGCACAATTGCCTGGGCAGCAAGCTTCTTCTCATCAACCAGCGAGACAATCCGCTGGGGCGCATTGACTGAGAACTTTTTACGCCCGCCTTGTATTACATGCTGAGTAAGTCCGAGCCCCTCAAGCCGAGCGAGCGCGGCATACACAAACTGCCCATGGAGCCCCGTTGCCCTAATAAGGTTGGTGGTGCCGGTATTGGGCCGGGGGAGCAAGGCCAAGTAGACTCGAGCCTCTTTATCGCCCAACCCTAACTCGCTCAGCTTTTTGAGCAGGTCTTGATTTTCAGTTTTATCAATAGTTTTTGACATAGAGTGATAAAAGCCTTATTAAGTATAGCTTTTATATCACTTTAACATCATCAAAAGTTTTTGACAATAGGTTAATATTATAATACACTTTTTGTATATGAACAAGATGTATTTTGGTTTTGGGCTTCTATTATTGGTTATTTTAGGAGAGGTTGTGGTTTTGTCTCAAAACAAAGAACAAACCACACAGCCTATAAAAATAGGGGTGATCACGGCGCTTACCGGCGACGTAGCATACTGGGGCGAGTCGACCAAGCTTGGCGCCAAAGTGGCTCAAACTGACCTCAAAAAAGAGGGCATTGATGTGGAGTTTGTCTTTGACGATGCGCAACTCGACCCCAAGTTGGCACTGACCGCTGCACAAAAAGAGGTCGGGGTTGACCGTGTGCAGGCGATCTACAGCGAGTTTAACCCGGCAGCAATTGCGGTGAGCTCGTTTGTAAAAGATAAAAATATCTTGCATGTGTATGATGCAGCACCGATCTCGCCACTGCAAGAGAGCATCAACAACTACAAAACGTTTACCGATTTTGAGGTTGGATGCCGTAAAGCAGCCGAGCTGCTTAAGAGTCGCGGCGTACTAAAAGTGGGCGTATTGCAAAATGCACTCGAGTTTGGTCAGTTGTGCACCAACGGTGTGGTCGCGGTGTATGGAAACAATGCGCTCATCGAAAAATATAATCCTGACACGACCGACTTTCGCACGCCACTTACAAAAATGAAAGCTGCCGACGTGGGCGCGGTGTTTGTTGCATCGTTTTCGCCTGACCAGATTACTGTGCTCAAAAATATGCGCGGCATTGGGATGAGCGCGCTCTTGGTAGGCACTACCGACATTGCCACGCCCGAAGTGGTTTCGACTAATGCAAGCCTGCTTAACCACACACTTATCTTTGGGTTGCCGGTGGTCTCACAGAGTTTTATCACCAAGCTCAAAGCAGCAATACCGGACGCAACTATTACGAACGAACAGGCGGCGGGGCTAGCCTATGTGCACCTGATGCAAATAGCGCATGCGATCAAGGCGTGCGGCAACAATCTTGCTTGCGAGCGTAAAGCCATGGACGCATCAAAATCTGCACCCGAGATCGGGTTTAAGGGTTTCGACAATCACATTGCCACGTTCGACACCTATATAGAGGAGTTTACGAACGGCGCATTCACACCGGTAGACTCTGAGCTACAATAGGGAGGTGCAAGAAACACTCCTCAAACTCCACAGTGGCAAGGTGCACTACGGCGGCGTGGTGGCGCTCGATGGCGCTACGGTGCAAATCGACGAAGGCGAAATTGTCGCGCTCATGGGGCCCAACGGCGCAGGCAAAACGACCGTGATCAAAGCGATCGTCGGCGTGGCGCCCTTGCAAGAAGGCGCAGTGCTTTGGCACGGACAAAAGCTCAAACCAATCCCGCACGAGATGCCCGCGCGCGGTGTGGCCTATGTGCCCCAAGGGAGGCAGGTGTTTAAAAATCTCACCGTATTGGAGAATTTGGAACTCGGCGGCTATGCGCTCAAAAATAAAAGCGACATCAAACAAAACATTGAGAGCGTGTTGAAACTCTTCCCCGCGCTCAAAGAAAAGTTGAACCAAAAAGCTGGGCTGCTTAGCGGGGGTCAACAGCAGATGCTCACGATCGCGCGCGGCTTGGTAAGCGACCCGAAAGTGCTTTTGCTCGACGAACCATCGCTCGGTCTTGCACCCAAAATTGTTAAAGAGGTGTTTGCGCTCATTAAAGAAATAAATCAGGCACGCACAATCGCCGTGCTCGTGGTAGAGCACAGCATCAAATCAGTCTTGGAGATCGCCGACCGCGCTTACGTGCTCTCGCGAGGCAAAGTAGCTATCACCAAAAACAAAGGGGAGCAGCTCGCGCCCGACGCGCTCGAAAAGGTCTTTTTGGCTTAACCCATTCTTCAGCGATCAGGCGAGCTATACTGAGGATGGCAAACCTTTCAGTACAGGAGCACCACCCATGATTGCTCGAACCATCAGGGGAGCCGAAAAGAAGGCGGCCAAGGAACGTAGAAAAGGCTACGACGCCAAGGAAAGACTCTCTGTTCGCATGGACCGAGTCCGGGAGAGGTGCCCCGATCTCGCGGGCAAAAGCGACGAAGAGCTTTTTATCGAGGCTTGTGGCGATACCGAACAAGGCAAGGCCGACTTTAAAGAAGCGCGCGAACGCGGCGGAGAGCATGAGACCATGGACGCCTTCTGCAACAGCCGACTTGCAACGACCAGCGAGCGAGAGCAGGGCGCCACCACCAATGCTCCGGGCGACACCGCGCCAGCAGCGCAGTTTGGAGACACCGGCCTTTTGCTCAAGCTCAAGAAAAAGTTCAAAAGGAAGGGTGAATGAAGAAAAAGAGCCCCGCTGGCCGCGGGGCTCTTTCTATTTTCTTCGCTTGCCATGAAAGGCCCGGTGCACCTCGCGCAGGTGTTTGTCGGTGATGTGGGTGTAGACCTGGGTGGTTGAGATGTTTTGGTGGCCCAAAAGCGCTTGCACGCTGCGCAAGTCTGCGCCGTTTTCAAGCAAATCAGTGGCAAAGCTGTGGCGGATCACGTGCGGGGTCACCTTGCGCGTGATGCCGGCTTTAATCGCATAGTGTTTGACGATCCGCTCAACAGAGCGCGGCGTGAGGCGCAATTCTTTGGCCGCACCGGCATTTTTGCCGAGCTGAATAAACAACGCTTCGTCGACATCGGCACGCTTTTTTTCGTACTCCTTTATAGCTGCTTTGGCTCCAGGGGAGAGAAACACCACGCGCACCTTCTCGCCCTTGCCGCGCACCGAAAACTCATCGCGGGTTAAGTCGAAGTCACGATTGAGTGAGCAGAGTTCGGATACACGCAGGCCGGTGCTAAAAAGGAGCTCGAGCATGGCTCTGTCCCGCAGTGCGGCAAGGCCGCTGCGCGCAGGCGCTTGCATTAACCTGTTGAGTTCGTCGTGGGTAATCAAGTCGAGGTCGCGTTGGCCAACCTTGGCCAATTCAATCCGCTCGGGATTTAAACTTTCTATCCCGCGCTTGCGCAAAAATTTTAAGAATGCGCGCAGTGCAATAAGGTAGTAGTTTTGTGTTTTATGTTTGAGGCCCTGGCGATTGAGCGCAATCCGAAACTCCCGCACCGAGCTTTCGGTCAACTTAGCGGGAGAGACGAGCTTGCTAAAGCCTAAGTAGCGGGTGAGGTAGTGATCATAATTCTCGACCGTCTTAACAGAGCGACCTTTCTCAATCTCTAAGTATTCGAGAAACTGTGTTTTGAGTTTTTGGAGTTCGGTGGCTGCCATACTCCCATTATAGGTCGCAAAATATTATTTGTTTCTTTGACACCTTTGCGCACGCTGTGCAATTCTAGGTAGTAGGAGCACCAACAGAAAGGGAAGACCCATGAAGCTGACTCGACTGTTGTGGTTGATCGCGGCCTTCATGGTCGCATTCACCCACGCTGCGCTTGCCGGAGAAGACGCCGACTTCCAGCACTTATGCAGAGTATTCTTGCTCACGCCCAAAGTCGATGGCTATGGCGACTTTTTCGAAAAGGACATCATCGCCGCAGAAAAGATGGGCATGGAGCTTTGCGAGTACTCGATCGGCGGCCTGATCGCCAAAAATCGCCCCTCGCTTGCAGAAATGCTGCGGGCAGTTGAAGAGGAGACCGGGGTCGAACCGGGGATCACGGCCTGCTTTAGAGACGACAAGTATCGGCCCAGAGCCGAAGGCAAGGCCAACGACCCTCGCGACTCGTTCCACGGCGGGACCAACGTCACCAAAGGCTACGGCGATGGCGAGGCCTGCGACATCGTTGGGCTTGCCCACAATCGCCGCGAGCGCGACGAGAGGAATGCTGTTGTGTGGGCGTGGTTGCGCAAAAACGATGAGCGTTTTGGGTGGAAGCTCATCTACGGCGAGTGCGACGGCGGGCATGTGGCTCCCCTAAAAGGCCGCGAGTACTACGCAAAGTTTGGAGCATGGAACAGGCCTTGTAAGCATGGGACGCGCATTGCCAAAGGCAAGCGTCGTTCGGCCCGCTTTGCAAGCCTCCCGGGAGCACGACACGCTCCTCATTAAGAAAAACCGGCCCCGGCGCGCCAAGGCGCGCCGGGGTTTAACTGTTTACACAATACAAAGGGTATTGCGTAAAATCACCTAATGTGATATAGTCTGCCCATGCTGACCAAGCAGAAAAAGGCAAAAACCGTTAAGGAAGCGGCTATGCATGAGCAGGACACCGGCAGCCCCGAGGTCCAAGTGGCCCTTTTGACTAAGCGTATCGACGAGCTCACCTCGCATCTAAAGAAGCACACCAAAGACAAACATAGTCGCCGCGGCCTCTTGCAGATGGTGGCCGACCGCCGCACGCATCTCAAGTATTTGGAGGGCTCTAACAAGAAGCGCTACAACGCACTTCTTAAAAAACTGGGCTTGAAGAAATAATTTCTTTTTTTGGGTGTAGTATTGAGAGAGGCATTTTTGTTTCGCCTTGGTTCATGCGGAGCATAGGTTTGGTGAGTATTTTTAAAAGAGTTCATTTAGTATGTATTTTATATGGCAATCATTAAACACAAAAGCCAGCGTGTCGGCATTTTTATAGACACACAAAACCTCTACCACAGCGCCAAAAACCTCTACAAGTCTAAAGTCAACTTCGGCCAGGTGGTCAAGGAGGCAGTCGCAGGACGCAATCTGATCCGCGCAATAGCCTACGTGATCCGCACCGAGGGCGAGGAGGAAAAAGGTTTTTTCGAGGCGCTCAACAAACTCGGGATCGAGACGCGGGTTAAAGACATTCGTGTCTTTGCCGGTGGGGCCAAAAAGGCCGACTGGGACATCGGGATGGCGATCGATGCGGTTGCGATGGGGCAGAAGCTCGACGCTATTATTTTGGCAACGGGCGATGGAGACTTTGTACCCTTGGTCGAGTATCTTAAATATACCTACGGCGTGCAGGTTGAGGTGATCGCGTTTGGCAAATCGTCTTCGGGCCAGTTGCGCGAGGCGGCCGACGACTTTATCGACATCTGCGAAGATCCGCGCAACTTCCTGATTGGCTACCGCGGCGGCGTCGGGCGCTACATCCCTGGTTTCGGTGGCAGTGCAGGGAGCGACCGCAACGGCGGGCGGGTCAATGCCGATACCTCGATGGAGACGACCGAAGCCCCTAGCTGGGACGGCGACGGAGAAGACCCGGCGATCAAGATGTCGGGCGAGGAATAATTCTAAAAAATTTATTACAGAAAGTGAAAAGCCCTACCTCCGACGGAGGTAGGGCTTTTCGCAGCGCCGCTAAGCGGCGCTGCGTTTTGCTGGCCAGTTGTTCACCACCCGAAAGTCGTCGATACTCGCGTGCCCCCCGGCCCACGGCCATCCCTGCACAAAGCCGAGGTAGTAGTGGACTGTGTTGTGAACGGGCGAGTGAGTGTTGTAGGCGAGTGCTGCAAAGAACGCGTGGTCTTGCAAACCGCCCTCATGCTCGAGCGGGTAGCACGACTTGCAGCCGACTTTGGCTGCTGCGCCGGCAGCGAACCCGCTCCAGCGGCGGCGTTTGTCGGCGTCGTTCATCCGCGCCATGTCAAGAAACATTTGCTCGACATGCCCGTAGACCTGCTCCGGTGTGGGCCCTTGCAAACTAAGCGGAGCCGCATTCGGCTCGATGTTTTTGGGCTGGCCGATCAGCTCACCGAGCTGTATGACACTGGGCAGCATAGCGCCGTGCTTGAGCTGCACAGCTCTTACAAAAGCTGCCGCTTGCGCGATGCAGTGCAACTCACTTACCCCTGCGAGCATCTGCTCGCTGCGGGCGAGCGCGGCAGCGATTTCTTGCGGAGTCATCGTGTGACTCATGAGGATACTCCTCTATACTGGTTGACCGACCCCACGCTAGCACAAGACTTTTGTTTTTGATAGGGTAGGCAGCAGAGAACTGAACACTAACCGGGAGCTCTCAATGAAACGCTTAAAGTTGCTACGGCCCGTGCGTATCGAGGGTTACGACTTTTGGAATCGGCGCTCGCTGCTTATCATCGAGCCGCTCTCCAAAAACACCGACGCGTGGTACTGGCGCGTGGACGGCAAAGATCTGCCAGTTACTTCGAAACTCATGGCCCTGGGGCCATGGGGGCGGACTGTCTCGCTCCAATTCGAGGAGCACCGCCTCAACGAGTTTGAACACTTGGCCTTCCTACACATGCTTGGCTTGCGTAACGTGCGGGTGGAGCTTATCGGCAGCGATTGGCCGCCGTACATGTGCTCGGAAGCACTCTGGGAGAAAGCGCTCCTGAGTCTGTGGCCTGACGGCGTGCTTGAACCGTTTGTGCCACATGCAAAAAGAGAAGAGCGCTTTGGCAAGCAACCGAGACTTCGCCAGGTGATCTACGTTCCGATGGACAACGAGGTGGAGATCCGCGCCGAGGTCGACTACGGGCCGGGCAAACAGGGAAGCGCGCAGTTTTGTATCACCGAGAAGGCGCACCCGTCTTGGGATGCAAGTATTGCGCAGATCGTGCGGGCGCGCACGCTTGGGCGGCCCAACGTGTTGCGAATCCTCGCGGGAGTATTTGGGTGGAAGCACTACAGCAAGGTGCTGTGGCTGCCGAGCGACCACTGCGAGTATACCTACCACGAACTCGCGCAACACAAAATCCTCGACGGGATGCTGCTGAGTTTTGCAGCGCCCCGCGGGATGTTCTTGAGCGGCTCGATTATCTTTCGTGCCTCTGACCACGCAATGGACCTGGCGCTTTTGCGAGCACTCGAGCCGCAAAAGATTGCCCAGTTTCGCTCTGCCACTGCTGCCTGAGCACAACGCACACAAAACGCCCCGGCCTTGCAGCCGGGGCGTGTTTTGCTACAGTTACAGTGTTCTCTTAATCACTAAAAGAAGCGGGTAGATAGGTAGGTCTCCATAAGAGTCGACCTAAAATCTGCCTACTTCGCCTAAAGCAATGCAAACAAAAAAGTTTGAAACGAGCCTAGGTGACAAGCCTATGGTCGCAGAGTTTAGCGACCTGGCTGAGCAGGCTAACGGCTCGGTTATCTTGCGCTATGGCGAAACCGCAGTGATGGCCACGGCGGTCATGAGCCACCGCACGCGTGAGGACATCGATTACTTTCCGCTCACCGTCGACTTTGAAGAGCGCTACTACGCCGTAGGTGGTATTTTGGGCAACCGCTTTGCCCGCCGAGAAGGTCGCTCGAGCGAAAATGCAATCCTAAGCGGCCGCATCACCGACCGCACAATCCGGCCACTCTTCCCCCAACACATAAGCAACGAGGTACAAGTGATTCTGACCGTGCTTGCTTTGGGCGACGAGCCGGCAGACCAAGTCGGGGTTAACGCCGCCTCGCTTGCGCTGGCAACTTCGGATATCCCTTGGCAGGGCCCGGTCGCCGCGGTGCGCATCGGCGTTAAGGGCGGGCAGCCAATCATCAACCCCACTGCCATCGAGCGCAAAGAGTGCGAGCTCGAGGTGCTTGCCTGCGGCAAAGACTCGACCATTAACATGATCGAGGTGGGCGCCAAAGAAGCGAGCGAAGAAACGGTTGCAAGCGCGTTTGGACTTGCAGTTGAGGAGCACAATAAAATCTTGGCCTGGCAGCAACAAATTGTTAAAGAAATTGGCAAACAAAAGCACAACGCCGCCAAGCCCGAGATCCCTGCGGCACTGCAGAATCTTTTTGACACCGACTTCAAAAACAAATTGACCCCGACGGTTTTTTGTGGGTACGCAAACAAAGACTCTATCCACGCGCTGCAAGACGAGTGGCAGAAGCGTACCGACGAAACCCCCGAGCTCACCGAGATCAACAAGGGCATGATTACGCGCTTCCTCGAAGACAAAATAGACGAAGAGATCCACCGTGGCGCAATCGAGGAGAACCGCCGTGCCGACAACCGCACCATGGACGAGATCCGTCCGCTGTTTGCCCAAGCCGGAGGAGTCTCGAGCCTCCTGCATGGATCGGGGCTGTTTTATCGCGGTGGAACCCATGTCTTCACGGCACTTACTCTAGGCGGCCCTGGTGATAGTCAGATAGTCGACTCGATCGACGCTTACGACACCAAGCGGCGCTTCTTTCATCACTACAACTTCCCCCCCTATGCTTCGGGCGAGACGGGCAAAGTGGGCGGGGTCAATCGCCGTGCCACTGGCCACGGCGCGCTTGCACAAAAAGCACTCGAGGCAGTACTCCCAAGTGCAGAGGAGTTCCCCTACACGATCCGCCTCGTCTCTGAGTGCTTGGCCTCTAACGGCTCGACCTCGATGGGCTCGGCCTGCGCCTCGACGCTCGCGCTCATGGATGGCGGTGTGCCGATCAAGGCTCCGGTTGCGGGTATTGCGATGGGGCTCATGACACACGGAGGCAAACACAAGGTGCTCACTGACATCCAGGGCCCCGAAGATGAGTTTGGGGGCATGGACTTTAAGGTGGCGGGTACACGCAAAGGTATCACCGCGATCCAGCTCGACATTAAACTCGACGGGATTCCTGTTCCCATTCTTGTAGAGGCCCTCGACGCTGCTCGAGCTGCAAGAGCACAGATTTTGGGCGTGATTGAGCAAGCGATCGCCACACCGCGCGCGAATATTTCGCTGCGCGCGCCTGAAATTGTCACCCTGCGCGTTAAGCCCGACCAAATTGGATTGGTTATCGGCGGCGGCGGCAAGACGATCAACGGTATTAAAGAGGTTTGCCAAGTAACCGACATCACCATCGAGGATGATGGTTCGATCTTTATCACTGGCAAAGGAGGTTCGGCCCAAAAAGCCAAAGCGATGATCGAAGCGTTGGTTAAAGAGTACCTGCCGGGCGAAGTCTACGAGGGCGAAGTGACGCGCATGATGGACTTCGGCGCGTTTGTGCGCATCGGCCCGGGTAAAGATGCCGAAGGCTTGGTGCACGTCTCTGAAGTGGCACCCTTCCGCATCAACAAGATTGCTGACGCGCTCAAAGTAGGGGAGAAAGTCCGCGTTATGATTAAAGAGATTGACGAAAAGGGGCGGTTGAATCTCTCGATCAAAGCTACTGACCCCGACTTCGCCACTCGCAAAGGGCTTAGCCCCACACCACATGCCGCCCCAAGAGCCGAATACCCCAAAACCACTCGACCCGAGTAGTCTGCTGCTGCCTAAAAAAGAGAGTGTTTCTCCTGACACCGCAAGCCGAGTAAACGCAGCCGCGCTCTTAGCACAAGAGCAGCAGGCGGAGCTGCAAAAGCCCGAACCATCAAAACCTGTGGCCATTGTGCAACCAAAAGCGCCGGAGAGCACGGTCAAGCCGCTTGAGACTTTTCGCAGCGACATCGAACGCGCGGTCCAGGGTGGCGCCTCGATCGTGACTATTGCTGCAGCCGAGGCCGACCGCCGCGCACAAGGGGGCAGAGCGCCTGAGGCAAAAGCTGCCGATCCTCACTTGTGGCGCCATATCGGTTACCTAGCCGCAGGATTGGTGCTTTTGTGCGCGGCGGGCGGAGTGCTCCTGTATTTGTTGAGCAAAACGGCGCCGCTACCGGTTGCGCAGACACCGCAAGCGCCATTCATTTCGGTTGATGAAACCAAGGTTATCAGCGAGCCGGCAAACCCCACACGCGACCAACTCATGACCGACTTGACTGCTGCTAAACAAAAAGTTGCCCTCTCCGTAGGACTCGTCGAGTGGCTCTACCCCGCGCAGCAAAATGCCTCGACCAGTGCGCAGGAGGGCATCCCTGCGGCGCAGTTTTTGCAAACCCTCGCGCCAACCATCCCCGGAGAACTCTTGCGCACGCTTGAGCCGACCTACCTGGTGGGCGTGCACTCGTACGACCAAAACCAGCCTTTTTTGCTCTTGACGGTCGACAGCTACGAGGTGGCCTACGCAGCAATGCTCCAGTGGGAGCGCACCATGGAGTCTGACCTGTTGCCTTTCTTTAACCGCGACCTCTCTCCGCAATTGCCGTCGCAGCAAAGCCCCGACCTTGCCACCACGAGCCAAGCGTTTGTCCCCAGCAATTTTGTCGACCAGGTGGTAGAAAATCGCGACACGCGCGTGCTCTTTTCTGACCATGGCGACCTCAAACTTTTGTGGACCATGCTGGGGCGCAACACTATCCTCATCACCACCAACAAATACACCTTGCGCGAGGTGATCTCACGCATGAACCAAGCACCCACGATTCCTGCAACACCCTAACGAACAGTCTCCCAAAGCGTTTTAAAAAGCTCTCGCAGATCGTGCGCCAGAGGAGCGTCGTGGATCTCTACCAAATAGTACGGTTTGTGGCGCGTGTTCACCGTTACTAAGTAGTCGCCCATAACCCAGATGCCTGATACAAAATTTGCTTTGGGCCATGGCCGCATCTCGCGGCGAGGATATTTTTTAGTGAGTTTGAGTTCTGCGGCCGATATGTTGGTCAACATCTTTAATCTGATTTGCTTGGCATTTTTCCTCCAATACAATTCTATTGCATCGGTGTATTGCTCGACGTAGGTGTGGTCTTGGAAGCCCCACATGATCGTATCGTAGCGGAGCATGCTGCTGTCCCATTTGTAGGCCTCTTCTTTCAAAAATTGGCGAATCTTTTCTTCGGGGATAAAGCGGATCTGCGGCACCGGGTAGGTCTTCTCAGCTTCGTTTTTGGTGAGCTCCTCGGCCAGTTGTTTAAAAATTTTTTCTCGGACATTCAGACGTTTCTTCTCCTCGGCTATGAGCCCTTGCACCGCGCCGGGGGAGGATGGGCTAAAGAGGCGGGGACGCTTTGATGCATCTTCCACCAAGAGACCCTTCTCCACCAGAGTACGAGCAATAGAGTAAGCCGTGGTGCGCTTGATACCTGTGGCCCGCGCGAGCATGACCGGGCTTGCAACACCCATTTTGAGCACCACTCTATAGAGTTTTATTTCTTTGTGATTGAGGCCGAAGGCGGCGAGAAGCTTCTCGTTCATGGAGAAAAGAGTAGTCTGTTGACGAGACTTTGTCAACAAAGGTCGGACAAGTGTTGACATGCGGCTCTTTAATACTCTACAGTAGTGCCGTTATGAAAAGTATTTTTATAGGCGCAGCGGCTCTTGTTGTGATCGCTGGTGGTCTTTATTTCTATACCCGAACAAGCGGCGGCTCTGCAGCGGCGCTTTCTAGCGACTCAATCAACATCGGGTCAATCCTGATTTTAAGCAATAGCTATGCTGCAGAAGATGGTGAAAATCACCAAAAAGCGATCGACTTGGCTGTTGAGGAGATCAACGCCAAGGGCGGCATCGAGGGTAAGCCGGTGGTGGTCGACCATCAAGACCAAAACGGCGACAACCCTCAGGGCGCGGTAAATGCACTGCGGGCTCTGCAGAGCAGGGGCATTGGGCTCATCATTGGCCCTATGTTTGCTCCTGCCGCGAGTGCACTCGCGCCTATTGCCGAACAAGAGCATATTGTGCTTATTAGCGGCAGCAATGGATCAGAAAAGTTTGCACCTGCAAGCGCCTATACTTTTCTTACCCAAATGGCGAGCCAGGGGCTCAGCTATGATCTGGCCGACTATCTGTATAAAAAAGGCTACCGCAAAATCGCCATACTTGGCTCACAACAAGAATGGGAGCACAGCCAAGCGGACTTCGTTGCTGAAGAATTTGAAAAACTTGGTGGTGTAGTGGTTGCTAAAGAGCTACCGCTTATGACTAATCTGGACCTGCGCGACGAGGCGCTTAAAATTAAACAAGCCCACCCTGAGGCGCTCGTGTTCACTAACTACGGCGAGGTAATGATCGCAGCTCTGCGCATGCGTACGTTAGATATAACTGCGCCGTTTTACAGTGTCGCGCTGGGCAACGAAAAGGTCGCCGAAGCTCAAGGTGCACTCGAAGGAGCGATCTATGTCGATTCAAACTCTCCGCAATCGGCGTTTACCCAAAAGTTCGAGCAACGCTATGGCATAAAACCGGTCTCGGGAGCCGATGCGGCCTACGACGCCACCAGTATGCTCATGTATGCAATAGCCCAGGCACGCTCTACAGATCCTGAAAAAGTAAAAAATGCGCTCATGCAGATAAAAACTTGGGATGGCGCATCGGGCATGCTCACCTTCGACCAATATGGTGGCGCCATCAAAGAACCTCGGTTCTTTATCGTGCGCGGCAATACCATTGTGTCCTACACGCCCTAAAGTCTTTGCTATACTACTTCGTATGGCACTAGATTTAGCGTATTTCAAAGACAAATTAGAAGAGGAGTTGGAGACGGTTGCGGGGGAGTTGGGCGATTTGGGCCACGAGGACATCGATCCTACTGCAACTGAGAAAGATGAGATCGCTGACAGGTTTGAGGAGCAAGAGGAGCACCAGAGCGAGAGCGGCACGCTTATGCGTCGGCGCAACGATTTGATGGCCGCGCTCGGGCGCATCAAAGACGGCACCTATGGCATTTGCGAGGAGTGCGGGCAAGAAATAGGAGAGGAGCGGCTCGAGGCCAACCCCGCCGCAACCACTTGTAGCGTACACGTCTAACAAGACAGTCGGGCCAAAGCTCGGCTGCTTTATTTGAGCGGGACGAGAACTCCGTTCTTTACCGTTTCTATTTTCACAGGGGTTGAGTCGACTGCGTGATTTTCGTTGAATTGCACCTTGCCAAGCGGTGTGTCGAAGGTGTGTGTAGCAACGTACTGTCCGACTTCCGCACGATCTTTACTGCGGGCAACCGCCTGCACAAGAATATACACCGCTGCATAACTTTTATCAGCCGACTTAGTGGGCACGGCCCCATAAGCAGCCTGATATTCCTCGATGAAATTGGGTGTACTAAACTCCCAGTCAAGAATCGTTGCATTTTCGATGAGAGCCTTGTCCGCACCAGCGTCGGTAAACGAATCTGTAAGCCCGTTATACCCGACGACCGCCGGGTGGAAATCGAGGTCCCTCGCCTGGCGCAAAAACGTGAGCGGGTCCTCAACCACCATATCGAGAAACACAGTGTCGACGTTTTGCTGCTTTAATTTTAAAATAAGCGTACGGAAGTCGTTTCCTCCGATCTGTGGGTATGACTCGTCGATCACGGGTGGGCGTCCAAGTTCCTGCATCACTCCCGAGAGTGTGGTCACTATCTCTTGGCCGAACACCGACTTGAAGTGTACGACCGCAAGCTTTTGCGTATTGCTTTTCGCTATATGGCCCTCCAGCTCCCGAATTACCGAGCTAAACGATGGCAACATGACAAACGAGTACGGGGTGAGTTTGAAATCGCCTGGTATATAGAAATTGGTAGGAGAGATAAGTGTCGTCTGAGAGCTGTCCGCGATGGGCAGGAGCGGCTGCGTGGCGAAATCGAACATGCCACCCACAATTGCATCGACACGATCGACGCTCACGAGCTTTTGAAACCCCGATACAGCTTCTTTGGGGTCGGTGTGGTCATCCTCGATATACAGTTCAACCTTACGCCCATCGATACCACCATTTTTGTTGATATCGTCGACCGCAAGCTGGATGCTCTTATGCGCCTCTTCGCCAAAGGCAGCGGCTACGCCCGTTTGCGAAAGTAGGGCACCAATCTTAATGGGGTTATTCGTTTGTTGGGCAGAAAAGGAACTCCCTTTGTATACAAGCCCCGCACCGACGAGGACCACAACGATGATGCCTGCTGCCCATATAAATTGCTTTTGCATGAACTATAATGTACTCAACAAAACGGACTATGTCAATATATAGTCATGATTTTATTTCTCCTATTAGTAGATTGAAAGGCCTATCTGATAGGCTTTTTTCTGTGCTATAGTCGTAAAAAGAATGACTGACTATATTAACAGTGCGCTCAAAGCCGGTCTCTCCCCTAAGGCAGGAGCTGTTTATGTGGCATTGCTGGAAGCGGGTGCGGCATTGGCCCCCAAAAATATCATCACCAAAACGAAACTCTACAGACAATACGTATACGACGCCTTGCACGAGCTTGCGGACAAGCGGCTCATAACCACCGAGGGCGAAGGCCGCAGCATACGGTACTTAGCGGTAAGCCCAGATACATTACTACAAGAAGTGGAGAAGAAACGTATTGATACGCTTGAGGGAGTACAAAATCTTTTACACCTGTATGACAGATCTCCCGCTGGAGTTGTAGATATCGTCCGGGGCAATCGAGCGGCAATCGAGTACGACCTGCAACAAATCCGAGACGCTCACGAAGGAGACTTTCTTGATGTGATCGGCGGCGGGGGCTTGCACTGGGTCCGCATGTTTGAAGCATCGGGGCGTATGGAAGAATGGGAAGCCTTGCGCAAGAAAAAGAACGTCAAAATCCGCTACATTGGTGTCGGCGAAGATGTCCGATTTAATAGAGAGCAAAGCATCAGTGAAAACGAATCGCGAATCATACCGGGGATAGGGGACCTGGTGAGCGTCGTGATCCGCAAAGATAGCGTCACCTTCGATATGTATGACCCCGAAGCGATTTATGTGAGAGTAAAAAGCAAAGCTGCGGCAGCGAGCCAGCGCGCATTATTTGAAGTTTTGTGGCAAGCTGCTAAATGAATGCACAAGCAGAATCTCTTTTTGTGGGCCCTATACGACTTTGCTAACTCGATCGTCTATATCGCGTTTTTGCTCTACTTTGCGCAGTGGCTAGTGGTCGACGCGGGGCTCTCTGACTTTTGGTACAACGCACTCTTTGCCCTTTCGACCCTACTCTTGCTCACAACCGCGCCGCTCCTCTCAGCCCGTGTCGACCAACATGGAGGTGGCAAATTTTGGCTCACAGTTGCTACGATAGGTACCGCGCTGAGTTATGGAGGAGCTATCGCGCTAGCCCATAGCGACACTCACTTTGTTTGGCCTGCGGCGCTCCTCTTTTTACTAGGACAATACTTTTATCAACTCTCTTTCGTGTTTTATACCCCCATGCTTGTTGAACTAGGACCCCCGCAGGTGCGCGCACGCGCCTCGGGCATCGGGCAGTTTGGCAACGCACTGGGGCAAATTTGTGGCGTGCTCTTGGCGCTCCCGTTTGCAGCCACACGCCTGGGGCCAATGTTCCCTGCATTGCTCGTTTTTATTTTGCTCTCACTTCCGATGCTTTTGTGGTATCGCGAGCAGCCGCGGCTAGCTCACTTTGGCGAGCATCGACCCTATTTCAAAAAATTATTCACGTTCTTGTCCTCGTCGCTTGCTGCGTCGTTCTTGCTGGCGTACTTTTTCTTTAACGATGCGGTTATTACGCTCAGCAACAACTACGCGATCGTACTTGAACGGATGTGGGGCGTTCAGGATGTGACCAAATCTCTTCTCCTGCTCGCAATCCTAATCGCCTCTGCCTTTGGCGGCATCATTGCCGGGTGGGTCGCCGAACGAATTGGCGTATATAAAACCCTTTTGAGCCTAATCCTCGGTTGGGTAGTGCTCCTTATACTGCTGAGCCTTGCACCGACGTTCTTTGTCTTTTCTGTACTCACCGTGCTGGTAGGGCTCCTTATCGGCTCTTCCTTCTCCACATCGCGAGTGTATTTTACGGAGCTTCTCAGGTCGGAGGAACTTACCTACGGTTTTTCGCTCTTTACGCTCTTTGAGCGTTTTGCCTCGTTTGTGGGCCCGCTGCTTTGGGGAGTGATGGTGGTAGAGAGTGGCTACCGGCTGGCGGTCGTGGCCATGGCGGGGCTCATGGCTATAGGTTTGGTAATACTCTTGCGTTACAAAAACGGGTGGCGTAAAGCTCATCTATAATTGCAACTGATGCAATACGCTAAAGTATTTGGCGCGCAGACCTCCGTACTCACGCCGCATATTGTTTCGGTGGAGACAGACTTGAGTCGCGGGCTGCACGCGTTTACTTTGGTTGGTTTGCCCGATAAAGCGGTGGAGGAGGCGCGCGATAGGGTGAGCGCGGCGATTAAGCACGCGGGCTTTGAGTCGCCCAAGAGCCGTAATCAAAAAATTGTCATTTCGCTGGCTCCCGCGGATTTAAAAAAGGAAGGGCCCATGTTTGATCTGCCCATCGCGCTCTCTTATTTGCTAGCCGCGGGGGATATTAAGTTTGACCCCAGCCCCTATGTGTTTGTCGGCGAATTGGCACTCGACGGTGCGGTAGCGCCGGTACGCGGCTTACTGCCTTTGGTGGCCGAAGCCAAACGCAGAAAAAAGAAAGCGGTCTTCGTGCCTAAAGAAAATGAGGCCGAAGCGGCACTGGTGGACGGCATTGCGGTTTATGGAGTCGAGAGTCTGCGCCAAGTGATCGACTTTTTAAACGAAAAGAAATCACCGGAGAATAAAAAGAGGGTGGGGCAAGAGATTAGTCTGAGGCCCGCCGCACAAACCAAACTTGAGCCCGACTTTGGCGACGGGCAGTTTGCGTTTGAAGACATCCGCGGGCAGCAGAGCGCCAAGCGTGCGGCAATCATCGCTGCAGCTGGCGGCCACAATCTTGGTCTCTCCGGGCCGCCGGGTACGGGCAAAACGATGCTCGCTCGCGCGCTCGCCTCGATTCTCCCGCCGCTCAGTTTCGACGACATGCTGGAGGTCAACTCGATCCACTCGGTGGCAGGCGTGTTGCGCGGCGAGCTACTCACTATGCCGCCCTTTCGCTCGCCCCATCACACCTCATCGTATGTTTCGATTGTGGGCGGTGGGGCAAACCCGCGCCCCGGCGAGGCCACACTTGCGCACAAAGGCGTGCTCTTTTTAGATGAGTTCCCCGAGTTTGAACGCCGGGTGATTGAAGCGCTGCGCCAGCCACTCGAAGACAGGATGATCAGTGTTGCGCGGGCCAAGGGGACGGCGCAATTCCCCGCGCGCTTTACGCTTGTGGCGGCGATGAACCCGTGCCCCTGCGGCAACTATGGCCACCCCGAAATCGCTTGCACTTGCAACCCGTTTGCACTTGAGCGCTACCGCCGCAAACTCTCTGGCCCCATCGCCGACCGCATCGACCTTTGGAGCGTCATGGGCCCGGTGGAGCTTGGCGAGTTGGGACACAGAAATAAAGAAGGGACCGAAACAACCGCAGCGCGCAAACGCGTGCTCGTTTCCCGCGAGGCCCAGAAGAAACGTTTTTCAAAAACTAAAAACCCGGGCAAGACCAACAGCGACCTCTCGCCGCGGGAATTGGACGAGCTGGTGCCACTCTCGCAAAAAGCACGTGAGGTGTTAGAGAAAGCGGGCACGCGTCTGGCACTTAGCCCGCGCGCCTTTCATCGCGTGATTAAAGTGGCGCGTACGATCGCCGACCTCGATGAACATCCTGACATCAACGAGTCGCACATTTTAGAGGCGCTGCAGTACCGAGAGAAAAAGAGTTGAACACCCTATGACAAAGACTGCACTCATCAGGGCCCCAAGTTTGCACGCAGCGTCGATCAAACATCTTTCTAAAGACAAGTTGCTTGGGCCGTTTATTCGCGGTTATGGGCCCTTGCTTATTAGACGAAAGCCTACACAAAGCACGTTTGAGTCTTTGGCCCAGTCGATCATACACCAGCAGATTTCGGGCGCAGCTGCGCGCAGCGTGGTTAAAAAGTTTCTGGCGCTGTGGCCAAAAAAGAAATTCCCCGCACCTAAAGATGTTGCCGCTGTTTCGCGAGCAAAACTGCGCCTAGCTGGTGTCTCATCGCAAAAAGTGGGCTACTTAAAAGACCTGGCGGATAAGTTTTTAGATGGCACGATCAATCCGAAGCTCTTTTCAAAGATGCGTGACGAGGAGATTATTGAGCACGTGGTTGCGGTCAAGGGGATAGGCGAGTGGACCGCACAGATGTTTTTGATGTTTACGCTTGGCCGACCTGACGTGCTCCCGACCGGCGATCTTGGCATCCAAAAAGCATTCCAAAAAGTGTTCCGGCTGCGCAAAAAGCCAAGCCCACAAAAAATGCAGCAGCTTTCCAAACGTTGGGCAGGACACCGCACGGTCGCGTGCTTTTACCTTTGGCGGATGATGGATTAGGCAAAAAAGAAAGCCCCGCGCCGCGGGGCTCGGACCGACAAGGGCCCAGGCAAAAGCTCTACCGAATCATTATGACTCGGCAGGAGCCACCGGATTGAGCCGCTTTACCAAGTCGACTAATGTCTCCCTGAGCTCGTCACGCAACGAAGAGATGCCCGGTAGCCGGCCATAGTGATTCCCAGAGAGTCTGACCATCTGTGAGCGCAGCGCTGTCTGCACTTTTTCGTTTTCCTCTTCTGAGAACTCCGTCGCACGCAAGTCGAGCAGACATTCCACGTACTCTTGCTCTGTGTCTGAGTTCAAGTGTAGGAATAACTCGCCTAGAGCTTGTAACCTCTCCTCGAGATTCATGTCTCGCCTCCAACCGCAAAAACTCCCTGCACAGACTGTAACACCTCTCAAAAAATTTTAAAAATCTCTCTCGAAGCGCCCGTTTTTATTTAAATCGCAAACGGGTTGACTGCGCCACGAACCTCGAAGTGCAGGTGCGGGCCAGTAGCCTCGCCCGTGCTACCCACTTTGCCGATTACCTCTCCGCGCGAAACACTCTCCCCCGAAGAGACCAGCACCCGGCTCATATGCGCGTAGAGTGTTTGAGTACCGTTTGCATGCGCGATTACCACGTAGTTGCCATAGCCACCGTTCCACCCGCCGCCGCCACGCGCGACGATCACCATGCCGTCTGCTGCTGCATAAATGCCCGTACCAGAGAGCGCGCCGATATCAACGGCGTTCCATCCGTGTAGGCCTTGGGTGATCACGCCGCCTGCAACCGGCCACCCAAAGTAACCGCCCAAGTCTGGCCCGCTACCGCCCAAATACGGTTCGCCGCCGCCTTTTTTAATGCGGCTGATCGCTTTTTGGTGTGCAGTTTGTGCGAGCTGTGCAGCGGTCGGAGGCACCTCGCCGTTGGGGATGATCAGCACCGTTCCTTGAGCGAGTGCGGCGTCTGGGGCAAGCCCGTTGTACTGCGCGATTTCGTTTGCGTCGCCTTTATACTTCTTCGCAATCCCTGCAAGCGTATCGCCTTTTAGCGTTGTGTATTGCACGCCCGCGATCGGCAAGATTACCAGCTGGTCGCCCTCATGAATGGTCCCGCCTTTGAGGTTGTTGGCCCACACAATGGTGTTGGCCGTGACCCCAAACATCTTGGCTATTGCCTGGAGCGTGTCGCCTTTGTGCACTGTATAAATCGAGATCGCCGTTGACTGCGGCAAAGCAGTGTCGACGTCGGCCGCAGTACCCGACGGCCCTTCCTCGGAGATCAGCGCCTCGCCACCAACCAGTGAGATGTCACCTCCGCCTGTCGCTGGGTTGGGGTCGATGTTGTGCGCTGGCGTAAGCAGCGACACTGTTTGGGAGTTTTGCGACGCGACCGAAGCGGCAGAAGTTTTAGTTATGTCTTGCAAAAAAGAGGGGATCGAAAAAAGGCTCGCCTGTGCAAACACCGGAGCAAGAAGCATCAAAGACGCCCCCGACGATATGGCGGCAAACCAGAGCGACTTTTTGAGCTTCTCATGGGCCAAGGAGCCGCGGTGAGAGTGGCGTGAACGTGTAGATTTCAAAACAGTGATTTTGGCCTGAATTTTGCGTGATTCTGCTAAAAAATGGCCCTATTGAGCCACATTTTTAGCTCCCGTCCCTGTGTAAACCCACTATAAGAAAGTGGATCACATAGCGCAACCGCTTGGTGTTTCATCTGTGGACAATATCTGAAGTTTCAATGAAAAAACGTTGAAAAATAAGGTCAAAAAAGTATGATAGAGCAGTGGAGCATCTTCAGGGACTCAACTTACAACAGCGTGATGCCACTTTGGCAATAGACGGACCGCTTTTGGTACTGGCCGGAGCGGGGGCGGGAAAGACCAAGGTTATCACCCACCGGATTTTGCACATCATTAAAAGCGGCGTCGCCCCCGAGCACGTGCTCGCAGTTACCTTTACCAACAAGGCAGCGGGGGAGATGCGCGAGCGGGTGGCACATTTGCTGCACAAAAATGAGGGTGCTCACGTTGGAGGTATGCCCTTTGTGTCGACCTTTCATTCGCTTGGGCTCACGCTCATTAAAGAGAACGCCAAACTCCTCGGCTACAAACGCGCGCCGGCGATTTATGACCGCGCTGACAGCTTACGCGAGATGAAACGCGCACTCAAAGAGGTTGGGCAAGAGATGATAGAGGCGCGCGCCGCGCTCGCGGTAGTGTCGCGCCAAAAAGGCGACGGCATTACGCAAGAAGAGTACGCACTCAGTGCAAACAATTTTCGCGAGCGCGGGATCGCGCTCGCCTGGCAAAAGTATGACGCTGCACTCAAACAAGACGGCGCGATGGACTTTGACGACCTGCTGGTCAAAGCGGTGGCGCTCCTCGAGCAGCACCCCGAGGTGCGCGAGCGCTACCGAGCACGCTGGCGCTATATACACATAGACGAGTATCAAGACACCAACGCCATCCAGGCGCGTCTGGCCAAAGCGCTCGTAGGACCTGAGAAAAATATTTGTGCCGTGGGCGACATCGATCAAACTATTTATAGTTGGCGCGGTGCTAGAGTAGAAAACTTGCTGCGTTTTGAGCGCGAGTACCCAGGCGCACGTACCATTGTGCTCGTGCAAAATTATCGATCGACCAAAAACATCCTCGATGCGGCCAACATGATAATTGAGAAGAACAACAATCGCGTAGAAAAAGTATTAGAGACTGACCAGGGCCCAGGGCACTTGCTGGGGCTGTATCAAGCATTTGACGAGAACGATGAGGCCGGCTTCGTAACACGCATTATCAAAGAGCAGCTGCAAAAAGGCAGACAGCCCAGAGATTTTGCACTGCTCTATCGGGCCAACTTCCAGTCCAGAGCGCTGGAAGAGCAGTTGCTCGCGGCAAAGATCGACTACCAAGTACTCGGGACACGCTTTTTTGAACGCAAAGAGGTCAAAGACATCTTGAGCTACATACGCGCAGCGCTGTATGAAACGCCGGCTGATATCGCACGCGCCACCGAAACCCCCAGCCGTGGCATTGGCAAAGTGACCTTGCTCAAAATCTTACAAAAACAACCGATCGGAGGGACCATCGGCGCGAAGGTGAGTACATTTTTGCAACTCCTCACCACAATTCGCAGGGCTGCTCAAGAGATGTTGCCCGGGCAACTAGTACAACTAGTCGCCAAAGAAAGTGGGATCGAAACTCTATTGCGCGAAGACAAGGTTGAGGGCGTGGAGCGCTTGGAGAACATTCGCGAGCTCGTCGGCCTCGCCTCGCGCTATGCAACTACAGAGGAGTTTTTGGAGCAGGTGGCACTCCAGAGCGAGCAAGACAACTTAAAAGAAGAGCGCAATGCGGTGCGACTCATGACGGTGCACGCCGCCAAAGGATTGGAGTTCGCGATAGTGTTTATTGTGGGGCTCGAAGAGGGGCTCTTCCCCTATGCAAGCGAGTTTGACGAAGGGCGCGATGCGGAAGAGGAGCGACGTTTGATGTACGTTGCGGTTACCCGCGCGCGAGAGAAATTGTATTTGACTTACGCCTCCTACCGCACCATGTTTGGCTCTAAAAACGCCACGCTGCCCTCACAATTTTTAAGCGACATCCCGGGGCATCTACTCGAGCTCGAGATGCCTGAGCGGTTAGGAAAGACTATATATTTAGACTAATGCAAAAGAAGAAGTCGCTCGGGCAGCACTTTTTAAAAAACGGCGCGTACTTGAGTGCCGTTGCTGAGGCGGCATACATCAAAAAAGGCGACACGGTACTTGAGATTGGCCCAGGCGAGGGGACGCTCACCGAGGTGTTGGCGCGCCGCGGCGCAAAAGTGATCGCGCTGGAGAAAGACACTCGACTCATCGCGTTTTTGCGCCAAAAGTTCGCCGCGGCAGACGTACATATAGTAGAGGGTGACGCATTGGAGTTTGAACCGCAGTATAAAAAATATAAAGTGGTGGGGAACATCCCGTACTACATCACCGGCGCACTGCTGAGGAGGTTTCTTTCGGCAAAACACCAACCTTCGGCATTGGTCTTTTTATTGCAAAAGGAGGTGGCAGAGCGGATCGCCCGCAGCAAAAAAGAGAGTATACTTTCCCTTTCGGTGAAAGCGTATGGCACACCGAAGTATATAAAGAGTGTGCCGCGCGGCGCATTTAGCCCACTACCCAAGGTCGATTCGGCGATTTTGTTGGTAGACAAAATCTCGCGCAAAAACTTTGTCAATGCCGCACATGAGGAGCACTTTTTTGCACTCATCAAAAAAGCCTTCGGCCAGAAACGCAAAATGCTGCGCTCCACTATTGGCATTGACTCTAACGAACGCCCGGAAGACGTATCGCTCACTCGCTGGCTTGAGCTTGCTAAAAGAGCGCGCTAGTGCCCACCATCGTCATCCGCAAGCCGTAGAGCGGCACATGTACCGGCCCCGGGAGAAAACAGACAAACGGCGCATCATAGGTGCCTAAAACTTGCTGGCCGATGTTACGCGGTGGCCCGGCGAGCTTGGTGATGGTCGCGATAGTCCATATATAGGTAACGGGGAAGATCCCTGCCGGTTTGATGGTGACGTGGAGGGCAGGGGCCACACCGATGACACAGGGGACGACGGCGATGATCCTGCCGCCGAATGAGCGGGACACCAAACGGGTGACCGGAATGGTAGCAGCAGAGGAGGTGAGGCCCGAGATGAGGCTAATGCCCGCGATGGTACCGATCGCGAGCCCTATAGAAAGGGCAGCATTGCTAGAACTGTTTTGCTTGGCGGTCGAGGTACTGACCTGTGCAAACAGCGGAGCTGGAACGAGCAAAAAAACTAAAAAGGGTACGCAAAGACGAATAGAGCGCCGCATAGGTACAGTATACTTAAGAGCAATGAGGCTGGCTTCATACTTACCCAGTGGTCAGTTTAGCGTGCTTGCCGGCTCGCTGACGCTCGCCGCGGGGCTCGTCATCGGCGCACAATACATAACCGGTGCCCCAGCCCAGCCATCCTTTGTAGAGTCTGCGGCGCAAACGGCCGACCAAGGTGACTGGAGAGCAGCGCTCGATGCGATACAAGCCTCGGCCCCAACGCTGCCGCCTGCACCGAGCCCCGACGTGACCAAAACACTCCTTGCCGGAGCCAAAACAAACAATCTCACCGACACCGTGGCTCGCACGCTTTTGGTTAATCTCAGCTCCGCGAGCTCACAAGGGTTGGGCACCGACATCCCCACTCAAGACGGCATTATTGCCTCTGCAGTGGCCCAACTGCCGCAGACCGCTCCAGAAAAGGTCTACGGAGCGGCCGACCTCAGCACGGTCGCCGACTCTAAAGACAGCCAGCATACCTACGGCGATGCGGTCATGGTGGTGCTTAGCCACCACACCTCCGCCACCACCAAAGCGACCCTCTATGCGCTCGACCAAGCACTAGAGCAAAACGACCCTCAAGCACTCGACGATCTTGCCCGCCTCCAAGACCAATACGCGGCGCTTACGCAAGAGCTCTCTGCGGTGCCGACACCCAAAACGCTTGTACCGCTCCATCTGCAGGCGCTAAACAGCCTCGGCGCAGTCGCGGCGAGCTTCGAGGGGTTGGCGCTCGCGACTAAAGATCCCTTGCAAGCGCTACAGGGGCTGCAGCAGTATAACCAAAACATCGGCAAGGTGGGCGGCGTGTTCACAGCTATCAGTGAGAATCTCAGCAAGAACGGTATACTTTTTACTAAAGACGAACCCGGCGCAGCCTGGGCGGTCTTTAGTGCCCCGGACACTCCATGACCAAACGGATTATTTTGATCATCCTCGCCGCCGCAGTGCTTGCACTGGTGGTCGGGCTCGCGTGGTTTTGGTTTTTTAGCGGCAGCGGAGCGCCGCAGCCCCAGAGCGGTACCTTTGGCACAGGCCAAAACCGCTCAAGCGGCAGCGGTGCTTCGGGGGAAGCTGCGTCAAACAACAATATTCCTTCCAACGTAACCGGGGCGCAGGGCGGGGCAAACGCCGCCACCGGTGGCGGGTCCAGTCTCGGTGGCGGTGCACCCTTTGCTCAAGGCTCTCTTGGTGCAATACCGAGCGTCGGGAGCGTCCCGGGCGTCGACTGGCTTGGCGGCAGTGTCTCCGGGGGTGTGGGCCCTGCCGGCGGCAGCAGCTTCGTCCCCAAAACGGTCAACCAGCTCAACAACAGCACCGTGAGCGGCTCGCCCACTATTTTGGGCACCTACGGGTCTAACCCGGGCTCGAACAATAGCAACAATCTAGGGCTCGCGGTCGGTGGGATCATCGGCGCGGGGGTGGGCTGCGCGGCACTATTTGGATTTCAAAGCTTGGGCGAGGCCAAAGCAGCCGCAGAGGGCGCTACGGTGGGGTTGGGTGGCGGTTTTGTATTGGTCTATGATTGGCGACAAGCAGCGAAACAATCATCAAATCAATTCAAAGACACCGGCGACTGCTTGGCACGCACCATCGGACGCGCGGTGATCCAGCAGATGACCAACAGCGTGGTCAACTGGATCAACTCGGGCTTTAACGGCAAGCCGTCGTTTGTAACCAACTTTCAGCAATACTTCACCAATGTGGGCGACCAGGCCGCGGGCGAGTTTATCCGCGGCACAGCACTCTCGTTTCTGTGCTCGCCATTCCAACTTAAAATCCGCATCGCGATCGCACAGAGCTACGCGCGGCGCAACAATGCCGCCTCGTGTACCCTAACCGGTATCGGCAAAAACCTCGACCGCTTTATAAACGGCAACTTTAACGCAGGTGGATGGGGGAGCTTGCTGCAATTTACTACCATACCCACCAACAACCCCTACGGAGCCTACGCCTATGCACAGATTGGCCTCAACAATGCACAGAGTAATGCGCTCAATAATGCCAACCGCAACATCACTCCAGGCGGATTTATATCGCTGCAAAAATGTGAAACACTCCCTGGCCCAACCCAAGATGGCAAACCGCTACAAGATTGCAAGGTGGTAACCCCCGGCAGTGTGATCGAAGACTCACTCAAAGAGACGCTCAAGCAGCCCTACCTGGCCAACCAACTCGCACAAAGCTTCGACCAAATTATTAGCGCACTAATGAACCAGCTCATCACCAAGACGCTCTACAATGGGCTCACCTCGCTCTCGGGCCAAAACGGCTACGCCTCGGACTATCTCACCCCCGAACAACAACAGGCGCAAAACACCGCTCAGGGACTCTTGAGCGACCTGCAGGCCAAGGTGCAGATCGCGCAGCAGTTTGGCGCCGTGGCGCAAGGCTCGATCGGGGACATCCAAAACGCTCAGCAGCTCCTCAAGAGCCTGGCCGATTGCTACGCAACCAAGGGCAAGACCGCTCAAGCAAGTTCAACTGAGGACCTTATCGCCGGGTACAACTCGCAGGTCGACGCCTACAACACTACGATCACGAAAGCCAACCAAGCGATCGCCGTTTTGCAAGACCTGCAGAGCCGGACACTCAACGTGGTGACTCCGCAAGACGTCGCAGCAGTGCAAGCCGCCTACACGCAGGCACAAGGGAGCGGCGCGCTCTTTACCCAAGCCGATGTGACCAACGCGCAGCAAGACCGCACCACGCTCCAGGCCAACCTCGCCAACCGCAATGCAACTACGCAGAGCGACCTCCAACAATGCAATGCGCTTTAAGCTACTCACAAGACTAATACCGGGCGTCTTGCTCCTGGCGATCTGCCTGAGTTTTTTGCCGGTACAGGTGCCGCAAGCGCGTGCGGCGATCACTCAAACTAGAACTCCTGATGCGTGTGCAGCTACAGGTGGTACGTACAAAGGAAATCCTGGCAGTCTTGCAGGCCCTTGTGAATACCAAAGTAATCCTGCAGGAAGCGATCCAACTCAAGCGGCACAGAACGACACCACCGCGGCAAATCGTGTACTCCCAAAAGATGATCTTGGCTGCAATTTTTCTACCGCGTTCAACAGCAGCCTCGGACTCGCTGCTTCAATCTGTCTAACCAACGTTATTTATGTGTTTACTGTTGGTATTGGCAGCGCGTTTGCCTATGTAGCAGCATTTTTCTTCGACCTGGCGATACAACTCTCGCTGCAGAGTACCGCCTATGCGCTCGACTTTATCTCCACCGGCTGGACCTTGGCGCGCGACTTAGCCAACATGGCCTTTCTCTTCATCCTCATATACATCGCCATACTCGTGATGCTCACTGCCGAAGATGGCAACACGATGAAAACTTTAGTGTTGGTGATCGTTACAGCACTCCTGGTGAACTTTAGCTTCTTCTTTACGCGTATTGTGATAGACGCGGGCAACCTCTTGTCGGTGCAGTTTTATAACGCGATACCCGATGGGGGAGCGCTCATCGGTACTACCGCGGCCAACAGTAGTTTTGGGATCGGGGGCAACAACAGCACGCTCCTGGCCAACTTCACCTCGCTCGCCTCAGGCGGGCAGATGAAAGACCTCACCTATAGCGTCATGCAAATGATGCAGCTGCAGGGGCTCTTTCAAACCGCTGGGTTCCAGCAATTTGCTAATAGCCCGGGAGACAAATTCTTGACAAGCTTCATCTCGCTCACCTTTCTGTACCTCGCCGCAGGAGCGCTCTTTTGGGGCCTCATCGTCATGTTTGTTGCGGTGGGGATCAAATTCTTAATGCGTATTGTGGTGCTGTGGTTTCTCATCATTGCTTCGCCCTTGGCCTTTGTGGCCAAAGCGGTACCGAGCAAGAGCCTCAATATCAGCAAAAAATTCAATGACTGGTTAGAGATGCTCATAAACCACGCATTTTACCCCGCGGGGTTTATGTTTGTCTTTTTTATCCTCTCGCTCTTTAGCAACCAATTGGCAAATGGCAACGCGCTTGGTGGAAGTTCACTCATTAATGGCATCTTTAGCGGATTAAGTGGAGTAACTGACGCAAATTTTGTGCAAATCATGGCAATCGCAGTCGCCAACGTTGGCATCCGGCTGGGGTTTGTGCTTGCGGTGATGTATGTGGGCCTCAAAGCGTCTGAATATATCGGCGTTACGGGTGCAAAATTCGCACAAGATTTTGGCAACCGTGTTGGTGGATGGTTTGTCAATCCGCTCCTCTCGGGCGCCTCAACGGTCGGCAGGTGGGCACCGGGGGCTCTTTATCGCCAGGGTGTTGGCGGTGTTGCAGCAAAAGCGAGCGATGCCCTAAAAAACAGCCGGTGGGCGAACCAAGACACACTCGTCGGTCGTATGGGGTACCGGTTGCGCAACCGTGTGGTTGAACCGGTTGCCAAGTCTCAACTGACCGACGTGGCGGGGAGCTATAGGGACAAAGAGAAGACCACCAAGGACCGCCAAGAAGACATGAAAGCAAATCTGCGCACTGTCGCCAACAAAGAGCGCGATGAGGAAAACAAGAGGGCGGTCAGTAGTGTTGGTACCTCAATGAGGGCAACCGGCACCGCGGCTGCAACAGACGAAACCCGAGTCCGCGGGTTTAATAAGCGCGAACTCGAGTCCCTGAGCGCTTCGCAACTGCAAGACATCGCTCACTTGCTGAGCGAGTCTCAACTTAAGACGGTTACCGACAGCGATAAATATAGCGACGCAGAAAAAGACACGGTAAAGAACATAGCAGAGCCCGTGATCAAGGCTCAAAAAGAGATAGCCGATACGCTGCGCAAGGCCTCGAGCGCACTGCGCGTCTCCGCAACTCCAGTCGTGAATAACTTTACCACTCGCGGGGCTCAGATATCGCTCGCCGACATAACCCAGATGCTAAACGAGGTGAACGCACAAAAGCAAACGATACGCGCTGACATAGCGGCAAATCCAACTCAAAACCACGGCGAGAGAAACGCTGACCTTGCCCAACTCCACAATATGACCAACAGCCTCAATGAACTCTCGAGACAAGTCACCAGAATACAGTCTGTGGGCGCCCGTGCCGGACAGGTGCATCATGTTACCTAAACAAACATTTACCTATGGCCAGGAAAATATATAACCCCGAAGAAATTCAGAAAAAGTTTGAGACCCTCCCCGCGGATATTCAGGCGGCGGTGTACAGCGCCGACATGCTCAACCTGATACAGACGGTGGGCAAAAATCACCAGTTACACCTCGACCAACTAGAAACACTCGAGGCAGAAACTGCCGATGTTATGGTTGGTTTCACCACTCCAGAAAACTTTGTCGCCAATATAACCGAGTCGCTGCGTATCGACCGTGCCAAAGCGGAGCTGATAGCCAAAGAAATAAGCGAGCAGCTTTTTGCCAAAATCCGTGAGTCGATGAAGCGATCATACGAGGCACAAAAGCAAGGGAACTCGGTCATGATCTCAAAACCTACAGCAGCAATACCGACTCCCACGCCCATCCCAACGCCTCCCCCAGCACCCAAAATAGCGGAAACGCATCCGGCTGATGCGATGCTCACTCAAAAAAGTATGAGTAACGCGCCCACGACGCCCGCCCCACCCACAGCTGCTCCAGTGCCCAAACCAAAAAACTATACCGTCGATCCCTATCGCGAGCCGACCACCTAAGGCGCGGGTGTAGACAAAAAGGCGCTATAATTACTGCTGATGGCGCAGTACCAGGTACCTCAATTTATTGAGATAGAGGACAAGATCTTTGGGCCGCTGACGCTCAAGCAATTTATCTATCTTGCTGGTGGGGGAGGCATGATTCTTATCTTTTTCTCGCTCTTGCCACTGTGGCTCACGGTTATTCTCGGGATCCCCGTTGCCGCCCTTTCGGCAGCATTGGCGTTTTACCAGGTTAATGGCCGCCCGTTTATCCACGTGCTCGAACACGCCTTTACGTATGCGCTTGGCAGCAAGCTCTACTTGTGGATGCAGCGACAACCCAAAGCGCCCGAGCAAGCGGGGCAGCCCGAAGCGCAGAAGACTGCCGGGCTCAGCGTCCCCAAACTCTCACAGAGTCGCCTGCGCGACCTTTCGTGGTCACTCAATATTAAAGATCGCTCTCAAGAAGGGGAGCAAAACACCACTCAAGGCAACTTTGCCATCTAAATCATACACGCAATGGCCGACGCTAAAGTAAAAGCCCAAGCAACACAGGATTTCGTACCGCTTAAAGAGGTGCGCGACGGCGTGATTATCCTCAAAGACGGCTCCTTGCGCGTGCTCTTGATGGCTTCGTCAATCAACCTGGCGCTCAAGTCGCAAGACGAGCAGCAGGCGATCATTGGCCAGTTTCAAAACTTTCTCAATTCGCTTGAGTTCAGCGTTGAGTTTTTTGTCGAGAGCCGTGATCTCGACATCCGCCCCTACCTTGCCCTTTTGCAAGATCGGTACACCAAAGAGCTCGACGACCTGATGAAGATCCAAATCAAAGAGTACATGAGCTTTGTCAAAGACTTTACCGAGCGTGCCAACATCATGAATAAAAACTTTTTTATTGTGGTGCCGTATGACCCCGCACTCATTACGCGCGGGGCGGGTGGCGCACTCGCCTCGCTCATCCCCGGCAGTGGGACAACCGCGGCCGCGGCACTGAGCGACGAGTTGTTTGAGCAATATCGCACCCAACTTGAGCAACGCATTGCGGTCGTTGAGCAGGGTTTGGTGCGCACGGGCGTGCGCGTGGTCAAGCTTGGCACCGAGGAGGTGATCGAGCTTTTCTACAAACTCTTTAACCCTGGCGAGCTCGAGAAGCCGCTGCAGGTAGAGCAGCTGACGCAACATTAGTATGGCGCTTCTCGACTTTTTAAAAAAGAAAGAGACTCCGGCACCGATAGCCCCGATCCTGCCTGAGCAGATTTACAAGCAAGGCATCTTGGAGCTCCAAGATGTGATTGCGCCAAGTGCGCTCAAAATTACCCCGCGCGAGATCAACTTAGGCGATAAGATCGCCCGCACCTTCTTTGTAATGTCCTACCCGAGGGTGCTCACCGATAGTTGGTTTGCGCCCATCATCAACCTTGACCGGGTACTCGACATCTCCATCTTCATCCACCCGATCGACTCAGCCGACATCCTCAAAAAATTCCAAAAAAAGGTGGCCGAAGTGCAATCCCAAATTTCTACTCGCGAGCAAAAGGGATTGGTGCGCGACCCTATACTCGACACCGCGTACCAAGACCTCGAGAACTTGCGCGACCAACTCCAACAAGCGCAGGAGAAACTGTTCGACGTCGGCGTCTATATCACTATCTACGGCTCTACGGTAGAAGAGCTCGACAAAGCCGAGTCTGAAATTAAGTCGATGCTTGAGTCGCGCCTCGTCTACGTCAAACCGGCACTCTTCCAACAAGAGCAAGGGTTCAAGTCGGTCTTGCCGCTGGGCAAAGACGAGCTTATGGTTAACTCCAAGCTCAACTCCGCGCCACTTTCGTCAATCTTCCCGTTTGTTTCCTTTGACCTCACCTCAGACAAGGGAATCCTCTACGGGGTCAACCGTCACAACGCTAGTTTGGTGCTTTTTGATCGCTTTTCGCTGGAGAACTATAACTCGGTTATTTTTGCCAAGTCGGGTTCGGGCAAGTCCTATGCCACCAAACTCGAGATTTTGCGCACGCTGATGTTCGACACCGAGGTAATCGTGATCGACCCAGAGCGTGAGTATGAGTTTTTGGCCCAAACGGTGGGCGGACGTTACTTCAACATATCGCTCAACTCCGA
>CAYQPO010000006.1:0-63097 GCA_964420015.1 uncultured Candidatus Saccharibacteria bacterium
CGGTGACAGGGAGTAAGTCGTAACAAGGCACGGGTAGCGGAAGCTGCTCGTGGAACAATTCAAATTGACAAGCACTTGTGACCCTCGTACGAGGCCACAATGTTGAATCGGCGATCTTTCCCGCAAGGGATTGGAGTGATAACACTAACTCTAAATTGTGTTCGGAAAGCCTTCTGCAATTTTTGTAGAAACCGTAAGGCCTCGATGACCTACAGAGTACCCTCTGCGAGTACGGAGGAGGAAAATAGGATACGGAACAAGAGAAAGGTGTGTTTCAAAAATTGCTTACCAAAAAGCCCCAGCCGGGGCTTTTTGTCGTACAAAAGTTGTGCTACGGTAGGAGTGGTTTGTAACAGACTTGGGGACGATCGATAGATGCTTTTGACCGCAACAAAGTCCAGCGTCAAGACTGTCGCTTTGGTTGAGCCGTTGCCGTGTTTGTGCCGAGCTGAGGCTCGGCAGCAGCGGCTGGTATGCAACCCTTGCCAAAACGGGCTAGCCCATTTGTGGGGCTGCCCTGCGGCAGCGATGTGTGGCGTGTTTGACCCCGAGTTGGATAACCCGGGTTGAGCCGTTTTGCCCCGGGCGCTGATGCGCCCGGGGTAGTGTTTTGCATATTTTTTTGCTATTGTTTTGCCACATGCGGGCGTAGCTCAGTTGGTAGAGCATTCGACTGATACTCGAAAGGTCCTAGGTTCGATCCCTAGCGCCCGCACATGGAATCCGAACATTTTATAGGCAAGGTTGCTCTGCGCGGGGTTGTGGAACGCGGCGGAGCGGTGCTGGTGTGCAAATGCGAGGGCGATGCGCCGTGGCAATTCCCCGGTGGACGATTGCACAAAAATGAAGATCCAAAAGCGGCAATGGTCAGAGAAGTCAAAGAAGAATTGGGAACAGATTTGACCGTGGGCGATGTTTTTTATACCGAGCAATATATTCATGTCAAAAGTAATACGCCCCAGGTATTTCTCTTTTTTCGCTGCAGCATGCAGGGCGATCCGCGCATTGTGGACCCCGTCGAGATTGGAGAATTTCGCTGGGTTTCCAAAGAAGAGCTCAAAACGCTCCCGATGTGGGAGGATTGCCGCCGTGCGGCTGATGCATATTTGGCAAAGCCCTAGCGTTTTAAAAAATTTGTTCTGGTGTTGTTTATCCACTTGACCTCGCTTGCAGCGGCGGTAGTGTTGAGGTGCGTACGCATCCGCTACGCGATGTACTTAACCAGTCAACAGTGAGGGGCTTTGCATGTCGGTACACGAGGTGCCAAGAGGGCAAGTATTCGGTCTTCAACCAAGGCCGACGCCTGAAAATGAAATCATCGGATCCACCAACATCGTCGAAATCTCCGGCGTGATCAAGTGGTTCGATGTTTCCAAGGGCTACGGCTTCATCGTTCCAGACAACGGCCTGCCGGACGTGCTCTTGCACGTCACCTGCCTGCGGCGCGACGGTTTCCAGACCGCCCACGAAGGCGCCCGGATCGTTGCCGAGGTGCTGCAACGTCCGAAGGGACTGCAATGCTTCCGCATCTTGTCGATGGATGACTCGACGGCGATCCACCCGTCGACCCTGCCGCCGCCTCGGACCCACGTGACGGTCACGCCGACCAGCGGGCTTGAGCGCGCGATCTGCAAGTGGTTCAACCGCTTGCGCGGCTTCGGGTTCCTCACCCGCGGGGAGGGCACTGCGGACATTTTCGTCCACATGGAGACCCTGCGACGCTTCGGCATCGCCGAGCTGCGGCCCGGTCAGAGCGTACTCGTACGCTTTGGGCCCGGGCCCAAGGGCCTGATGGCCACCGAAGTGCGGCCCGACAACTGGACCTCGGAGAAGGTCCACTAGATCCTGCAGCTGCTGCTACCCGGCGACAGCGGCATGTGGGGGCCGGGCGCGCAAGCGCCCGGCTATTCTTTTGTCTGTAAGTATTGTATTTTAATACTCTCGGGCGTGTGGCGGAGTTGGTATACGCTAGTTGTCTCAGTCTGATATACTGGGAAAATGAAAAGAGGACCGAAGCCGAAGAACACAATCAAACTCAAATGGTCTCCCCGGTTCGCTTATGCCGTAGGTCTGTTTACGGCGGATGGTTGTCTACAAAGGAATGGCCGGCATTTAAATTTTACATCGGTGGACAAAGCACAGGTCAGACTCTTTCAGAAATGCCTTGGCTTAAAAACGAAGCTCGGTATCAAATATTCTGGTTCGGGAAACCCCTCGTATCAAACACAGTTTGGGAACGTCCTGCTTTATCAGTTCTTAGTAGATATTGGGCTGAAGCCTCTCAAGTCGAAAACTTTAGCTTCTTTGCGTGTACCGGAAAAGTACTTCATGGATTTTGTGCGCGGATACTTCGATGGCGATGGCTGTAGTTTTTCATATTTTGATCCGATATTTAAAAATAGTTTTAGATTTTACATTTCCTTCGCTTCGGCAGGCCTAGAATATCTATTATGGCTTCAGAGGCGTTTGTTACGCAGTGTTGGTATTAAGGGATATATCAGTCCGTATCCCGGCCGCCCTTATTACCAACTTCGCTATGCTAAGAAAGAATCCGTTGTATTGAGCAAAAGAATGTATTATCGTACTAGTGTTCCACATTTGCGCAGAAAATATCTTAAAATACAAAAGGCTCTGCGTACTATAGCAAAAAGCCGGAGTGGTGAAATTGGTAGACACGCTACACTCAGACTGTAGTTCCCGTAAGGGATTGGAGGTTCGAGTCCTCTCTCCGGCACCAGAAAGGAAATTGCAAATCGGATGAGGCCGCCTCGCTTCGCTTGGCGGCTAGAACCCATTGCACTTCCGGCTCGAATTCGAATGCGCGATCTCGCATTCGGGAAAAAAGAAATTTTTTGGCATACAGAATGCAAAAAACAAAATTTGTAATTCCTAGGCAAGTATTGCATACTTTCTCCGGCTCAGTTCCGAACTATGTCTCACACGAAAAGGAGGTCGTCATGGCCCAAGGGGGCAAAGAAGTGCTGCAAGGGATGGCTTTCTTGGCCGCGATTGCAGCTGCGGTCGTCTGCGGCGTCGGACTCTTCTTCATGGGAGTTGATGGCAACTTGAGCCAAACCCATTTCATCCGACTCGGGCTCTCGACTCTCGGCGCAGCAATGGTCGCCGCCGTCGCCGGTGTCTTCCTTGTCGGTGCAATGGAGGCCAACGAGAAGAAAAAGGATGAGGCCGCAACTTCAGCTGCGAAGCATGAGCCAGAGGCCGCGGAAAGCCGCTCAACGTAGACGTGATTCATGCCAATCCGCATCGCCGAAAGTTCGAGCTATTTCGACAATAGCCCACTCGGTTAAGCCTTCAAGCATTCTTCATAAATCGGATGTAAGCTCTAAAACATTAGCGATAAGATTTTATTATATGGACAACCGAAACGGGGTTTGGGGATGGGTGGTAGGAATCGTGGTCATCGTGCTCATAATTTTAGGGATCTGGTGGTGGGCCTTAGCCGGTCCTATGGGGAGCAATCAAACTGCGAGCTCCACCCCCGAGGCAGTAACGGGTACGGTAAGTGTACAAACACGTAGTGCCTCGACCGTGGGCGCAGTAGTGGCGAGCATTCCTAATGCGAGCCGTTTTGCAGCGCTCTTTGCTTCCACTGGGGTTGCCGGTTCACTTACCAACAAGGGCCCCTATACTATCTTTGTGCCAAGCAACGCCGCAATGGGCGCGACTAATCTCTCGGGCTATTCGAGCATGCAGCTTAAGCGGCTAGTGCAATACCACGTGGTTGTGGGCAAAAAGCTCGACCTAGACGCTGTGTCGAGTGGTACGTATGTGGCGCTCTCCAAGGACCCGCTCAACTTCAACGTCCAGCCTCAAACGGGCGTGGCATATATCAACTCCAGTTACACACTGAGCGAATATAAAGCGAGCAACGGCATCGTCTATGTGATTAGCGCGGTCTTGGTGCCGCCACAGACGGCTAACCCCACCACAGGAGCTACAGGAAGCCCTATACCACACTATTAATTTCTGAGTAATGGTTTTTGTGCACCCGCCACCCTTTACGGGGTGGCGGGTTTGCTTCATGATTGAACTCTATGCAACTACTGCCCAAAGATACATACCTCCAGATGATTAAAAACGGTGTTGGTTCGAAATTGTTTCGTAATTTATATGCGGATATTGATGGAGTGAAGACAGACATTTTGCGTGATGGCGACCTCTCTTGCAATTTCTTTGCCTCGCTTGTGTTGTGGCACTTTCGTTTACTAAAAGAAGGCCCTCATGCCAATACGCCAGGTTTTATCCGTGACTTGGAGGGGTCTGGATGGACCAAGACGCCCACTCCTCATGCAGGCGATATAGTCTTGTGGTCTCCTAAAGTAGGCAAGAGTGGCGAGTTGCATCCGCACACAGGTTTTTATATAGATGAGAATACCGCCATTAGTAATAGTGATATCGAACGGGCTCCCATACTGCATCATCTTACGTTTGATAACACTCGCGCAATCGAGGCTATTTACACGCACGCGTTTTTGCAATAACCTCTGGTTTAGGAGGACATCATGGCGGAATATGACCAATCGGCTTACGACCCGAACGCTCCCGCTGTCGTCGAGTTTGTTGCGGATGTGCATCGGAGGCTGACGCTGTCTACGGCCAATTTGCTTTTTAACTGGCCGTGGGCGCAGGCCGGAGACTCCGGGCTCGTGCTTTCGCTCAAGGCGAGATGGCGAGTGCTCCGCATTTTGCCGGAGGAGCCGTTCCAGCGCAGCCAGATCTAGCGATCGCTGCTATCCGTTACACGCCCGGCTCGTATCACACGAGTCGGGCGTTACTTTTTTATCTGTGTTAGTGTGGGCCACATGCAGGGCAAACTTTCGGTCGTTGCAACTCCTATAGGCAATCTTGAGGACCTCACACTTCGGGCGCTGCGCAACCTCAAAGAGGCAGATTTTGTCGCGTGCGAAAATGTCACTACTACGCGCAAGCTTTTGAGCCATTTCAATATCCATACGCCAGCAGTGGTCGACGCTAAAGCGCTCAAGTTTTTAAGTGACGGCAAACACGTGGCGTTGGTAAGCGATGCGGGTACACCCAACGTCTCCGACCCTGGCGGAGAGCTCGTGAGTAAAGCTCGTAAACTTGGGGCGAAAATCGAGGTGGTACCGGGTCCGTCGGCTCTGCCCGCCGCGCTCTCTATTGCCGGGCTCAAGGCGCCCACGTTTACTTTTTTTGGGTTTGCACCTCAGAAAAAAGGGAGAGAGAAGCTCTTTGCAGAAATTGCGCGCAGCGGGCGCGCGAGCGTTTTGTATGAATCGCCGCACCGCATACTCAAGTGTCTAGAGACGCTGCAAAAACTGATGCCTAAGCGGCGTTTGGGGCTCTACCGCGAACTCACTAAGCTCTACGAAGAGGCTATTATAGGCACTCCAGGCGAAGTGTTGATGCAACTCCAGGCCGACCCAGACAAGCAAAAGGGCGAATTTGTGGTGATCGTTGAGGCCGCGTAGTATACTGAGCTCTATGTCTAAAGAGATGGCCGTCATAGCACTCGGGATATTGGTCATCTTGGTGCGCACCTCACTTGGTCTCCCAGGTAGCTGGCAGACGCCACTCATAATCCTCTCAGGGTTAACACTCGCAGTGCTCGGATTTTTGTTACGCGGCGAGGCGATCAAACGCATCGCTGCTGAACCTACTCAGCGCCGCGAAGGTCGGGGCTACTCATTTGTTGAGCACGCTCCTCCCCCCATTGATGACCGACAAGAAGGAATCACCTCACTTAATTAGACGCTTTGGTCTGCACGCGCTTGCAGTGATAGTCGGCGTCGCTATAGTCGTGTTTGGCTATCTCGGGCTCACGGAGAGCTTGTCGGTCTCCTACGCCGATGAAGCGACGTCCACTCCGCAAGTACCGCAGATCCCCTCGCTCGACACGCTCGAGTATAATCTGCGCTTGCTGGCGCTCGCTCATGTAGCAACCTCGAGCCCGTGGTACGGTGCATTTTTGCAAGCAACAACTACCGCTTCGACGACATTGCCGCGTCCGACTTGGCCAGTGATCCGTGCACTCCCTAAAGACAGCCGAGCAATACTGCCCTTTAGACGTGTGGTGGCCTACTATGGCAATTTTTATTCAACACAGATGGGCGTTTTGGGCGAATACGATCAAGAAACGGTGATTACAAAGCTAAAAGACGCTGCAGCACAGTGGGAGGCGGCCGACCCCTCCACTCCGGTGTTGCCGGCGGTCGAGTATATCGACGTGACCGCGCAAGGCAGTCCTGGAAAAGATGGGTTATACCGCGCTCGCATGTCCGACAGCCAGATCGACAAAGCGCTTGAGTATGCGAGCGAGGTTAATGGCATCGTGATTCTTGACCTCCAAGTTGGGCTCTCCAACTTGCAAAGCGAGCTGCCGCTTTTGATCGACTATCTTAAGCGCCCCGATGTGCATTTGGCAATCGACCCGGAGTTTGCGATGCACAATGGGCAAGCGCCAGGCACGGTGATCGGTACCATGGACGCTGCAGACATAAATTACGCGGCCAACTTTTTGGCCGAGCTCGTCGACGAATATAATTTGCCGCCCAAGATTTTGGTCGTGCACCGCTTTACCGAAGACATGGTTACCCAGTATCAAAATATCAAACCACTGCCAGAGGTGCAGGTGGTGCTGCAGATGGACGGGTGGGGAAGTTGGATGCGCAAAACCAACACCTACTACGCGGTGATCAACCCCGAGCCGGTACAATTTACGGGCTTTAAACTCTTTTACAAAAACGATCTTAAAGAGGACCCACCGCGCTTGATGAGTCCAGAAGAAGTCTTACAGCTCACCCCGAGCCCAATTTTTATTCAGTATCAGTAGAACTTACAGCACCACGCTCGCAGAAGAGGCGCAATGGTATACTAAGACCATATGGCCGCAGAAAACCCTGACCAAATAACGTATTTTGCCTCGACCAACTCACGCGGCAAGGAGGTCCCCTTCGGTATCCGTCGTCAAGACCGCGAACGACACATGTACATCATCGGCAAGACCGGGATGGGCAAGTCGACGCTGCTCGAGAACATGGCTATTCAGGATATCCGCAACGGCGAAGGACTCGCTTTCTTAGATCCCCATGGCTCTACTGCGGAGCGTGTTTTGGAGTATGTACCACCGCACCGCATTAAAGACGTGGTGTATTTTGCGCCCTTCGACATGGACTACCCCATAGCGTTTAACGTGATGGAGGACGTGGGCTACGACAAGCGCCACTTAGTGGTCTCGGGCCTTTTGAGTGCGTTTCGCAAAATTTGGGTCGACGCGTGGTCGGCGCGCATGGAGTACATCCTCTCAAACACACTTTTGGCCCTGCTCGAGTACGACGGAGCCACCCTGTTGGACGTCAACCGCATGCTCATAAACAAGCACTTCCGCAAAAAGGTAGTCGACAATGTTAAAGACCCGATCGTCAAAAGTTTTTGGGTCGACGAATTTGCCAACTACACCGACCGCTACACCCAAGACGCTACCCCCGCGATCCAAAACAAAGTAGGGCAGTTCACCTCTAACCCGCTCATTCGCAATATTGTCGGGCAGCCCAAAAGCTCCTTCGATATCCGCCGGCTCATGGATGAGAAAAAAATCCTCATCATCAACCTCTCTAAAGGGCGCATGGGCGAGGTCAACACCAACCTGCTGGGTAGTATGCTGGTCACCAAGATCTATTTGGCAGCAATGAGCCGCGCCGATGTGCCTGCCAACATTATGAAGGGGCTCCCGTCATTTTATCTCTACGTAGACGAGTTTCAAAACTTTGCCAATGAGAGTTTTTCTGACATCCTCTCCGAGGCGCGCAAATATAAATTGGCACTGATCATTGCGCACCAATATGTTGAGCAAATGGAGGAAACCGTACGCGACGCGGTGTTTGGTAACGTGGGCACTACTATTGCGTTTCGGGTTGGGCCATTTGATGCCGAGACACTTGAGACGATCTTTAGTCCACAATTTGAGGCGACCGACTTGGTCAACCTGGGCTTTGCACAAATCTACCTTACGCTCATGATCAAGGGAGTGGGATCGCCACCGTTTAGTGCAAGTACGCTCAAAGGTTTTGACCCCTCACCAGACTCGAACGTCTCCGAAGTGATTAAGGTCTCTCGGGTGACCTATGGTAAGCCGCGCGCCGAAGTAGAACGCTCAATCGAAGAGTGGCAAGGTTCCGATCCGCCACCAGAGCTCTCCAAACCCACCTATGAGTACAACGCCGACGGCTCGCGCCGGCCGAAGCCCGGGAGCCGCCCCAAACCAGCAGCACCCAAGGTAGCACCGCGACCCCAAACACAAGCTCCTGCGGCGGCCCCTATGCCACCCGCTTCGGTTGTGGTGCAACATGCGCATACCCACGAAGAGGCAAAAGCAATAGGGGAGCGTATCGCTAGAGAACACGCGGCGGCGCAAGCACCTGAGCCAAGGCAGGAAGAACCGCGTCCTCGACCGCTACATCCTCCTAAAGAAAAAGATTCTATAATGCCACCTCCGCAGCCGCAGCACTTCCGCCCCACAAGACCACAAAAAGAGATGCGCGAACCGCCCGTGCCACCCCCGCTGGAGGGCCCCAAGAGTCTGAAGGAGGCTTTGGCACAGGTTACTGGTGCGCCTGCCCCAAAAACGTCGCCCGCACCGGAGCTCAAAGAAACACTCCAGAAGGTTGTTCAACCCGCATCGATGCCCGCTCAAAAACCAGACGAGATCCCAACTGAGCTCTTGCGCGACATGCTCTCGGTCGATGAGCCCAATGAGGAAGCTTAGCGCCGTAGTCTTGGTCGGGGTACTCTTATTGCCGATTGGTGCAGTGGCAGACACACTGGTGAATATAAACACTGCCGATTTGGCGACACTCGAGACGCTCAAGGGGATTGGCGCGGTTAAGGGGCAGGCAGTCATCGACTATCGCACCAAAAATGGTCCTTTTCAAAAGATCGACGACATTATAAAGGTCAGCGGCATCGGCCCAGTTACCTTTAACAACATTAGAAGCTCTATAACGGTTGGAGAAGTCAGTGTGCCTCAAGCAGCTACCAGTAGCGTGCCCAACCAACCGACGACCACTATAACAATCGCTCCTGTGGCAGTGGCCCCAACTCCTGCTCCCAAGACTCCAACGAAATCCAAACCGATACCTCCAACTACTCCACGGATGGGCACCTCAACCAAGGGCTTGGTTATGGGTGCCGAAGTTGCTGCGGCCGATCAGGGTGGTTCTAGTACAGCACTATGGGAGTCGGTGAGCGGTTTGGTGGCACTGGTTTGCCTTGGCGGTGCAGCCGTATGGTTCTGGAGTCCAAAACCTATTGCGACGAGTGCAGAAACTGAACTGGCCGCAGAGGAATTTGAGATAGATGAATAGCGCCTTGTCCGGACAGGGGTTTTGTGTTTATAGTTGAGCCGGCTAGAAGATCCACCAACTGAGGGAGTATCGCAATGCATCTGGAGAAACGGATCCTGGTGACCGGCGGCGCCGGTTTCGTGGGGTCGCACCTCTGTGAGCAACTGCTCGAGACCGGTGCGAACGTCATTTGCGTCGACAACTTTTTTTGCAGTACGCGCCAAAATATCGAGCATCTGCTCGGGCACAAGCGCTTCGAGCTGCTGCGACACGACATCTGCATGCCGCTGGTCATCGAGGTCGACGAGATCTACAACTTGGCCTCTCCGGCCTCACCGATACACTATCAGCGCGACCCGGTGCAGACCACCAAGACGAACGTGCATGGCGCGATCAACATGCTCGGGCTCGCCAAACGGGTCAAGGCGAAGATCCTCCAGGCATCCACCTCAGAGGTGTATGGCGACCCGGCCGTGCATCCGCAAGTCGAGAGCTACTGGGGGAACGTCAACCCGATCGGTCCTCGGGCCTGCTACGACGAAGGTAAGCGTTGTGCGGAGACGCTGTTTTTCGACTACTACCGCCAACACAAGGTGAAGATTAAGGTCGCGCGTATCTTCAATACCTATGGACCGCGGATGCATCCCAACGATGGCCGTGTGGTCTCCAACTTCATCATGCAAGCGCTGCGCGGAGAGCCGCTCGCGCTCTATGGTGACGGCTTGCAGACGCGATCGTTTTGCTACATCGACGATCTTGTTGATGGGCTGATTAGATTGATGAACTCTGGCGACGATGTCGTCGGCCCCATCAACCTGGGCAACCCCAACGAGTTCTCGATGCAGCAACTCGCCGCACAGGTGCTTGACTTGACCAAGAGCAAGTCGGCGTTGGTTACCAAGCCGCTCCCGGAAGACGACCCCAAGCAGCGGCAGCCTGACATTGCTCGAGCCAAGAAGTTGCTCGGTTGGGCACCGAAAGTCGAGCTGCGCGAAGGTCTGCGCAGGACCGTTGCGTATTTCGAGGAACAGTTTCAGCTCTACCCGCAGCTCAAGCTCAACGGAGCTTGATCCCAGGAGGTTTGAAGACAGAGGCTGCTGGTGCAAACCGGCGGCCTTTTGCTTTAGTTATAGCTAAGGTACGCTATATTTGTGAAGAAAATCCTTATTTTTAGCCTCGCCTACTACCCGCACGTGGGTGGGGCAGAGGTGGCGATAAAAGAGATCACCGATCGCATTTCGAACATCGAGTTCCACATGATCACGATGCGTTTTTCTGCTGCCGACGCTGCAGTAGAAAAAGTCGGGAATGTGCTGGTGTACCGGGTTGGCAATGGCGACTCATACCTAGACAAAGTCTTGTTTAACTTGCGCGCGGCGCGCGTGGCAAAAAAGATACATCAGCAAGAAAAATTTGATGCCTGTTGGGCGATGATGAGCTATATGCTCTTGCCGGTCGTGATCGCTAGACTCGGTATTCCGTACGCGTTTACGTTGCAAGAGGGGGACACGGAGCGCTACATGTTTAGGCGCTTGCGTATCCTGCCATTTTTGTCGCTGCTTCACCGAGGATTCCGCGGCGCTTCTGCAGCCTCTGCGCTCTCGACATTTTTGGCTGCGTGGGCTACGCGGATGGGGTATAAAGGCGAGGTTGCAATCGTACCCAATGGCGCAGATATCGCCCACTTCAGCGGCCCGGCAATAGCGCATGAAGGTGCGATCTTGGTTACCTCTTCGCGCCTCGTACACAAGAACGCAATAGACGATGTGCTTCGCACACTCGTACTTTTGCCCGAAGCGCGTTTTAAAGTTGCGGGAGAAGGGCCTGAGGAGAGCAAGCTCAGAGCGCTTGCTCGAGGACTTGGTGTTGAAAATCGTGTGGAGTGGCTTGGTTTTGTGCCCCATGCCAAACTTCCCGCATTACTCCATGCTGCAGACGTGTATATACGCCCTAGCCGCAGCGAAGGGTTTGGTGCTTCGTTCCCCGAGGCAATGGCTGCCGGTGCACCGGTCATCACTACACAAGAGGGCGGGCTTAAAGATTACATAACCCCAGAGGTCGCTTGGGTCGTTGAGAAAGATCGGCCAGATCAAATTGCGTCTCAAATTAAAGCTATCTTGGGTAACCCCGAGCAGACCAAAAGGGTTATAGAAAACGCGCGGCAGATGGTCCTCCACAAGTACGATTGGGAGATAATCGCGCGCGACATGCGGGAGAAAGTTTTTTCCCGTCTTTTTCTTGCTTAATTTTGACACCCGATGAAAATTGTCATTGCAACGCCGCTTTACCCACCCGACCTGGGTGGCCCGGCAAAATATGCATTCGAACTTGCGCGTGAGTTCCATGCTCAGGGCCACTCTGTTTCGGTTGTACGTTTCGGCGCACTCGAGCGTCTATTGCCTATTGGCCTTCGCCATCTGATTTATTTTTGTAAACTCTTACCTCATGCATGGGGCGCTCAGGGAATAGTGGCGCTCGATACCTGGAGTGTGGGCATTCCAGCGCTCATGGTGAGCAAACTTTTTGGTAAAAAGTTACTCGTACGCGTTGGGGGAGATTTTTTGTGGGAGTCGTATGTTGAGCGCACAGGCAACCTGATTCGCTTCTCCGATTTCTATGCCGCGATGCCGAGCTTGAACCTCAAAGAGCGCCTGATACGCTCGCTCACTGGTACGTTGGTGCGCAAGGCAGATGTGCTGGCGTTTAATGGAAACTTTCAGCGCACGCGTTGGCAGCAGTACTATTTCATTCCTGCGCACAAGGCCTATGTCGTCGAAAATGCGTTTCCACAAAAGCAACCAGCAAAACCAGCCGAGGGGTTGGTTTTTGTTGCTGCTGGCCGCAGCCTCAAACTAAAAAACATGAAAGTGTTGCAGGAAGCTTTTGCCGAGGTCGCCAAGACACACCCCGATATGGTTCTTGATACTCGGCCCCTGCCGCGCGAGCAGCACGTGGCGAGACTTGCGCGCGCCTATGCCACGGTAGTCCCCTCACTTAGTGAAATGAGCCCGAATGTCCTGGTTGAGGGTGTCGCGGTGGGCAAACCCTTTATCGCTACAGAGGACTCTGGTGCTCTCGAGCGTTTGGAGGGCCTCGGACTATTTATTGACACCCGCAGCAAAGCTGCTTGGAGAGAGGCTTTCAAAACTCTGCTCCAGCCTGAGGAGTATGCACACTATACTGGGCGTGTAGCGCAATTTAGCTATATGCACAGCATGGCAGATGTTGCCCGCGAGTACATTTCACTTCTCAACTAATATGCAACTCCTCGTTATTGGTCCTACACAAAGTATTGAGAGCGATGAGTCGCGCGCCAGGCGCGCGCTCCAAGCAGCTGGAGTTGAGCGCTATACCGTGCTCACCCCTATGCTAGGCGAAGGTAAGTTTGCCGCGGCGCTGCGCATCTGGCGCGAGAGCAAAAAAATTGAGTTCGATACGGTAAGTGCGCAAGACCCGTTTTTTATTGGTCATCTTGCGTGGCACATCGCGCGCGGCCGTGGCGCGCGGCTCAATATCCAAGTGCACGCCGACCTTGATGCGCAGCCGTGGTGGAGATGCGCATGGGCAAAAGTGCAACTAAAGCGCGCCGACTCGGTCCGTGTCGTGTCACAAAAAATAAAACAGCAAGTTGAACGCATAGGGGTGCATGCGCCGATACAGGTCCTGCCACTCTATATTGATGTTTCGCGATTTAAGAATATAGTGCGGACACCTGAGCGGACGCTACTTTGGATTGGGCGCTTTGAGCGCGAAAAGGACCCTTTTTGTGCGCTCGAAGTTATCAAACAGATTCCCGATGCAAAAATGGTTATGCTTGGCGCGGGAAGCTTGGGGAAAAAGCTTAAAGAAAAGGCCAAAAACCTTCCCGTAGAATTTCCTGGTTGGCAGGACCCGCTGCCATATTTGGCTCGTGCGGGCGTGGTGCTCAATACATCACCCGCAGAGAGCTTCGGAGTCTCTATGGTCGAAGCTTTAGCAGCTGGCGTACCGGTAGTTGCCTCCGACGTGGGCGTCGCCAAAGAGGCTGGAGCTATTGTAGTGCCGCAAGAAAAGCTCGCCGCTGCAGTAGTCGACGTTCTAAATTCGAGTACACGCGGCGAGCTTAAGATGCACCTTCTGACTAAAGAACAGTGGGTGAAACGTTGGAAAGAATCCCTATGAAATTACTCATTTGTACACAGGCAGTAGACAGTAAAGATCCTGTACTCGGCTTTTTTGTCCGTTGGATAGCGGAGTTTGCCAAACACTGCGAGCAGGTCACAGTGATTTGCTTGCGCAAGGGCGCGTATGAGCTGCCACAAAACGTCCGCGTCTTTACACTCAACAAAAAGAGCAAAATTGGCCGCGCCTACTCACTTTTGAGAGGTGCATACAAATTTCGCAAGAATTACGACGCTGTGTTTGTGCACATGAATCCCGAGTACGTGCTTGTTGCAGGGTTACTCTGGCGGCTCTTGGGCAAAAGAGTTGGATTGTGGTACGCGCATGGTCATGCTGATTTTAAATTGCGCTTAGCAACACCTTTTGCAAATCGAGTACTCACTTCTACTGCCGAAGGGATGCGGATCAAAATGGCTAAACGTGTGGTGCTGCACCAAGGGATTGATACCGATTTTTTTGCTCCCGACCCGACCGTGGCGCGAGAAGACTGGTGGCTCTCAGTTGGGAGGCTTTCGCCATCTAAACATCACGACGAGGCCATACGTATGGCCCATGCTGCCCACAAAGGGTTGCGCATAGTGGGCTCAGGACCTGAGCGTGAGCGACTAGAACGCCTCGCACACGAGCTTGGGGCAAAGGTCGTATTTCTTGGCCCGCTTGACCATATGCAGCTGCGCGACGTGTACAGGCGCGCAGCGCTCTTGGTGCATACCGGTACAACCGGCAGTCTCGACAAGGTGTTGCTCGAAGCGGTCGCCTCTGGTGTCCCGCTACATACCACCAGTAAAGCGTTTGGTTATCTCGAGAAGGAGGGCCCGGCTTACGTTCGAGACAACCACTCGCTCCAAGAGCTTATTCCCGCCATACTAAAAGTACTCCAATGAAGGTAGGATTTATTGTCGAACCATACGAAGAGTCGCATGCCTCAGGCATGGGCTATTCGGTATGGGAGACAATGCGCCACTTGCCTGTTGCGGTTCCAGAACATATGTTTGTGTTCTACTCCTCAAAACCAATCGCGCAGGAGTTTTTGCCGCACAACGTGCGCAATGTGCTCATGCCGCGCGGGTTTGTAAAACAGTTTTTTTGGTTTCGGCGCTTGCGTAAGAGCGATGTAGACGCGCTACTGTTTGTAGCACCGCTCTTGCCGCTTCGGATCAACTGCGAGATTAAAACGATAGTGTTGTGCAAAGATCTGGCAAGCTATGTTATGGGTGCGGGGTCGCTCGGTGAGCGTCTCAAAATTTTTATTCGCGACCGCCTACTCGTGCCGACGACGCTCAAACGTGCAGTGTGGATCGCCACGCCTTCGCAGGCAACTAAAGACGATCTTCTACGTATCTACGACACTCCGGCAACAAAGATCCGGGTAACCTACGAAGGCGTGCAAGATTTTAGCAACACTCCTGAGGAGCCGATCGATCAAAGCTCAATGCCTTACTTTTTCTTTGCGAGCAAGGTCAAACCGCGCAAAAATGTACACGGCATCGCGCGCGGATTTGTCGCCTTTAAACAAAAAACCAAAGCCCCGTGCCGGTTGGTGCTCTCGGGAGACGCGGGCGGTTCTTACTTGGAAGAAATAAAGAAGATTTTTCAAGAGGGGGGTGTCGAACAAGACGTGCATTTTGTGGGTTACGTCACCAAGGGGCAGTTGCGCGGCTGGTTTACGCACGCCACCGCATTTGTCTATGCCTCGCTCAGTGAAGGTTTTGGCATGCCCATAATCGAAGCAATGAACCTGGGTACGCCGGTGATTACTTCAAATATCTCATCGATGGCCGAAGTAGCGGATAGTGCAGCCTATTTGGTCGATCCGTATAAACCACAAGAGATCGCCGAAGCGTTTGAGCGCCTCTATAACGACAAGGCGCTCCGCGCAGAACTGCGGGCAAAGGGACTTGTACGTGCAAAACTGTTTTCTTGGCCCAATGTAGCGGCAGAATATGCAAAACTCATCCGAGCACTCTAAAAGCATGAGCAAGAAACTTATCCTCTTTGTTGATCCGTCGTGGCGCCGCAGTGGCATCCATAGCCCACTCATGATCCCCTGGTGGGGTAACCCCTATGGGCCTGAGTCGCTTTTCGCTAAAGAGATGTTTGATGCGCACCAGTTTGACACATCAGCATATGAAATTACCGATGATATTAGCAAAGCACAGATGGTATTCGCGCCCTACCGGCACAACTGGCTGCGCACTTCAGACCCAGCACTGTTACAAGAATGTCTTGAAATGGCCAAGAGCGCGAGGCTGCCGCTCCTTATAGACGGTGTAGGTGATAGTAATCATCCGGTGAGATTGCCGAACACATATGTCTTGCGTATCGGTGGTTACAAATTTATCCCGGAGCCGAGGTGCATTCAGATACCGCCACCAAGTGACGACCTGCTTAAGCGTGTCTGCGGCGGCGTGTGGGAGCCGCGTACAAAGTCAGAGGGCAAACCGGTGGTCGGCTTTGCCGGTTGGGCGCACCTTACTCAGAAGCAACGGCTGCGCAACTTCGTTAAAGAGCTGCCGACTCGCATTCGTGGCTTTTTCGACGATCGTTACCAGGCGATGCAAAAAGGAGTGCTATGGCGTGAGCGCACGTTGCGTGTGCTTGAACGCTCTCCTTTAGTCATGCTCAATCTGCGTGTGCGCCAGAGCTTTTCTGGCTCTACTAAGACGGCCCAAGCAGACATGCGGCAACTGCGTCAAGAGTTGGTCGACACCGTCTTGAACAGCGACTATTGCCTCGATGTCCGCGGCGATGCCAACGACTCAACCCGGCTCTTCGAGATTCTTTCTTTGGGGCGCATTCCAGTCGTGCTCGACACCGAGCGTCGTTTCCCATTCGCACACACGATTGCGTATCGGGACTTTTGTTTGATCATCGATTTTCGTCGCGTAGACGAGCTCCCGCATATCATTGCCGAGTTCCATGCGTCCGTCTCGCCTGAACACTTTGAGCAGATGCAGCGCGCATGTCGCGAGGCGTTTGTGCGCCACTTTCGCATCGATGCGCAGATGCGTCATATCATTGAAGAACTCAAACGTGTCATTCCCAGGCTGAGTCAACCATGAACCGCATCCGCCTACAGCCTGCCCTGGTGATCCTCTTTTTTGCTGCGCTCTCAGTTGTGCTCGGCGGGTACGAATCGTTTTCTTCAGACCAATTGCTCTACGTCCCCTACTTTTTGCACAACCTCGGCGCGACCTTCTCTCCGTTCGACCAGTTGATCCAGTTCAACCAGGGCGCGTGGTCGATATTCGCTGACATTTTTGAATTAATCTTGCGTGTGCCACAACCTGCGGTGTTTTGGGTAATGTTCGCGGTTTTCTTTGCAGCCCGGGTTTTATATTTTTATGCCTTGTACCGTTTGGCCAATTTTTTTGCGCAGGACAAACGGATAGGTCTGTGGGTGCCGTTGGTGTTTATCGGTGGCATGTTGGTATACGGGACCGTCTCAGGCACGCTCGATAACGAATTGATTCCCCGCGCGCTTGCCCTGCCCGTTTCGCTCTGGGGGCTTTCGTTGTTGGTGTACTCAAAACGGCTGTACGCTGCTCTGAGCTTTACGCTCGCTTTTTTAATTCATCCGCTTACGGGTCTGGTATTTTTTGCAGTACTGTATCTCGACGCACTGATACAACTGTGGCGCCGGCAAAGTACTCTCAGTAGCGTAGTCGCGTGGCTCATTCCCATGGTCGGCGCGATTGCGCTCACCCTGATAAAATCGCTCCCCTCCGGAGGAGCGTTATTTATCGACCCAGCTTGGCAAGCAGTTTTGGTAGCACGCGACACTTTTGTATATCTCAGCGCGTGGCCCGGATATGCCTCGACGCTCTTGCTTGCGCTCCCGTTGGATTTTTGCGCGCTACTTTATGTACGCAGCAAGCTATTTGCGGTGGGGAGTGTACAACGATACTGGTTCAACCTGCTTTTTGTACTTCCGCTTATGGCGATTGGGGTTTCGCTTGTTGGTGTCGACTGGCTCCAACTGCATCCTTTGGCGCAGTTGCAAATCTTACGTACACTGATTTTTTGGAAGCTACTTCTCGCACTTGGGTTTGGGATTTATGTGTTTAAAGTCGCAGATGCAGACTGGCTCAAAAAGTTTTTGGTGTTTGCGACGGCCGCGGCGCTGGTGGTTACACAGACCGTTGCGTTTGCTACTATTCCTGCGCTGCTCGTGCTTGAGTATGTGCCCAACCGGCGGGGAAGGGTTGTCTCGATCGCTGTGTGCGTCTTGGCCGCGGTGGGGCTCGAGCTCTTGTCGTGGCTGCATCTTAAAACTGAGCCAAACTTAGACCTCAACGTCGTGGCGGTGTTTATGATCGCAAGTATTGTTGTGTTGATACGAAGGTATCGTATAAATGTTTTGCGCTGGGGGAGCGAACTTGCGTTTGGGGGCATTGTGGCCTGCGGAGTATTGCTGGCTGCAAACCAATCATTCGTGCTGCCTCAATGGACTAAGGACGCCGGCTTTATGCGAGCATGTGCGTGGCTCCAACAAAATACGCAACCAAGCGACGTGATTCTCACCGAGCCGTACAGCGACGTAGCGTATGTGCGGATTGCTTGTGTGCGTTCAATCTACACTTCTGATAAAGACGGTGCTATGGGGTTATTCGACCGCACCTATGCGCTGGAGTGGCAACAGCGTCAAAACATGGTGCGTAAAATTTACGATGACCCTGCGCTCGCCTATACGCTCGGCGCCAACGGGGTCCGATATGTTTTTGCTCAAAAACAATACCGCGTCCCTTTTACTCCTGTGTTTGATGCTGACTCTTATGTGGTGTATAGCCTAACGAAATGAAAAAGATTTTCATCATTTATCACGGGCGCTTTCCGGGTGAAAAAGCGGCCGCACTGTTTGCGGCCAAAGAGGCCAATTCACTCATACCTTTCGGCAAGACCACCATTATCGCACCACGGCGCTTGCAGCGCTCTAGGCAGAGCCCCTACGCCTACTATCAGCTCGACCACGCGGTGCACATTACCTATCTGCCTATACTCGACCTGTTCATACTTCCTGGCTTGGGCGCGGTGGCATTTTTGGTGAGCAACGCCACCTTCGCGCTCTCCCTCTTTTTTTATAGCGCGCTCAAGATTGGGCAAAACGATTTGGTGATCACTAACGAGCCATTTCCCGCATTCGTAGCGACACTTTTTAGCCGTCGTGTTGTGTTTGAGGTGCATGACTTCCCCGAGCGGCATCCAGGGTTCTATCGCATGCTCTTTACTCGAGTGCATACGGTCTTGTGCACCAACGAATGGAAGCGTGACGAGTTGCGTAAACGTTTCCATATTCCCGAGCACAAACTACTCGTTGAGCGTAATGCGGTTGACCTGGCGCAGTTTGGGCAGACGGAGCGAGGAGAGGCGCGGCAGCATTTGGGGCTTGAGAGTAATAAAAAAATAGCGGTGTATACCGGGCATCTCTACGAGCACAAAGGAGCTGGAGTACTTGCTCAAGCCGCTGCACATTTGCCAGAAGTCGAAGTAATTTTTGTTGGGGGTACACAGCAAGATGTAGCTCGCTTTGCTCAGCAATTTGGGAGTCTAAAGAACATTCGTATAGTAGGACAGCGGCCGCATAGTGAGATTCCACTGTGGCAGGCGGTGGCAGACGTGCTGGTGCTGCCCAATTCAGCAGAAGACACACTTTCGGCTCAGTACACCTCACCGATGAAATTGTTTGAGTATATGGCGAGCGGTAGACCGATCGTTGCCTCGCGAGTAACAGCAATTACTGAAGTCTTGCCTGAAGACGCTGCATATTTTGTTGAGCCAGACTCACCTCAAGCACTTGCGGGGGCTATTTTGCACGTGCTGAACGACTCTGGAGCTTCGATGTGCGCCCAAAAAGCTCATGAGGCTGTCATAGGCCATTCTTGGGAGCGCCGAGCCAAACGGCTCGTGACCCGCCTTTCGCTGTAGCAAAATTAGGCAAATTTTGTTATATTCTCTAGCGGATCATAGTTCCCGATCCGACAACGCATCAAGGAGAGGCGCATGAATGAGCGCGCATTGGTGCAGCCAGAGACCTCGCTCAAGGAGTTCTTCAGCTCCTTGCTCTTGCGAGTTTTCTCGGTCTGCCTGATTACGCCGCCGTCCGCGTTTCTCTTGGACGAGCGGGTTTTTGTCAGTCTCGGCATCCTCAAGGTTGCCGCGATGTTGGAGATGGGAGGACATCGAGTCAATCTGCTCGATCTCTCTGGCGTCAAAAATTATCTGGAAGCTCTTGAGGACTACCTCAAAGGCTGCACGGACGACGCCATTGGGATCACCGCAACGACCCCCCAGCTGCCCGCGGTCATCCAGATTCTGGCAGTCATCAGGCGCGTGCGGCCCGACCTCAAGGTCATCTTGGGCGGTCCGCACGTTACGTTGACGTACTCAGCGGTCAAGATGGAGTTGAAGGCTGGGACCAAGGGCCGCGGCCATCGGTCCGCAGCTCAACTAGAGTCGCTCTTCGATGTTCTGGTGAGCGGCGATGGTGAGCTCGCTATCTTCGAGGCGCTCAAAGGAAACGTCCCGAAAGTGGTCGATGGAGACGATCCCAAGGGCTCGTTCTTCCTCACCGATGAGATGTTTTCCACGTACCCGCTTCCTGCGCGGCACTTGGTTGACCTCAAGTCCTACCACTACAAGATCGAAGGGTTCCCCGCGACGAGCCTCATCGCTCAGCTCGGGTGTCCCTTCGGGTGCGGTTTTTGTGGCGGGCGCAACTCTAAGTCGTTGCGGCTGATTCGCAACCGCGAGCCAGCGCTCATCATCGCGGAAGTCAAGCATCTCCACCAAGAGTACGGGTACACCGGGTTCATGTTCTACGACGATGAAATGAACGTCAGTAAGTCGTTCGTCGAGCTCATGGACGGTCTCACCGACCTGCAGATGGATCTCGGCGTCGACTTTCGTCTGCGGGGCTTCGTCAAGTCTGAACTCTTCGACAAGGCGCAAGCGGAGGCCATGTTCAGAGCCGGCTTCCGCTGGCTTCTGTGTGGCTTCGAGGCGGCTAACGAGCGGATCTTGATCAACATCGACAAGCGCGCTACGCTTCTCGACAACACTCGTTGCGTGGAGACCGCCAAGAACGCGGGGCTCAAGATCAAGGCATTGATGTCGAGTGGCCACCCCGGGGAGTCAGAAGCGTCGATCATCGACATTCGCGACTGGCTTATCCGGAATCAGGTGGACGACTTCGACTGCACGGTCATCACGACGTACCCCGGTACGCCGTACTATGACCTGGCGACCTTCAACCCCGAGCTCACCGCTCGGGAGGGGAGGAATGTCTGGACCTACAAGCACCGCAAGACCGGAGATTGCCTGCACGCCTATGAGCTGGACTATACAGCCGAGGCGGACTACTACAAGGGCGATCCGAACGACTACAAAGCGTATGTTTTCACCGACCACTTGAGCGCTGAACAGATCGTTCGTCTGCGCAAGTGGGTCGAGGATGACGTCCGCAAGACGCTCCGCATTCCGTACAACGCGGGTGCGCCCGGCGTGAACTACGAGCATTCGATGGGGCAGGGCCTCCCGGCCTCCATCTTCCGCTCCACAGGGCTCCTTGTGGCCCACCCCCTCTCCGCCTGACGGCGGCGAGGGGTTTCTTCTTTTCTATAAAGATCAGGTATGATGGCCGGATGCGGATCATCTTTCGTTGGGCGCCGGTCGTAGGACTCGTATTTTTTGGGATTGGTGCTTTTGCTCCCGAACTCTTTTTCGGTAAAGCTTTTTTGGGCGAGGAACAAATCGGGTTTTATTACGCGATCTCGCACTATGTTTCTAGTTCGCTTCAGCAAGGCGCCCCTATGCTCTGGCAAAGTGGCTACTACGGCGGTGTCTCGGCAAGTCTCGATCAATTTGTAGGAGCCTTCTATCCGCTCAACTTATTCTTGTTTAGTGTGCTGCCGATGTTTGTGGCACATCATTTGAGTATCATTATTGCCACGGTAGCTGGGCTCTTGTTTGCCTACTGGTTTGGCCGCTTGCAGGGATGGCGGCGTAGCTCATCAATGGTGCTTGCGTTAGGATACTTTTCGGCAACTACCTACGGTTGGCTGCAAATCGGGACGATCGCGGCGCATTCCTTTGCCATGCTGCCTGCATTGTTGGTGGCTGTATATTATGCGCAGACCTCTGGATATCGGCGGGCCATAGCAATTTTTGGAGGCGGAGCATTCTTGGCAATAGGGCTGCTCGCCGGGTTCGTGCAAATCGTGTTTTACGCTTATTGTGTCGCAGGAGCCTATGGGTTGTTTTTAGATTACGAAGCGTACGATCGCTCAAAACCCTGGTGGCGCTCACTGCCCGCGACATTCTCGTTTGTAGCGATAACCGGTGTCGGCCTTATAGTGGCATCGAGACAATTTTTCCCATCCGCGTACCTTATCAACGAGACGATTCGCACCTCAACGTATGCGATACAAAATGCATTTATTCCATCGCCGACCGAGCTCGTGGCTTTTATTCTGCCACCCTACTTGTCGATTCCGTTTATTAGCGGTGGCCACTCCAGCGGGTTTTATGTAGGAGCACTTGGTCTAATCTTTGCCTTGCTTGGCTTGCGGTATTATCGGACGAGGGCTTCGTTGTTTTTTGCCGGTCTGTATGCGCTGATTGTTTGTTTCGCATTCCACTTGCCAGGGTTTGGATGGCTCAACGAGCACATGCCGCCGTTCTCACACATGGGTGGAAATTTTCGTTGGATGGTGGGGGCAGCACTGCCGCTCGCATACCTTACTGCAGCTGGGGTGGACGGTTTTTTACGCGAGCCCAGCAGGATACCTACGCGTGGCTATCGTGTAGTGCTGTGGGCGTCAGCATTGGTGGCTGCAGCGCTAGTACTCGGGGCGCTTTCGTTACAAGTGCTGGCAGGCGTGTTCTCTTCGCCACAGTGGATTGATCGTATCATTTTGTGGTACAGCGCTCACCATCATTTGGTCTATCCACTCGATCACTATCGAGGAGTCCTAGAGCAAGCGGTTGGCCAGATCAGCAGCACGTTTTCCCTCATGAGTCTGCCGTTCTTGTTTGGCACACTCTGCTGGGTCGCGGCGCTTCTCTTTTTTGTGTGCTACCGTACGCGACCCAATGTACAGTACTACGCGCCGCATACGATAGCGACGCTTACATTTCTCACGGTGTTCGGCACGGTCGTTTTGCAGTGGAGTGATCTTGCCCCACAGTCGGTGTATGCCGAAGTGCCCGCATTAGTGAGCTTAATGCAAAGTCGCGAACAAGATCCACGCAGCTACCGAATCATGGGTTTGCTAGTAGGCGATGGAGTGTTTAATCTACTGACCGCTCAAACAACATTGACTCCCGAAGACGCTACTCGCTTGCAGCACGAAGAGCTCACCAACAACACCAATCTTTTTTATGGCTTGCAGCGCATAGATGGTCTTGAGCCCTATCGCACGCTGCGTGCCAACCAACTCATCGATACGGTCGTGGCGCCGGGGAGCGCTGCGTGGGCCTTCGACGATCAAAGCCCTGCACTTGAGACGAGCCCGCTCGACCAGCTTTACAATCGCGATGTACAGAAAGAGGTTACTATCACTCAAAAACTCGAAGACTTTTCTACACGCATCCCGCTCATTTCGATGATGAATGTTAAGTATGTGTATTTGCCGTATCAGCTAAGCAATCCACGATTGCAAAAAGTGGGCGAAGTGCTGTTGCCGGCAACGGGTGGGCTTAAGCTCTACGTCTATCAAAATCGCGGCGTACTGCCGCGGACTTACTTTGCTCAAAAGCCGGAGTTTTTTTCTGGTACGCAAAATGAGTTGTTGCAAAAAGTTGCCCACGAACAAGATTTTGCCGCACACACGTGGATCGAGTGTGCCTCGTGCGCAGCAAGCTCGACCCTGAATCATCTGGGTTCGGGGGGTGTAGTAGTTTCCCGCTACAAGGATGGTTTTTTTCAAGCAACCACAACCAGTACCACGGGTGGGTGGGTGGTCTTTTCAGAGAGCGCTTTGCCGGGTTGGCAAGCGAGCATTGATGGCGCGCCGGCGCCCATCTATACCGCCAACTATCTTTTTCAGGCGGTCTATGTGCCTAAAGGGGTGCACACCGTGCGCTTTGTATATAGAGATATCACCATGCTAAAGTTGGAGGCACTGCTGCACTAGGGCGGCTTTTTTATGGCAAAAACGGTCACGGTTATTATCCCTTGCTACAACGAAGAGGCGACCATTCAAGAGTTGCTCAACCGCGTCGAGCGGGCCGACTTTGGCGATTGGCGCAAAGAGATTCTGGTGGTTGATGACGGTTCTAAAGACCGCTCCCGCGAAATTTTGAGTGGCTATAAACACAAGGCTGGATACAAAATAATTTTGCACGAAAAAAACGGAGGCAAGGGGCAGGCCGAACGTACCGCAATTGCGCATGCAGCAGGAGACTACCTTGCCTTGCAGGATGCAGACTTGGAGTATGACCCACGCGAAATCAAACAATTGCTCGATGTGGTAGACCAACAGGGGGCACAGGTAGTATTTGGCTCGCGCAATTTTCACACCGCATGGCATCGTCTGCAAAGCTATTTTGGGATCTCTATTGGCGTATGGGTGAGCACCAAGTTTGTAAACTTGCTCTATGGGACCAAGCTCACGGACGCATGGACGTGTTACAAACTCTTTTCACGCGAGGTCTCGCAGCATGCCCATTTTATTGGCCGCGGCTTTGAAGCCGACTACCTTTTTATCGGTGAGGTAGCTGCAAACGGCTACAAAATTGTCGAAGTTCCCATCAGCCACGCACCACGCTCGGTTGAGGAAGGTAAAAAGATTCGCTACAAGGACGGGCTGTATTCGATGTGGCTGCTTTTTTTGCATCGCTTAGCACACCTCCGCAAGCCGCAGTTTGATGATCAGCACAAAGATGCGCGCCGACGTATAGTTGAGTCTTTGATCGGCCGTCAGGAGAAGATAGCCGTGACCACAGAAGCCGAAGGGCATCAGCACGGTATCAATTGGCTCAAATCTTTTCTCAAACAATTTCCAACCCTGTATTACGCGATTTGGGGTGTGTTTTGTCCGGCGCTTATGGTCCAAAATGGTCCTAAGAATATCTTTCGCTATACAGACGGGCTTGTGGGCGACGTTGGCTCGGGTCCTGATCGTATTGCACCCATGGTTATTAATGTGGACATGTATCCATTTCCTGGTGTCGACGTGGTAGCAAGTGCAGAAAAGTTGCCGTTTGTAGACGGTACTTTCGACGGGCTTATAAATGAGTCTTTGCTCGAACATGTACGCGACCCGCGCGCGGTCGCCTCAGAGCTTGCGCGCGTGCTTAAACCGGGGGGAGTGGTCTATACCAGTGCGCCCTTTATCCACCCGTTTCATGCCTCGCCTGATGACTTTCATCGCTTTACCCGCAGCGGTTTGCGGGAGCTGTTTCCTGGTTTTGAGGTGCTCGAGTCGGGCATCCGTTCAGGACCGTGGAGCGCACTTCTCCTTTTTATAGCGTATTGGTTCGGCTCGATTGTGACCTTAGGATCGCGGCGCTACGCACCGTTTGCCGCCCATGTGTTTATGCTCATCTTGGGGCCATTAAAGATTTTTGATCTCCTGTTTACCTGGATGCCAGATGCCGATGCGGTCTCTGCGCATCTGTACCTCATCGCGCGCAAACCTCCTGTCACCTAGGGTGTTTTGGAGTGGTTGTAGAGACCGTTATGCCCACGATGGAAGATCCACACGCACGCGAGAAGCTGACACGACTCCCGCGCCTCAATCTTACCGATCGCCAATTATTTGATTTAGAACTCATCCTCTCCGGAGGGTTCGCGCCGCTCAAAGGATTTTTGGATGAAGCTGATTATCGATCGGTGGTAGAGCACATGCGCCTCCAAGACGGCTCCTTATGGCCTATGCCAATTGTGCTCGACATATCCAGCTCGGTCTCCTACGCGATAGGTAATGAACTCCTGTTGTGTGATCGGTTTGGCAATCCGGTGGCATTTTTTGCGGTCTCATCGCGCTACGTGCCCGATAAAATGCACGAAGCTTTGCTCGTGTACGGTACCACTAACCCTGAGCACCCCGGAGTACAGTATCTACTGCACGAGACCAAAGAAGTCTACCTTGGCGGCAAGGTTGAGCTGATCGCCTATTCACCCAAGCACGACTTTGCAGAGCTGCGCCGCACTCCCGAAGAGCTCAAAGCAGAATTTAAAAGACGTGGTTGGGAGACCGTGGTGGCGTTCCAAACACGTAATCCCATCCATCGTGCCCATTATGAGCTTATTGAGCGCGCTACAAAACGCACAGGGGGCAAGGCGCTGGTCCAGCCAGTAGTTGGCCTCACCAGAGAGGGCGACATCGACTACATCAGTCGTGTGCGGGCGTATAAACGGTTGGTAGAGACGCGCATGCAAGATTGGGCGCTGCTCTCGCTCTTGCCGCTTGCAATGCGGATGGCGGGTCCTCGCGAGGCAATCTGGCACGCACTCATCCGTAAAAATTATGGTGCAACACACTTTATTATCGGCCGTGATCATGCAGGCCCGGGCAAAGATAGTTCGGGGGTGCCGTTTTATGAGCCCTATGCGGCTCAGGAGCTTGCACTGGCATTTCAAGACGAGCTCGGCATCAAGATTTTCACCTCACCAGAGATGCAGTACATCCCCGGCGAAAACCGCTATGTGTCAGCCGATGAGCTTAAAGCGGGGCAAGAGACCGAAACCATCTCGGGGACAGAATTTCGCCGTAGGTTACGCAGCGGCGAGGAGGTACCCTCTTGGTTCTCTTTCCCTGAAGTGATCGCTGAACTACGGAAAGCAGCACAAAAAGAAAAACGGCGGGGCGCAGTAGTCTTTTTTACGGGGCTCTCGGGGGCGGGCAAGTCGACCATCGCCCATGTCCTCTACAACAAGCTGCTCGAGATCCAGGATCGCTCGGTAACTTTGCTTGACGGCGACGTGGTGCGGCAAAATCTCTCGCGAGGCTTAGGGTTTAGCCGGGAGGATCGCGACCTCAACATCGAGCGCATCGGCTTTGTTGCAGCCGAGATCGCCAAACACGGCGGGATCGCTTTATGCGCGGCGATTGCACCGTATCAAGTGCCACGCGAGAAAAATCGTATGCTCATCGGCCGAGTGGGCACCTATGTGGAAGTGTATGTCTCGACGCCGCTTCAGGTGTGTGAGCGACATGACGCAAAAGGCTTGTACGAAAAAGCACGTAGAGGAGAGCTTAAACAATTTACAGGGATAGATGATCCCTATGAAGTGCCTGAGCATCCAGAATTTGTTATCGATGGGAGCGCCATGGACCCTGCACAAGCCGCAGAAGAGGTGATTGTTGAGCTTGAGCGCCGCGGGGTGATCGAGGATCTGCGTCGGGATGCTGTCTAGTATAGTTAGGAGGCACGTTGGCCGATATGCAAACCACCAAGGGCGATATAACAGGCGTGATTAGTCGGGGCACGAGCTGGATAGCCGCGACCACACTTGTCATGAAGGGCCTTACTTTTGTGTATATATTCGTCGTGCTCAACTACCTAACCGTGTTTGAGTACGGCGTCGCCGAGCTCATACTCACTGCGGTGCCCCTCCTCTCACTTTTTACGCTCCCCGGATTGAGCGCTACGGTGGTAGCTGACATGGGCCGTGCGCGTGGCGAAGCGAATCTTTCGCGCATGAAGGGGCTTTTGGTCTCCTTCTTGCAACTGCAGTTTTTGTTTGCGCTTTTTGCGTTTGTATTGGTGTTTGTAGGCGGACACTTTTTGGCACTTTGGTATGGTAAGGGGAGTACGACGCTGTTTTTTCAAATTATTGCTTTTTCATTTCTTTTGAGCCCTTTGCGCAGTTCAATGCAGACCGTGCAAAATGTATTTCTCAATTTTCGTCAGCAATCGGTGTACAGCTTTTTAGAAGAGTCATGGAAAGTGCTGCTCGTGCTGCTCTTTTTTTATCTACTGCATTGGCGCGTGGCCGGTCTTTTGAGTGCGGTAGTACTCTGCCAGTTGTTTGCGATCGCTTCGATCGCTCACCCCTTGTATAAAATCTCACCGGAGTTTTGGCGTGTCCGCCGCGAGCACTATCCGGTTTTTTATTTTTTATATCACCATGGCAAATGGGGTGTGTTTTCTAACTACTTAGGAGTATTTGGTAAAAATATACGCCCCTGGATCATCAACTTCTTTTTGGGTACACAGGCAGTTGCACTCTTTGCGGTGGTGCAGGGGCTCATCGGGCACACCGTTTCCCTCATGCCGCTCGATGAGGTCATGGCGCCCTTATATCCGCAGTTTGTCCATGAGCGCGATCGACTCTATCGACTCATCGCTAAGGCTGCCAAGTATGAGCTCCTTGGCTACTGTCTGCTGGGGCTCACGGCGGGGGTTACCTCTCCGTGGCTTGTTGCGTGGTTCTTCCCACAGTACTTGCCCGCAGTGCCGCTCTTCCAACTCTGGCTCGTTATCCTTATCCCCAATGCGTTTGATGCGATTTTGGCGCCGGTGTTTGTTGCGATCCGGGCGCAGCGGAGCCTTTTCTTTGCCTCAATCTATAAGTTGGTGTTGCTCGTAGTTATCATGCCTCCCTGTTTGATCTTTTTTGGGTTGTACGGAATAGCCTACGCGAGTGTGGCGATTCAGGCGCTTTACATGTATGAGCGGTATCGCAAGTTAACCAAACTTATGCCGGACTTTAAACTCCGTTGGCGCGACTTCGTGCATCTTGACGAAGAAGACTGGTTGATTATCAACCGTACCCGTTCGCTCCTGCGCACTGCTCGCTAGGTATGCAAAAGACACTCTTCATCACCGTCTCTGAAAGTAGTGTAGTGCGCAACTATCTGCGCTCAGACTTCTTGCAAGAAGTACTCTCCTCCTCTCAGGTGCGGGTGGTACTTGTTGCGCCCGCTACGAAAGTAGAGGAATATCGACGAGCGTTTGGTAGCGGGCGGGTGTTGATTGAGCCGTTGCCTCCGCCACAAGTATCGCGTGGCGAAAAACTGCTGGCTTTTTTGGCACGCAGTGGTTTTGTAAGCGGCACGCAAATAATCGTCCAACACCGCACCTATGTTCAAGGGGAGAGTGCGCTGCCATCCCTGCCCAAACAAATACTTGCACTGCTCTTGGGCGCATTTCCTTGGGCGCGCGCCCTTTTGCGCAGACTAGAACTCACCATCAAACCAAGTGAGCCACTTGCGCGATTGTTTGAAACGTATAAACCCGACTTAGTATGTTCGACCGTGTTGCTTGATGAGCCTGTAGATGTGCCGGTGATGCGCGAGGCAACTCGCCGCGCCGTACCGACTGTAGGGCTGTTACGCGGCTGGGATAACCTGACCACCTACGGATTAGTACGCATACTCCCCAGCCGCATGGTCGTGTACAACGACTTTATGCGCGAGAAAGCAATCGAGCTCCATGGGATGCGTCCGCAAGACGTGGCAGTGGTTGGCACGCCGGCTTTTGATGCTGACGCGCACCCCGAGCGTGCACTTTCGAGAGAAGCATATTGCGACGCTCTGGGGATCGACCCAAGTAAAAAGATAATTTTATATGCGGCCATAGGAGACTATCTCTTTCCCAAAGAGGGTGAAATCGCCGCGGTGTTTGAGCGTCTTATTGAGCAAGACGAACTTCCCAAGGACAGCGTGGTGGTGTTTCGTGCACATCCGGCGTTTACGAGCCCGCTGGAGCGTATGCGTGGCATGAAGTATGTGGTCCCAGAGCGCACGCCCGAACCACTCAATGCGCTCTGTCATGCTGCGGTGGTGGTAACGGCCGCTTCCAGCATGATGATCGAAGGAGCAATGCTCGACAAACCGATCATCACCGTAGCTTTTGATGGACTTTCGCGTGAACCGTATTGGTTTTCGATAGCGCGCTTTCATGATACGGCCGTGCATATTTTGGCGCTGCTTAAAATGGGCGGGGTGCGGGTGGTCCATTCACCACTGGAGCTTGCTGCTGCAGTGCGCGAGGCACTCGGGAGTCCGGGGCTCCGTGCCGAAGGCCGTGCGCGCATTGTTGAGCGCTTTGCCGGCCCCAACCGCGGCCATGCGGCAAAGGCATTGGGCGAGCTCGTGCGCACTATGCTAGTATCCTAGATGCCCCCATGTATAACTCTATTGCTAAAGAGAAAATCGACCGCCAGTTGGCTGCTATTGGCTCAGAAATAAAAAAGTCTGCGTTACTCTCTGGCTCGTGGACAGGAGCATATGCAGTTGCGGGGATTGTCATAGACAATCTTATGCCTTTGGCCGAGGTTCATAAAAATGCAGCCGACGTTTGGATTGCGCTTACAGGTACCAGCACGTTTATCTTGGGTGGTGAGTTGGTAGAGGCAACCGAAGTAAGTCCTGGGGAGTTCACCGCGCCTACTGTTGCAAACGGTACACCTACACGCGTTGCTCCTGGCGATGTGATTGATATCCCGGCGAGAGTCGCGCATCAGGTGGACGCGCGCGGAGGGAGAGCAGAATTTTTGATCATTAAAATAAAATCTGCACCGCTATGAAAAACGCAGTAGCGATCATTCCGGCGCGCGGGGGGTCAAAGGGTATTCCGGGTAAAAACATTATGCCCGTTGGGGGCAAACCTCTTTTAGGGTGGAGCGTTGAAGCCGCGCAGGGGTGCTCCAACATTACGCGCGTGATTGTCTCCTCTGATGCGGAGAATATTCTTGAGGTGGCCAAGAGCTTTGGTGCCGAGGCGCTCAAACGCCCTGCAGAAATTGCTCAAGACAAAACACGCTCTGAGCCGGTGGTGGTGCACGCACTTGAACATGTTGCTCAGACGGGAGGTTTGCCAGAGTGGATGGTTTATCTCCAACCAACCTCGCCGCTTCGCACCGCGGCGCATCTTAAAGAGGCATTTGAGCTGCTCCAAAAAAATCCTCAAGCCGACGCTCTGGTCTCTGTCTGTGAAGGCGATCGCAAAGTGCTCAAGATGTATCTCACCGATAAGAGTGGTTATCTCCACGGTATCCACAACGACGACTACCCAAACTGGAATCGCCAAGACCTCCCGCCGGTGTATGTCCCTAACGGGGCAATGTACATTCTTAAAGCTAAAAACTTTTTGGAGCGGCCGCGTTTTATTGGTGATCGCACGCTACCGTTTGTAATGTCTGCGGAAGATAGCCTCGATCTGGACACCCCCGAAGACATTCCACCTATTGAAGCCGCGTTTGCAAGGCGCGGATAACCGTATCGTTTTTGCATAGAGATGAGTTATAGAGCACATGAATCAAACTAGTGACGGCAAGGCAGACCGCCGCGTAAAGATAGCGGTTGTGTCGACCAGTATGGCCGACTATGGGCGCCTTTTGCCGCTCTTAAAAGAGCTGCAATCGCGCCCGCAGGTACAGTTGCAGGTGGTGCTCGGTACCCCGGTGTATGCCGATCATTTTTGGTGGCATTTGCGCTATGGCAACCCGAGCTCGCTTTTTAAATCGCTCCCTTGGTATCTGAAGGCACGCTTGACTATGATGCACAGAGGTGAGCGAGCGCTCTCTGAGATCGACCAGCTGGCAGCGCTCTTTAAGCGAGACCATGTGCCCATTGCGGCGCGCATCCCGCTGCACGTCGAGGGGGCCGATCACACCTCGATGCTCCATATAGCCGGGCTCGCTCTTTTAGGTGCAGCGGATGTGTTTGGGCATCTGCGCCCTGATGCAATTGTGGTGCACGGCGATCGGGCAGAACTTCTCACCATTGCCGCTGCGGCAACCATGCTCCACATCCCACTCGTGCATATCGAGGGGGGCGATGTCTCCGGCACCGTCGACGAGCATGTACGCCACGCGATTTCAAAACTTGCACATCTGCACTTTCCGATTACTAAGCGCAGCGCGGAGCGCCTCATCGCGATGGGCGAGCGGCCCGACCGAGTAGTTGTCTCAGGCATGCTCGCGATCGACGCGGTCGCACAGACCAACCTCGCGCTCGATAACAGTTTTTTTGATCGTGTCCCTGGAGTTGGACGTATCGACTTTGCGAAGCCATTTGTCTTTGTGATCTATCATCCAGTCACGACCAAGGCGCATGACGCCGAGCATGATGCGCGAGCGCTTATGGCCGCGCTCGCCGAAATAGGGCTGCCGCTTTTTATCCTTGCTCCTAACACCGATGTTGGTGGTCGAGCGATACACGAGGTCTTTCGGGCTTATGCGGCCGAGCACCCTGAGCGCGCCGCGTTTTATAAACGCGTACCTGCGGACGAGTTCTATCGACTGCTCAACGGCGCTGCGGTGTGCGTTGGAAACTCCTCGAGTTTTGTACGCGAGAGCGCTTACCTAGGTTCACCGGTGGTGTTGGTAGGCAATCGCCAACACAATCGCGAGCATGGGGAGAATTTGGTGCAGGTCCCTTGCGATCAAAAGCATGTTACCGCGGCAGTTGAAGCGCAGCTTGCTCATGGGCGCTATACGCGCGATACCCGCTTTGGGATAGGACAGAGTGCAAAAAAAATTGTTGACGCGCTGCTCGCTGCCGACCTACCGCATTTCGACTTTCAAAAAGTTTTCCACGAGAGAGCCTAGGCGAGGTCTTCCCATTGCAGGATCGTGTTGCGGGGGATCGCTTTGGTGGTTTTTTTGCCCAAAAGTTGAGCAGAGTATTTTTGATCAAGATATTTCGCGGGGATCCCCCAGCCCGGGCGGGCGGGGCGCACGTTCTGCAACATGATCTCCTCGCCCGCTTGCAAATCTTTGTCCGAGACGACACTGTGGTAGGCCCAGGAGCGGATTTCGGCCTCTTCTTTGGTTATAGTCTTTTGCGCAGGGGCAGAAGCAGCTTCAGCATCTTGTGCGCGCCCGGCAATAAGCTGCGGGAGGATCGAAGGGTCTTTTTCAAGTTTGCGTACATTGTCCACCAGCTCGCGCATCATCTTTGGATCGAGCGACATAAAGTCGTCGGGGAACTCTCCGGCTCGATCAAGTGTGAAGTGCTTCTCTATCACCGTAGTCCCGAACTTGGCCACCGCAAGATAGGTCGTGAGCATATCAGTGGTATGGTCCGATTGTCCGACCTGGACGCCAAATTCGTTGCGCAGGGTTTCGATCAGTTGCAACCTTGTGTGCGAGTAATCGGTAATGGGGTACTCCGAAGTACAGTTCATAAGCATAAAGTGTGCACCCTCCTCTTTGTAGAGCGCCACTACTTCGGCGATTTCTTCCATCGTGCTCATGCCGGTAGAGACAATGATCGGCTTGCCGCTTTTGGCAGAAATTTTGGCGAGTTTACGCTGGTGAGGGAGATTCATCAGCTCGCCGGAGCCCACCTTGTAGGCCTCGACCCCAACACTCTCGAGCACATCGGTTGATGCCGGACAAAAAGGAGTGCAGAGATATTTGATACCAACCCGGTCACAGTACGCTTTGACCTCACGGTGTCCTTCGGGTGAGAGCCAGACCTGTTTGAGAATGTCTTGTAAGTCGCCGGCCCACATCTTGACCCCCGAGACCATCTCGATTTCAGGCAAGTGCATTTGGAATTTGGCCGCATCAGCCCCCGAGGTCTTGGCCGCATCAATAAGCCGCTTGGCGTGCTCAAGATCGCCTTGGTGACCGTCTGAGAACTCCGCCACAATAAGTGTCGGGGCGCCGTTGCCTATTGGTCGATCGCCAAAGTTAAGCTCTTGCATACAGCAAAATGTAGCACGGGGTATCTATACAAACAATGAGCCGCAGTAAAAAGTTTCTTGCAAAAGAAGATGCCGCCCGTGAGGGCGGCATCAAAGTTTGTTTGATCTTAAGAGCTCAAGCTTGCGCTCGGAGCTCCTGGTCGGTGGCGAACACGCCACCTTCTTTTTTACGCACATTGTGATGCGTGGTGAACACGCTCATCATGTGCTGCCAGCGATCGAACATCTCCTGGCGCGAACACCAGGGGGTCTCGATCTGCACTCGGCCGGGATTCACCGCGGCATAGGAAACAGTCGTGAGGACATCGCGGTCGTCTTCGAACGCGAGCCACCCGAACGCCTCGCAGACCTCGTAGAGCTCCGTGCCGGGGTAGGGCGTTGCAATGAGTGGCGAGACACTCTCCACGCCGATCGACTGCAACTCCCGGGCGAACTTCAATGTGTTCTCGAACGCTTCGGCATCCTCTCCCCGCATAAACATGTCGCGCGGGTACCGCTGATGCGTCAAAAGGTACGAGTTGTACTGCTCCATGGTGGCCGGGTTCCTGACGTGCCGGGGGTTAAGCCGGCCGCCGGGATACCCAACAATGAAGAAGGACGACACATTGAGCCCTGCATCGACACACCATTTGGCTACTTGGCGTGTTTTCTGCAGGTGGTGCTCTGCCATGGGCTTGTCCATGGCGATGAGCGTGCGCTCATCGCCGGACTCGACCGGCAGATAGATGATGTCAGAACCGGCACGCACGAGCAGTTTGGCCAGACCCTCCGTCATCTTGTCGATCATGATCCCGTTGGGGAACGAGCACGTGAACGGGTACCCTTTCTCGCGCAAGTCGGCGAGGTATTGCAACACTGCAAGCGCGCGAGGCTCTTGCAGGGTGAAGTTGTCGTCTTCGAACTCGAAGTGATTAACCCCGAGCTGCTCGATCGCCCACTTGATCTCCTCGAGCATCCGCTCTGGCGTAAAGGGCCGCCAGATCTGGCCCTTTTCGGGGATGGAGCAGAATTCGCAGGTGAACGGGCACCCGCGCGAGGAAATCAGCGACAGCGTCCGATCGGCCTGGTCGCCTCGGGGCGACCAGCGAACGTACTCTTCCATCGGACGGAAGTCATACCCCGGCGGAGGAATCATATTCACCGACTTGAGCTGCTCAGAGCGCCGCGGACTGTTGGCGATTGAGCCGTCTGCCGCGCGGTAAGCAAGTCCGGGGATCTTCTCCAGCGGGTAGCCGTTGAGGATCCGGGAGAAGGCGACCTCGCCCTCGCCCTTGACCAGAATGTCAGCCCGACAGGAGTTGAGTACCTGCTCGGGCAAACTGGTCGCCAGCACGCCGCCCACTACGATCGGAGTCGAGGGGTAGCGCGCTTTGATCGCATCGACCAGCGGATAGAGCGCCAGTCGACTATCAGTAAACGGCGCATTGATGCCGATTACATCGGTGTCTCTGGGGATCCGATCAACAATCCAGCGGTCCGGATGCCCATAGCGATTGGTCTGCTGCAGCTTGGTTTGCACCGGCTGCGAGATCAAGTGCCCGCCTTCGAGCATAGGGTCGATCAGGGTGATGCGGTGGCCATAGCGCTTGGCGTAGGCTCCCACATACCCCAACCCCAACTGCTGCGAGCGAAACTCGACCTCCTTGAAGAAGAGCCAAGGGGCTGCGATGAGGGTGACGTTCTTGGGCGTATGCGCACGCCCCGCCATGTCGTCCTCACCGATGAGGTTGGTTTTGGCGATGCCGTGTCGCATGCTCAGTCCTTTCGAGAATGATGGGAATGGGTTCTTCTTAGCCAATAGTACAATATATAGCCAAGATTATCAATATGTGTTATCGTTGAGCCATGCTACGCGGGCTTTGCAATATGCTTTTGTGGCCGCTCTGGGGACTTTTTACGCGCCGCTTTAGAGCTATTGGAGGTGGCGAAGACGTTATTATAGTTTTGGGTATGCCGCGCAGCGGCACCTCGATCGCCTCGCGCTTGGTGCAGGCGTGCGGGGTCTACTTTGGCGAGGAGGCTTGGATGCGCCCGGCCGACAGTCGCAACGAGGACGGCTTTTTGGAGCTGCACGAAATTAACCAGCTCGACGATCGTCTAGTGGAGGAATCAGGATTCAAAACGCATCTATTTGCCGAACCATGGTTGGGATTGCGTGCTGTGCCGGGAATGCGTCTACGCCGTCTCGTGACGCGCTATCGCATGCAACGGATACTCTCTGCGCTTACCCAAAAACAACCATGGGGCCTCAAACAAACACCGTTTACGTTTTATTGGTGGCGCCAGTATGTGCCCAAAGCGCGCATCATCGCGATCTATCGTGAGCCCCGCTCGTGTGCCGACTCGATTCACCGTACCTTTAATCGCTTTACGTTTGGGCAAGCGCTCGAGTGGTGGACTCGTGGCAACACAGAGTTGCTCTACCACCTTTCCCGCAATGAGAGTTTGCTCATTAAGCTGGAAGACCTGCTTGACCAGAACACTCAGGATCGGGTGCTCAAAAAAATTGCCGATTTTTGCGGTGGTGCTGCGGATGAGCTTACACAAGCGCTTCCGCTCAACACGCGCCCGCCCAAACAATCAAGTCTCATGCATATCCCGCTCCCGGCGCAAACGCAGGCGGTATACGAGGCGCTCGAGGCTTTTAAGAGACGCTAGACTTTGTCTCGTGATACTCCTGTTCGGTATTAATGTCCCAAAGGTTTGATTTGTCTATGCGCCCTTTGACGATGTTGTCGACCGCGACCATGGCGGCCAACATTGAGTGGTCTTGATTGTTGTAGCGGTGCATGCCGTTGCGGCCAATGGGGAAGAGGTTCGGGATCGTATTAAGATACTCGCGCACGACCGCAAAGTCTTTGTATGAGCCAAAATAGGCGGGATAGGTCTTCTCCATCCGGGCGACCGCCATGTCTTCGATGTCTTCGTCCTCGACCAGCTCGAGCTTGCGCAACTCCTCACGCGCAAAGTGCTTAACCTCTTCGTCGCTCATGCTCCAGAGTTTATCCTTAGTACTGATCACGTACTCAAGCCCAAACCACTGTTTGTCGGGATCGGCGACCAGGTAGGGGCTCCAGTTATTAAAAAACTGGATGCGACACATGATGACGGAGGGCTCATGGATATAAATCCAGGTGTCAGGGATACGGCCACCGTGCTTGGGTGAGAATTTTTTTGCGAGCACACCGACAGTCACAAAGTCGCGATAGGGCAGCGCTACGGCTATGTCTCGGACGTGTTCGGGCGCTTGCGGGTGCATGCCGCCGACCAGCTCTGAAATAGGCATGGTTGAAAAAACGTACTCACAAACAAACTCGCGTTCTGCACCGCGCTCATCTTGGGCAACCACCGACACCACCTTGCCTCCTTTGAGGTTAATGCGCACTACTTTGTGGCCCATAAGGACCTCTGCACCCTTGGCGGCAATCTTTTCGGCCACAGTCTCCCAGAGTTGCCCTGGACCATACTTAGGATAGAGAAATTGTTCGATAAGCGAGGTCTCAACTCTGTGGGTACGATGCGCGCTTGGGGCAAAAAACTTTTTGAGCGCGTTTTTAATCACGACCGTGATCGAGAGCCCCTTAACCCGCTGTGCGCCCCACTCGGGGCTGATTTCTTCGCACGGCATACCCCACAACTTTTTGGTGTACGATTCGAAAAAAGTTTTGTAGAGCTCATCCCCAAAGCGGTTGATGTAAAAATCTTTGAGCGAGACCTCGGGCTTGATGGGGCGTACGCGGCGGTAGACGTACGTGGTGCCGATTTTTATCAGTTTGAAGAGCCCTAATTTCGAAAGCGTGTCCATCGAGAGCGTGATAGGGTAGTCAAAAAACTTCTTTGTATAGTGCATGCGCGAAAGCCGGGGGCGCAGCAGCATTACTCGGTCGGGATCTGCACTTTTGCTATGGGAGACGTTGTATGTTTTGCCGTGGTAGGAGATCTCGGTATTATCAAGCGCCATCTGTGGTGGCAAAATGGAGAACCACCACTCAGTAACGCGGTCAGAGCGAGAAAAAAACCGATGCCCGCCGATGTCCATGCGGTTGCCTTTGTATTGTATGGTGCGGGCAATGCCGCCCACATACTGCGGATCTTGCTCAAGCACTATAGGTTTGATGTCGGTGCGCGTGAGGAGTTCGTAGGTGGCGGTAAGCCCGGCAGGCCCGGCACCGACAATGACCGCGATTTTTTGTTTGGACACGTGGCCATAATAGCAGGTAGTATAGGGACATTCCATGCCTCGGCCATATCTCTCAGTCGTTATACCCGCCTACAATGAGGAGCGGCGCTTGCCGCCAACACTGCAGCGGTTGTTTACCTATCTCGGTGCTTTGGGCAAATCTTTTGAGATTGTAGTGGTCGACGATGGCAGCAAAGACGGCACTGCGCATGTGATAAGGGAGGTGCAGCAAACACATCCGGAGCTCGTGCTGCTTGCCGATGGTAAAAATCGGGGTCGGGCGTTTACGGTTAAGCGTGGCGTCTTGCATGCGCGTGGCGAATTTATTTTAGAAACTGATGCCGATGGCTCGGTTGACGAAGAGGCGATCGGACGTTTTTTGCACACTCTTGAGCAGAACCCCGCGCTCGCCGGCGTCTTTGGCAGCCGAGAGATGGACGGGTCGCACAAAGCGCTCCACCAGCCACCACTGCGTGTATTTTTGGGGTACGGGTTTATTTATCTTGCTAAAGCAATTTTTTGGATGTGGAGCATCACCGACCCGGCGCTCGGATTTAAACTCTTTCGCCACGACGCGGCCCAGGACATTTTTGAGCATCAGTACGAGCCCTACGTGATTGCCGAAGCGGAGTTAGTGTTTATCGCCCACCAGCGCGGCCACAAATTTGTAGAGTTGCCCGTGACCTGGACCGACAACGCAGACTCGCGCATCCGTCCCATCCGCGAAGTGTTTCGTTCTTTTTTGAGTCTTACGCGCATCCGCCTGCGTGGGTTTTTAGGCAAGTATCGCTAGCATGCATCTTTTACAACAACACAAAGTGCTGGTGGTGTGGGGAGTCTCGCTCGCGGCGGGGCTTATTGTAGCCATGGCGCTCTATAGTGCTGCAAGCGCTCAAGGTCTTGATCCGGCGTTATTGACAGGCGATAGCCGCGGCTATGTGCAGCTCGCCGAAAATCTTTTGCAAGGGCGTGGGTTTACTGTTGCTACGACGGCACCGTTTTATCCAGAAAGTTTTCGCACACCAGGGTACCCGTTTTTTCTTGCGGCGCTCTACAATGTGGTAGGCAGTTGGGGTGCGGTGCTCTTTGTGCAGGCAGTGCTCTTGAGCATCTTGCCAGTGCTCTTGTATATGCTGTTTCGGCGCTATCACGAACGCGCCGCTTTTTGGGGCTCACTTATTTTTGCGGTTGAGCCTATTAGGCTTTTTTATGGGGCGTCGCTCCTTTCAGACGAGTTGTTTGCCTGCGTGCTGCTTGTTTCGTTGATTGCGCTTCAACGAAAAGGATGGCGCTCCGTACTGGCGGCCGGTGTGCTCCTTGGGGTGAGTATGTGGATACGCCCGATCTCGCTCTTTCTGCCGCTTGTGTATGCAGCATGGCTTCTCTGCACCTTGCGACCCTACAAGCAAGCACTCCTGCAAGGGCTTGCGCTCTGTGTTGCGGCCTACTTGGTTGTGCTGCCATGGTCATTGCGCAATCACGCTCGCTTCGGCTCATACAACATCTCTTCGGTAGGCGCCGCAAACTTAATGCTCTATAACGCGCCCGAGTATTTGAAGTTTGCTCCTAATCCCGAGGGCAATGCGCTGCTTGCACAGTTTAAGACGGCTCAAGATACCCTGCCTCGGCAAGAGGCGCTCTCACTCGTGCGCTCGGGTGTTTTTACACACGATTTTTTGATGATTATTCGTGGGCATGAAGTGGGCTATACATTTTTCCACCTCTTTAAAACTATCCCGTTTTTTGTAACCGACGGGTTGCGCGACACTATTCGACTTTTTGGGGTCGACATCGGCACCATGCCCAACATCAGCAATGCACTTTTGCACGGGCAATTCGGCACGCTGATCTCGTACCTACGCTCGGGTGGGGTAGCAGTTGCTCTATTTGTGCTCGGCGTGGGCTTTTGGAGCACGGTTACCCTTTTGTGGCTCTGGAGTGTTTATTGGGCGCTACGCGGACGTATAGACCGCGTATGGCTCTTGTTTGCGGCAGTAATACTCTACTTCGCCCTCCTGACCGGCCCTGTCTCCAACGCCCGCTACCGCCTCCCGGTTGAGGGTCTTTTGTTGGTCGCCGCACTGTCAGTAGTTTTTAGAGAAAAGAAACAACAGGTCTAGTTTTCCACATTTTTTGCACAGGATATCCAGAGTTTTATCCGCATTGTGTTTTTGTAAACCTAGTGTGATACTCAACCTAATTTATTAGGCTCTATTTTATTTTTTTTAATTATGGCTAGTAGGACATGCATGAAAGCTACCGGGTTCGCAGTTTTTATTTCTATGTTCTTGTCGCTTGTGGCTTTTGGCAACATCGCGCAAGCAGCAAATACTTATTCACTCTCATTGTCGTCAGCTTCAACTCAGTATGCAAGTCTGTCAAATCCGGTAGGCTTGCCTACCGGTTCAAGTGCCCGTACGATCGAAGCATGGATAAAAACATCTGACACCTCGCAACAGTTCTTCTTCGATATGGGCGCCGATAATAGTTCATTCGGTCAATTTGCGCTTTCCGTTGCGCCCTTCGACGGTAATAAGATTGGAGTGCAGCTAAGTGGAGGCAACGTATTCTATGATGCCATCGGAGTCACTGATGGCAACTGGCATCATCTTGCGTTTTCGTATCCTGCCGGTCTTGGTATAGCCAGCGGTATGGCATATATGGATGGGGTCGCACTTTCGCAAGTTAGCTCAAACGACCAAACCCCTAACACTACATCTGATAGGGTTACAATTGGCGCCACAGTAAACGGAAGCGCTTCCTTTGACGGGAAGATTGACGATGTACGAGTCTGGAATAGTGCTCGCACACAATCCGAGATCCAGAGTGATATGACTTCCGAGTTAACTGGCTCTGAATCGGGTTTGGTGGGTTATTGGAATTTCAATAACTCGTACTCTGACCTAACTTCAAACGGAAATAATCTAACCGCTGTTAATAGTCCAATGTTTAGCAGCGATGTACCGTTTCCTGGAACTCCAGCTCCTGCAATCTCATCTTTCACGGCTACGCCTTCAAATATAATGGCTGGTCAAAGCACCACGCTCGCTTGGTCAGTCTCGGGTGCAACTACACTGAGTATCAATCAAGGCATTGGGATAGTCACTGGGACTTCAGTTTCTGTTTCGCCGAATGTTACCACAACGTACACATTAACCGCGAGCAATCAGGGTCTGGCAACAAGTTCATCTCAAGTTGTGGTTACAGTAGATCCGCTTATTGGTGCCGTGAGAAAACCCAATGATCAGTCGATCGCTAGCAATACGACGCTTCAAAACGATTCGGACTTAAGTCTCACGTTACTTGGGAATAAAACATATATTGTCGAGGGGGTAGTATTTGCATCAACAAGCAGTGTGTCACCGGATCTTAAAATTGCCTTTACAGCACCAATCGGTTCGTCCCTCTCCGTTGGCTTTCTCGGGGCTGCGGGTACTGTAGCTAACGGCGGTGAACTTGAGGCATTAGGCGTAAGTAGTGGCCGTATTACTCTTGTAAAAAATAAGTCAATGCCAATAATTATCCGCGGCACTGTCACTACAAATGCAACTGGCAACTTGCGATTACAGTGGGCACAATTTGTGTCCAATCCCACACCAGTTGTCATAGGTAAGGGAAGTTACTTAAAACTTATCGAAATATAGTTGCACAAACCAAAACCGCTCTTCCAGAGCGGTTTTGGTTTGTGTGCAGCTGGTCTATACTTGATTGTCATGCAGATTCTTCTTCGGCGTTCAAAAATATTGTTGGGACTTTTTTTTGCGTCTGTAATACTGATCCGATTTTTGCCTATGGCATGGGGTCAAATATTAATGCCGCCAGGGACTGATTTAGCGATGCAGTATTACCCACTGTTCGACTTCTACGCCAAAGCGCTGCAGGCGGGGGAGTCGTTTTTATGGACGCCAGACATTTATTCGGGATTCCCGATCTATCTAAGCCAGGTTGGAGGTTTCTTTGACCCACTCAACATACTCCTTGGGAAACTATTTTTAGCACCCTTAATGGTCGAGCTGCGGCTCATCATCGACATCCTACTCACGTTTGTATGTGCCTACGCTGCCGCCCGCGCGATGGGCGTATCGCGCCTGGCAGCAGCACTCGTGGGGCCGAGTTATTTGCTTGCACTCGAGTGGGGCTACCTCTCCAACCCCATCATTGCCAACTCGCTTTTTATTTTCCCACTCCTCCTTTTTTGTTTTGCAAAATTTGTTCAACATAGTCCTCGGCGTTGGAGATATATCCTCCTGGGCGGTCTAGGGTTGGGATGGGCGTTTTTGGGGGGCTATACGCAAGTGGTGTTTTATGCGGTCGTACTCGCTTTGCTCTATGCCGGTTGCTATGCGCTACTTTCGCGGTTTGCTTTGCGCGAGTGGGGAGGGCTGCTCGCTGGTTTTGTGTTGCTGATTAGCATAGGCGGAGTGGTCGGGTTGCCGCAGCTGTTGCCTGCCTACAAGTTTTTGCCCTATACCTCACGGGCGGATACTACTTCCTACCAAAACCTTACGCTCAAAGTAATCGAGCCGGGCGATCTGGTGCTCTCGGTCGTTCCACCCAACTTTTATGTCCCCTACATCACTCCCGGCCGCAAGCCGCTGTTTGTTGGAGCCCTGTGGCTTTTGCTCGGGCTTGGGGCGCTTGGTGCACTGCGGGCACGGCGCGCGCGCGGACAGGAGGTAGGTGAGCGACACGTTGCAGCCATTGGAGTGGTGTTTCTGTTTGCGTTCATGGCCGCGTTTGAGCACTCGCCGCTCTATTGGTTGCTCAACAAGTTGCCCGTGTTCGATCTCTTTAGGTTTCCGTTTCGGTTTATGTTTTTGGGCGCATTTGCGCTTTCGCTCCTTGGTGCCTTTGGGTTTGACCGTGCCGCAGTACTGCGCGAATCGAGGCTGTTCCGAGTGGCGGTGTGGGTTGTAGGGCTGAGCAGCGCACTGTTTGTTGCGGCGATAGCGTCGGTGCAACTTTTGGGAGCGCGCGGCGCCACTTGGCTAAGCGTGCAGCTTGCCTGGGTGTTTAATGCAACCATTCAGGGTCATGCGGGGTTTAGCAAAGACGCAGCCGCATACGCCCATGCGTTCGATCAGGGCCTGCAGGCCTACCGAGAACTACTTTCGTTTATTGATCTAAGCGTGCTGTTGCCACTTTTGTGTCTGGTTGCATCAATTTTAGTTGCTTTTTTGTTTATACGCCGGTACCTCTCCGTCGAGCGGTTTCAACAACTGGCAGGAGGGCTAGGCGTGGCGACTATGGTCGCGGTTGGTGTTGGCGGTTGGTCAGCCTTCGTCCCCTCATCGTTCTACGGAACTGCGGATCCTTTTGTGTCACAGCTGCAGAGCGGGTATCGCGTGTATCCCTTTTTGGTGGGCGAGGCGGCGACACCGTTTATCCCACCGCAATATAAGCTCTCGCTCACGGAGGCGCGTGCGGTCCAGGAGCTTGCCTCAGCAGGAGAGGCGCCCAACCTCAACCTCATCCATGGTGTCGCATCGGTCGATGGCTACGATCAATTTGAGCCAAAGAATATCCTCAATGCAATGAGTAAGGTCGGTGGCGAGCTTGCGGCCGGCTATGGCGCAGGCACTGACGATGAGCGTCGTGTGCGACTGCTCGGTAATCTCCCGCAGCTTGGGCTCATGAGCGGGCGCTACATTATTGCTGGCAGTCCGCTGCGCAGTGCCCAGCTACACTTGCTCTCCACCTCATCGGTTACGAGTTACGGCATGATGCTCTATCTCTATGAATATCCAAAAGCGTATCCGATCATATATCTCGCGGCGGCAAATTGCACGCAGTGTGTGCCCAAGGCTGAGGCAACTCCCTCGAGTATAGGTAACGGGTACTACGATTTTGCGCTCTTGCTGCAAAACCCCGCAGTGCTCGTCGTGTCAGAAAGTAATCTTCCTGGTTGGCGCGCCACGCTTGACGGACAAAGTGCACCACTTTCGCTGGTGAACGGACTCTATTTGGGAGTCCAAATACCGCAGGGGAGCCATACGGTACACTTGGAGTACCAGGGCATCCTCGGGGAACTAAGCGTTTTGCGGGAGCTGTACTTGGTCAAACCCTAGCCCATGCGCCGGCATATTCTCAACAGTTGGGACTTTGTCCATCGCACACGCTTTGCCCATTTTTTTATAATCGGGATGAGCGGGGTTGCGATCAACTTAGGGCTCACCGCGTTTTTTGCGGAGTTGGTTTTTGGCCGCGAACATTATTTTTATGCCTACCTCATCGGCCTCGGTGCCAACTTGCTCTACAACTTTGTCCTCCACACCCGTGTGACCTTTAAAACTAGGGGCAAACACGCGCGGCGCCTCTTGGTCTTTGTGGTCTACTCGCTCGCGCTCGCCTACATACAGGCCCAGGTGGTGCGCTCTGTCACCGACCTGGTTGGGGTTAATTGGTATTTGGTGGTGATTGCATCGGTCATCCTGGTCTTTTCAGTCATGACCTTCCTCCTTTTTAAGTTTTTGCTCTTTAAAGAGCCCGGAGAGGGGGTTGGCTTGGGCGGGGAGGCTGGGGTATAGTTCTTCAATATGAAATACACCGACTATCTGCGCTGGGGCACTATCGCTGCCGTTTTTCTTGTGCTCCTCGTGCCATTTATCATCGCGGTGGGAACCTATTTCCCTAACCTTTTCTTCCCTTTTATTACCGGTAAAAATTTTGTCTTTCGCATTTTGGTAGAAGCTGCACTCTTTTGCTATGTGCTGCTCGCGTTGCGCGAGCCGAAGTATCGTCCACGCGCCTCGCTCATCATGTGGTGCACAGTGCTTTTTGTGGGTTGGATGGCGATCGCTACCATCACTGCGGTCGATCCTATTAAGAGCTTCTGGAGCAACTTTGAGCGCATGGAGGGTTACGTGGGCCTCTTGCACCTCTTTGTCTGGTTTATCATCAGCGGCGCGATCCTCACTACCGAAGATTTGTGGGAGCGCTTCTTTAACACCTCGGCGGGGCTCGCGGCGGTCCAGGGCGTCTGGGCGCTGTTGCAAGTAACAGGTTATGTGGCCATTAGCTCGCAGTCGGGTGCTCGCGCCGACACCACCTTTGGTAATGCAGCGTATTTGGCTGTCTACTTCCTCCTCAACTTCTTCATTACCCTTTGGCTGTTCGTCCGTCAAAAAGAAAAGACTGCGGGGACGCAGGTTTTTTACGGGCTCGCGCTGGTGCTGCAGTTTATGGGGCTCTACTTTACCGAGACCCGTGGAGCACTCCTTGGCCTTTTGGGGGGTCTAGTGATTACTGCGCTTTATCTCGCGATTTTTGGCCGCGGGCGCGAGTACAGAGTGGTGCGCCGCGTTTCGATCGGGGGGCTGGTCGCGCTCGTGGTGCTTGCAGCAGGCTTCTTTGCTCTGCGCGACAGCACTCTGGTGCACAAGAGCAGCACGCTTGCACGCGTGGCCTCGATTTCGCTCAGCGACCGCACGACCATCTCGCGCTTCCAAATTTGGGGGATGGCGCTCAAGGGGTTTGAAGAGAAGCCACTTTTGGGCTGGGGGCAAGAAAACTTCTCCTACGTCTTCAACAAGTACTACAACCCCAACATGTACGACCAAGAGGCATGGTTCGACCGCGCGCACGACCAATTCCTCGATTGGCTTATTGCCGGTGGCGCGCCCGCGTTTGTGCTCTATGTTGCGCTCTATGCGCTCGCGGTTTTTGCTTTGTGGCGCTCAAGCATGAGTAAGGCTGAAAAGGCGGTATTGATCGGACTCTTTGCAGGATACATATTCAACAACCTGTTTGTGTTCGACAACCTGGTCTCGGCGATGTACTTCTTTGCGCTTTTGGCGTTTACGCACGGGCTCTCACGCAAAGAGTTGCCGAGCCGAGTCTGGCTCTCGAAGCCCTTGGGGCAGCATACAATGGCTATCGTCGCACCGATTGTGTTTCTGGTGGTCGCAATCGGCGGCTTTGCACTCAATGCACCGGGGCTGGCACGAGCTTCGACACTCATCGACGCACTCCAAACCCAAGTAGCCACACTTTCGTCTAGTGGGCAGATCGTCGCGGGGCAGCGCCCGCCGCAGCAGAACCTGGCCTCATATGTCTCAGCCCTCAAGGGTGTCGCCTGGCCAGGAAACCCGCTCGGTTACCAAGAGGTGGTTGAGCAACTTTTACAATTTGCCTCCAATCAGGCGGCTTCGAGCTCGGTCGACCCGTCGGTGAAATTCAACATCTTTACGACCTCGAGCGGAGCGGTCACTACCTTGATGCAGCAGCGCAAAGACGACGCGCGCCTCGAGCTCTTTGCCGCAACCCTTTTAGGCGCATTTGGTCAAACGAGTGACGCGCTCACACACTTGCAAGCGGCGCTCAAAGACTCGCCGGGCAAGCAGCAAATCTTGATCCAAATTGGTGGGGTCGAGCTTGGGGCAGGCAACACGCAAGCTGCAGTAACTGCGTTTAAGCAGGCGTTTGAAGAGGCCCCGGCTTACGAGACAGCCCGTATCTACTATGCCGCCTCGCTCTATGCCGCAGGACAAAACGCCGAGGGCGATCAGCTTTTGCAAGAAGGCTTCGGCTCTACAGTAGTCGACAACGATCAGCTTTTGAGCGCCTATATGAGCCTTAAGCTCTACAGCCGCGCGATCGCGATCTGGCAGCTGCGCGTGCAAAAGAGCCCACAAGACGCTCAGACCTATCTCGGGCTTGCGTCGACCTACTTCCAATTGGGCGACAAGACAGATACGATTGCGACGCTCAAAAAAATCGAACAGATCCAGCCAGCCGCAGCGGGGCAAATGGAAACGTTGATCAAACAGATTGAAGACGGCACGCTCAAACCGCAGCACTAGTCGCTCAACTCCACCGCGCGTTGCTTGACTTTTTTGCGCATCGTCGTATTGTCCTGTGCAGGCGAAACAGCAATCAGGAGGCTTGTCGTGAGATCACGATACGCAGGGCTTGAACAGTACAACGAAGCAATTCTCTCCGTTACACCCGGAGCAGAGTATCTGTGGCGGACGGTTGCCACACTGGTGCACCGAAACTATCAGTTTGGAGAAAACGTAGTCGAACTTGGCCCCGGCGAAGACCATTCAACCGAGGCCGTCTTGATCCGCATCGCTGCGCACATGGGCAGCGGGCGACTTAAATTAATAGACATTTCTCAAAAGATGCTCGCTCGGTGCAAACGCAGACTTGGCGAGCAAGGAAAGCACGCTCGGTTTGTCTGCCGGGATGCGGCGCGGTATCTCACGTTGAGAAACCCGGCTTCGTTCGTGGTGATCTACTCGGCCTGGACGGCGCATAATTTTACCGAAGCGTACCGACAAAACCTCTGGCCGCTTATTGCGAGCAGGCTCATGCATGGCGGAGCCTTGGTGCTTATGGACAAGGTCTACCCGGGCGATGCAAGAGAGGCTGGCCGTCTGTTTAAGTTGCAGATGGACCGGTATGCCGAGTTTCTCGCTCCGGAGGTCTATCGAGAAATTCACCTGCACGAAGTCGAGGACTATGGGCCGGACTATCGTCTGGAGGAGATGTCGCTTCGCAACGAGTTGCAGAAACATTTCAGCGAGGTGAGGGTGGTCGATCGTGTCGAGCGCGAGTTGATCATCGTGTGTAAAAAATAGCGGCTCTTGCCGCGAGCTCCGCGTCCTCTTGTGGCGCGGAGTTTTGTTTTTATAAAAAAATTTAAAATACCTGTGTCAGAGTTATCCACACCTTAACCATAAAGTTACTAGGTTCTTTAGAAATATGGTCGATACTTAACAGCAGAGCATCGTACTTAGTGCTCTTGTGTGCTCCTAGGCGCATACAAAAGTACGGTCGAACGATGCGCAACCAATTTCGCGAGTAATCGCAAAAACATGGCTAAGAAAAAGAAGGCCAAGAAAAAGAAAAAGGCCAGCAAGAAGCGCCGCTAAGCGCTCGCGCTCAATACAGGGTTTGAGCGCTCGTCCTCTCGAAAGGAAAGCCCCCGTCTCGCGCCTTTGTGAGCGGGGGTTTTCCTATTGTGTTTGTGCTATATTGAGGGCCTAAATGCTAAATCTAAAGGGGTTTTTTGGGGATCCCTCTCAGCAGCTTATAACCAAAGCGAGGCCAACGATGGAGGCTATCAATGCGCTTGCGCCCGCCTATAGCGCCCTGAGCGATGAAGACCTCCACAAGGTTACCCATAAGCTGCGCAATCGCCTCGCCGGAGGCGAGAATGAGGCTGCGGTGTTGCCGGAGGCGTTTGCGGCGGTGCGCGAGGCGGCGAGTAGGACGGTAAAGCTGCGCCCCTTCGACGTGCAATTGGTAGGTGGCATCATTCTTAATCAAAAAGCGATCGCTGAGATGAAGACCGGCGAGGGCAAAACTCTAGTCGCAACACTGCCAGCGTATGTGGGTGCACTGTGGAACAAGGGCGTGCATGTGGTGACGGTCAACGACTATCTTGCTCGGCGCGACGCGGTGTGGATGGGGCAGGTATACCACGCGCTGGGGATGTCGGTCGGCGTAATCAACGGCGATGCGTCGTACCGTTATGACCCAACACACCAAGAGCTCGACGAGGCGCGCGACCAAGAGGGGAGTTTTAAGGTCTTGCACGAATTTTTGCGCCCGTGCACGCGCCGCGAGGCCTACGAGGCAGACATTACCTACGGCACCAACTCGGAGTTTGGGTTCGACTACTTGCGCGACAATATTGCATATTCCTCCCGCGAGATGCGCCAGCGTGGGCACTACAGGGCGATCGTCGACGAGATCGACTCAATTTTAGTCGACGAGGCTCGCACACCGCTCATCATCTCGGCTCCGGCGGGTGATTCCGAGGAGCTCTATCGCACGTTTACCAAAATTGCTGCGGCACTCAAACCCGAGGAGGACTACACAGTTGACGAAAAACGCAAAGCGATCTCGCTCACTGACGCAGGCATTACCAAAGCCGAAAAGATGCTTGGGATCGAAAATATTTACACCGAGGGAGGCATTAAGTATGTGCATCACCTTGAGACTGCTATACGGGCTAAAGCGCTCTTTACCCGCGACAAGGAGTATGTAGTGCGCGGCGGCGAGGTGGTTATTGTCGATGAGTTTACGGGCCGCATGCAGCCGGGGCGGCGCTGGAGCGAGGGCCTGCACCAAGCGATTGAGAGCAAAGAAGGTGTAGTGGTGCAAAAAGAGAGCCGGACCTTTGCCTCGATTACTTATCAAAACTACTTCCGACTCTATGAGCGTCTCTCAGGGATGACGGGCACGGCCAAAACCTCGGCAGAAGAGTTCTTTAAAGTTTACGGACTCGACGTGGTCGAGGTCCCGACCAATCGGGCAGTGGTGCGCAAAGACGAAGATGACCTCATCTTTCAAACAGAGAACGGCAAGTTCTCCGCAATTGCCCGCAAAATTAAAGAACTCCACCAAAAGGGCCAGCCGGTCTTGGTGGGCACCGTGAGCATCGAGAAAAACGAGCTCCTCTCTAATTACTTGAAGCGCGAAGGTGTCCCACACGAAATGCTCAATGCCAAAAACCATGAGCGCGAGGGCGAGATTATTGCAGGCGCAGGCCAGCGGGGCAAGGTGACGGTCGCCACCAACATGGCAGGCCGCGGCGTCGATATTAAGCTTGGTGGCGCTATGGCCACCAAAGGGGAGGCCGAGGAGGTCAAAACACTTGGGGGGCTCTTTGTGCTCGGCACCGAGCGGCACGAAGCGCGCCGGATTGATAATCAGCTGCGTGGCCGCTCGGGTCGCCAAGGCGACCCGGGTGAGACGCAGTTTTTTGTCTCGCTTGAAGACTCGTTGATGCGCATCTTTGCCCCCGACTCGCTCAAAGGCTTGATGGGACGCTTTGGTATCCCCGAGGATGAGCCGATTCAAAACAAAATGGTCTCACGCGCGCTCGAGAGCGCGCAGAGCAAGATCGAAGGGTTCAACTTCGACGCGCGCAAGCACGTGCTCGAGTTCGACAACGTGCTCGACAAACAGCGTCGGGCGATTTATGAACGTCGCCGCAAAGTGCTCGTCGGCAAGCCCGAGGAGGTCGCGGCGCTTTTGCAAGAGTTAGCAGGGCAGAGCGAGGAGGCGCGCGCGCTGTTGGAGAAAAAAGAGCAGGAGCTCGGGCCGGATAACTTTCTTACCCAAGCCAGGGGTGTGTGCTTGCAGACACTCGATACGCTCTGGGTTGAGCATCTCGAGTCGATGGAGTACTTGCGTGGCTCGGTAAACCTGCGCGCCTATGGCCAGCGCGACCCACTGACCGAGTATCGCAAAGAGGGGACCGCGCTCTTTAAAAACCTTGAAGACAGCTATCGCGGAGCGGTGTTTGAAATGCTTGAGAAGCTCCAGCCTAATGGTCAAAATGGGCTCGCAGTTGGCTCTACAACCGCCCCGAGTTCTGCCGAGGGAGTTCGTCCTTCGACTGCGCTTAAGGCGACCAAGGGTGGAACCATTGGTCGTAATGACAAGGTTGTAATAACCGATGGCACGCAGACGAAAGAAATAAAGTTTAAAAAGGCCGAGGAGCTGCTCAAGAGCGGCTGGCGCATCGTGGAGCAGTAAGATGAAGACCCACGCGCTCAAGTTTCGTGCGGTAAATCGTGATACGTTTGAGTTTATACGCAACGGGAGCAAAAAGGTGGAGACCCGTGCCGCGACCGAAAAATATCAAGATATACAGAAAGGAGATAAGATCGTGTTTTCTTGCGGACGACAAAAGTTTTTTAAAAAAGTGATTAAGGTAGAGAAGTTTCGTTCGATCGGTGCGCTGTATAAAAAATATAAGCCGCAACAAATCAACCCAACGTGGCAGACTAAGGCCGATGGGCGCAAGGCATGGGCCTCGTTCCCCAACTATACCCAAAAGATAAAAAAGTATGGGCTCATTGCGCTCACGCTCAAATAGGCTATAGTGTTTGCGGGTCAACCAACAAGCGAGGTTGTGCAATGCGTGTTTTGTGGCCGAACTTTAAGCGCACCGTCGACGGCGTCCCCGGCCTGATTACCGCCGTCGTGCAAGACATCAACACCAGGGAGGTCTTGATGGTCGCTTTCAGCGACGAAGCGGGGTGGAAGCAGACGCTCGAGACCGGCAAAGTCAGCCTCTACTCGACCTCGCGCAAAAAGAGCTGGGTCAAAGGCGAGGAGAGCGGCAACTTCATGCTGATCAAGGACATCCTGATCGACTGCGACGGCGACACGGTTACCTACCTCGTCGAGCCGCAGGGCAAGGGTCTTGCTTGCCATACCGAGGCCAAAAGTTGCTTCTACCGCTCGATCATCTTTGGTCTCGCGGCGCCGGCGCCCAAAGCCGGGCCGGACGAGGAGCTGCAGTCTCGGATTGCAAGACTTGCTCCCGAGCTCGAACCTCGGTGAACATTAGGCTAAAGACAAAGCGCGGGCCGACTGGCCCGCGCTTTTAGTTTGTTACAATTGCAGAATGCTGAGTTTGCCGCTCATGGTTGGGGCGTTTGTCGCGGGTATTTTTATGTTTCTCGCCCCCTGCACGCTACCGCTCGTGCCCGGGTATTTGGCGTTTATTGGTGGGAATAAGGTTATGCGCAATGCTGTGACTTTTGTGCTCGGGTTTGGCGTAGTATTTGTGCTCTTGGGCCTCTTTGCGGGGAGCTTGGGGAGCATTATTGGGCCTTATCGGTTTTGGGGCGAGCGCCTAGCCGGCATACTGATTATCTTTTTTGGCCTCACTATGCTCGGTGTGGGGAGCGGTCTACTGCAGCGGGAGTGGCATGCACGCGTGCCCAAATTCATTCAGCGAGGGAACCCCGCAAGCTCTTTTTTGATCGGTGCTTTGTTCGCGCTGGGTTGGAGCCCGTGTATTGGCCCTATTTTGGGCACAGTGCTCTTGCTTGCTTCGAGCTCTTCAACCGCAAGCACCGGTGCCCTCTTGCTCGCACTCTTTGCACTGGGGCTTGGGTTACCGTTTTTGCTCACCGCCCTTTTGCTCAAACAAGTATCAGAAGCATTTTTGCGCATGGCAAAAGTCGCGGTATATGCCCAGTACATTGGAGGAGCGCTGCTGGTAGTGGTTGGGGCAGGGCTCTTGGCAGGAAGTTTTGCGCAATTTACCGACTGGGCGCTCCTGCATATCCCCGGCTACACTTCATTGCTCAATTATCTCTAGCGTAGTAGCATCACCTTTATGAAGATACTCGTACATGTTTTGGCAACCGCGCTCGCGCTGTTGGTGATCTCACAGCTTGGGATAGGTGTTACGGTCTCCAACTTCTACATTGCGGTTATGGTCGCGCTCATTTGGGGCGTGGTGATGCTCATCGTGCGCCCAGTGCTCGGGCTCCTCACGCTCCCCATCAACATTCTTACGCTCGGGCTCTTTTCGTTTGTCTTAAACGCGCTCCTGTTTTGGTTTATCGCCTCGTTTGTGCAGGGCTTTGAGGTTGCGGGCTTTATTCCGGCACTGCTCGGCTCCGTGATCCTCTCGGCGGTAGGTTGGGTGCTCCATGCAGCGTACCGCGAATAGTTTTCGACAAGCCCACTAAATAATTTATATGGCATTGGTAGATGAGCTCGTTATACACGCCCGTGCGGGCGACGGTGGCGACGGCGTAGTCCGTTGGCTACATCTCAAAGGCAAGGAGTACTCTGGCCCGGCCGGGGGCAATGGGGGCAATGGCGGCGATGTGTACATTCGCGCGGTACGCGACCTTTCGTTGCTCGGTCGCTATAGAGGAGAAAAAAAATTTGAAGCCGAAGACGGGGGCGATGGCGAAAGTTACAACCGCGACGGCAAAGGCGGTAAAGATTTAGTTATCGACCTCCCCGTGGGTTCGGTAGTGCACAATCACTCGACCGGCGAAGTGCATGAGCTCCTGCATGACGGCCAGAAGCAGCTGGTGCTCAAGGGTGGGCGCGGTGGTGCGGGCAATGCGGTGTTTAAATCGTCGGTCAACACCACGCCCACAGAGAGTACATCAGGCGCTGCGGGCGAGGAGGCCGAGCTCCAGATTGAGCTCAAGCTCATCGCCGACGCGGGGCTTATTGGGCTGCCCAACGCGGGTAAAACCTCGCTCTTAAACGCTCTTACCGGTGCTTCGGCCAAAGTGGGGAATTATGCCTTTACCACGCTCGACCCAAATTTGGGAGTCTTGTACGGCTATATTTTGGCCGACATCCCCGGGCTCATCGAAGGGGCATCAGCCGGTAAAGGTTTAGGTTCAAAGTTCTTGCGGCACGTGGCCAGAACCAAACTTTTACTGCATTGTGTATCTCTCGAAGCCGAGAACTCTTTGCAAGACTACAAAACTGTCCGAGCCGAGATCGAGCACTACGGCCATGGGCTCGCCGAGAAGCCCGAAGTAGTAGTGCTGACTAAAACCGATACCCGCACCCCGGCAGAAGTTGAGCAGATTGTCAAAATTTTTTCTAAGCTTGGTAAAGAGGTCCTGTATGTGACCATTTTGGCCGATGCGTCGGTCAAAGCCTTTAGTGAGGCGGTCACCAGTGCGTTGAGAGAATCGGCCAACTAGGCTATCCTCTCTTATATATGTATACGCTGACCGTTGGTTTGGAGATCCATGCCGAGCTCGCTACTCGAACCAAGATGTTTTGTGCGTGTCTCAACGACCCCGACGAGGTGTCGCCTAACAAAAATATCTGCCCTATTTGCATGGCGCATCCCGGGACGCTGCCCGTCATTAATAAGGAGGCAGTCCGCAAGGTACTCGCGGTAGGCAAAGCGGTTAATGGGAGCTTGGCCGACTACACTGAGTTTGACCGCAAGAACTATTTTTATCCCGACATCCCCAAAGGCTACCAGATTAGTCAATACAAATATCCGCTGGTTTCAGGCGGCTCGCTTGCAGGCGTGGAGCTCACCCGCATCCATCTCGAGGAGGACACCGCCCGCTCTCAACATACTTCGACTTCGCTCAGTACAGGTCAGGGCAATACGAGTTTGGTCGATTACAACCGCGCTGGCGTACCGCTTATGGAGCTGGTAACCGAGCCGGTGATTGGTTCGGCCGAGGCGGCAGGCGACTTTGCTCGTGAGCTGCAACTGTTGCTGCGCACCTTGGGGGCAGGGGAGGCGAATATGGAAAAGGGCGAGATGCGCGTTGAGGCAAATATTTCGGTGAGTAAAACGCCTACATTTGGTACTAAAGTAGAGGTCAAGAATCTCAACTCGTTTCGGAGTGTTGAGCGTGCGATTCAATACGAATTTGACCGCCAGGTCAAACTGCTTGAGAGTGGTGGAGAGGTGGTCCAAGAGACTCGTGGTTGGGACGAGATTAAACAGCAGACCTTTGGTCAGCGCAAAAAGGAAAAGGCCCACGATTATCGTTACTTCCCAGACCCCGACTTGCCGAGTTTGCGCCTGTCAGAAAGCACACGTATAGACTCAATCGAGCTCCCCGAGTTGCCATGGCAAAAGCGGGAGCGTTACCTCGCTTTGGGTATTAATCCTGAGTATGCTGAGATGTTTGTCGCCGATGAGGTCCTCGCAAAACTTTTTGAGGCTACAGTGGCTGCAGATGAGTCGTTAGCCAAGGCGGCATCAAACTATATCGGCTCAGACATTGTTGGCCTCGCAGCAAGACTAGGTCGCAAAGGGCTCTCGCATATAGCACCTGGCGCTCTGGCAGACGTGTTGCGGCGCACTGTTCGCGGAGAGCTCTCTTCGCGCGGCGCTAAAGAGGCGATCGTCGAAGTTTTTACTACTGGCGGGGATCTAGTAATGGTGGCACAAAAGTATTTGCAACAGAACGACGAACGAGCACTCTTGGATATTGCAAAAAAAGTTGTAGAAGAACACACCCAGGTGGCGGCCGACTTTAAGGCGGGCAAAGAGGCTGCGATGCAGTTTCTGGTCGGGCAGGGGATGAAGCTTTCTAAGGGTTCAGCCAATCCGCAAGCTCTACGCACGGCTATACAAAAAGTTCTCGGATAAACGGGTCTTGCGTGGCCATAGTAGGGTAGTGGTATACTCCTGGTATGGACGAACTCCAAATATCGGGTAAACGGTTTATCTCGGCGAAGCGTATCGCACGAGAAAACAGCTATACCTCTGACTACGTTGGTCAACTCATTCGTGGCGGCAAGGTAGTAGGCCAGAAAGTGGGCCGCGCTTGGTATGTGGACGCAGAGTCTTTTGATAAATATCTGGGGGGCGAAGCGGCCGTCATTGTTCCTGCAGAGGTCAAGCGTGAACCGGAGCCTGCGCCTGCAGTCGAAGCAGCAATCGAAAAAAAATCAGTCGTGGTTGAAGCTCCTGCTCCGGAGCCAACTCCAGCGATTGTAGAAAAAGTTATTGAACCCGAGGAGGTTGTCGTGCCCGTGCGCGTTATGCCGCAACCAACTGCAGTAAAAAAAGCAGAGCCGACGAAAGTGAGCGGGTTGCGCTACTATCAAGAAGATGCACCTGCGCTACCCGAGATATATTCATATAAAACAGAATATCGGGTAGCGCCCGCGCAAGAAGTAGAGGAGGAAAGTGTAGAGACACGAACTGCAGAAGTTTTTGTTGCGCATGAAAAGAAATCGCGTCCACTGATGAGCGCAGCAGTCTTCGCAGCACTTGCGCTCGCAGTGCTTGCTGGAAGCGCATGGCTGTCAAGCCGCGTATCACTAAATCTCTCAGTTTCCGAAGGGAACACCGCTTCGGCATCGTACGGCATCACTAAATAGAGTTCAAGATCATAAGTATAGTTTAGTCAAATAGGTTATTTTTGATCGAAATTCCTCCGAAAAGCCTGGAGGAGTTTTGTTTTTTCAAAAACAATAATTTTCAAAATACCCATATATTTAAGCGAGATCTCGGGTACGCCATATCGATATCACTTTGAATAATAAGTCGATCTCGGTAAAGCAAGTTTAGATTTTTTAAACAAGATTTCCTGCAGGCAAACGTTTTTTATAAATTTTTAAAAAACTGTAGTTGCTTGTGCATTTTACCTTTAAAACACAAGACAAAATAAATAAAAACATTTCACCATATCCACAGGTGAAAAGTACTTTTTTCGTATATAAGGACGCGTACGCGCGTAAAATATCAATAGCCGAGCTGACCGAACAATCTTTGCAAACAAAAGATTTTTAGCATAAATTGCGATGCAAATTTCAACTACATACCGCGCAAAAAATTTTCAAAACCATGCCGCGTACGCTATGAAGGGAGTTTCCCTTGGGAAACAGAGAAAATTTTTTGCGAGCGACATGCACACTAGCAAAATTTTTGACGAGATTTCTGTGATGAGAGCACCCGAATACATTTTGTAAACCAAAGCTTTTTCGGTTATGACGCACGCAAAAAAAACATCATCCGCCCCGCCCAAATCAATGCTTTCTGCGCGTGTGGCAGCAAAACGCCTGGTATGTGCACCAGATTACATCAGCAAACTTTGCCGCGAAGGCAAGCTTGAGGGAGTTCAGGTAAGGGGCGCGTGGTTTGTGAGCGAAGCGTCGCTTAAGGCTTTTGCCGAGAGCCGCCTGCAGGCCAAGGCTAAGCAAGCAGAGACGCTTTCAGCATTGCGTCGTGCAGAGCTACGCGAGAGCGGCTACATGCCTCGCGGCACTTGGAAGCACTCGCTCGCTGCGGTTGTGCTCTCAATGGCACTTGGCAGTGCTGCGCTCGCGGCTCATGCGGTTATCCCGCAGTTGAATGGCTCGGACTCGCAGGCTGCATTGGTACAGCTGAGTTCGCCATTTTTTGGCACGGGTGTTTCTGTACCGATCCAAGACACAGGAGGTTCGTTCGGAAGTTTGATCGCTGCGCTCTTTGCACCGCGTCCGCAGCAGTCAGTCGCGACTGCGCCGGTGCAACAACCAGCGACCACGAGCGCAGTGGGTACGGTAGAGCCAACCGCTACGCTAGCTCGCTCAACTGCATCGATCCCTACAACGATCATCAACAATACCTATCCGATCCGTGAGCGCATGATCGAACGCACGGTTGTGGAGAGTGGGGTTACTCGTGAAGAACTCGCGTCGCAAATTAGTCAGGCGACTAACGCGCTACGCAGTGAGCTCTATGGCTCTATCAACAACGTCTCTGGACTCCCGGCCCAAGGTGGCCTCCAGGGGCAGATTGCGCTTTCTCAAAATATTACCAAGTTGAGCGGCGTGACGATAACCAACTCGACCATCGCCGGCTATCTTCCCACCTCGGGCGGTACGGTTGACACCCTTAGCGTCTCTGGGACGGGGACTTCCACCTTTTCAGGCGGGATCAATGTAAGTGGTGGTTGCGTCTCGGTCAACGGCGTGTGTATTACGCCTGGTGCGAGCGATTTGGCCAGCGCAACGGGTGTCCTTGCGGTTGGCAAAGGCGGCACCGGCACTTCAACCGCGCCCACGTATGGCCAAGTGTTGGTCGGCAACAGTGCCGGAGGATATGACCTGGTTGCCACTTCTTCGCTCGGCATAGTTTCGGGCGCAAGCGGGAGTGGCTTTAGCACTACCTCGGCAATTTATTTTGCCGACTCTTCGACCACCATTGCCAAGACCTACAGTGCAAACATTTTCACCGCGCCACAGACGATCAATTTTGCTTCGACGACTGCGCTCAGCGTTTCGGGCACCGCCTACATCGGTACGGCGAGCACGAGTAATCTGACGATTTCTAACCTCGGCAGCTCGGCAGGACAATGTCTCACCACTGACTCCTCAGGGACGGTCACTACTACTACCTGTGGCACCGGCGGTAGCAGCTTTGGGTACCCATTTTTTGCAAGCAACAATTATGGGGTTGCGGTTAACGCCACCTCAACACCGATCTGGTTCCAGAATGGTTTGCAGGCATCCTCGACCGCACATTTTGTAAACGCCGACTTTGTTGGCGCCACCTCCACCAACCTCGCCATCACCAATGTTTCGAGTGCACTACTCAAAACACTCAGCAGCGGGGCGGTGGTCGCAGCAGTTGCAGGTAGCGATTATCAAGCAGCAGGGAACTATGCAACTTTTGCGTACCTCTTCCCCAACAGTGCAACCACAACCCAGATTGCGTTTAATGGGGGGCTTACTGCAGTTGGTGCGACCACTACTGCACTTGCAGTTACCGGCTCGACCACTCTCTCGGGTCAGCTAAACGCGCTCGGGGGTGCAACACTCGGGAGCGCTACTATCAACACGCTTACCCTTACCAACGCGCTCACGGTAGGTAACGGCGGCACGGGTCAGAACTCCTTTACCCCCGGAGCGCTCCTCTACGGCGCAGGTACCGGCGCACTACAGTCGGCGGCGACCGGCACAGTCTCAAGTGGCGCGGGTATCTCCGTTACCGCAGGTCAATCGATCATCGGCTCAGGCCTCACGATCACCAACACGGGCGTTACGTCGCTCGCCGCGGGCTCTGGGATCTCGCTCTCTGGTTCTACCGGTGCAGTCACCATTACTGACGCGATTGGGTACCCCTTCACCACCAGCACCTTCGGTAGCTCGGTCGCCGCAGCCACGAGCTCGGTACTCTACCCCGCAGGATTGGCAGTGGGTACCTCAACTATCGGGACACTCACCGCTACCTCAACGGTCAAGTTCACCGCGCTCATTAACGGTGCACTCGCGGCTGACTCAACCGGTACGCTCTACACCTTCTCCACCTCGACCTGGCGTTTTGCATCTTCAACCCTTCTTGCCGACAGCAACACTTTTACGGGGGCGAATGTTTTTTCCTCGACCACATTAAACGGCAACACACTTCTCTCGAACGCCACTACCACCAACCTCGCTATCACCAACGTCGGGGGGTCTCTGCTCAAGACCTTGAGCAACGGGGCAGTAGTGCCGGCAATCGCGGGCATCGACTATGCCACCGCTGCAAACGGTACATTCCCCTTCATCTCCACCACCAACTACGGCGCCACCACCAACGCCACCTCAACACCGATCTGGTTCCAGAATGGTTTGCAGGCATCCTCGACCGCACATTTTGTAAACGCCGACTTTGTTGGCGCCACCTCCACCAACCTCGCCATCACCAATGTTTCGAGTGCACTACTCAAAACACTCAGCAGCGGGGCGGTGGTCGCAGCAGTTGCAGGTAGCGATTATCAAGCAGCAGGGAACTATGCAACTTTTGCGTACCTCTTCCCCAACAGTGCAACCACAACCCAGATTGCGTTTAATGCTGGATTGACCGCGTATGCCTCCTCGACCATCGGCGACAGTACGCAGGCTGGTGGACTAACCGTCTCGGGTGGGGCGACAACCACGGGCAACGCATATTTTGCAAGCGACATTGGTGTGGGCACCAACAGCCCACAAAAAACACTCGATGTCGTGGGCACCGGCCGGTTTAGTGGGACCTTCACGATCACTGCAACCCCGAGCTGCTCGGGCTCTCAGGCGCTGCAGACCAACAGCCAAGGTGATATCACTTGCGGGAATATCTCGTCCTCGGGTATCTCCTCGGCAGGTGGTTGGACCACCGACAACGTCGGCGATATCTCGCTTTCAACCACGACGGACCGAGTCGGCATCGGCGCGACGACTACCCCCTATGCAAAACTCGCGATCCTCGCCGGCAACGCAGCGACGACCACGCTCGCGCTCGTGCCAGCTTCAGGCGCTACTGCAAACATCATCGACCTCTACACCACCGGCGGGAACTTAGGCTCGGTCTTTACGGCTAATCAATTCTTAGGCATTGGTACCACCAGCCCCGCACAACGCCTCTCGGTAATTGGGGGAGCATACTTTACGGGCAATATTCAAAATGTTGCAAACATTACTGCGACCGGCACGCTCGCTGCAGCCAATCTTTCGACCACTGGCTCGAGCACCATTGCGGGAGCATTCAACTCAACCGCTTCAAACGTCCTTGGCTCGACGACGCTCTTGGGCAACACGCTCCTCACCTCAGCAACCACCACCAACCTCGCGATCACCAATGTCACGGGGAGTCTCCTCAAAACACTCAGCAGCGGGGCGGTGGTCGCAGCCATCGCCGGTACTGACTACGCAACGCAGTCACAAATTGATTCGGCATATCCCTTCACCGCCACCACCTTCGGTACTGCAGCGGCAGCTGCTACCAGTACCATCCTCTACCCAACCGGGTTGGCAGTGGGTACCTCAACTATCGGCTCACTCACCGCCACCTCTACGGTCAAGTTCACCGCGCTCACTAACGGTGCACTCGCGGCTGACGCAACCGGTACGCTCTATACCTTCTCCACCTCGACCTGGCGCTTCGCCTCCTCAACCCTCCTCAGTGATTCCAACACCTTCACTGGCGCCAACGTCTTTTCATCCACCACGCTTAGTGGCAACACGCTCCTCACTAACGCCACCACGACCAACCTCTTTGCCACCGTAGCCTCCTCTACCAACCTCTTTGCTAATGGCGCCACCTCCACCAACCTCGCCATCACCAACGTTGGTGGCGCATTGCTCAAAACCACCAGCTCTGGCGCAGTGGTCGCAGCAGTGGCGGGGACAGACTACCTTACTGCAGCAAACGTGTTTGGCTATCCGTTCTTGGGCAACGCAACTTCGACCACACTTACGTTCAACGGCGGACTTGTTTCGGTTGGCTCTACTACCATAAACGGCTCGGCTACTACCACGGGGAGTTTCGCAGTGGTTGGCTCAACCACGATTGCTGGTGCATTCAATTCAGTCACTTCCAACGTGTTTGGCTCAAGTACGCTTCTCAACAATACGCTCCTCACTAACGCCACCACGACCAACCTCTTTGCCACCGTAGCCTCCTCTACCAACCTCTTTGCTAATGGCGCCACCTCCACCAACCTCGCCATCACCAACGTTGGTGGCGCATTGCTCAAAACCACCAGCTCTGGCGCAGTGGTCGCAGCAGTTGCCGGCATCGACTACGCCACCGCTGCAAATGGCACGTTCCCGTTTGTCCCAAGCACCAACTACGGTGTGGCGGCTAACGCGACCACCACCCCACTATGGTTCCAAAACGGATTCTTCGCCTCCTCTACTTCGCAGATAGCGTATGCTTCGACCACTGCACTTTCTGCCACCACGGGTTACTTTGACACTGCGACTACTACCGCACTCAACGTTTCGGGTACGGCAACCTTCCAGTCGCTTGCCTCAACACTCCTCTCGCTCAATGCTTCGGGAGTAGTGCAGGCGACCACGGTCTCCGCGCCACTGCAGTTTAGTGGCTCGACGCTGAGCATTACGCAAGCGTCACAAAGTAGCAGCGGGTACTTGAGCAATACCGACTTCAATACTTTTAATAATAAAATTTCTTCCACCAGCCTCTCGGGCAGCGCGCCGATCACCTACAACAGCTCCACGGGCGTGATTGGGTTTAACACCGCTGTTTCAAATAATTTCACCGCACTACAAACGTTCCTCAACGCGTCATCGAGCCTGTTGAGTGTCACGGGTACCGCATACTTTGGCGGCAGCGCAACTACGACGATCGACTCCCAAGGCAGCGTGGTGGTTGCGGGCAACTTCTCTGGTGCAGGGCTCTCGAGCTGCGCCTCTTCGGCAGACAAGCTGGTTTGGACGGGCGGACAATTTTCTTGCGGTACCGACGCAGGCAGCGGCGGCGGTGCCGATCTCAATTGGATCTACTTTAACGGCTCCGGTGTGCGGCTTGCTACGACCACCAACCAAGTGATTTTAGGTGCAACGGCGACCAGCTCTGGCTTGGTACCGCTCGCCAAACTCAACGTGATCGGCGGAGCTGGCATCGACTTTGCCACTACGACCGCACTCTTTGCCACGACCGCCTCTTCGACCAACTTCTTTACCTCACAACTCTCGATCGCCTCGACCTCTAACGCCAATGCACTCCTCGCGGTCGGTGGTGGCAACATAGTGCAAAGTGCCTCCTCACCAGTACTCGCCGCGGCAACCACAACAAGTAGCAAGAGTTATCAAACGGTTGTCTCGGGCCGCTATGCGTATGTGGCCGACTTTGCGAGTGGTCTACGCATCATGGACGTGTCTAATCCCAAGAGTCCGACCACGGTTGGTTCGTACGCCGGCCTTACCTCGGTGCTCTCGGTTGCGGTAGCCGGGCACTACGCATACGTCGGCGACGTCTCAACCGGCCTTAACATCATTGATGTCTCTAACCCGGCTAACCCAACTTTAGTGGGGACCTTCGGCGGTATTACCGGCTTTCCCTATAGCGTGGCACTCTCGGGTCGGTACGCTTATGTCACCGACTACAACGGCGCCGCGCTGCGCATCGTCGACATAAGCAACCCGACCAATCCGACACTCGCGGGCAGCTACGCGATCAGCGGCGGCTCACCGTATGCAGTGGCGATAGCAGGCACGTATGCCTACATTGGCGACCAGAGCAACAATGCGCTCTATATTGTCGATGTTTCTAATCCTTCATCCCCAACCTTGAAGGGTACCTACAACGGGATCTCAGCACCGACTGCGGTCTATGTGTCGGGCAAATACGCCTACGTCACCGACTCGGTGAGCGGTCTCTACATTGTTAATGTGGGTAATGTTGCAAGCCCGACACTTGCTAAGCACTATGTGCAAGGCACGGGGAGTTATTACGGTGTACAGGTTGCTGGCAACTATGCCTATGTTGGTGACCGCAGTGGCACCAGCGTGCTCGTACTCAACGTCACTGATCCGACGAAAGCATTCTTGGTTGGGACGACGACGACCGGCGCCTCGCTTGGGCTCACGGTCGCAGGCAAGTATGCCTACGCGGCGAGCGACAGCGATGGATTAAAAATTCTTGACCTCAATGGTGTCGAGGCGCCGGTCGCTGATATCGGTTCGCTCGGCGCCAGTACGGCGAACATTGCCGATGCGCTCACGGTTGGGGGAGACCTTACGCTTGGTGGGGGGCTCGATGTGGGCTTAAGCGGCATCTACAGTCGCGGCGGCTTGGGAGTGTTTGGTTCGACCACACTTGTGGGGACCACGAGTCTGCAGGGTGCAACAAGCGTCGCGGGCAACCTCACGATCACGGGTTCGACTACAGTTGCGAACACCTTCAACTCGCTCTCTTCGAACCTCTTCGGCTCTACGACACTCTTTGGCTCGACGCTCTTCACCAACGCGACCGGTACTACGCTTGCCATCACGGGCTCTACCACCATCGGCTCACAACTGAATGCCACCAATGGGGCGACCTTCAACACCTTGACCGCAGGCGGCCTGGCCACCCTCCAAGGCGGCTTCTTCTCCTCGGCCTCTTCTACCCTCTCCGGTTCCTTCTTCTCCACCTTGAGCAACTACTTGGCCTCATCGACGCTCTCAGGGAACACACTGCTCACCAACGCAACCACCACCAACCTCTTTGCCACGACCGCCTCTTCTACCAACCTCTTTGCACAGGGTGCTACCTCGACCAACCTTGCGATCACCAACGTCGGGGGATCTTTGCTCAAGACGCTGAGCAGCGGGGCAGTGGTGGCGGCGGTGGCGGGGAGTGACTATGCCACCTTCGGCTACGACTGGACCCCGACCAACAACTTCGGCACCAACACCAACGCCACCTCCACCACGCTCTCCCTCTTCCAAGGGCTCAACGCTTCTTCCACGGTGCGTTTTGGCCAAAGCGGCACCACCACCTTGACCTGGGACTCTCGCTTGGGCGCACTGGGCCTTGGCACCTCCTCTCCCTACGCCACCTTGACCATCTTTGCCGCCTCCTCCACCAACGCCACCATCGTCCCCACCACGCTCTTTGCCATCGCTTCGACGACCAATACGAGTGCCACCTCCACACTCTTTACCATCTCCAACCAGGGCAATGTCTTTGCCTTGAGCTCCTCCACCATTGGCGGTCTCTTCAATGCCACCAATGCAGCACAACTTGCCTCCACGACGCTCTTTGGCTCGACCCTCTTTACCAACGCGACCGGTACTACGCTTGCCATCACCGGCTCTACCACCATCGGCTCACAACTGAATGCCACCAATGGGGCGACCTTCAACA
>CAYQPO010000006.1:63197-72180 GCA_964420015.1 uncultured Candidatus Saccharibacteria bacterium
GCAATGTCTTTGCCTTGAGCTCCTCCACCATTGGCGGTCTCTTCAATGCCACCAACGGCGCACTCTTTGGGGGAGCCACCTCCACCTCCTTTGCGGTTACGGGTTCGACCACCCTTAGCTCAACCCTCAACCTCGGGGGAGCACTCAATGCCAATGGGGGCGGTAGCTTCTCGGGCACCTTCTCCGGCAATCACACCCTCTCCGGCTTGGTGACCCTCTCCGGTGGCTTCTTCTCCTCAGCCTCTTCAACCCAATCGGGCTCGCTCTTCTCCACCCTCAACAACTACCTTGCTTCTTCAACGCTTGCAGGCAACACCCTCTTTACTAACGCCACCGGTACCGCCCTCTCCCTTACGGGTTCCACCACCATCGGTGGCCTCTTCAACGCCACCAACGGTGCACTCTTTGGGGGAGCCACCTCCACCTCTCTTGCCGTAAATGGGTCAACGACTATTTCATCAATACTTAATGTCTCAGGCGACGCACTTTTTGCAGGAAATGTAGGAATTAAGAAGACGCCAACAGTGCCGCTTGATGTTAACGGAATTGTAAATTCAGACGGAACTCTTTCAAATTCGTTTACTACTTCGTATCGTCAAACAGGGTGGGATACATCGGGTTCTTTTAGCTACTCAGGGACGGATGGTTTTGGGCTTACGCTTGGAGGCTATCGTACTAACCAGTGGACAAGTTTAGGACTATTTACGAATGGCTCAGAACGTTTACACATTGGTTTCGCAGGTGACGTGGGCATAGGGACGACTTCGCCCTCTGCCAGACTTGCTGTTCATGCGTTAAATGGAGACACCGATACCACACTTTTCGCGATCGCTTCATCAACGGCAAGCGCGACCACGACACTCTTCTCGATAGCAAACACGGGCAATGTAGGTGTTGGCACAGCAAACCCGGGGAATACGCTTCAGGTGGTCACCCCGACTCAGTTCAAAGGCTACAGTCTCTCTAACGGTAGCAACGTGACGGCCGAACTCATAGGCCTTACTGGCAGCAACGACGACGGCGCTCTTAAGCTCTATAGTGGAGGGATCAACGGCACTCAAATTGTTGGGAGCGGCACAAGCTACTTTAATGGCGGCAACGTCGGCGTAGGCAGCACCTCTCCATATGCCAAGCTCTCTATCAACACCAATCCAACTGATTTAACCATTAACACCACGCTCTTCGCCATCGGCTCTAGTACTGCCTCTGCTACCACAACATTGTTCTCAATAGGTAACACGGGGCAACTCACGCTCACCAGCTCGGCCACCTCGACCATTAGCGGTGGGCTCATCATTAGCAGCGGCGGGTTGCAAGTATCGACGCTCACCGCAGCGGGCTGCACACTCAAAACCGATGGCTCGGGCAACGTCTTTTGTGGGACCGACAACACCTCGGCCGGAGGTGCCAATCCTTTTGCTTGGAGCAACAACTACGGGCTCATCGCCGCCGCGACCACCTCGGCGCTGTGGATACAAAACAGCCTCTTTGCCTCGACCACAGCGACGTATGACGCAATAGTGCTCGGCATGTCGCACCTTGCGACTACGACCTACGCCTATGCAGAGAATTTGGTAGCGAACAATCCATATATTTATAAACAGTATGCGTCGATAGGTGCCAGTGTCACCAACCCCATAGCGAACACCAATACCGTGCCATACAGCATGTTGGACATCACCGGTGTCATCACACAAAACAATAACGAGTCGGCTCAATATACAGGTTACATAACGCCCTTCACGGTTAACACTATTACGCAAGGCAGCGGCAACATAGCGGGGATACAGGGCATCAGTTCTAATCCTGTCTATACTGGCACAGCGACCTTTAGCGACGGTATTTATGGCTTTGTAGCCAGCCCTGCCATACGCGGTGGCACGGTACCTTTCTATACCGGCTATCTGGATTTTCCTGAGTTTTCGGCTGGCATTATCCCGGCACAACGCTCGTTTGTGGCCGACCAAGGTTCGACTACTCAGGGGACAGCTCGTGTGGGTACAAGCGTCGGCTTTCAATCTGATGACCGCACCAACGGCACCTCGAGCAACTACGCCTTCTTGAGCTACGAAAATGCCTCGAGCACCGCTAACGGCGTTAACCCCGCGAGCTGGGCGTTTTATGGCGGCGGCAGCGCACCCTCATACTTGGGTGGAGCACTCTATGTTTCGGGCACAGGCAAGAGCATAGATGTCAGTGGACCCAACAATGCCATTCTCGATGTAAACGGCACACTTAACTCTACCTACGAATATTCAGACGCTGTGCGTGGTGCGCCCACCGTGGCACCCACAAGTACACTCCTTTCGTACCGCGATTTTAAGGGTGGCAATTTTACCCCATATTCGACTTCAAACAATCTTGCTAACGCCGGTCTTGTCGGCGTTGCGGGCTATCCGTATTACCAGGGCACTGGCTGGGTACTCAACAGCATAGCTGGATACTTTAAAACCAACAACGTAAGCACGGGCAGCACGACCAACTCGTATGGCGTACAAATAGATACGCCTGCCAACAGCGGCGGCGGTGGTATCACCAACAACTATGGACTCTATATTGCTAACCAAGCCGGAGTAGCTACAAGCACCAACTACAGCATCTATTCGGCCGGGGGCAACAACTACTTTGCCGGCAATGTGGGCATTGGGAGCACCTCACCTACCGAACAGCTCGATATCCAGTCGAACGGCTTTACCGGTGAGACAATTACGAGCTTTAGTAATACTGCGTACCCGTACTACAACGTGCAGCGCTTTAGAGGCACCGCTGCCGCACGCAGCTACCCGAACTCGGGCGACACGCTCGGCTCGTACGCGTTTGTCGGCGGCGACAACACCGCGGCCGAGATCGTGAGCTATGCCGACGAAAATCAGTCAACTACCAAGGCGGGTGCGAATCTCAACTTCTTTACTACCCCCAACGGCGGCTCGGTGACACGCTACAACCGCCTCACTATCACCAGTGCTGGTAACCTGGGTCTCGGGACAACCACCCCGTTTGGTAAGTTTGGTGTCTTGCTCAGCTCGAACGATACAGCGTACCCAGGCAACAATGCGTTTGTTATTGCTTCTTCAACCGCAAGTGCGACGACTACACTCTTTAGTATCAGTAACACCGGCACCACAACACTCGGGCGGTTTGGCGCCTGCTCGGGCACGAGCGCGCTCACTACCGACTCAAGTGGCAACATTGTCTGCGGTGTGCTCTCGGTGAGCGGCGGCGTGGGTAACTGGTTTACGCCGACCACCGCGTTTGGTCCGGCCGCCAACGCCACCTCGACCCTGATCGGCTTTACCAACGGTCTGTATGCACTCGCCTCTTCGACCATCGGTGGTGGCAGTGCGGCAAGTGGCCTCACGATCAGCGGCAATGCTACCACCACCGGCAACACGACTATCTTGGGGAGCTTGGCAGTGGGCACCACGACCGGCTTTTTGGCCAACAGCAACGCCGGCAATCTCTTGCTCTACAACACCAACACCTCCGGCGCCTCGCCGGCGCTCATCATAGGCGGCAACGTAGGTGGCGACACCGACTTCTGGATTGGCCGCACCAACAACAACGACACCGCCGACAACGACTCTCTCTCGATTGGTCGCGGGCTCACCCCGGGCACCACGCCGTTTGCCGCCTTCGACTACACGCAGCGCTTTGGGGTGGGCTCCTCATCGCCCTTTGCCAAACTCTCGATCAACGGCAACCCGACCGACACGACGCTCTCGACAACGCTCTTTGCGATCGGCTCCTCGACCGCAAGCGCGACCACGACGCTGTTTAAGCTGGATAATAAGGGCAACATTCTTGTTGGCACCTCGAGCGACTCGGTCTACGGGAGCACTAATCAGCTTGCTAAGCTCACGATCGACACCACCGCGAGCTCGACTCAAAACGCCATCAATGCCTATGGTCTTACGAACGACTTTTTCGAGTACAACTGCCAAAACTTTTCTACTGGTGCTGCGGCACAGTGCGGCTACGCTGCAACGCGCAACGATGGCTCACTGACCACCGGCTTTACGTGGCTCGGGATCAACAATACCAACTTTAATAACGCGAGCGCCTTCAATATCGGCAACCAAGGCGATGGCAATATCTTGAGCGACGCCAACGACTTTTGGATCGGCCAGGGCACCGCGGGCAAGAACCTCTACATCACCAACGGCGGCGTCGGTACCAGTTCGATTGCGCTTACCATCAGCACGACCAACAACAACGTAGGTGTCTCGACCACCTCGCCGTTTGCCAAATTTGCTATCCAGGCGGGCGCGCTCGACACCAACACGGTGCTCTTTGCAATAGGCTCCTCGACCGCGACCGCGAGCACCTCGCTCTTGACCGTGGACAACACCGGGCTTGCCACACTCACCAAGCTCAATGTCACTGCGGGAGCAACCACCTCGGCACTCTCGATCACCGGCTCGACCACTGTTGGGGGAGTGCTCAATGTCGGGGGCAACCTCAATGCCAACGGCGGGGGATCACTTTCGGGCACCTTCTCGGGTAACCACACCCTCTCGGGGTTGGTGACCCTCTCAGGCGGCTTCTTCTCCTCGGCCTCTTCTACCCTCTCGGGTTCCTTCTTCTCCACCTTGAGCAACTACCTGGCCTCATCGACGCTCTCAGGGAACACCCTCTTTACCAACGCCACGGGTACTACTCTTGCCATTACGGGCTCGACCACCATTGCGAGCCAGTTCAACGCCACCAACGGCGCGAACTTCGGCCCAACGACCCACTTTGGCACGGCAGCATTCAACAGCAACGTTGGGTTGGGGACCTCCTCTCCCTACGCCAACCTTTCGATCGCACAAAACGCTTCTTCGACTAATCAAACTATCTTCGCCATCGCTTCGACCACCAACACTGGTGGCGTGTTCTCAACCACGACACTGCTCTCTATCTCTAACACCGGCTCGACCACTCTTGCGGGCCCGCTCGGGGTAACCTCCAGCGCCACGTCGACATTTGCCCAAGGGCTCAACATCACCGCCGGCTGCTTTGCAATCAACGGCACCTGTGTCGGCGGCAGTGGCAACGGCACTGTCAACTCCGGTACCCAGGGCCAAGCCGCCTTCTACAACGCTGGTGGCACCGCGGTCTCGGGCACCTCGACTGTGTTTATCAACACCAACAGCCAGGTGGGCGTTGGCACCTCCTCGCCGTGGGCCAAGCTCTCGATCGACACTTCGAGCTTAAGCGCGACCGCGGGCGAGTTTGCGATTGGCTCCTCGAGCCGCAGCGACATCGTGGTCAACCAACTTGGGGAGGTCGGTGTCGGCACCTCATCGCCTTGGGCGCGCCTCTCGATCGATACGAGCAACTTGCCTGCCAACGTAGCCGCCTTTGCTGTGGGTTCTACCACGCGCAGCGACTTCGTGATCACCCAGGCGGGCAACACCGGGCTTGGCACCACGTCGCCCTTTGCCAAACTCTCGCTCACCAATGGTGTAAGCACCGGCCAGGTTGCGGTAGCCTTCGACGCGACCAACTACACGCTCTTTTCTACTAACGCGACCGGTGACCTAAACGTGGTCCCCAGCGGCAATGACACCTTCTTGCCCAACAGCAACCTCTGGGTCTGTACGGGCGGTACTATCTCGAGCAACGCCTGCCCCACGGGCACCCCAACGGGCCAAGGCAACTTAGTCGTACAAAACAAAGAGGGCATCGGCACCACCACACTCAACGCCAAGCTGGTGATCGAGACCCAAGACTCTACCACCGATTTGTTGCAGATCGCTTCAACGACCGCGCAGAACCTGTTTGTGGTCAAAGCAAGCGGCTACCTCGGTGTGGGCTCGACGACGCCGTTTGCGCGCCTCTCGGTTGGGTCTAACGGCGCGATTACGACGACTGAAAATGGCTTGACCGACGGGGCGACTATCGCGGTCAACTGGCTCTCGGGCAACCAACAGCGCGTCACCTTGGGCGGCAACCGCACAATCACCTTTAGCAGCTATGTCTCCGGCCAGGTGCTGCGCCTAGTGCTCTGCCAAGACGGCACGGGCAGCCGCACGATCACTTCGTGGGATAGCGCGATCCTCTGGAGCGGTGGCTCGGCGCCCACGCTCACCGCCACGGCCAACAAGTGCGACATCCTTGCCTTTATCGCCACCCAGGCCACCTCGACGCTCAAGGTGTTTGGTTCGACCGTACTCAACTTCTAAGTATGAAACGCTCTCTACTCATCGCACTTTTTATAACGGTCGCTGTAGTCGGGGCGCTGTGGCTGCGCGGCTTGGGGCAAGCGGGGGCAGATGCCTCCTACACCATTGCCAACTCGATTAAGCTCGCGAGCTCGACGACCGACAAGCTGACCTTTACCCCCGGCTCAAACGGCACCGGCAGTGGCAAGATCTGGACGGTGAGCTTTTGGTTTAAACCGGGGCACAGCGACTGGATACCCGATATTCTTGCTACTGCATCAACGACCAACGACACGATGATTCGCTTCCCCGACGACGGTACCGTAGACGAGCGCGGTGCGCGTACCTGTTATGGCAATTTGTGTTCTATCGAAGTGTGTTTCAACAGCTGCAATAGCGGCGATGTCAACACCGGTAATGTCCTGTATGACCCGACCACATGGAAGCATGTGGTTGTGGCGGTCGATACTACTCAAGCCGACCCCTATAACCGCATCAAAATTTATATAAACGGAGTGCAACAAACCAACATGAACCCTGCGTATGGCAACGCGACCTATCCGTCGCTCAACTTTCAAACACCGTTCAACCTCTCGGGTACGCAAGAGATAATTGGCTGCAGCCAATTTAGTAGCGGCTATTGTTACGATGGGCTCTTGGCAGACTTCTACATGATCGACGGGCTGCAGCTCGACCCGACCGCCTTTGGCACCACCGACTCTTACGGTTACTGGCGGCCCAAGCCCTACACGGGGAGCTTTGGGACAGACGGCTTCCACCTCACCTTTTCCAACGGCTCGAGCCTGGGCACCGACTCCTCGGGCAACAGCAACAATTGGACCGTCGGTGGCACCATCAGCTCGACCAACCAGTTTATCGACTCACCGACCAACAACTTTGCAACCATAAACCCGCTCATCTGGCCATTTGCCAGCACTACTAACGCCAACACCACTTCTGCGGCAGGGGCGACCTCGACTATATTTATGTCGACAGGGAAGTGGTATTGGGAGGTCGAGGCAAACGCCTCGGGCGTGGTCGCAGGAGTAGCAACCCAGAGTGGCGGTTCGAACACCACCTCGGTTAGCATCAACACGTGGATGGGCTTTGAATTTGATGCCGACGCAGGTACGCTCGCGAGTACTACCGATGGAGTCAACTTTATTGGTAGCGTCTCGGGGTTAACCAGCGGGCGCTATGCCTACGCCACCGGCGGCTCAAACAGCTTTAATTTTGGGCAATATCCGCTTATCGCTACTTCTGTGTGCAACTCGTCGGGCTTTACCTACTCAAGTGGGACCTGCTCGGGCTTTTTGACCTCGGGCACAACACAGTTTGTGGTGCCAACCGACTGGTCGAACGTCAACACGGTTGAGTGCATAGGCTCTAGCGGCGGCGGCTCCGCCCGTAACTCAGCGAGCATTGGCGGGAGCGGCGGAGGGGGCGGAGCGTACGCAAAACGTTCTAATATCACCGGCCTTTCAGGTACGCTGACTACCTCGATTGGTGCAGCAGCGGCTACGGCATCGACCACCTTCAACTCTGGCGGTTCGACTGCACAAAAAGTGGTGTGCGACTTTGGTCGTGCCGGTGCCACCAGTGCCGGGGGTAAGGGTGGTACAGCTGGGGGCTCTGTTGGAGATGGCGGAGCTACGTTTGATGGCGGCTCTGGTGCAACGGCAACCACCACGGTTGGCACCGGTGGAGGCGGCTCAGCGGGCCCGAGCGGCGCAGGATCCTCTTCGGCTGGCTCTAAGGGTGGTGCTGGGAACAATGGTACCGATGTCGCTTCTGCGCTAACTAACGTCAATGGTACCAGCGGTACTGAATTTAGCGCTACGCATGGCGCGGGGTCAGGAGCTTCCGGCCGTTCAGGCAACGGTACAGGTTTTACCGGAGGTACACATGGTGGTGGTGGTTCAGGTAGTGGTACCCAAAGTGGTCAAGCGGGCGGTTCAGGAGCTGCCGGGATCATTTATATTACCTATCACACTGCGAGCTCTACAGTGAGTACAACCTACTTCTCCTCGGCAGGTGGGAACTTTGTCTATCAACCCCAAGCGGGATACAAAGCACTCTCGAGTGCCAACTTGCCTGACCCGACCATTAAGCAGCCTTTGCTCTACTTTAATGCTTTAAATTATATCGGTACTGGTGCAACGCAGTCGGTCTATACGCCCTACAAAACAATTTTCCTTACCGCGGGTACGACGTTTATTGTTCCTGGCGATTGGAACAGCTCCAACAATATGATCGAGGTTATCGGCGGCGGCGGGGGGGGTGGCGGCGGCACCACCAACAGCCGAGGCGGTGCCGGAGGCGGCGGGGGGGCCTACGCCTCGACCACCAACGTGTCGCTCACACCGGGGAATGGGGTCACGATCCAAGTCGGCGGTGGCGGCGGTGGCGGCTCAACGAGCGGTGCCTCGGGCTCGACCGGTGGCGACTCGTGGTTTAATGGTGCCTCGTGCGCAGCGGCCAGCGTGTGTGCCAAAGGCGGCACCGGCGGCACCGCCTCGACTGGTGGTGCGGGTGGTGCACAAGCAAGCGGTGTGGGTAATGGTTACTCGGGCGGCTCAGGCGGCAACTCTTTGGCAGTGGTGCCGGGTGGTGGCGGCGGCGGTGGCGGCGCGGCCGGGCCTTTTAGTACCGGGGCAAGCGGCGGGACCAATGGTACGAGCAACTCCGGCGGCGGGGGCGGCTGTGCCGTCGGCGGTACTGCGGGCTCCAACGGTGCCGCCGGCGCGGGAGGAACGGGGGGCAACACCAGTTGGGTTCTGGCCGCATCGGCCGACGCTATTGAGAAAGCTTTGGCCGCCGCGCCGCGCAATATGAAA
>CAYQPO010000007.1:0-13227 GCA_964420015.1 uncultured Candidatus Saccharibacteria bacterium
CGGTACGCGAGCTGGGTTCAGACCGTTCAGGATCTCATAAAAATGGGAGATTGAACGATCTGAACCCTCGAGAGAATGTTTGAAAATGTTCGTCTAATCTGTAAAAAATAGAAAGAAAGGTAGAACCAACTTAGCACGGCGGTCATGTACAGCAATGTGCATGAGTAAGTTGATTGATATCGGAAAAATCCTGAACCCAGGACAATTCCGAGGGAAGCCGCAAGGCACCCGTAGAGACTACACGTTAGCCTTCCTAAAACTTAGGAAGAAGATATAGTCCATTCCACTTAGTAATAAGTGAAAAGAAGCGTGAGACAGGTTGGTCTCCTATCTACTGCAGGCGTTGATTATTGATGAGATTTGCTCCTAGTACGAGAGGACCGGAGTGAACTGACCACTGGTCTACCAGCTCTTCTGCCAAGAGGACCGCTGGGTAGCTATGTCGGGAAAGGATAAGCGCTGAAAGCATCTAAGCGCGAAGCCGGCTCAAAGATGAGTAATCTTTTGATCCGTCAGAGATGATGACGTTGATAGGCTCTAGCTGTACGTGCCGCAAGGTATTGAGGCGAGGAGTACTAATCGATCAGGTTTCTTAGCCGTCTTTAGACGGCGAGGGAGGCTTGAGTATCGCAATGATTTGTTGTCAATTTTGTCTGCAAAATTGATCCCGAGCTTGTCGAGGGATTGGTTGGTTTTTCTCACTCAATTTGGATTTTCTGTTTTGGTGGCTCGGCGCCGAGGTCACACCTGATCTCATTCCGAACTCAGAAGTTAAGCTCAGTAGCGGCGATGGTAGTCTGTGTTACAGCAGGCGAGAGTAGCTAGCCGCCAGAACAGAGGGTCCAATTTTTTTTCTCTTAAAACCAGCCTTATTTGATAAGGCTTTTCGTGCTTGACATTTGTGTAAAATAAGAGTATGATTTCCCTGATATTCCCGCAGTCCTTTGGAGGTCCACATGGAAGTCGGCGAAAAGCGGAAGACCATCAACGGTGAGTCTCAGGCCAAGCGCGAACAGCGACTTGGTCTCAACAGAGCCAAGACGTTGATGAGTCCGGCGGAACGCAAGGCTCACGATGAAGTGGTGAAGTACACCACTGGTGGCGAACGCCATCGAGTCGGCCGGGCGCCGACGCTCGACCAACTGGATGGCGACGTTTCTTGACCGCCCAGTTCAACCAAGACCAGAACGCCTGGCGGTTGAGCCGGGCGTTTTGGTTTTGAGTGGTTGCACAAAGGTGTAGATAGGGTAGAGTTGCGGCAGAGACAGGGCACTAAGCCCGGCGCTTCTAGGGAGAAGACCCATGGACCTCTCGATCATGAGGTCCAAGGACCTCAAAGACTTGCTCCGGATTTTTATCTCTCCGGAGTTCGTAGGCCTTGTCGCATTCCTCACCATAACGTTTGTTGGGGTGTCGGCGGTTTCCAACGGCCGCGAGAAGCTCACGGCCGAGCAACACCGCTACGCAGAAGGGGTGCGCCAAGAATTGCTTGCACGACCACTCAAAGAGGCGGTGGTTGTGTTCAAAGACGGCCGCTACGGTTTTGTCGCGCGGCAAAAGCGCGACGGCAAGGATTTTGTCCTCACCTTTGCCAAGCCCAAAAGAACTTCGCTCCCCATTTCGATAGCCAAAGACTTTGACCTCCTCGAGATCGACAAGGTCATCCGTGTGGGTGAGATGGGCTATCAAGGGGCGCTCTACGAGGCGATGCACGAACAAAAATAACGCCCGGCTCAACGACAAACCGCCTGGTTTGCAGTTGAGCCGGGCGTTTTGTTTATCCCGAGCACAGTCGAGGGATTTTTTGCCTTACAATATATACATGACGCTCAGCTGGTCACGCCGGCGCAAGCTTTTGTATACTGCGGTCTTCGGCGTGCTCATGCTCGTGGTGTTTTTCATAACCTATCAAACCGCATTCAACCAAGCGCCCACCTGTTTTGACGGCAAACAAAATCAAGACGAGCACGGGGTCGACTGCGGCGGGAGCATCTGCACCCTGCTTTGTACGAACGAGGCACGCTCACCCGTGGTACTGTGGTCGCGTGCTTTTCAAACCGGGCAGCAAACCTACACCGCTGCCGCCTACATTCAAAACCCCAACCTCGGCGCTGGCGCGCGCCAAGTAGGCTACACGTTTCAACTCTTTGATGCCAAGAACTCGCTCGTAGTAGAGCAGCGGGGCAAAGTTGACATCCCGCCGGTTCAGACAATCCCAATCGTGCTTCCTAACATCAACGTGGGCTTTCGCACGCCGACTAAAGCGATTTTTGCTTTTACTACTACACCTGTTTGGCAACGTCAGGAGCAGCTGCCAATTTTGCACGTGGGCAATCAGTTTCTTTCTAACGACGCCTCAGTACTCTCGGCGACCCTGCTCAATGACTCGTCCACTGACGCAAAAAATAGTACGGTAACCGCAATCCTTTTTGACGCCGAAGGAGTGGCGCGCGCCGCAAGCAAAAGCTCTATCCCCACCGTCGTTCGGCGCGGCTCGCAGGATGTAACCTTCACCTGGCCGGGAGGCGTGCCCAACATTGTGCGCGCCGAGATTACTACGCTGCCCTCGTTCTGATACAGTGGGGGCGTGGGACAATTGAGCGAAAAAAAGAGTTTTATCGATTGGTACGCATTTGGTGCAGCGCTCGCGCTTACGCTCTTGGGGTTGGTCACGATGAGCTCGTTTCAAGCGCAAGATCCATTCTTTTTTCGCCAGAGCATCTGGATCCTGTTTAGTGTGGGGGTGTTTTTTGTCGCAAGCCAAGTAGACTGGCGCTTCTTGCGGCGCAGTGGTGTGGCCGCGAGTTTTTACCTGCTGATGCTTGTGCCTCTGCTTTTTCTGTTGGCACTTGGACACTCGATCCTTGGAGCAAAATCGTGGCTCGCGATCGGCTCTCTGGGCCTGCAGCCGACCGATCTGGTTAAGCTCGCACTCATCATCGCACTCGCCAAGTATTTCTCTCGTCGTCATATCGAGATCGCCAACATCAGGCACATCGTTGTCTCGGGCGCCTACGCCTCTATCGTTTTTGTACTGGTGGCGCTCCAGCCCGACTTTGGCTCGGCGATCATTATTGCAGCCATCTGGTTTGGCATGGTGCTGCTCTCGGGGCTCTCGCGCACGCATCTCTTTGCCACGATCGCTCTGAGCGCCATCGCTTTTTCGGGTCTGTGGTTTTTTGGCTTTCACGACTACCAAAAGCAGCGCATTCTAACCTTTCTCCATCCGCTGGCCGACATCCATGGCGCCGGCTATAACGCTTATCAAGCGACCGTCGCAGTGGGCTCGGGGCAACTGTTGGGCAAAGGGATAGGCTACGGGACACAATCAAAGCTGCGCTTTTTGCCTGAATATCAGACCGACTTTATTTTTGCGGCCTTTGCCGAGGAGTGGGGGTTTGTGGGTGTGGGTCTAGTTTTTGTGCTCTTTGGGGTGTTGTTTTGGCGTCTCCTTGCGAGCGCCGCTCGAGGTGCCTCAAACTTTGAGACACTCTTTGCGCTCGGTGTTTTGTGCTACTTTGCGGCACATTTTATTTTGCATGTGGGGATCAACGTTGGAGTCTTGCCCGTGACCGGCACCACGATACCGTTTATGAGCTATGGCGGCTCGCACCTGCTGGTCGAGTTTCTTTGTCTGGGGATTATTTCGGGGATGGCCCGCTACGCCCGTGCTGGGGGACAATATTCGGGCTCCGAGTGGAGTGGGGGATACGAGGGAGTCGAGCCCTAGTAGAGCGCTAAGGTCTCTTTGGTCATGCGTTCGAGGCTAAACTTTTGCTCGACCGACTTTTGTAAGGCGGCCCCAAGCTCCGCTCGGCGCTGAGGGTTTTTGATTAAAAGTTCTAGTGCGTCTGCCAAGGCGCCCGGGTGCTCGCGCGGGACCAATAAGCCAGACACCCCGCTGTCCACGATCTCGGGGATGCCCCCGATGTTGCTCGCGACCACCGGGAGCCCGGCAAAGCCCGCCTCGATGAGCGCGTAGGCGAGCGCCTCGGTGCGCGAGGGCAGCACAAACAAGTCAAAGGCTAAAAGATAGCGCGACGCGTCCTCGACAAACCCCACCAAACGCACTTCTTTTTGGAGCTCCTGCTCCTCGATAAGCGTCTCCAAAAACCGGCGTTCTTCGCCATCGCCCAAAACCGCCAAACCCACTTCGACCCCGCGACGCTTGAGCTCGTGCATCGCGCGGATAAGCGTGTGGATGCTCTTGTTCCAGATGAGTTCTGAGACTGAGCCAAGCCACAAAAGAGTCGTAGGCAAGGGCGCGCTCATGCGTGCGGAGAGTTGCTCGCGCGCGAGTTCGCGGGTCATAAAGTCGGGCCGGGCGATCCCGTTTTGTACCAAATGCATTTTGCGGTGTACAAACGGCATACTGCGTGTCTGCCCAAGCACCGCGTGGGAGACCGCGATTGTGCGGTGACATAAAACTACCGTGAGGTAGTGTCCTAGCCACAGAAATATTTTTTGCAACGCAGAGCGGTCTTCGTTAAACGCCCATCCATGTGCGGTGAATATAATCATCGGTATGCGCAAAATACGCCCCGCGACCGCGCCCAAAAGCCCGGCTTTAGACGAGTTGAGGTGAAGTACGTCCGGGGCCTCGATGCTCAGTAAGCGATAAAGCTCGCGATACGCAGCCGCGTCGTCGCGGGCAGAGACGTCGCGGTTTAGGTGCCCGAGCGCTATCGCGCGTATGCCCGCGCCGCGCAGCCGCTCTGCCAGGCGCCCTTCGGCTCCGTAGGCCACCGCAACATCCTGCCCGGCAGTCTTGGCCGCCACGGCCAAATCAAACACATAGCGCTGTGCTCCACCCCAGCCAGCTTTGGTAACGACATAGAGTACTCGTTTAGAAACCGCCATAACAAAGGATAAGTTATATGATATAACGCTATCACATGAGCTTTGGTGGCAGAAAGGCAACCCTCCTCCTGTTTGTGGGCGACCTGATCGCCTTTGGCTTTTCGCTGTGGCTGACCCTTTTGGTGCGCTATCAGGAGCTGCCCTCGACACACACGCTGGCGTTGCATGTGCGGCCATTTGCGGCACTCTTTGTACTCTGGATGGTTATCTTTTACATGGCGGGTCTTTACAGTAAGGCCACCATCCGCTTTAAGACCGAGTTGTGGGGAGCACTCTTGCGCACGCAGCTGCTCAATATCGCGGTCGCAGCGCTTTTCTTTTTTTTGGCGCCGATCGGGATCGCGCCTAAGACTAACCTTGCAATCTATCTGCTTATCTCACTTATGTTGGTGTGCATCTGGAGGCTGGCAATCTTCCCACGCCTTACGCGGCGCGCTTCGCGCGCCGGTGCGGCGCTCTTGGGCAAAGGACCCGAGGTAGAAGAGCTGAGAGCAGAGGTCAACGGCAACACTCGGTATCCTTTTGAATTTCGCGTTTCAGCTGATGCCGAAGGAATCAAGCAGGATTTTGAAGCCTTTGCGCAGGAGCTGCGTGCGCGCAAGGTTGGTTTTTTGGTAGTAGACGCCGAAGACGACTCGCTGCGCGCGGTCTTGCCGGAGCTGTACCAGCTTGCCTTTGGCGAGCGCCCCGTGCAGTTTGCAGACTTTTATGCAGTCTACGGCGAGGTGTTCGACCGCGTGCCACTCTCGATGCTGCGCTATGAGTGGTTTATCAAAAATGTATCGATCGAGGGCGGTGGATTGTATGCACTTGGCAAGCGCGTGGTCGACCTTGTGGGTGGCGTACTCATGGGCTTGGTCACGGTCATCGCGGCGCCCTTCGTGGCGCTCGCACTCCAACTGGAGTACCCCGGTCCGGTGTTTCTTGCGCAAACACGCATTGGCCTGCGCGGCACACGCATGGTTGCGTATAAATTTCGCAGTATGCGCTACAGCGACCGTGGCGCTTGGCAAGGCGAGAGTGAAAATAAAGTTACCCGCGTGGGCAGTTTTTTGCGCAAAACATCGCTCGATGAGTTTCCTCAATTTATAAACATCTTGCGCGGGGAACTCTCACTCATTGGCCCGCGCAACGACATCGAGGGGTTGGGCGAGCGTCTTGCGGATGCGATTTCTTACTATAATGTACGCTATGCGGTTAAGCCGGGGATCACTGGCTGGGCGCAGATCAACCAGCAGTACGAGCAGGGCAAGCTCTCGCCGCAGTCTATCGAAGAGACCAAGGTACGGCTCGCGTACGACTTCTTTTACATCAAGAACCGTTCGCTCGCGCTCGATTTGGTGATCGCCCTCAAGACTTTTAAACGCATGTTCTTCCGCTTTGCTTAACGCTATGAAACACACACTTTTTATAACTGGTGCGGCAGGCTACGTAGGAGCGATGCTTGTGCAACAGTTTTCTAAACGTGATGATGTTGAGAAAATAATCGGGCTCGATAAAGAGCCGCTGCCTGAGAGCTTGGCAAACGAGCGAAAGCTCATCTATATACAAAAAAACACTGCAGACGATTGGGAGCAAGAAGTTGCACAACACAAACCTGATATTGTAATTCACACTGCCTGGCAGATTCGCGAAATGTATGGCAAGCAAGAGACCGAGCGTCTGTGGAATATTGGTGGCTCAGAAAAAGTGTTTGACTATTGCTTTGCGGAGGGGAGCGGCGTTACACGACTGATTTATTTTTCAACCGTTGCTTCCTACGGCGCGTTTGCCGACAATTCGACCGATCACTTCTATATCGAAGCAGAGCCATTTCGCAGAAGTGTCTATGCGTACGCCGAAGAAAAAAGAGTAGTCGAGGAGATGCTTAAAGAAAAATATGCTGCGCGCGCAAATAAAAGTATCAATGTTGCTTCCGTGCGCCCGGCTGCGATTACTGGCCCACGCGGGCGTTATATGCGCATCCGTTTTGGCTTGCAGGCAACGCTCGCGGGACAGATGAAAGATTCGTTTATCTATCGGCTCATCTCTGCAATGGTAAGTTTTGTGCCAGTAACACCAAAGTGGCTACGTCAGTTTGTCCACGAAGATGACATTGTCGGCATTATCGAGCTGCTCGCGCTCGATCCTACTCACCAAAGTTTTGAGCTCTACAATATGTGCCCGCCGGGCAAAGCGGTGTTTGGCGAGACAATGGCCCGCGCGGTAGACAAGCGCACCATCATGGTGGCGCCATGGATGGTGCGGGCGGCGTTCTTTGTGTTTTGGCACCTTACGCGCGGCAAGGTGCCGACCGGCAAGGGTGCGTGGCGCAGCTACAGCTACCCCATCGCGGTTGATGGCTCTAAACTTACCCGCGAGCGCGGCTACCACTACAAATATTCCTCCTTCGACGCGTTTTATTACACCGATGGAGTCTATGAAAGCTTTGTCCCTGAAGCGGTGCGTCGTTCGAAGAAGTAGAAAACCCCGGCATCGCTGCCGGGGTTTTTGTTTGAGCGCTTTGTACCACTTATTCTTCGAAGTCGTCACCTTCTTGTGGCAGGACTCGGAAATGCCAGGCCATCTGCGCCCATTCGGCAGTGAGCTGTTGAACCTCCACTTTGGACTCTGGAGATTCGAAGCTTATCGCCGCGGTGTCGTAAGCAGCGAGTGCAGCTTGGTAGCCCGCCACGGCAAGCTCGATTGCCCGCACGATCCGCTCGGCGCGCTCGAATTCGCCCAGGAGTTTCTCGAAGTGCAAGGCATATTTTGCCTGTTGCACCTCGTCCTTGTTCCACAACAGCACCTCGGTCGCCCGCGGGCTCTTGAGAAACTCAAATCCCTGTCGTGCTGTTCCAAAAACCTCAAGCATATCCTGCAGTGTGCGCTGCAGATAATCCTGGTCGGCGATGTCTTCGCCGGCCAGGAGTTTGGAGAGGCACTCAAGGCGGTGACGCTCGCCGATACTGGAGAGCATCATTCGGTACTGATGTGCACGTTTGTGGTCAACCGCTCGATGCACAGCGATTGCCGTAGACAGCGAAGGCATGTCGTTCTCCGTGTTATCGGCCGGTGCACAAGTGCGTGTTTACGCGCGGGTGCAACGATCCGGGGGATGGAATAAAGAAGCCGCCGTAATGTGCGGTGGCCTCCTTGAGTGTGGTGAGCGAGGCAACGATGTGGCGCTTTTCTGCCTCGCTAAAGCGTAGCAAGGCGTTCGGCTTCTTTTTGAGGTCCTTTTTGAGCTCGATCACCGCCGCGTTGAACTCGGTGAGGAATCGCGTTGCCTCTTGCTCGCCAAGCGCTCTGACAAAAAGCTTGCGATACGCGGCCTGGTCGGGCCGCATGCCCTGCATCGTGGCCTCGGTCGAGTTGTAGAAGCGGCCAATGAGCGTGTGCTGCTGTTCGATCTCATAGGACGAGCGACGCATTACGATCTCGATCATTGCTTCGAGCATCAGCCTACTCTGGCCTCGATTGCGCTCCTCGTCTGATTGGTAGCCGAGTCTTATCGGCATGAGTTCAGCTCCTTGTACTGGTTGTCCCAAACCCATCCTACGCCCAAGCTCGGGCATTGTCCAAAAGGTGTCTTTTTGGTAGGCTACTTGTCATGTTCGCCATACGGTACTGGTCGGTGGTGGTGCTTGTTGCCGCGGCAGCGGTTGGTTTTTTTGTATACGCCACGACCCACTCGACAAGCTCAGGGCAGGCTGGGCAAGGCCGTTTTGATTTTAAACTCGGCCTCGACCTCTCAGGCGGCTCTCATCTTGAATACACCGTCGACACCACCAAGGTCGCTGCTGCCGATTTGCCCGATGCGCTCGTAGCACTCCAGCAGGTGATCGAGCGGCGGGTCAACGCCTTCGGCGTTGGTGAGCCGGTCGTGCAGCTCGAGCAGGGCGGGGTAGTAGGTGGTGGCGCGCACCGATTGGTGGTAGAGCTCCCCGGCGTGACCGACATCAATGAAGCGATCAAGACTATTGGCGAGACCCCGACGTTGGAGTTTAAATTGGTTAAGCAAGGTCAAGAGCAGAAGGTGGTTGATGCAAACAACAACCCCGTTGCCTCTTCGTTTCAAGACACAGGACTTACCGGTGAATACCTTTCGCACGCGACACTCCAGTTTGGTAATGGCTCACAAGGGGTCCAGGCGCCCGTGGTACGTGTCGACTTTAATCAGGATGGCAAGAAGCTCTTTGGCGATATCACCACCAAAAATGTTGGACGCGAGCTCGGGATCTTTCTCGACGGCAAACTCCTCTCAGCTCCAGTGATCCAAAGCCAGATCACCGATGGCACGGCAATCATCAGCGGCAATTTTACCGCGGCTGCCGCGCGCGACATGGTGCGCAACTTGAACCTCGGTGCCCTGCCGCTCCCCATTGCGCTCGACTCGACTCAAACGATTGGTGCCACACTCGGCTCTGAGGCCCTCCATGCAGGCGTTTTTGCAGGCCTGATCGGGTTTGTTGTTCTTACGCTCTTCATGATCCTTTGGTACCGCCTGCCGGGTATGGTTGCGGTGGTCTCGCTGGTAATTTATACCGTGCTCATGCTCGCGCTCTTTAAGCTCGTCCCGGTGGTGTTGACCGCCGCCGGCATCGCCGGCTTTATCCTCTCGGTGGGGTTGGCAGTAGATGCCAACATTCTTATTGCTGAGCGTATGAAAGAAGAACTCGCGCAAGGTGCAGGAACACAAGAAGCAATCCGCCACGGGTTTGCGCGCGCGTGGCTCGCGATCCGCGACTCTAACATTGCACACATCATCGCTGCGGTTATTCTTTTTTGGTTTGCCACGTCGCTCATTAAGGGTTTTGCGCTCGTGTTTGGGCTCGGCGTGTTGGTCTCGATGCTCTCGGCGATTACCATTTCACGCACCTTCCTCTTGGCGCTTGGGCTCTCAGGCAAGACAGCTCTGGGGCGCTTCTTGATGCGTTCGGGTTTGAATAAATAATATGCACGTCTCAAAAAATCTTACCTACTTTTTTATCCTCCCGGCGCTCCTGAGTGCTGCCGCGGTCGTTGCGCTCCTGCTTTGGGGGCTCAAACCCGGTATCGATCTTGCGGGTGGTTCGCTTTTGCAGGTGACGTATCCCCAAGGCCGTCCTACGGTAGAAAAAGTTGAGGCGATCGTGGCTCCCTTGCAGCTTGGCGAAGTGCGGGTGCAACCGGCAGGAACTTCGAGCTACATTTTACGTACTCGTGCGCTCAGTAATGATGAGCGTAACCAGGTAGAGACGGTGCTCTCGGGCCTCGGCACGCTGCAAGAAGACCAATTTACCACCATCGGCCCGACCATTGGTGCGGAACTTTTGCAAAAAGCATGGATCGCGATCGCGCTCGTGGTGCTGTGCATCATCGCGTTTATTGCGTTTGCGTTTCGCGGAGTGTCCAAACCGGTCGCTTCGTGGAAGTATGGCATCGTAGCGATCATCACGCTCTTGCACGACATTTTGGTACCAGCGGGGCTCTTTGCAGCACTTGGCCATTTTGTGGGTGCCGAGGTGGACGCACTATTTATCGTCGCGCTACTCACCATTCTCGGTATTTCGATCAACGATACGATCGTGGTGTTCGACCGCATCCGCGAGAATCTGCGGCATAATATCGAACTGGGCAAGCATGAGGGATTTGCTTACGTGGTCGATCGCTCAATTCGCCAAACGATCGCTCGCTCGATCAACACCTCGCTCACCGTAATCATCGTGCTCGCAGCGCTGTTTATTTTGGGTCCGGCAACGACCAAGACTTTTGCCCTCACGCTCATTGTGGGCATGATCGCGGGGACCTATTCGTCGATCTTCCTTGCAAGCCCGCTTTTGGTGCTCTGGGAGCGCTTGCAAAAAAAGTAGTTTGTATGAAATTACGATTCACCCATCATGCGCAAGTTAGTATGATGGAGCGAAAAATATCGGCATCTAGAGTTGCCGATGTATTGAGGTCTCCACAAAAGATCGAGGAAGCTAAAGAAGACGCGCATGCTTACACTCGTTCGTTTGGATCAAAAAGACTCAAAGTGATCGCTCGTCAGACAGGAAAGAACGCTTATGTTATAATCACCGCATACTACCTATGAAAGTGACTTACGATAAAGAGGCAGACGCGATGCGCATCAGTCTCAACAAAGGCAAAGTATGTAAGACCCGCCATATAAGCGAGTGGGTTTTGGCTGATGTCGACAAAAAAGGAAAAGTATTAGGCATTGAAATTTTGTTCGCCTCGACACAGCTTTCAAAGAAAGACATTGCCTCAACACTCCGCGCAGGGAAAATCCTTGTTGCGGCATAGTTGCAATAAAAAAACCCGCCGGCGAATGCCGGCGGGTCAATTTTACAGTCGCAGAGACGTTAGCCCGTGATGATCGTTTTGTCGAGCTCAGCACTGCTGAGCTTGCCCTCGAGAAACTTCAGGAATTCGATCAGGGGAACTTGTTTTAGATGCTCCTCTACGTGTAAAGTTCGATAGGTGTAGTAAGTGTTTCCCCAGCCATCTTCGCCGTGTGCGATAAGACCCCAATCGGGATCGAAGTGATAGACCTTATTCGCGACTTTACGCGGCAGGTCCTCCCTCACTTGCAGCTGGCCCTTTTTCCACCAGTAGTGAATGTAGGAAGGAGAGAGGGCTCGGCGCTCTTTAACGATTTTGCGATCGAACACGATAATCCCCGCATCCCCTTCTTTGGGGGCAAAGCGAAACCCGTTCATGTGAGTTCCAAGATGCGGGAAGAATTCGCCATCCTTTCCCTTATCGCCTGTCGTCCCGACGAAGACGGGACCCTCTAGTCTGATAGTCGCAAGACCTTCGTGTACATCGAATTTCATAAGGAACCTCCTCTGGCAACGCCAGTAGTTAGCCCATCACCACCGTGGCGGGCGCTGGTCAACGACTCAGCGTCCCAAATAGACCATATTCTATAGGCTATCGCAAGTGTGGTGGGAAGGGCGAGTTAGTCCTCGACAAAGGGAACTCGGGGCACGCTCTGCTTCGATTTTGCTGTGGATAACCCTGTTGGCAAAAGGGGGAGAAATGGGGGATAGTTAGAGTGTTCCTCCCGCGTGGCGTATTCAACTTGGGCCGCCGGCTTGCCGCCGGCCCTTTTTTTGGTGCTACAGTGCATTTTATGTATGGGCACGCAGTTGTAGGGATTTTTTCAGGTCTACTGCAAATAATAGCTATTGTTCCCTACGTCCGAGACACACTTGCTCGGCGTACATTACCCAATGTTGTTTCGTGGGGCATTTGGACACTTGAGGTCTTAATAGCGCTTGCCGCGCAATGGAGCGCGGGAGCCTCGTGGTCATTACTCCTTTTGGTAAGCGCGACAGTGATAAATATCACTATTGTAGGATTGGGAGTCTTTGGATATGGATATAAAAAGTTTGGCACGGTAGAAACAGTCTGCCTCTCTTTATCATTGTTAGCCTTGCTCTTGTGGCAAGTCACCCAGAACCCTCTTGTGGCTATTTTCTTTGCGATAGCGGCGGACTTCATTGCCTACATTCCAACGTTAGTAAAAACTTATAAAGAGCCCGGTTCTGAGACGGCTCTGTTGTGGTTCTTGCTCATGGTTGTGGGTATTTTGAGCGCTGTTTCGTCTATCAAAATCGATCTTGCGAACTTGGCTTTCCCCGTTTATTACGCGCTCATAAACCTCGTAGTTTGGGGCTTTGTTGTTTTGGGGCAACGGCTTACAAAAGCCTGATTTGCTTCATTCCCGACGCGCCTTGGGCGGTCGGGGCCCCGACAGAATCGTCGGGGTTGACTTCGATGCGTAGCCCTATATAATGGCTGGTAATCGCCTTTAGGTGGTATCTATCTTTAACCAAAGAAAGACGCCTGCCGGGAGCGCGGGCGTTTTTTTGACAATTAAATAGTAAGTGAGCAAAAAAGAAACACTGTTACAAACAAGTAACAAAAACAGGAGGAAGCATATCTTTCTCTTGTTCCGTTCGCTGACTTTAGTCAGCGACCCTGAGGGCCGCGCAAGCGGCATCGAAGGGTGTTCATCGAGCTTCGGAAAATAAATTCTGAAAATTAATCAGAGTTTGATCCTAGCTCAGGGTGAATGCTAGCGGCGTGGATAAGGCATGCAAGTCAAGGGGGCTCTGGTAGCAATACTTGGGCAACCGGCAGACGAGGTAGTAATACACAGGTACGCACCGAAGAGTCTGGTATAGCTCGTGGAAACGCGGGGTAATCCCAGATGGTGAGGTAACTCTAAAGGGGCCAAGTAAAATTGGTCAGCGCTCTTTGAGCGGCCTGTGGGGCATCAGCTAGTTGGTAGGGTAACGGCCTACCAAGGCTACGACGCCTAGGGGACCTGAGAGGGTGACCCCCACCGATGGAACTGAGACACGGTCCATACACCTACGGGTGGCTGCAGTC